>NZ_CP102268.1:3627500-4227500 GCF_025148285.1 Marvinbryantia formatexigens DSM 14469 | reverse complement strand
TGAAGGATTTTCATTAAAAATAGAACAGAATTTATAAAACTGCTTGACGAATACCGGGGCATATGCTAAGATACTAACGTATGCCGCGTAAAGAGGTTTAAGTGTTATGCAGATAACCACCGTATTTAGCGAGTAATGATAATAGGAGGTGCCATATGTACGCAATTATTGCAACAGGTGGTAAACAGTACAAAGTAGCCGAGGGCGATATCATTAACGTAGAGAAGCTTGGTGTAGAAGCTGGCGAAACTGTTACATTTGACCAGGTACTTGCAGTCAGCAACGACGGACTGAAGGTAGGCGCTGATGTAGCAGGTGCAACCGTTACTGCGAGCGTTGTCAAGAACGGCAAGGCAAAAAAAGTAATCGTTTACAAGTACAAGAGAAAAACCGGTTACCACAAGAAAAACGGTCACAGACAGCAGTACACGCAGGTTAAGATTGAAAAGATCAACGGTTAATTTTTATGATTAAGATAACCGTTTATAAAGAATCCGGCAATTATAAAGGCTTCACCTGCGAGGGACATGCCGGTTATGCAGAGGAAGGCTACGATATTATCTGTGCGGCGGTTTCTGCGCTCACAGTAAATGCGGTCAATTCGATTGAGCGCTTTACCGGGGACAGTGTCACCGCTTCCTCAGACGAAGGACTTCTTCGCTGCAGCTTAAACGGCAGCATTTCCGGGCAGACGGCGCTTCTGCTGGATTCGATGATTTCCGGCTTGCAGGATATTCAGGAAACATACGGTAATGAGTATATCAGACTTACATTCAAGGAGGTGTAGGACATGTTAAATATGAACCTTCAGATTTTCGCTCATAAAAAGGGTGTCGGCTCTACCAAGAACGGCAGAGATTCCGAGTCCAAGAGATTAGGCGCGAAAAGAGCAGACGGACAGTTTGTAAAGGCTGGCAACATTCTTTACAGACAGCGCGGAACAAAGATTCATCCGGGCTTAAATGTAGGACGCGGCGGTGATGATACACTGTATGCAACGGCTGACGGCATCGTAAGATTCCAGAGAAAGGGACGCGACAAGAAACAGGTTTCTGTCCTTCCGGTAGAATAATGTTCGGGGTTCAAATCGCATGGTTTGAACCCTTTTTCTCTATAAGGATAAGGCTCCGTATGCCGGAAAATGCGGGATGAATGGACGCCGGAAGAAAACAGACAAGTTTATCTGTCCGGATTATCAGAAGAGTGAGGTTACTATGTTTGCAGACAGAGCAAAAATTATCATATGCTCCGGCAAGGGCGGCGACGGGCACGTAAGCTTCCGCCGGGAGCTGTACGTCGCGGCGGGCGGTCCGGACGGCGGCGACGGCGGCAAGGGCGGCGACGTGATTTTTGAGGTAGATAAGGGCATGACGACCCTGGGCGACTACCGTTACCGGAGAAAATTTTCCGCGGAGCCGGGAGAGAACGGCAACAAGCGGCGCCAGCACGGAGCAAACGGAAAGGATATCATACTGAAGGTGCCGGAGGGCACCGTAATCAAAGAAGCGGAAAGCGGAAAGGTGATTGCCGATATGTCCGGGGACAATCTGCGCCAGGTTATTTTAAAGGGCGGCAAAGGCGGACTTGGCAATATGAATTTCGCCACGCCGACCATGCAGGTACCGAAGTACGCGCAGCCGGGCAAACCGGCGCGGGAGCTGGAGGTCACGCTGGAGCTGAAGGTAATCGCGGATGTCGGGCTGATAGGGTTTCCGAATGTCGGAAAATCGACGCTGCTGTCGCGGGTGACGAACGCCAGACCGAAGATAGCAAACTATCATTTTACGACGCTCTCCCCCAATCTCGGCGTGGTCGACCTGGAGGGAAAGGGCTTCGTGATTGCCGATATTCCGGGACTGATCGAGGGCGCCTCGGAGGGTGCGGGGCTCGGACACGAATTTCTGCGCCATATCGAGCGGACGCGTGTGATGATTCATCTGGTCGACGCCGCCTCCACGGAAGGACGCGACCCTGTAGACGACGTTTATAAAATCAATCATGAGCTGCGCGCCTACAATGCGGAGCTCGCCGGACGTCCGCAGGTGATTGCCGCCAACAAGGTGGATGCCATTTACACAGAAGGAGAAGACCCGGTAAAGCGTCTGAGGGATGAATTTGAACCGCAGGGGATAAAGGTATTTCCCATTTCCGCCGTCAGCGGACAGGGATTAAAGGAGCTGCTTTACTACGTGCGCACGCTTCTGGATGAGCTTCCGCAGGAGACGATTACCTTCGGACAGGAGTTTTTCCCGGAGGAGATGTTTCTGGATGAGAATCTGCCGTTTACCGTGGAAAAATCGACAGAAGAGGAGCATACCTTTCTGGTGGAGGGACCGCGCATCGAAAAAATGCTCGGCTACACCAATCTGGAATCCGAGAAGGGCTTTCTCTTTTTCCAGAAGTTTTTAAAGGATACCGGCATTCTGGACGCGCTGGAGGAAGCGGGCATCGAGGAGGGCGATACCGTCCGGATGTACGGTCTTGCCTTTGATTATTACAAATAAGGAGCAGCTATGACAAGTAAGCAGAGAGCATATTTAAAAAGCCTGGCGATGACAATGGAGCCGATCTTTCAGATCGGAAAGAGCAGCCTTACGCCGGAAAATACAAAGGCGATCCAGGAGGCGCTGGATGCCAGGGAGCTGATTAAGGTCAGCGTTCTTCAGAACTGCACGGATGACCCGAAGGAAATCGCACAGATGATGGCGGAGCGGACACGCTCCCAGGTCGTGCAGGTGATCGGAAAGAAGATTGTTTTATACAAAGAGGGCAAGGACGAGAAGAAGAAAATCGTACTGCCGAAGTAACAGGAGGACTATATGGAGAAGCGAAGAGTGGGCATCATGGGAGGCACGTTCGACCCGGTTCATGTCGGGCATCTGATTCTCGGAGAGCGTGCATACGAACAGTTTCAGCTTGAGAATGTATTGTTTATGCCGTCAGGAAATCCCCCGCATAAGCCGGACCGGCGCGGAAGAGCCGCACTTTTGGAGCGCATTGAAATGGTGCGTCTGGCGATCGCCGGAAATCCGCATTTCACACTTTCGCTTGCCGAGGCGCATGAGGAAGGATATACCTATACGCGGGAGACGCTGGAGCGGCTCTGCGCGGAGCATCCGGATACCGAATACTACTTTATCATGGGAGCGGATTCCCTGTTCAGTTTTGAGAACTGGAAGAATCCGGAGCGTATTGCACAGCTTGCCACGCTGGTGGTGGCTACCCGCGACCACGTAAACGAAACGGAGCTGGAGCTGACAGCAGAGCGTCTGGAAAAGCTCTACGGCGCGAAGATAAGGGTGCTTTCCACGCCCAACCTCGATATATCTTCGCAGATGCTGCGCGAGTGGATCGCAGAGGGAAAATCGGCGCGCTACTATGTGCCGGACGCGGTTCTCCGTTATATTCATGATACGAAACTCTATCAGCAGGGAGCAGATGGCAATGTATAATATTCCAAAGATGAAAAAAACGCTGAAAAAATATCTCGATGCCGGACGCTTTGAGCATACGGAGGGCGTGATGTACACGGCGGCGGCGCTCGCCATGCGCTACGGAGAGGATATTGAAAAGGCGCAGGTCGCCGGACTGCTGCACGACTGTGCGAAATGTATGCCGGACGCCAAGAAGGTGAAAATCTGTCAGAAAAACGGGATTCCGATGACGGAGGCGGAGCAGAAAAGCCCGTTCCTGCTGCATGCGAAGGTGGGCGCGTATATCGCGCAGACGAAATACGGCATCGAAGATACGGAAATTCTGGAGGCGATAGAGTGTCATACGACTGGGAAACCGGCGATGAGCCAGCTCGACAAGATTATTTTTATCGCGGATTACATCGAGCCGATGCGCACCAAGGCGCCCGACCTCGCCGATGTGCGTAAGCTGGCTTTTAAGGATATCGACCTTGCGCTTTTTAAGATTCTGTCGGACACGCTGGCATATCTGAGAAATTCTCCAAAAAATGTTGACAGCATGACGATGAGAGCGTATGAATATTATAAAAAGCAGGTACTGGATTAAACAGAAAGAAAGGAGGGAGGTCATGGACCTGACAAAATCGAAAACGATGGTGAAGCTTGCGGTTGCCGCGCTGGAGGATAAAAAAGCGGAGGACGTGAAAATTATCGACATCACAGAGGTGTCTGTGCTGGCGGATTATTTTGTTATCGCGAGCGGCATGAACAAAAACCAGGTGCAGGCGCTGGTAGATAACGTGGAAGAGACGCTTGGCAAAGCAGGGTATCACAGCCGCCAGGTGGAGGGGTACCAGAGCGCAAACTGGATACTGCTGGATTACGGCGATATTATTGTGCATGTATTTGACGCAGAAAACCGGCTGTTCTATGATCTGGAGCGCATCTGGAGAGACGGCAAATTCATCACAGCAGATGAGTTGTCATAAAAATGTTATGGAAACCAGAATAACGTTTTGCAGATTTTTCTGTAAAACGTTATTTTTTTGTTGACATTTCCCGGAACCATGCTATAATCAAATCAAACATATGAATAAATGTTCATATGATAAAATAAGAACGAAGGGATGGAACGTATCATGAAGAAAACGTACAAGATTGAGGTTGACTGTGCAAACTGCGCAAACAAGATGGAGGAGGCTGCAAAGAACACGGCGGGTGTAAAGAATGCCACCGTAAATTTCATGACTCTGAAGATGATTGTGGAATTTGAAGAGGGGCAGGAGCCGAAAACAGTTATGCAGGAGGTTCTGAAGAACTGCAAAAAGGTAGAGGACGACTGCGAGATTTATTTCTGATGCCAGGGTACAGAGCGGTACCCGCATGAGCATAAAAGTGGAAGAAAGTCCGTAGTTTTTACGGGATATATAGATAGAGAATGGGAGCGTGATTTCATTGACCAAAAAACAGAAAAAGGTATTGCTGCGGATTATTGTTTCAGCGCTTTTGATGGTAATACTCAGTCTGCTTCCGGTGGAGGGTTATCTGCGGCTGGCGCTTTATATGATACCGTATCTGATCATCGGCGGTGATATTCTGAAGAAGGCGCTGAAGGGCATTAAAAACAAACAGGTTTTCGATGAAAACTTCCTGATGGCGGTGGCTACGATCGGCGCAATCATACTGGGAGAGTATGTGGAAGGCGTTGCCGTTATGCTGTTTTATCAGATCGGCGAGCTGTTCCAGAGCTACGCTGTCGGAAAAAGCCGCCGGAATATCAGCGAGCTGATGGATATCCGTCCGGATTACGCCAATGTGGAGCAGGCTGACGGCAGTCTGGAAAAGGTGGACCCGGATGAGGTCGCAATCGGCGATGTCATTGTGGTACAGCCGGGAGAAAAGGTGCCGATAGACGGCGTTATCCTGGAGGGAAGCACGACGCTCAATACCAGCGCGCTGACAGGTGAAAGCCTTCCGCGCGAGGCATCCGCGGGCGATGAAATCATCAGCGGCTGCATCAATATGAGCGGTCTGATTAAGATTCGCACGACAAAGGAATTTGGAGAATCCACTGTCTCGAAGATTCTCGAACTGGTGGAAAATTCCAGTTCCAGAAAATCGCGCTCGGAAAACTTTATCACGAAATTTGCCCGCTACTACACGCCGGCGGTGTGCTACAGCGCTGTGGCGCTTGCGATTCTGCCGCCGCTTGTGCGGATGCTCTTTCTGGGGCTGTCCCCGGAGTGGACAGAGTGGATTATGCGTGCGCTGACCTTCCTGGTTATCAGTTGTCCGTGCGCGCTGGTTATCAGTATTCCGCTCAGTTTCTTTGCCGGAATCGGCGGCGCGAGCAATGCAGGTGTTCTTGTGAAGGGCTCCAATTATCTGGAGACGCTCTCCAAGACAGACTGCGTTGTGTTTGACAAGACCGGAACGATGACGCAGGGCGTCTTTGAGGTGGCTGGCATTCATCATAATACGATGGAGCAGAGCGCGCTGCTGGAATACGCGGCGCTGGCAGAATGCCGCTCCACGCATCCAATCAGCAAAAGTCTGCAGAAGGCTTACGGAAAGCATATTGACCAGAGCCGTGTATCCGATGTGCAGGAAATCAGCGGAAACGGCGTGATTGCAAAGGTGGACGGCAGAACGGTAGCCGCCGGAAACAGCAAGCTGATGAAGCGTATCGGTGTCAATTACCACGACTGTCATAGCGTCGGCACGATTGTCCATCTGGCGATTGACGGGGAATACGCCGGACACATTGTAATCTCGGATATCATCAAGCCTCATGCAAAGGAAGCCATCCAGGCGCTGAAGCAGGCGGGCGTGTCAAAAACCGTCATGCTGACGGGCGATTCGAAAAAGGTGGCGGACCAGGTGGCTGCGGAGCTTGGTATCAGCGAGGTATACAGCGAGCTGCTGCCGGGTGACAAGGTTTCTATGGTAGAAAAGCTTCTGAAGGAAAAGAAGCCGAAAACCTCTCTGGCGTTTGTCGGAGACGGTATCAATGATGCGCCGGTGCTCTCAAGAGCGGACATCGGTATTGCGATGGGCGCACTCGGCTCGGACGCTGCGATCGAGGCGGCGGATGTTGTTCTGATGGACGATGACCCGCTGAAAATCGCGAAAGCAATCCGCATTTCCAGAAAGTGCCTGCGGATTGTATACGAAAATATTTACTTTGCGATCGGCGTAAAGCTGATTTGCCTGGTACTGGGCGCGCTCGGTATTGCAAATATGTGGATTGCCATTTTCGCAGACGTAGGCGTTATGGTTCTGGCGGTGCTGAACGCCATCCGCACGCTGTATGTGAAGAATCTGTAACTAAGCCGTCTGTGCAGGGATAACAGGGAAGGGGATGGAAAATGACGGAAAAGAATATGGAAATGGAATGCTGCGAGACAGTCGAGGTACATGAGGAGCTGCTGAAGATTGTCAATGAGAAAATGCCGCCGGAGGAGCTGCTTTACAATCTTGCGGAGCTTTACAAAGTTTTCGGCGATTCCACGCGCATAAGGATTTTGTTCGTGTTATTTGAGGCGGAGGTCTGCGTGTGCGACCTTGCCAGAGCCCTGAATATGACGCAGTCCGCTATTTCGCATCAGCTCCGGATTCTGAAGCAGAACAAGCTGGTGAAAAGCCGCCGCGAGGGAAAATCGATATTCTATTCCCTTGCCGACGACCATGTGCGGACGATTATCGCACAGGGGCTTGACCATATCGAGGAAGATTAAACTGTCGCGCAAAAAATATCCCCGGAGGGCTTTTGAAAAAAAAGCATTCCGGGGTATCTGTTTTGTGAGGGTACGCTTCTGCTCAGGAGAGAAAGCGGAATACACCGATGACCTTGCCGAGTATCTGAAGCTCTCCGCGCACAATGATGGGGTCCATATTGTCATTTTCCGGCTGCAGACGGTAGTAACCGTCTTCTTTGTAAAAGGTTTTTACGGTGGCGGAATCTTCCACGAGCGCCACAACCATATCGCCGTTGTTTGCGACGGACTGCTCCTGCACAAGAATCTGGTCGCCGTCAAAAATACCGGCGTTTATCATGCTTTCTCCCTGCACGGTGAGCATAAAGGTCTGTGCGTTCGGCATAAATTCAGCCGGAATCGGGAAATAGCTCTCGATGTTTTCCACGGCGAGGATGGGCTCGCCTGCCGCAACGCGTCCGACAATCGGCACGTTTACCACCTCGCGGCGCACGAGATTGAAATTATCGTCAATAATCTCGATAGCGCGGGGCTTGGTCGGGTCGCGGCGGATATAGCCGTTTTTCTCCAGCGTCTCCAGATGGGAGTGCACGGAGGAGGTGGATTTTAAGTTGACCGCCTCGCATATCTCCCGCACTGCCGGCGGGAAGCCTCTGTTTAAAATTTCACTTTTTATGTATTCCAGAATTTCTGATTGTTTTTTCGTAATTTTTCCGTATGCCATAAAGGGAACCTCCGTCCTTCGTTCTCAACACAAAGCATTCTGATGCTGTTTTTTATAGTATATAATATTTTTTTTCAAAATGCAAACAAAAGTTCAGAAACTTTGTTCGGAAAAGATACAGTTTGACAAAATCCGGCTCTTATTGTACTATATTTATATTGGTTAAGTGGGAAAAGGAGATGGCTATGAAGATTTCGACTAAAGGAAGATACGCGCTCCGCATCATGCTGGACATTGCCGTGATGGGCGGAAGCGAACCGGTCCGGGTAAAGGACATTGCGAAAAGACAGGAAATATCTGTAAAATACATGGAACAGATCGTCACAATTCTTTCAAAAGCAGGCTATTTAAAGAGCATCCGCGGGCCGCAGGGCGGATACCGTCTTGCCAGACAGCCGAAGGATTATACAGTAGGCATGATTCTACGGCTGACGGAAGGCAGCCTTGCCCCGGTGGCGTGTCTGGAGGATGAACCGAATCTCTGCCCGCGGCAGGAGCAGTGCGTCACGCTGCGCCTCTGGCGGGAGCTGGACGAAGCAATCCGCGGCGTCGTGGACAAATACACCCTGGAGGATCTGGCACAGTGGCAGCAGGAAATGGGAGATAACTACGTGATATGATGCCTACGGATTGTTACGTGCTTCGCACTCCCACAATCCTATCCGCTATTCGCATATCGTGGGATATACATCCCACTTTTATGCTCATATCGGGGCGGGTCCCAAGGTCTTACACCCACTATAGAGCTGGCTCATGTGGGCTCAGACCTTTTGACCCTGGCATCATAACATTTTTAAAAATCAGTTGAGTATTCCGGAAAAATACGTTATAATCAAGAAAGCAGTTGTACGACTGGCGGAAAAAGCAGGATTACCTGCGGGGAGTACAACGTTATCCTGATGCCGACCGCCTGGGCGACCGCTGTTGACGAAGCAGGTCCTCAGGCGGTTTTTATATATCAGAAAGGAGCAGATTATGAGCAGATTATCACTGGAACAGGAACTGAAAAGCAACGCTTATCCCGGAAGAGGTATTGTAATCGGAAAATCCGCGGATGGCACAAAGGCTGTGGCAGCCTATTTCATTATGGGCAGAAGTGAAAACAGCCGCAACCGGGTGTTTGTGGAGGACGGAGAGGGCATCCGCACGCAGGCGTTCGACCCGGCGAAGCTCACCGACCCAAGCCTCATCATCTATGCGCCGGTCCGCGTGCTCGGCAACAAGACAATCGTGACAAACGGCGACCAGACCGATACGATTTATGAGGGGATGGACCATCAGCTTACATTTGAGCAGTCCCTGCGCAGCCGCGAGTTTGAACCGGACGCGCCGAATTACACACCGCGTATTTCCGGAATCATGCATATAGAGGATGGAAAATACAACTATGCGATGTCTATTCTGAAAAGCAACCAGGGAGACCCGGAAAGCTGCCAGCGATTCACCTTTGCCTTTGAAAATCCAAAGGCGGGCGAGGGGCATTTTATCCACACCTATCAGTGCGACGGCAATCCGCTTCCGAGCTTTTCCGGAGAGCCGAAGCCGGTGACGATTCCCGATGATATAGCGGAATTTACGGACATGCTCTGGAGCAGCCTGAATGAAGATAACAAGGTGTCTCTTTTCGTGCGTTTTATTGACATTGCTACCGGAAAATATGAGACAAAAATCGTAAATAAAAACCACTAAATTTACAGGGGCATAATTGTCGGTATTTTCTGCGCAGGCAGAGCGCGGCATTTTGCCCCGTCAGATAATAGAAAGCGAGGATGTAAGAGTATGAAAGAACTGCAGTTAAAATATGGTTGTAACCCGAATCAGAAGCCGTCCCGCATTTATATGGAGGAGGGAGAACTTCCTGTTACGGTGCTCTGCGGAAAGCCGGGCTATATCAATTTTCTGGATGCGCTGAACGGCTGGCAGCTTGTGCGTGAGCTGAAAAAGGCGACCGGGCTTCCGGCGGCGACTTCCTTTAAGCATGTTTCCCCGGCGGGCGCGGCAATCGGGCTTCCGCTCACGGAGACGCTGGCAAAAATTTACTGGGTGGACGACTGCGGCGAACTGTCTCCGCTGGCATGTGCCTATGCGCGGGCGCGCGGGGCAGACAGAATGTCGTCCTTCGGCGATTTTATTGCTCTTTCCGATACCTGTGACAGAGACACCGCCATGCTGATCAAGCGCGAGGTCTCCGACGGCGTAATCGCTCCGGGCTATACGGAGGAGGCGCTGGAGATTCTGAAAACGAAAAAGAACGGCAATTACAATGTCATCCAGATTGACGAAAATTATGTGCCGGCGCCGATTGAGCACAAGCAGGTATTCGGTGTGACCTTCGAGCAGGGACGACAGGAGCTGCCGATCAACGACGCGCTGCTCTCCAATATCGTCACAGAAAATAAAGAACTCCCCGAAGATGCGGCGCGCGATATGAAAATCGCACTCATTACGCTGAAATATACGCAGTCCAATTCCGTCTGCTTCGTAAAGGACGGACAGGCGATCGGTATCGGAGCAGGACAGCAGTCCCGCGTACACTGCACAAGACTTGCCGGACAGAAGGCGGACAACTGGCTGCTGCGCCAGTGCCCGAAGGTGATGAATCTTCCATTTATCGACGGCATCCGCCGCGCGGACCGCGATAACGCCATCGATGTTTATATCGGCGAGGAATACATGGACGTGCTGGCAGACGGCGCATGGCAGAAGGTGTTTAAGACGAAGCCGGAGGTGTTCACAAGAGAAGAGAAGCGGGCATGGCTCGACCAGATGGACGGCGTGACGCTCGGCTCTGACGCATTCTTCCCGTTCAGCGACAATATTGAGCGCGCGCACAAGAGCGGCGTAAAATACATTGCGCAGCCGGGCGGCTCCGTGCGGGACGACGCGGTGATTGAATGCTGCAATAAATACGGAATGGTAATGGCGTTTACCGGCATCCGCCTGTTCCATCATTAAGCAGGAGCGCGCATCCGGCGGGCGGCGGATTCCGGAAACGGAAAATGCACCCGGCGGATACGGTCAGCGGTTTTGCGAGGCATATATGAAATATCAGACATTATTTCTGGATGCGGATGAGACGCTTCTTGATTTTAAGAGAGCGGAAGCGCAGGGGCTGGAAAACGCTCTGCGTTGTCATCAGCTTCCGTTCAGCGAAGAAATTTTAGCGCTTTATTCTGGCATTAATAAAAAATGCTGGGAAGAATTTGAGCAGGGTGTTTTCGACAAGGACACCCTGCTTGTTGAGCGTTTCCGGCGTCTTTTCAGGGCGCTTGACATTACGGCGGACCCGGATGCGGTGCGCCGCACATATCATGAAGAGCTGGGAAAGGGCGGCTTTCTGATAGCGCACGCCGATGAGGTCTGCAGAAAGCTTAAAGAAACACACGATTTATATATTGTGACGAACGGCGTTGCCGCCACACAGTACAGCCGGTTTGCCATCAGCGGCCTGGATAAGCTGGTGAAGGGGATTTTTGTTTCCGAGGAGGTGGGCTTCCCAAAGCCGCAGAAGGAATATTTTGACTATGTATTTGCGCAGATTCCGGGATTTCAGAAGGAGCGCGCGCTGATGGTCGGAGATTCTCTGACAGCGGATATTACGGGCGGCATCAACGCCGGTCTGGACACCTGCTGGTACAATCCGGAAAGAAAACAGGCTCCTGCCGGAATGAACATCACCTATGAAATACACGATATCCGGGAATTGCTGGAAATTGCCGGATAACAAAAAAAGTACACAGGGACATGCGCGCTGACGCAGGTGCCATCACGCAGGAACGCCCCGGAAAGATGAAATGAGTTATGAAACAAACGTGGAAAAAGCGGGCAGGAAAGATTGCGGGAAAAATCGCGGATAAATTTGCAGACCTTGGCTACTGGCTGGAGGATTTGTACTGTGAATACCGGCTGCGCGCAAAGAAGGCAAAAAGAAAAAGAGAAAAGCTGAGAAAAACATTATCGGCGGAGGAGTTTAAGCGGTACCGCAGAAAAGAGCTGCTGCAGACGGTACTGAAGGGAGCAGGAGCTTTCGTGTGCGCGGCGGCGGTAATTCTGCTGCTTGGCACAGGAATCTCAAGGCTTGCGCATATGGCGGGAAACGCTCTGTCGGCGCTGCGGGAGACAGAAGCCCCTGCGGAGCCTGCGACGGAAACGGAGCAGCTCTATGCGGAAAAGGACATTACCATCGGAAGCACCGGCTGTATGCTGCTGCATTCCCCGTTTATCGATTCCTATCCGGATGCGGAGGGAAACTATGATTTTTCCTCTGTTTACAGATTTATCACCCCGTATTACAGCGCGCCGGATTTTATGACCTGCGAATTTGAGGGAGCACTCGGCGGGGAAGAGCTTGGCTACTCCGGCTATCCCAATTTTAAATCGCCGGATGTGATTATTGAAAATATCCGTGACAGCGGGGTAGATCTGCAGATGCTTGCGACAAACCATATCTATGATGCGTGGTCCTACGGCTTTACGCGCACAATGGAGGTCTATGAAGAAAAGGGCATCGCTTATACCGGTATACGCAAAAATGAACAGGAAAAGCATTATTACATAGCCGATATCGACGGCATTAAGGTGGGATTCACCGATTATGTCTATGAGACGACGAATGTAACGGGCGGTCCCGACAAAAGCATTAACGGAATGATTCTGGAGACGGCTGATGCGCCGCTTTTAAATTCCTTTGATTACGATAATCTGGAACCGTTTTATGCGGAAATGGAAGAAAATATCCGCGCCATGAAGGCGGAGGGCGCGCAGTTTATCATTGCGAATATGCACTGGGGAACGGAATATCAGCTTGAAGAAGCGCAGTACCAGGATGAGATTGCACAGAAATTATGTGATCTCGGCGTCAATGCGATCATCGGCGGGCATCCGCACTGCGAGCAGCCGGTAGACGTGCTGACCTCCCAGAGCGGGGAAAAGATGTTTGTGGCGTATTCCGAGGGAAATGCTCTCAGCAATCAGCGCACCTATCTGATGGATGAGATGCCCACGGGGCACACGGAGGACGGGGCGATGATTACCCTGCACCTGCACCAGGACAGCAGCGGAAAGGTATCGCTGACAGATGTCGACTTGCTGCCGACCTGGGTATACCGTTATTCCGACGAGAGCGGCTCCAAATACTATATTCTGCCGCTGGATGATGCGGCAAATATCGAGAGCACGACAGGCATCACCGGTATCCGCGAGGAAGCGCAGGCTTCTTATGAGCGCACAATGGCGGTCATGGGACCGGGAATCGAAAAAGCAAAGAAGGCATTTTTGCAGCCTGTGCAGACTGGTATTTCCTAAAGCCCGTCCCTGCAAAGAATATGAACAAAACTGTGTCATAAAAGAAAAATTTCAGTATTTCATATGTTATACCATGATTTAAGGAGGTCACCATGAAAAACTCCCGGATTATAAAGGAAATTAACAAAATTGATTTCTCTCAGTTTGAAGGAAATCATATTATCAAAACGGATGAAACGGTAACTCTTTATCATGGTTCCAAATCGGGAATTTGTGGTAATATTGCCCCTATAAGCCGGAAACGCTGCGATTTTGGAAAAGGGTTTTATATGGGAACTGACCGGTCCCAGCCGCTTACTTTAATTTGCAATTATCCTGATGCCAGAATATACACGTTAAGTGTCAGTTTATCTGAACTTAAAATTCTTGATGTAGAAGTGGGGCTGGATTGGGCATTATTAATTGCATACAATCGAGGCAAAATGGAATCCGTAAGACATTCAGCTATCTATCATCGTTTTGCAAATTTAACCAAAGACTGTGATATGGTTATCGGCTATATTGCTAACGATAGAATGTTCGTTGTTCTGGACCGTTTTTTCAATGGAGAAATTACGGATATGGCACTAATCAACAGCCTTTCGGCGTTGAAGCCTGGTAAGCAATATGTAGCTTTAACAGAAAAGGCCTGTGGAAAAATAAAAATTCTTGATGAGCAGGTACTCACCCAAAATGACCGGGATAAACTAAAACAGGAAAGTGAAGCCAACCGTTCAAAAGGCATTGCAATGGCAGAGGAAATTTGTCGGAAATATCGTCGTGAGGGTCGGTTTTTTGATGAAATATTAGAGGCGGGTGAGATGAAATATTAGAGGCGGGTGAATAGAATGGAAAATCTTACACTGGAAAAGCGTCAACTCTGCGATATACAGGGCAGATTATTTGAACTTGCACTGACAACCGGACTGGATTGCCCGGCGTTTATAGAATCTTTTATGAACAGCAAAACTGCTGCTGCTCTTGATGACGTCTATGACCGCTTACAATGGGCAGGTGAAGAATATATTCTTGAGGAACTAAATGATGAAGTTTGCGGGCTTAAAAAGGCTGGTGCAACTTATTCTTTGGAAATAATGTATTGGACAGGATATACGTATCGCTACTGGCATTACTACACGGGAGAATATAGTCATGAAATATTTAAAATTGCTGATGCCGAAACAATGAGTGAATGCTGGCCCGGTTTTCATACGCTTGACGTTACAATGGCTATTGATGATTTGAAAGAGATTTATAAGCAAAAATGCAAGGAAAAAAAGCTTTTATGAGCCCATGTATTGTATTTCGTCATTCTTCTCAAAAACGGTCAACAGATATATAATATGCTTTACAGTAACCGTTACGGTCAATAGGGAGAATATATATGTATGAATGACAGGTTTTTCAAACTTCCACCAGAAAAACAGCGGCGCATCATAAACGCTGCTTATAAAGTGTTTTCTGAAAACTGCTACAAAAAAGCACCCATGTCGGAAATCGCGGACGAGGGCGGTATTTCAAAAGCGCTGCTTTTTCACTATTTTAGAAACAAAAAAGAATTATATATGTACCTGTGGACGAACGCTGTTGAGACAACAAGGAAAGCCGTCAGAGAATACAAAACGCTGGAAACGGATGATTTTTTCGAAATGCTGAAAAGGAGTTTATTGTCGAAGTGTTCGCTTATGCGTGAGTATCCGTATTTATATTCTTTTTCGCTGAGAGCATATTATGAAACGATTCCGGAAATACAAAAATCTGTTCAGGAAAATTATAATGATATCAGCAGAGCAAGTGAAATGACCGTGCTTGAGAAAATAGACACATCAAAATTTCGGAAAGACATTGATATAAAAACAATGTATACTGAAATATTTTACGCTATAGATGGATATATGCTGAAAAAATATCGTTCAAATCGTATCGTACCAGACGAAATCGAGAAAGAAGTTATTGCTTTAATTGATTTTTGGAAAAAGGTCTATACGCAGGAGATGTGAACAAAATGCTGCACACCAGTCTGCCTGCAGCCGGAATACAGGCAAAGGCAGGAGAAAATCTGTTCTCCTGCCATACATATAATTTTTATCCCTATCTGGTTTCATCCATAATATGAATATGTCTTTCAGCAAATACTTTCTTTGCGATAAAAATTGCATTCAGCACTCTTGGAAAACCGGTATAGGGAATACACTGGATAAAGGTTTCGATAATTTTTTCGGGTACTGTCCCGACATTAAGAGAGCCATTTATATGCACTTCTAACTGCGGTTCACACCCGCCTGCCGTTAACAGGCACGCTATTGTTATCATTTCCCGTTCCTGCAGGCTGAGCTCTTTTCGTGAATAAATGTCACCGAACGCAAATTCGACTATGTATTTTCCCACGTCCGGTGCTATGCCTGCCAAAGTATTAATAACATTTTCTCCTCCAGCGCCGTCTATCTCCATTAATTTTTCTGTTCCCAGTTCAAAACGTGTTTTACTCATATTGTTTTTCCTTCCTTTTTATTTTATAATCTAGAGCATACTACTTAAACCATAGTTTAAGTCAATACTTTTTTGAGGTGATATGAAAATGACAATAGGAGAAATTTCTGAAAAAACTAATTTGCCGGAAAGTACATTGCGCTATTACGAAAAAATGAAATTGATAAAAGTTATACGTGATAAAAATGGTCGGCGTGATTATGCTGACAGTGATGTTGAATGGATTAAATTTATCCGTCGTCTGAAGGAAACGGGTATGCTTTTAAAAGATATACAACAATATTCGGAATTACGTTATATGGGTGATAGTACAATGCCGGAGAGAATAAGTATACTCAGACTGCACAGGCGCTATGTTTTAGAACAGCAGCGGAAATGGAACGGATACTTACAAAATTTAGATGAAAAGATTCAATATTATGAGCAATCTATAAAACTGCAAAATACGTAAGCTGCCAGTCGCAATGAGCAGTGGTACAGAAACAAAAAGCAACAAAAAAGAGCGGCAACATTTTATGTTTCCCGCAGCGCCGACAGGGCATTCCCCGCCCGCCATATGCGCAAGCTTTGAATGCTTTGAATGTGTCGTCGCTCCATGTCTTCGGGGCTGTGGGCGACAGATGAGAGTCCGTTCTTCCTGTCGCCCGCTGGCTCTACCGGGTCTGCTATTCGTTTTTGATTCAGTCTTTGCAGACATCAATCCAGGTAGTATCCTGAATTAAAAATGATATTATTCTCTTTTGCGTGTTAAGATAATTCCGGCGGTTGCACCGGCAAGGATAATCGGTGCGAATCTGATAAACAGCCATTCAAACGAGTGAAATAACACTCCGAGAACAGCGGTTTCGGGGTCACTGTAATTCCATCCCAGATAAGGACTTTCTAATTCCAGTAAAACTGCAAAAACGATTACCAGGATGGCACATAACGAAATAAGTGACCAGTAAATAATTTTTCTTCTTGTGCTTTTTCTCTGTGCAAGCTGCAGATTTATCACCTCCAGTTTTTCTGAAATGGCTTTTAAAGTATCCGCCTCTGTTTCCATAACGGTTTCTCCCAGCAGTGTGCTTACGGGTGTCTCAAGCACTTCCGATAAGGAGATTAACACATCAGAATCGGGAACTGATAGTCCCTGCTCCCACTTGGAAACTGTCTGACGCACGACATTCAGTCTGACGGCAAGTTCCTGCTGTGAAAGCCCCTTTGATTTTCTGATTGCTTTAATGTTTTCGCTGAGCATCGGGGATAGCCTCCTTTCTTTTAATTGTTACCTCTATTGTAGGCTGAACTGCCCGTTGCCGCAAGCAACGCAGATTAACATTTGCAAAAAAATAGGCTTGCAGTAAAACTGACTGAGGAGGATATTGCTTATCTGGAGGAACCTTATCTTCCGCACCGTATTGTAGGTGCGATTGACCATAATCCTGCAGACGGGGTAATGCTGCTGGACGAAAAGAAATAATATGTAGTCTGCGCTTTCAATATCCTTCCCCTTTACACATTCTATCATACTTTATCAGTGTTTCCTATATCCTAAATATCGAAAATTTGTTCGAAAATATATTGACAAACATCTGTTCTGATTATATAATCAAACTATCGAACACAGGTTCTGATTTACTTAAGGGGAAAGGTGAGGGAGATACTTATGAGCAGAACAAGAAAAGAGAGAATACTTCAGAGACGCCGGATTCAGAGAAACAGAAGAATAGCATCCATCTGCGCGATGGTGGTTCTTTCGCTTTCCGTATCCATCCTGTTTCATAATTTCAGTGCGCTGGCGGAGCGACCGCAGACCTATAAATATTATACAGAGGTCCGTGTGGAGCGCGGTGACACGCTGTGGGACATCGCTACGGAACATATTACGGAAGAATACCGGAGTATCAACGAATATATTCGCGAGATAAAAGAAATTAACCATCTGGGGGCAACTCTGCAATACGGACAGGTTCTGACGATTCCGTATTACTCGGATGTGAAAAAGTAGATACGGATTTAATCGATGCTCTATAATTTCTTTAGTTGTCAATCCGTTTTGACAGAAAAAAATAAAACAGATTGACAACTAAAGAGTGGATGTGGTATTTTATAGGTATGCATATATCTATACGACAAACCACAGTTTTTCCAATAGATATATGCGAATATATGCGAAAAAGGCTTATTTTTGAAAGGAATCATTAAATATGGATAAAAATCAACTGACTTACCACGAACAGGTAAAGGTAGATAATACTTTGCGTATGCGTGAAATATTAAAAACCATGCCTGGATTTGCCAGGGATTATTTCCGTGCTATTGAGCCGACCACATCGACGCGCACCAGAATTTCTTATGCATATGATATCCGCGTTTTTTTTCAGTTTTTGCTGGAGGAAAATCCATCGCTGCGCGGCAAAGAAATGACGGACATCACGCTGGATATTCTGGATAAAATCAAACCGGTCGATATTGAGGAATATCTGGAATATTTAAAGGTATATCAGTCTGAGGACGGTCTGAAGACAAACGGCGAACGTGCCCTGAAACGCAAAATGGTCGCTTTGCGCGGGTTTTATGCTTATTATTTTAAGCGGGAAATGATAAAAACGAATCCGACGCTGCTTGTGGATATGCCTAAAATCCATGATAAGGCGATTGTGCGTCTGGATACGGACGAAACGGCGTCTCTGCTGGATTATATCGAACATGCGGGCGATTCCCTGTCCGGACAGAAAAAAGTTTACTGGGAGAAAACAAAAAGGCGGGACCTCGCGCTTGTCACGCTTCTTCTTGGCACAGGAATCCGTGTGTCCGAGTGCGTCGGGCTGGATATCGGCGACGTTGACTTCAAAAACAACGGCATAAAGGTGGTCCGCAAAGGCGGCAATGAAATGGTCGTCTATTTTGGTGATGAGGTCGAAAAAGCTCTGCGGGATTATCTGGAAGAACGCTGCGGCATCACGCCGGTAGCCGGCAGCGAAAACGCGCTGTTTCTTTCCACGCAGCGAAAACGGATCGGCGTGCAGGCGGTCGAAAATCTCGTAAAAAAATATGCCCGGCAGATTACCACCACCAAAAAGATTACGCCGCACAAGCTTCGCAGTACCTACGGAACCAGTCTGTACCAGGAAACGAATGATATTTATCTGGTGGCGGATGTTCTCGGACATAAGGATGTAAATACGACAAAGAAGCATTATGCAGCGATGGATGACCAGCGCAGGCGCAGTGCTGCTTCTGCTGTTCATCTGCGGGAACCATAAGTTTGCATAATAATATTATGTAAACAATTAATAAAAACATTCTCTGTCAATATATCCGCAGAGGACATAATATAATAAAAATCGTATTTAAAAAAGCGGGCTCGTTATCGGAGCCCGCAAATCTGTTTTTACTACATTTTCAATTTTCCAGAATAATGGTGAAAGGTCCGTCATTCACCAGCGCTACCTTCATATCGGCGCCGAAGGAACCGGTTTCAACAACCGGCACCTGCTTTCTGCATTCCTCAATGACATAGTTATAAAGCTCTTCAGCCATCTCTGGTTCTCCCGCCTCAATAAAGCTGGGGCGGTTTCCTTTTTTACAGTTTGCATAGAGCGTAAACTGCGATACCAGCAAAAGGCTGCCGTCCACATCCTTCAGAGAAAGATTTGTTTTTCCGTTGGCATCCTCAAAAATGCGCAGTCCAATCATTTTTTTGACCAGCGCGTCGGCGTTTGCGCGGGTGTCCTCTCTTCCGGCGCCAATCAGTACCAGAAAACCCTTTCCGATAGCCCCGATTACTTTTCCGTCAACTGTTACCGAGCATTCTGTTACCCGTTGAATTACAAATTTCATATTGCAAAATATCCCCTGGTGCTTATTTTTCGAAACATCCGATTTTTATTCTCACAGAATATCTGCTGGAAAATCTTCGAAATCCGTTTATTTCTTTTCCATAAGTGCTTCGCGTTTTTCAACAAACTGATGCAGCAGTTCCACTGTGCCGTCGATACCGAGCATTCCGCTGTCGATGCAGAGCTCGTAGCTTCCAATATCGCCCCAGCGCTTATTTGTGTAATAATTGTAGTAGCTTGCGCGCTGCTTGTCGGTTTTGGTGATGACATCCTTAGCTTTTGCATCGGTAAAATTATATTTTCCGGCAATTCTGCGGATACGCTTTTCCATAGTGCTGTAAATAAAAACGGAAATGCGGTTCGGGTAGTCGTCAAGCGCATAATCCGCACAGCGTCCGACCATTACGCAGGGACCCTCATCCGCGATTTTTTTGATGGCGTTGAACTGCGCCAGAAAAACCTTATGGTTAATCGGCATTCCCGAAAGCGCCGCCGAGGCGTAGCCCATAGAATAGGTATCCATTACAAGAGAATATAAAAAGCTGTTTGTCGGTTTTTCATCGTGATTTTCAAACAGCTCCTGGCAGATGCCGCTTTCCTTTGCCGCGCGGTCCAGAAGCTCATTGTCGTAACATTTTATACCGAGAAGCGCAGCGAGCTTCTGCCCTATCTCTCTTCCGCCGCTTCCATATTGTCTTCCGATGGTGATTACTGATTTACATGCCATAATAATTCTCCTTTCTGTTACACATAAGCGGAGCGCGTCCGCCGCTGTCTGATTTCAAAATCAGTAGTTGGGTATATTATACAACAAAACTTGAAAATTGTACATATATTTTATGAAATTTTACATTATTTATGCCGTTCACGCTATCTTTCGCAAATCCATTTAAAATCTACATTGCAAATCCATTTAAAATTCGCTTCACAAAGCAGATTTACATCTGACGCAGCTTCTCAAGCAACTCCTCAAAGTATTGCGGGAGCGGCGCGGAAAATTCCATATATTCACCGGTGCGCGGGTGTATAAAGCCGAGCACCTGCGCATGCAGTGTCTGTCCCTGCAGACCGGGAAACGGGCATCTGGCGGGACCATACACATCATCGCCGAGAATGGGATGGTGGATACTGCTCATGTGCACGCGAATCTGGTGCGTTCTGCCGGTTTCCAGGACACATTCGATATAAGTAAACTTCTCAAACTGCTCCAGCACACGATAATGAGTGACGGCAGGCTTGCCGTTTTTTTCGTTGACCGCCATTTTCTTCCGTTCCACCGGATGACGCCCGATAGGCGCGTTGACCGTACCGTCCGAAGAAATTTTCCCGTGCACGATAGCCCGGTACCTGCGGGTGATGGAATGCTCTTTGAGCTGACCGGCGATGAAATTGTGTGAAAAATCATTCTTGCAGACCAGCAGGGAGCCGGTGGTGTTCTGGTCGATGCGGTGGACGATGCCGGGGCGCAGAACGCCGTTGATGCCGGAGAGATTGTCCCGGCAGTGATACATCAGCGCATTGACCAGCGTATGACTGTAGTGCCCGGCGCCCGGATGGACGACCATGCCCTTCGGCTTGTTGACGACCAGCAGGTCGTCGTCCTCATAGAGAATATCCAGCGGGATATCCTCCGCCAGAATATCCGGCTCGCTCTGCGCGGGAATATCCACGCGGATGACGTCCCCGGCGCAGATGCGGTAGCTTGCTTTCACCGGCACGCCGCCTGCGGATACCCGGTTCTCCTTCAATAATTTCTGCAGAAAAGAACGGGAGCCGGACAATCTTTCGGAAAGATATTTATCAATTCTTTCCGGAACAGCGTCCGGTTCCACGATTAAAATTTTCTGAGTGCTGAATTCTGCATCCGATGTTTTCTGTGCATGGAGCTGTTCAGTTAAGATTTTTTGTTCATCCATGAAAAATCCTCGTTTCGGTAAATAATCAGCAGGAGCACAAGAGAAACCGTGACATAACAGTCCGCCACATTAAACACCGGAAAATTGATGAGGCTGAAATAAAAGAAATCAACCACATAGCCGCGAAACAGCCGGTCGATGGCATTTCCGACGGCACCGGCAAGAAATATGGCGCTCAAGATCCGGAAAGCACGATATTTCCTCTCAAAGGGCACCTTGTGCCAGAGATAGCAGACCCCGGCGATAATCAGAGCGGTAAGAAGCAGGAACACCCACTGCATACCGCCGAACATGCCCCAGGCGGCGCCGGTATTTTCCAGATAGGAAAGCTGAAAAACGCCGGGAATCAGTATGATATCCTCCGCTCCCTTCAGATAACGGACGGCAAGATATTTCGTGAGCTGGTCTGCCGCAAGCAGCGCAGCGGACAAAACAGCCGCAGAAAAGACCGCCTTCTTTTTTCCTGCCGGATGTTTTTCCATGCAGAAGCCTCCTTAAATGTAATGTAACATAAAAATGTACTCTTAACGGCCACCCCCGCCCTCCGGAGAAAACAGGGATGTCAGTCGTTTGTCTCTTTATATAAGATAAAATCAACCGCCTCCAGAATCTCTTCATCGGTAACGGTGGTATCGATGAACGCCTTTCCGATTTTTTTCAGAAGAATAAACTTTACGCAGCCCTTATCCATCTTTTTATCGGATTTTGTAATGGCGAGAATCTCCTGCGGATTAATATCCTCCACGGAGAACATCAAATCAAAGCCGACGTTCATATCGCGGATTTCATAAAATTCCTCGGTGGAAAGCAGACCGCGCTTAAAGGAAATGTAGGCGGCGGCAACACAGCCGAGCGCCACGCACTGCCCGTGAAGAAGCTCCGGTGACTTTACTTTTTCGATGGCGTGCCCGATGGTGTGACCGAAATTAAGAAGCGCCCGCTCACCCTTCTCGGTCGGGTCCTTCTCGACGACAGCGCGCTTAATGCGGCAGCTTTCCATTACCATTTCCAGCAGGGTATCCGGGTCGCGCTCCGAAATCTCGCTGATATGCTCAATCAGCCAGGTGTAGTAGGAATCGCTGCGGATAAGTCCGTGCTTCAGGACCTCCCCCATGCCGCAGGCAAACTGCTGCTCCGAAAGGGTGGAGAGCGTCTGCGCATTCATATATACCAGGGAGGGCTGATGAAAAGCGCCAACCATATTTTTATAGCTGTCGAAATCAACGCCTGTTTTTCCGCCGATACTGCTGTCCACCTGGGCAAGCAGCGTGGTGGGTACCTGGGCAAAGGCAATGCCGCGCAGATAGGTAGCGGCGGCAAAGCCGGTCAGATCGCCGACAACGCCTCCTCCGAGGGCAAGCAGCATATCTCTGCGCTCAAAATGCTCCAGAATCAGCTTTTCATACAGGCTGCGCACCGTATCCAGCGTCTTGCTCTGCTCTCCTGCCGGAAAAACAAAGGAAGTCAGCGCAAGGCACTTTCCTTCCAGCGCCGTCTGCACTGCCTCCAGATACAGCTCTGCAACGGTGGAATCCGTGACGATGCAGAGCTTACGCCCGGAGATGGCGCAGTCCGCCTCCAGGACCTCTGCCAGACGTCCGAAATCGTGTTCAAAATAGATGGTATAGCTCTCCCCGCGGCCTGTTTTTACAGACAGCGCGTTTTTCTGTTCTGTTTCCTGTCCCATACCCTTATGCTCCCTTATGATATGATGTTGGGGTCAAAAGCCCTAAATATGATGCCTACGGATTGTTACGTGCTTCGCACTTCCACAATCCTACCCGCTATTCGCATATCGTGGGATATACATCCCACTTTTATGCTCATATCGGGGCGGGTCCCAAGGTCTTACGCCCACTTATGAGCAAGCTCATGTGGGCTTAGACCTTTTGACCCTGGCATCATGATATTATGGTTTTTCCGTTACTGTCCACGCAGCCTGAACAGGCTGTGGTAAACAGTAATATCTCAGATGTATTTTTCAATTTCCGCAATCAGCCGTCCCTTTTTCGTGCTGCTGCTGACGCCCAGATAACGGAAGCGTCCCAGCCCGCGCGCGGAAATCAGATCGTTTTCTTTTACCTTATAGCCGTTTGAGGTAATCAGACGACCATTGACAAACACCTTCCCGCCCTCGATCAGCCCCACAAGGCTGCTCCGGGAGGCGCCGAACGCAAGCGCCAGCAGGCTGTCCAGCCGCACCGAGGCGACAGAACCCCGCACAAGCTCGTATTTTGGCGCGTAATCGATTTTTTCGGGCGGAACCTGCCGGACATTGACCGGCGTGTTCCGGACGCGCGTGAGGGCTTCTGAGAGAAAATCTGCCATCCGCTCCAGACAGAACATCCAGGCGGCATTCTCCTCTACAAGAATATCCCCGATGGTGCTGCGCTCAATGCCGGTATTTAAAGCCGCGCCGAGAAAATCGCGGTGCGAAAGAGATCCGGAAAACTTCTTATTCTGCGGTTCGATGCGCAGACAGGAAATGGGATATCGGACAGACTGACGCAGCGCGACGGAAAAATCCGTCCGGTCCGCAAAATCCTCCGTAAAGTAACAAAGAGCATCAGGTATAAAAGCAAGTATCTGACGCTCCGCCTGCTCATATCCGCCAAAGCCAACGCATTTTACAAACGAAAGAGCTCCGGCGCTCTGATGGTAAATATTCAGTTCGTTTAAATTAAGAAAATCCGTAAAGGTGACAATATTTCTGCTGTCCGCCTTCTTTGCAAGCTCCAGCAGCCTTTTCTGAAACAGCTCTTCTTCGTAGTTCATGGCTTAATAATTATAATTCATGGACGGAATATCGAAAGCGCCGCTCAGGATATCCTGGAAATCGCCGGATACATCGACTGCCGCCGGCGTGATGATAAAGATATAATTGCTGATTTTCTGCAGGTTTCCGTTGATCGCATAACAGGAACCGGAGGTAAAATCAATGATGCGCTGCGCAAGGTCGAGGTCGAGCCCCTCCATATTGAGGACGACCGTACAGTTTGCAAGCAGTGTCTCCGTGATCTCCCGCGCATCCTCCATGCTCTTCGGCTTTACGACGCAGACCGCCATATCGTTTGCGCCCTTTCTGCTGCGGATGGGAGAAACCTTCGACGCACCGGCGGAGGAAGCAGCAGCCTTTGGCTTTGCCTGTGTGGTTTTGACATTCTTTGTGGTGTTCTGCCGGGTAAATTTGCGCATTACCGGCTCATCATCCGCCTCATCGTCAAAATCATCCAACGGCTCTTCCTTTGCTGATTTCCGGAAAAGACTCTTTTTCGGACGCGGCTCCTCGTAATCGTCCTCGGCGTCATCGTCCAGAAAATCGTCGTCATCGTAATCGTCGTCGTTCAGTTTCATTGCATTTAAAAACTTATCTAAAATGCTCATACTAACTATATCCCTCTCTCAAATGTCATTGATAATTGCGCTCACCAAATATTCCGGTGCCCACGCGCACATGTGTAGCGCCTTCTTCAACGGCAACCTCGTAATCGTTTGTCATACCCATGCTGAGAATACACATATCTACATTATCAATGTTTCTCGCTTTAATGTCAATAAATAAATTGTATAAATTTCGAAAATGCACCCGGTTATCTTCGGGATTTTCCACAAACGGCGCGATCGTCATAAGACCTTTTACACAAAGATTCGGGAATCTGGAGAGCTCCCGTACAAAATCCGGCGTTTCCGCAGCGGACAGACCGAATTTGGATTCCTCCTGTGCAATATTTACCTCCACAAGCACCGGCATGATAAGCTGATGCTTCGCCGCCTCCTCCTGAATCGTCTCCGCAAGGCGCAGCGAATCGACCGAGTGTATCATGCAGGCGCGCGAAATCACGTACTTTACCTTGTTGCGCTGCAGATGCCCGATCATATGGAAGCGGAGATTTTTCGGGAGCACCTCGTACTTTTCCTTCAGCTCCTGCGGTTTGTTTTCTCCAAAATCCAGCACGCCCTCCGGCAGCAGCTCCTCTATCATGGATACCGGCTTCGTCTTGCTCACGGCAATCAGCGTGACCTCCCGCGGGTCTCTGCCCGCGCGGCGGCACGCCTCGTCGATTCTTCCACGCACATATCTGTAATTTTCTGTTACCATGCCTGTCACTCCTGTTCTGCTTTTTCTGTCTTTTATTCTTCCAGTGTACCGTCGTCTCTCACGGCGGAGGCATCCAGCGCAATCTGGTCATACTGTGCCAGACCGTAGGCGGAGTTGCTCTCCACAATGCAGTATTCCTCGTTTTCGTCGAGAATGGTAATCTCGCGGAAAATCGGATAGCCCTTGTTAATATTGTAGACGCCGGTCAGCGTTTTCGTATCGGAAATCTGATAGCGCTTCGAGGAATCCTTCATCAGTACGTAATCCCCCTCCTCAAACAGAGAGGTATCCACGTAATAGTCCGTGTCGGTCTTATCATAGACGGTGGCGGTGACGATGCGCACGACTGCCGAGCCGTCCGTGTCGTAGGTTTCCTTGCGCAGCGTGATCTCGTTTTCTGTCTGCTCGTTTTCTGTCACATATTCCTTCGGAATCCGGTAAAATACCTTTTCGGCAATGGCGGTATTGGGAATCTTCAGCCCGCTCTGGCGGTTGAGCAGCAGCTCGATCTCCACAAAACGGTCCCCGGCGAAACGGATGACGGAGTTGCTGATATCCAGCTTTCCAAAATAGTCGGAGCCGTTCTGGATGATGCTGAAATCCGCATTAAACGCCGAACCATCCTCCATAAAACGGAAACGGACCATATTAGAATCGGCAAGCTCCATCGCAGTCTGCTTATCAAGCGGAATCACAAGCGACCATTCCTCGCTGGTAATCAGCTTGTACACCACGTCTCCGGCGCTTACCGTCTCCTTCATGCGCAGATTTTCCCGGCTGTAGTTTTTGCGGCTGTACATATCGAGGGTAATTTCTTCGGCGTTTAAATCCTCCATGCCGTCCGTGGAATAGACCACGATACCCGCCTCCGCAGAAGGAATCAGATTCAGACCGGCGCTGACGCCCTGCTCCGTGGAATCCAGGATATTTTTTGAGAGCAGCTCAATCATCGCCGTCTGGGCGTCCGCTTTGAAATTGTAGACATCCTGATACGAAATCGGGGAATAATTGCCGGCAAACGTGGAGGCAATGCTGCGCAGACTGTTGTAGCTGCTGTCATCCAGCTCTGCAAGGTCCTCCTCTGTCGTGGAACCGGCAAG
The DNA here is from genome assembly GCF_025148285.1 of Marvinbryantia formatexigens DSM 14469. Classification (NCBI taxonomy): domain Bacteria; kingdom Bacillati; phylum Bacillota; class Clostridia; order Lachnospirales; family Lachnospiraceae; genus Marvinbryantia; species Marvinbryantia formatexigens. Next base: position 4,200,935 of record NZ_CP102268.1, on the reverse strand, counting down.
GTCGATTGCGCCAATGGAGTACACGCCGCTGCCCACGCCGACCTTGCTGCCCTCCCGCACATAATAGTGGATCGGTCCTGCCTCGCTGCAGGTGATAAGCTCCTCGCTTTTCAGGGCAATCGCCGTATAACGGTAGTTGCCGGACAGCGAACCGGCGGTGACTTCGTAGGCGGTAATGCGGTCGTTCGTCAGGTACATGACCAGATATATCAGAAGGTATACGAAAACGATACCGAAGGTGATCGTACCGATATTCAGGATGGAATGCTGATGAAGTTTTACCACTTTTTTCTTTTCGGGTTTCCGGATAATTGCCATTAGCCACTCCTTATCATATGGGACTGCGGGAGCGCGAAGAACAAACCGTCTTCCGGCGGCTCCCGTAAGATAAAAAATGCCGGATAAAGAGATTTATCCGGCATAAATCCTGTTATGTAAAAAATTAAAGAGAAACGATTACTTTGCTCTGCATATTTTCCGGAAGTTCGTGTTCATCCATTGAAATACTGATTACAAAGGTAATCTGATATTTTTCTCCGAGTTTTTCCAGTTTATCAAGCATGGAGGCTGCATCGCCGCCCTCCAGGCTCGCGATTTTCAAAAAGCTGTCCAGATAGACCTGCTCCAGGTCATGGTCCTGTGAAATGATTCCGCAGACAAATCCCAGGAATGCGTCCGGACTTGTCAGCATAAATTCTGAAGTATCAATCAGACGGACTTTGTTATTCAGCTCGTACATGTGCTGTGAACTCTTGTCCAGATAAACGATATTACCGTGTACAGATTTAATTTCCGTGTTTACCTTCTCAAGTAAATGTTTGGTTTTGCCCTTTCCCTTATTCCCCGCTATGATCTGTATCATTGTAATCTCCTCCTTAAGTTTCGTATATGTACAATTATAATGCACTGCTTCACAAATTACAACTACTTTTTGTTGATAATGGACAACAACTCGTTCATTTCTTCATAGAGGTCCGCTTTGTTATCCGATTTCATAATAACACTGAAATAGGAATTCCCGTAAGCGTCCTTTGACAGCAGAGCCAGACAGGAGCCCGCCTCATCTGTCGTTCCGGTTTTGCCGCCGAATACCGTCACACCGTCCGGTGCGGCCGCCTCGCCGGTAAAATAATAGCTGGTCGCATACCAGGTGCGCTCATACTGCTCTCCGTCTCCCGCCGTGTAGGTGACGGTAAAGTTCTGTTTGCTGATGGCATCCTGGAACACATCGTATTTCAGCGCCTCCTGGAACATCAGATAGATGTCATACGGCGTTGTATAATGGTTCTCGTCCTGCAGACCGTGGGCGTTCATAAAATGCGTGTTCGTCGCGCCGATGGAAGCCGCCTCCTGGTTCATCATGGCGACAAAATTCTCGATGCTGCCGCCCACATGGTAGGCGATCGCGTTTCCGGCGTCGTTTCCGGACGCAATCAAAAGCCCGTAGATAAGCTGCCGCAGGGTGTACTGGTCGCCCAGCTCCAGATAACACACGGAGGATTCCGGGTCGATATCCAGCGCTACCTCATCGACCGTGATCACGTCGTCCAGATTGCCGTATTTCAGCGCCACCAGCGCCGTCATAATCTTGGTCAGACTGGCGGGATAGAGCCGCTCATGGACATTTTTTGCATAAAGAACATTTTCTTCTGACAGATCCATCATCGCGCCCGCCTCGGCGTACTCCAGACTGATGCCGTCAAAAGAGACATCGCCCGCCGTGACGCAGAGCCCGTCGGTAAACGGGTCGGCGCGGTTTGCGGTCGCGCTCTCTGTGCGGACGCCGAAGGTGCTGTCCGTAATCCGGTACGGATCAGTAATCTCTATTTCGTGTGAGCGGAACACAAACCAGAATACAAGCATTCCCGCAAGCACGACAACAGTGAACACCAGCACCAGAAGCAATATCGCGTTGCGGCGCTGCGCCCTTCTTATTCTTGCCCGCTCCTGGCGGCTGTTACCGGTACATCTCACGCCACTCCAGCTCCCCTCTGTCCAGGGACTTGATGAGCATCTCCGCGGTAGCCAGGTTGGTCGCCAGCGGAACATTGTACGTATCGCAGAGCCGGAAGATATTCTTGATATCCGGCTCATGTGACTTCGGCTGCAGCGGGTCGCGCAGGAAAATCACCATATCCATCTGGTTCTGCTCGATCTGGGCAGCCATCTGCTGGACCCCGCCGAGATGTCCGGCAAGATACTTGTTAATGTTCAGCCCGGTGACGTCCTCAACGAGACGCCCGGTCGTGTTGGTCGCGTACAGCGTATGCTTTCCGAGGATTCCCCGGTATGCAATGCAGAGATTCTGCATCAGTCCTTTTTTTGAATCATGTGCAATTAACCCGATGTTCATATAAAACCGCCTCCTTCATTTTGCAACACATCAGTATTTTTTTACCTGCAACCCCACATTCAGCACCAGCCCGATACCGATAAAGAATGTCATCAGCGAAGTCAGACCATAGCTGACAAACGGCAGCGGCAGACCCGTGTTCGGCATAAGACCGGTTGCAACACAAATATTCATGATGCTCTGTATGCCGATCAGCGCCCCCATGCCGCAGCATAACAGCGTACCGGAAAACTCGCGCGCATTGCGCCCTATCCAGATACACTCCAGAACAATCAGAATCTCCAATAAAATAACAATACAGCAGCCGAGGAAGCCAAGCTCCTCCCCGACAACGGCAAAGATAAAGTCTGTCTGTGCCTCAGCAAGGAAATCTCCGTTTTTGACGGATTCCACCGCCGTCGTCTCCAGCCCCTTTCCATAGAGCTGACCGGAGCCGATCGCCATAATGGAGGTGAGCTGCTGACGCGCCTCATCCGGATACTGGTCCGGATACAGCCAGGCGAGCACACGGAGAAGCTGGTAGTTTTTTATCAGCGTCTGTCCCGGCTGCAGCACGATTCCCACAAGAATTGCCGCCACCGGCGCCATAAGAACCAGAATGCCGGCAATGACCTTATAACTTAATCCCGCAACAAAATAAATAACACAGAATAAAACCAGTGTCAAGATGCAAGTGGAAAGGTTTGGCTGCTGCTGGATCATAATTGCCGGTATCGCTACAATAATGACGGAAAAAATAATCACCTTAAAGCTGCTTAAGTCATCCTGGTGCTTTGAAAAAAACTGCGCGTAAAACATAATCAGAAAGATTTTCATCAGATCGGCGGGCTGCATTGTGATTCCGCCGATATTCAGCCAGCGCGTGGCGCCGCCGCCCGACGAGCCGACAACCAGTACCGCCGCCAGCAGCGCAAGTCCGATAAAATAAAATATCCAGTAAAACCGCAGCAGCCAGACATAATCGGTCAGTGATACGATCACCATGAGAATCAGTCCGCCGACCAGTCCGACGATCTGCCTGTTCTGCAGCGACTTGTCCGCGCTGCCGATCACCAGGATGCCGATGATGGAAAGCACCGTCGTCAGAAGCACCAGACTGAATTTATAGTCCCTTAATCTGTATTGTTTTAACATGTTCTTCCCCTTGTTTTGTTTCGCTTATCAACTGTATCTGTACATTCAGGCGGGTGTGCTCCAGGCTGACATATCTGCGTATGACAGCGCGCAGCTCCCGTTTCATCTGCGCCAGCGCTTCCGGGCTTACCTGCAGCTTTTCGGAAAGCAGCAGATGCTCAAGCCGGTCTCTGGCAATGGTACAGGAAGTCCTGTTTGTACGCATGGAAGCACCCTCCTAACCCTTCCGGAAAAAGTCTTTCATTTTCTGGAAGAAGGAGCTTCCCCTGGAAAAATCCGGTATTTCCACCGGTTCTCCAAGAAGACGCCTTGCCACGTTGAAAAATGCCTGTCCGGAGGGCGTTGCGCTCCCCGCAAGCGGCTCCCCCTGGTTAGTGGATACGACGATGCTGGTATCGTCCGGCACCGCGCCGATCAGCGGCATGGCCAGGATTTCCGAGACGTCCTCCACCGACATCATATCTCCCCTGCTGATGAGGTCCGGACGCAGCCGGTTAATCAGCAGCTCGATCTGTTTCATGCCGCCCGTTTCCAGAAGACCGATGATGCGGTCCGCATCCCGGATGGCGGAAACCTCCGGCGTTGTCACAACGATTGCGCGGTCTGCGCCCGCTACGGCGTTCCGGAAGCCCTGTTCGATGCCCGCCGGGCAGTCCAGCAGAATATATTCAAAATGCTGCCGCAGATCGTCGGTCAGCTTTTCCATCTGCTCCGGCGTGACCGCGGATTTATCCCGCGTCTGCGCCGCCGGCAGAAGAAACAGATCCGGATAATGCTTGTCCCGGATAAGCGCCTGCTTCAGACGGCAGTTTCCCTCGATAACGTCCACCAGATTGTAGACGATCCGGTTTTCCAGTCCCATGACGACATCCAGATTGCGCAGACCGATATCGGTATCCACCAGGACGGTCTTTTTATTCAGCTTTGCCAGCCCGGTGCCGATATTTGCGGTTGCTGTCGTCTTTCCGACGCCGCCTTTGCCGGATGTCACTACGATTACTTCACTCATTTTTCTTCCTCCACATAGCATAATCTGGGCACTTCCCCGTTTATCCTATGTTTTTTGCAGAAAAACCCTGCACGGCTCCTTTTTGGGAAGCTATCAGCCATCCTTCTGCTTTTTCTCCTCTGGTGCGTCAGCGGTGCCGAGCATATCCTCCAGCGTGCTGCGCACGAGGTTCTTTACATGTATATGGTTATCTTTTATGTAGGCTATCTTTGGATCCAGCGCATACTCCGCATTGTCGGAGCGCTTTGCGATGGCACTGCGCGCCATTTTATCGGCGATCCGTATCTGGACCGGCTTCATGACAAGCGCGGCGATAAAACAGTCGTGGTTGCCGGAGGCTCCAGCATAGACGTTGCCCCGGCAGGAGCCGAGCACAACGACGTTTCCCTTTGATACCACCGAAGCGCCGGGATTGACATCGCCGAGAATGACGATGCTGGTCTCCGATTCCATTGTCTGTCCGCCGCGCAGATTCCCGCGGTAAAACTGTCCCTGCCGCGCTTCCGCCTCCCCGGCAAGCCGGATGGCGTGCTCGTAATATTCCGCTTCCTCCGGCCGCTCATCGACAATACAGATTACATGGATGCGGGAATTCATGACGATGGCGTTTACCAGACGGTCCTCCTGGTCCTTTGTCAGCACCCTTCCCTGGAAGGTGACTGCCATTTTGGCATCCTGGAAGAAATTTGCCGCCTCTTTAAACTTCCGGGCGACCGCCTCCGTCAGCTCGGCGAACGGCATTTCGCCGTCCAGCCGCACAACCAGCCCGTATTTATTGCTTTTTATCATTACCGGACCACTTTTCATTGCTTACTCACTCTTTCCTGTTTAGTCGGTTCTTGCGCCGCTGATCGCGCCGTTGTAGGAGGCGTGACCGGTGATCAGCTCATCTTTATCTTTAAGATTGAAGATGTACTGTATCATATCTTTTGAAAGTAGCGCAGCCAGGCCGGACGAATAGCCGTTTGTGATACGGCAGGCGATCGCGATCTGCGGCTCGTCATACGGCGCATAGCCGACGAACAGCGCGTGGCTCGGCACGCCCGCTTCCTCGGCGGTACCGGTCTTTCCTGCCATTTCAATACCGACATCCTGAATATACGTATTATTTTTTACCATCTGATTCATACCGGTCTTGATCGCGTTCCAGAGATAATCGTCCGCTTCCACATAACCGTGAATTGTCGGATTTTGTTCCAGAACAGTGCGTCCCTCTGAATCGGTAATCTTGTCCAGCAGCGTCAGATTGTAGCAGGTGCCGCCGTTGGCGATCGTCGCCACGTATCTTGCAAGCTGTATGGTCGCGTAGGCGTGGCGTCCCTGTCCCATTGCGGAGGGAGCCATCGCGTTATCAGAGATCTGCGGAGTGCTCTCATCCATCTCAATGCCGGTCTCATCGCCGAGGCCGAACATTTCGGCATACTTTGTGAGCTTTGCGATACCGGTGGCGTCGTCCTTATTCCCGTCTGCATCGCCCACGTCGCCCAGGCGCAGACCGATGGTGTTGAAGTAATAGTTGCAGGATTCCTGCAGCGCCGTCGAAAGCGTGACAGGACCGTGATATCCCGGATAGATCCAGCAGTTGATCGGCGGGTCGACATCCTCAAATTTACCGGTACAGTTGACCGCCTCATCCACGCCGATCACACCCTCCATAACGCCGGCAACGCTTGTTACCATTTTAAAGGTAGAACCGGGCGCTGTCAATTCCTGTGTTGCTTTGTTATAGAACGGGCTGGAGGCGTCAGATACCAGCTCCTCAAAATATTCCTCATCCATATCGTTTGCAAGCCGGTTGTTATCATAGCCCGGATAGGTAACGACCGCCAGCGCATTGCCGTTGTTCGGATCCACCACCACAAGCGAGCCGGAGCACGGCGCCACCGCAAATTTGGAAGGCGGGATTTCCAGGTAATACACCTTCTCGCGGATGAAATCATAGGCTGAAACGCTGCCGTCCTGCAGACCGCTGTATGCCGCCTCGTCCATCTCCAGAACGCCCTGGTCAAACAACAGGCGGCAGAGCGTCTGCGGGCTTAACGTGTCGTCCTCCACCATGTAGCGGTAGACAGTTCTGCTGAAGGCGCGGTCGTCGGCGATATATTCCTCCAGATAAGCGCAGAGGTTTGTAAAAATCTCGTCCGAATCCCAGAATTCGCTCTCCTCCATGATGCCGGAAACATCCAGCCAGTCCTTCGAGATCGCATAAGTCAGATATTCCTTTAAGCTGATGCTCTCGTCGTTTATCCAGGCGATATAGGTGTCGTCCGTTTTGTCGATCGAATCTGTTTTTAAGATGCCAAGCTCCGGCAGCGTTGTATCCACAAGGTAGGACATGTAGACCTGCATCGGCGTATCCAGTTCGCTGTACGGCCGCGGCGAATCAGAGAGAAGCTCGGCGAGCAGATCGTCGAAAATCTCTTCTTCCCGTTTTTGGAGCATCTGGTAAACCTGCTGCTCCAGCTCTGTCGCCTCATCGGATTCCATATGGGAGACACTCAGTATATTATTTTCAAAAAGCGCATAGTACAGGTCGTATACCGGAATAACAATATCATCCGTGCTGACCGATTTGTTGTCAAATTCTTTTAGATCCAGCGTTTTATCATAAATGATACCGGCAATATACTGCTCCAGCAGATGATACGCCGCCTCCTGGTAATCGGAATTGATCGTGAGGTACAGATCATTTCCTGCCTGCGGCTCTACGGCGGAATCCTCCTGCAGCACCTTTCCGAGGTTGTTTACATAGACCACCTGCTTGCCGTCGGTGCCCTGAAGCTGCGTCTCAAAATATGCCTCCAGGCCAACCTTCCCGACAATATCATTGATATCGTATACCTCCCTGCCAAGCTCCTCGTTGAGGGACTCGATCTCCTCCGCGGAAATCTGTCCGGTATAGCCGATGATATTGGAGTAATACGGACTGTTGTTGTACACACGGATAGAGCTTTCGATCACATCCACGCCGACATAATAGCCCTTGCTCTCCATCAGACTGGACATCGACTGTTCGGAAATGTCGCGCGCGATCGTGGTGGAGACATATTTCTGGTAGCTGTTCTGGTTGATCGCACTGCGCATCGCAATCATTTTCAGCGCATCTTCTCTGGAGATATCCTTTACAAGACCATATTCTGCCAGCAGGTCCTCCGGGTACTCAGAAATCGTATTGACGCCGTACATATCGTCGCTGCCCAGCTCTGCCACCAGCTCCTCCGCCGTCACAGCCGCCTCCTCTGCCGTCAGCACCTGGGTGGAATCCACCTCCTCGTCCTCCGGCGCGGTGGTATATGGCTTTCCGTAAACGTCCGCCTTGAAGCGCAGCAGATTATAACCGCTTCTTGTAAAGGTATACTGTCCGGCGTCGTCAATCTCAACGGCAAAGCTGCCGGTATAGACGTCGTCTCCGTTCGCATACAGAATCTGCATAATCTGGTAAAGATAGCCGTTGATAGTCAGATTGCGCACATCGCTGGCATAGAGATATTCATCCTCTCCTGTTTCGGAGTTGTGATAATTTCTGCCCTCGTAGCTGCCGACGTCCTGGAAGGTAACGTCATACGCCAGCTTATTGTAGGCAATCAGCTGCCCCTCGCTGTCATAGATACAGCCGCGGGTGCTCGGAATCGTCGTCTCCTTGCGTATCTGCGTGGTAAAGGTCTCCTGGTAGGTTTCCCCGTTTACAATCTGAAGGTCGAACAGTCTGCGCACAAGCACGCAGGCAAGCACCACAAACAGGACACTGAGAATCAGCATCCTGGAATTTAACAATTTAACTGCTTTTTTTCGAAATCGTTTAAACAAAACTGCCTACACTCCTTTTGTCCATTTTTTCAAGTTTCTGGTTCAGCAGCAGGAAAATGCGGTAGCATATTATCGTGAGAAGAATGGTGTAAATCATTTCCGGCAGTATAATGCGCCGGATATAGTAAAACAAATCGATTCTGCCGCGCAGAAGGAATTTGGTAATGTAAAAGAGGCAGCCGTAGACAAAATCGCCTGCCGCGGTCAGCAGCACGGGCATTTTAATGTCCTCATCATAAAAAATATGATAGCAGTAACCGCTGAAATATCCGATAAACATGTAAACAAAGGCGCGCAGCCCGACAAAGAGATCCGGCAGCATGAGGTCCGTGAGCAGACCGCACAGAAAGCCGAGAATCAGTCCGGAGCGCTTTCCTCGCATCAGTCCGAAGGAGACGGTAAAAACAATCATCAGATTCGGTGTGATGGAGGCGATGGAAATTGCCGGAAACAGGGAGCACTGCAGCAGCAGGCATACCAGCATCGTGGCAAACAGAATCAGTTTCGTCCTCATGGCATCCTCCTATTCGCTGGTGTTCTGCTTCAGGTTCTTGATAACAAGCACTTCCTTGATGGATTTAAAATCGACGACCGGGGAGACATACCCGGAGCGCGTCAGATTGTTGGAGTCGGTATGTATCTCGGTAACATAGCCAATCAGAATTCCCGGAAGAAACTTGTCGCTGATATTGGAGGTTACAACGGTATCCCCGACCTTCACTTTGGAATCCGGGTCGTCCAGCTTGACAAGATTGATATAGCCATCGTCAATCAGCGAAAGATCCCCCGCAATGATGCAGGTATCGTGCGTCTCGGAAATCTCGGCGCTTACATTGCTGTAATCATCGATGATTGCGCGCACTCTGGAATAATTCGGACCGACCTCCGTGATGATGCCGGCAAGTCCCGCTCCCGCAAGCACATTCATATCGACCTCCAGCCCGTCGTCAGAGCCCTTGTCGATGGTGAACATACTGAACCAGTTTCCGGCGTTTTCCCTGGAAATCACGCGGGCGCCGACCTTTTCATAGCTCTCGTATTTGTGGTCAAGCGCGTAAAGGTCGCGCAGGCTGTTCAGCTCCTCGCGGTCCTGCAGAAGCTGTGTATTTTCCACGGTCAGCTCGTCCACCTGCGCCTGGAGCTGCTCGTTTTCCGCCACCAGATTCAGGTTATCCTCAAAGTAATCCATTTTTCCGGAGAGCCAGCCGCCCACCTGGTTGATGCCGGACTGCAGCGGCGTCAGCACATAACCCGCCGCATAGTTGAGCGGATTGACGGAAAAATCGAGCACAAAGCTCAGTATGATAATGATGCCGCTGACAATCGAAAGAATAAACAGCAGCGTTTTACTCTTTATGTGATTTTTCTTCATAGCTACCTCTGTCTTGTAAGTCTTTTAAATAGTCGTTCCGGTCAGATCCTTCAGCGAAAAGGTACAGTCCGAAAGCTCCGGGTGGTTCATGATCATCTGAATCCCGCGCAGCGTGGTAAGCCCCGGCTCACGCACCATAGCAATCGGAATACCAAGCTCCCGGCGCATATAATCGGAAAGATTCGGAATCAGCGAGGTGCCGCCCGTAAGGCACAGCCCCGCCTCCATAATGTCGCGGTGAAACTGCGGCGGAAGCCTGTCGATGATGCCGCGCAGCTCGGCGGTGATGTTTTCAATCGTTCCGGCGATGGCAAGACTGACCGCCATCGAGGTGATTTCCGCGCTCACCGGCAGTCCGGAAATCGTGCTGATGCCGAACACCGTGAGGGAGTTTGCCGGACCGTCGAGCAGATATGCCAGCCGGTTTTTGAGAATCGCCGCTGTTTTCATGCCGATGTTCAGATGGAACATGCGGCGCACCATCGTGGCGATATCCTCGTCCAGATTGTTGCCGCCAATCTGCAGCGTTTTGCTTAAAAGAATTTTTCCGCCTGCGGCAACAGAGATTTCCGTGGTGCCGGCGCCGATATTGACGAGCATACTCGCGCGCGGCGATTCCATTGAAACGCCGACGCCGATGGTATCAGCGATGCCTTTGTCCACCAGAAAAATTCTTCCCGCCTGGACGGTGCCGGTGAGCACATTGTAATATGCCCGCTTCTCCACCGCCGAAATATCACGCGGTACGGCAATATAGATGGCGGGCCGTCCGGACAGCAGGTGACGGCTTTTTCTGATAAGACTGGAGAGCACCAGCTCGGCGTTTTTCTGCTGTGCGATAACCCCGTGTACCATCGGACATTCTGCTTTGACGTTTACGGGTGTTTTTTCATACATGTCGTATGCAGCATCCCCGACAGCAATCATCCGGCCGTCGCGGACTGCAATCATATTTTTTTCACAAACGGTAATGCGGTTTTTGCGGTCGCAGATTTTGATGGTATCCGTGCCGAAATCAATCCCAAGTGCATTGTGCAGTAACATTCATTCATCCCTCGTAATTTTCCTGATGACGCGTGAAGCACATGGTTTTTCATCCCGGCATCATCAGATTATTTAATAAACCCCTCTTCCCGGAAGCTGAAATAACGCCTGTCCCCCAGTATAATGTGGTCCATCAGCGGAATTTCCAGAAGCTTTCCGGATTCGTGAACGCGCATGGTCAGAAGCCGGTCCTCCGGACTTGGCTGCGGATTGCCGCTCGGATGGTTGTGCAGCAGAATGACATACACTGCGCGGCATGACAGCGCTTCCAGGAAAATCTCACGCGGCGAGACGCACGACTGGTTGACCGTGCCCACAGAAATCGTTTTTTCACTGAGCAGCTCCCCTTTTGTATCAAAGCTCAGAAGAAAAACACGCTCCTGCTGAAGGTGCCGGAAATCTTCCATATAATAATCCGCAATCGCCTGCGCACTGGTAAAGGTGTTTCCCTCTGAGGCGACGGACTTTGCGATACGGCGCGACAGCTCCGTGATACACTGAATCTGGACAGCTTTTACCTTTCCGACCCCTTTGATATCGCACAGCGCGGAGGCGGAAAGATGATAAAGACCGGACAGCCCCGGCTGCGGCTTCGGAAAGCTTAAAATCTCCCTTGCCAGCTCGACACTGGTCATCCCCTTCGCGCCCGTGCGCAGAATAACCGCAAGCAGCTCGGCGTCTGACAGGACGCCCGCCCCGCATTTCAAGCATTTTTCATAGGGACGCTCATCGTCCGGAAGCTGTTTCATGGTAATATGATTCATGGCAGACAATGCTTCTTTCCCGGCAGGAAAACAAACTATGCCTTATAATCACACCAATGATAGCACATTTTTTTTCAAAAGTATATACATCATTTCCTTAAAAATTTGTGACCAACTCTTCAGCCATGCGGCAAATCACCGAAACGGCTGTCTCATGCTTGCATGTAAGCAGACGTTTCGGTGATTTGACATATGGCGTATAGCCAGCAACCACAGCCGAAAGCTGCGTAGCAGCGACGCCTTTGAAAAAGGCGGGCTGTGGTCTGCATGGCTGAAGAGTTCCACTGCAGGGCTATGAGGGGAGCGCCATTTCATGAGCAAAGGGAGCTGCACAGCAGCGGAAAAGCTCCGAAGGAGCGGCTTTGCGAATGGCGCTCGCTGAACTGTGTACGGGGTTCTGGAAGCCGAAAGCTGCGTAGCAGCGACGCCTTTGAAAAAGGGCGGGCTGTGGTCTGCATGGCTGAAGAGTTCCACTGCAGGGCTATGAGGTCGCAGCCCGCCTATATTTTTGTATAATCGCCTCCGCGCATTTCATCCCGTCCATCGCTGCCGAGGTGATTCCGCCGGCGTATCCGGCGCCCTCCCCGCAGGGGTAAAGACCGGGCAGACCGGGGGAGGTAAAATCGTCTCCGCGCAGGATGCGTACCGGTGAGGAGGTGCGGCTCTCCACACCGGAAAACAGCGCGTCGCCGCGCGCGAAGCCTCTGATTTTACTGTCAAACAGCCGGACCCCCTCTTCCAGGGAATCTCCGAGAAATCCGGGAAGGCTGTCGCGCAGATTAGCCAGGGAATAAGCGCCTTTTATAGAAGGAAGCACATCCCCGAAGCCGCTGCCCGCGCGGTGTGCGCAGAAATCCTCAAAAAGCTGCACAGGCACACTTCCGCCGCCCGCGCGGTATGCCATCCGCTCCAGACTGCGCTGAAACTGCACGCCGCCCAGAACGCCCTTTTCCGGATAATCCTCCGGCGTCACCGTAACCACAATGGCGCTGTTCGCATTTCTGCCGTCGCGCGCCCGGTAGCTCATGCCATTTACGGCGAGCGCCTCCTTCTCCGAGGAAGCATTGACGACATAGCCGCCCGGACACATACAGAAGGAATAAACGCCCCTGCCGTTTTTCAGCCTGCCGGTGAGCTTATAGTCGGCGGCGGGAAGCTGCTGCGGATATCCCTGCCCGTACTGGGAGAGATTTATCATTTCCTGCGGATGCTCGATGCGCAGACCGACGGCAAACGCCTTTGCCAGCATGGGAATCTGCTTTTTCTCAAGCAGCGCGAAGGTATCCCTGGCGCTGTGCCCGATGGCGAGCACGCATACGCTGCATTCCAGCTCCTCCGTGCCGTTGACGATGACTGCAGAGAGCCGTCCGTTTTTTACGGCAAAATCCGTAACCTGCTGCCCGAAGCGCACTTCGCCGCCGAGCGATTCGATTTCCCGGCGGATGTTTTTTACGACGGTGCGCAGCACGTCGGTGCCGATATGCGGTTTATTTACGTAAAGAATATCCGGGCTGGCGCCCGCCTTCACAAAGGTTTCCAACACAAAACGATTTCTGCCAGCGTGATCCTTCACCATCGTGTTCAGCTTGCCGTCCGAAAAAGTTCCGGCGCCGCCTTCTCCGAACTGTACGTTAGACTGCTCCTTCAAGGTGCCGGTCTTCCAGAATGCTTCCACGGTCGCCGTGCGGGCATCCACGTCCTCGCCGCGCTCCAGAATCAGCGGGCGGTAGCCGCATCTTGCCAGCAGCAGACCACAGAAAAGCCCGGCGGGACCGCAGCCGGCAATCACGGGACGCTGCGTGAGCGTCTCACTTCCGGGTACGGGGTACTGGTAGGGCACCTCCTCCGCCTGGGAAATATCGGCGCTCCTGTGCTTCTTAAGAAGAGCGCGGACATCTGCGGACACCGTGACATCCACTGTAAAAATATAGCGGATATCCGGCTTTTTCCGGGCATCAATGGAACGCCTGCAAACCGTCAGAGACGTAATCTGCGCTACGGGGATGCGCAGCGCCCTTGCCGCCGCTTTCTTCAAATCTTGCTCCGTGTACGCTACCGGGAGCTTTATCTGGGAAATCCGGATTTTATTCATAATGTGCTCCTTTCTGCCCGCTCCGACGCATTGTCAGCCGGACGGTCTGCCATTTTGCAGCACCGTTCTCTTTCCGGATGGTCTGCCGCTTTGCAGCACTGTTCTCTTTCCGGACGGTCTGTCGCTTTGGCGGCTGCCATCTTCTCCTGGCTGCCCGCCGCTTTGGTGGCTGCCATCTTCTCCTGGCTGCCCGCCGCCCGTCCGGCGGCAAAGCCGCTTGCCCACGCCCACTGAAGATTATAGCCTCCACAGATGCCGTCCACGTCAAGCAGCTCTCCTGTGATATAAAGTCCCGGCATTTTTTTGGATTCCAGCGTCTGCGCGTCCACTTCCGTATGACGTACGCCACCCTGGCAGACCTGCGCCTGCTCAAACGACCGGCATCCGGACACCGTGAGGGTAAGCTGCTTCATTACTTTTACCAGACGCTGCAGCGCCCCGCCATCCAGCCTTTCCGCCTTTTCGGACGGGGAAATGCCCGCCGCCTGCAGAAGTGGTCCGGCGGCTTTTTTTGCAAGCACACCGGCAAGCAGACTTTCCGCGCTGCGGCCATCCCGCAGAGCCTGCAACTGCTGCAGATGCGAAAGCAGCGCCTCCCCGGAAACAGAAGGAAGCAGGTCAAGCTGCACCGGAACGCCGGATATCTGCTTCTCCTGCTGCTTCGCCAGTGCGCACACGGCGTAGCGGCTGAGCTGGAAAACAACGATGCCGGAAATGCCGGTATCCGTCCACTGCAGCTCGCCGGTTTCCGTGTGTCCCTCCAGCGTGACGGACGCCTGCATCCGCAGCCCGGAAAGCTTTTTCACCCAGCTCTCGCGAATGGCCAGCGGAACAAGCGCTTCCCTTGGCGTGACAAGGGAATGCCCGCAGCTCTTCGCCAGCGAATATCCACTCCCGTCAGAGCCTGTCGCGGGCGCTGCTTTGGAACCGGCAGCCAAAATCACCGCATCCGCCTCATACGTCCATCCGGCGGTTTTCACAAGAAGCTTGTCCTCCCTGCGAATAGCAGTTACCTTTTCTGTACATTTCAGCTTAATGCCAAGACGCCGGATTTCCAGCAGCAGCACCTCCAGCACCGAGGAAGCCTGTCCGGTGACAGGATAGACATAGCCGTCGCGCGACACCGTCAGCAGTCCGAGTTCCCGGAAAAAAGCCAGGGTATCCTTTACCGGAAGCTGCCGCAGAATACCGGAAATAAAAGCGGAATCCGCCCCGCGGTAGCATGTTATCTCCTGCCGGAGATTCGTGAGATTGCAGCGCCCGCTGCCGGTAATAAGCAGCTTCTTTCCTGGCTTTTCCATACCCTCTAAAATGGTAACCGAAGCCCCCTGGCGCGCCGCAGTGATTGCGGCAAGCATACCGGAGGCTCCGGCGCCGATTACAATAATTTTTTTCATAGCTCCTCCAGAGAGACGATGCCTTTTTCCGCCAGACGCTGCAGGGAACGCAGAATACCAAGCTTTGCGTGCTCCCAGGTAAGACCGCCCTGGAAATAGGCGGCATAGGGAGGCTTCAAGGGACCGTCCGCGCTCAGTTCAATGGAAGAACCCTGGATAAAGGCGCCCGCCGCCATAATAACATCGCTGTCATAGCCCGGCATTGCCCAGGGCTCCGGCGTCACGTAGCTGTCCACCGGTGCCGCATACTGGATGCCCTCGCAGAAAGCAACCAATCCCTCCGGCGTGCCAAACTCGACCGCCTGGATGATATCGTGGCGGTCTTCTGTGCTGTTCGGCACCACCTTAAAGCCGAGGCGCTCATAAATATTGGCGGCAAAAATTGCTCCCTTCAGCGCGCCTGCCACCACCGTCGGCGCCAGAAACAGTCCCTGGAAAAAGTCGCGGTTTACGCCGAGGGAAGCACCCACCTCGCGTCCGAGACCGGGAGAGGTCAGACGGCAGGCGGCATTTTCAATGCAGGTGCGGGTTCCGGCGATATAGCCGCCAATCGGAGCCAGACCGCCGCCTGGATTCTTAATCAGAGAGCCGACCACCATATCCGCTCCGAAATCGCTCGGCTCCTGGCATTCCACAAACTCGCCGTAGCAGTTGTCCACGAGAATCACGATATCGGGACGGATTTCCTTTACAAAACGGATAGCCTTTGCGATTGCCTGCACAGAAAGCGTCGGACGCGTCTGGTAGCCTTTGGAGCGCTGGATTTCTACAAGTCTCGTATTTGGCTGGATCGCCGCCCGGATACCTGGAAAATCGAAGCTTCCGTCGGAAAGCAGGTCCACCTGGCGGTAGCTGACGCCGTACTCTGCCAGAGAGCCGTTGGATGGGCGGATGCCGATGACCTCCTCCAGCGTGTCGTAGGGCTTTCCGGAAATGGAGAGCAGCTCATCGCCCGGACGCAGATTTCCGGAGAGTGCCACGGCGAGAGCATGTGTCCCGCAGGTAATCTGCGCGCGCACCAGCGCCGCCTCGGTGTGGAACACATTAGCATAAACTTCCTCCAGTTTGTCGCGCCCGATATCATTGTAGCCATAGCCGGTGCCCGACTGGAAGCACTCGGCACTGACGCGGCATTTCTGCATGGCGCGGATGACCTTGAGCTGGTTGTATTCCGCAGTTTTCTGTATTTCGGCAAATCGCGGCATAAGCTCCTGCTCTATTTTCTGCCCGAAATCATATACCTGGCGGCTGATGCCAAGCTGTTCATACATTTCTTCTATTGCAATTTGTGACATATCGATATTCCTCTCTGATGTTCTATAATATCCAGCATATAAGCGAGGATTTCCCCGCTTCCGCCAAACTCCTCTTTCTGAAGCCAGATAACCTCCCGCTCCCGCTTAAACCAGGTAATCTGGCGCTTTGCGAAATGGCGCGTGTCGCGCTTCAGACGGTAAACGGCTTCCTCAAGGGTGCAGTTTCCGTCCAGATAATCCAGAATTTCCTTGTAGCCAAGCCCCTGCATGGAAACCATCCCGGCGGTGCAGCCCTGTGCTTTCAGATGACGCACCTCATCGAGAAGACCGTTTTTCAGCATTTCATCGACCCGCCGGTCAATCCGCTCATACAGCGTCTGCCTGTTTTCATTCAGCACAAAATAAGCGGCGTTGTAGGGGGATTCCTTCTGGCGCTGGCATTCATTGTGCGCGGAAATAGGAGTTCCGCTCTCATGATAAAATTCCAGGGCGCGGATAACGCGCTTCACATTGTTTGCATGGATTTCCTGCGCCGATTTCGGGTCCACGGCGGCAAGCATGTCATGCAGATAAGTGCATCCCTTCTCTTTCGCAAGCTGCTCCAGCTCTCTGCGGTAGCTGCTGTCGCCGTCATTTTGTGTAAAGTCGATGTCGTAGAGCACCGCCTGGATATAAAAGCCGGTGCCGCCGACCAGAATGGGGATTTTGCCTTTTTCGTAAATCTGCGCCATATATTTTTTTGCCAGCTCCTGGAAACGGACAACGTGAAATTCCTCCTGCGGCTCCAGCTCGTCGATCAGATAATGCGGCACGCCCGCCATTTCTTCGCGGGTGATCTTTGCGGAGCCGATGTCCATCCCGCGGTAGACCTGCATGGAATCGGCGGAAATAATCTCGCCGCCGACCGCCTTCGCCAGTGCGATGGACAGCGCCGTTTTGCCGACTGCAGTCGGTCCGGTGAGAATCAGTAACGGTTTTTTTGTCATATCAAACAATCCTTTTAAACTTGCGCTCAATTTCGTATTTTGACATGGAGATAATCGTCGGTCTGCCGTGCGGGCAGTTGTAAGGATTTTCCAGGGTGAGCAGCTCATCGATCAGCGCATGGATCTCCGCAGTCGACAGGCGGGAATTTCCCTTTACCGCCGCCTTGCAGGACATGGTTGCTATTTTATCGTCAATCGTCTCAATGCTGAGCGCGTCGGTCTGCGCGGATAGCCCGTCCAGCATTTCCAGGAACAGATCCTTATCCGCAAGACCGAACAGATTGTCGGGAACGGCGCGCAGAGCGTATTCCCGTCCCCCGAATTCTTCAATTTCAAAGCCGATTTCCCGGAAACGCTCCTGGTATTTCTTCAGCAGCTCCTCCTCCGCCATGCTCAGGGTCAGAATGACCGGCGGATTTAAAAGCTGGGAGGTAAACTCCCGCTTCTCCATCGATTTTTTCATGCGCTCGTACAAAACCTTTTCATGCGCCGCATGCTGATCGATCAGAAACAGCTTGTCCTTAAACTGCACGATCCAGTAGGTATCAAACACCTGCCCGATGATGCGGTGCTCCTTCACATGCTCCTTCGAGAGCAGCTTGTCATCCTCAAAAAGGCTCATCTGCTCACCGGTCACGCCGGCTGCGGGCGCCTCTGGCTGCGCGGAATTGCCGGAAGCGGATTTCTCCGCCTGCACGGGATTACCGGTCGCAGGCGCCTCTGGCTGCGCGGAATTACCGGAAGCGGCTTCCTCCGCCTGCATGGGATTACCGGACATGCCTGCCTCCGGCTGCAGATTGAGCGCCCTCTCCCACTCCGGGATTTCTTCCGTGGATGCCTCTGCGGCGGTCGTTCTATCCGGAAATGCCGGAGAAGAAACTGTTTCTGCCGTCTGCGCAGACATCCGGCTGCGCCACGCAGATGCATCCGGCGGCACAAGCTTTGGAATCGTGCGCTCAATCTGTGTGCCATCCGGTCCCTGAATAGTGCCTGCCGCCTGTGTGCCGCCCGGTCCCGGAATGGTACTGTCTGCCCGCATGCGGTCCACATCGTCCGCCCTCCGGGAGGCTGTCTGCATGGCGGCAGCGGTTCCCGGCGCCGTTTCTTTCGCGTAGGCAGGACGTTCGCGCACCTGTGAAAGACTGCGTCGTACCGCCTCGAAGGGCTCCGGCGCGGGGAGCCTGCCCTTTGGCGTCTCCTTTTTCTGCGCCTCCTCCTTCCCGATACCCACCTGGACAATCATTTCCCGGTGAGTAAGCGCATTTCGCACCGCCTCATAGACAATCCGGTACATTTCCTCATTTTCCGCGAAACGCAGCTCCAGCTTTGCCGGATGGACATTGACATCGAGAAGCTTTCCGTCGATCGTAAAATTCAGCACGGTAAACGGATATTTATGCTTCATCATAAACGTGTGATAGGCGTCCTCGATAGCCTTTGCGATAATATTGCTGCGGATATAGCGCCCGTTCACAAAATAATTTTCATAGTTGCGGTTCCCGCGGGAAATGACCGGCTTCCCGATAAAGCCATTTATGCGGACGGAATCCGTTCCGGCGGAAATCTCAATCAGATTCGCCGCGATATCGCGCCCGTAAATATGATAAATAATATCCTTTAACTGATGATTCCCGGAGGTATGCAGCTTTGTCTGGTTGTTGGCGATAAATTTGAAGGAGACCTCCGGATGGGAAAGCGCGATGCGCTCCACCATATCGCTGATATAGCCAGCCTCCGTCTGCGCTGTTTTCAGAAACTTTTTGCGCGCCGGTGTATTGTAAAAAATATTGCGCACGAGGAAGGTAGTGCCATCGGGCGCGCCGATTTCCTCCAGACTTTTTTCCTTTCCGCCCTCAATCAGATAACGGACGCCGGTCAGACTGTCCGCCGTTTTCGTAATCAGCTCCACCTGGCAGACCGCCGCGATGCTGGAAAGCGCCTCCCCGCGGAACCCCAGCGAGGTGACGTCCAGAAGGTCATCCGCCTTGCGGATCTTGCTGGTCGCGTGGCGCCAGAAAGCAACCGGCACCTGCTTTGCCTCAATACCGGAGCCGTTGTCTGTGATGCGGATAAGGGAAATGCCGCCGTCCTTAATTTCCACCGTAACGGCATTTGCCCCGGCGTCAATGGCATTCTCCACCAGCTCCTTTACAATGGAAGCCGGACGTTCGATGACCTCTCCCGCCGCTATTTTATCAATCGTCTGCTCATCAAGTACCGCAATTTCTCTCATTCATCATGCTCCATTCCTACCATATGATGTTGTGCTCTACCAGCGGTTTTTCAGGCGGCTCTGCAGCCGGTTCAGCACATTCAGCGCTTCGATCGGCGTCAGCGTGGATATATCGATTTCCTTTAATTCCTTCAGCACGTCCTCATCGCTCACCGTATCTGACAGGGTCATCTGGTCAAGGTCGACCTGGTCATATTTTTTCTTCTTCGGTTTTGTACTTTTGCCCTCCACCTTCGCCTCATGAACCGCCTCCGTGATATCGGCGTCGCTCAGCTCCTGCACCAGCTCCTTGGCGCGCTCAATAATGCTGTCCGGTACCCCGGCAAGCTTTGCCACCTGGATGCCGTAGCTCTTATCCGCGCCGCCTCTTACGATTTTTCGCAAAAAGACGATATCATCCCCGCGCTCCCGGACAGCGATGCAGTAATTGTTTACCGAGGACAGCTTGCCCTCCAGCTCTGTCAGCTCGTGATAATGGGTGGCGAACAGCGTTTTCGCCCCCAGCAGCTTCGGGTTGCTGATATGCTCCACGACCGCCCAGGCAATGCTCAGACCGTCAAACGTGCTGGTGCCGCGCCCGATCTCATCCAGTATCAGCAGGCTGTCCGACGTGGCGTTGCGCAGGATGTTCGCCACCTCCGTCATTTCCACCATAAAGGTACTCTGCCCGGAGGCAAGGTCATCCGACGCGCCCACGCGCGTGAAAATGCGGTCGACAATGCCGATTTTCGCCTCCGACGCCGGAACGAACGAGCCAATCTGCGCCATCAGCACAATCAGCGCCGTCTGCCGCATATACGTGGATTTTCCCGCCATATTCGGTCCGGTGATGATGGAGATACGGTTTTTGTGGTTGTCCAGAAGCGTATCGTTGGCGATAAACATATCGTTTTTAATCATTTTTTCCACGACCGGATGACGTCCGTCGCGAATCTGTATCAGACCGCGGCTGTTCATCTTCGGGCATACGTAATTATTCTGCTCCGCGACCAGCGCCAGGGACGCAAAGACGTCGATGCCAGCGACTGCCTTTGCCGTCTTCTGGATGCGCAGAATCTCCGATGCAATCTTGTCGCGCACCTCGCAGAACAGCTCGTATTCCAGCGAGACCAGACGGTCCTCGGCGCCGAGAATCACATCCTCCAGCTCTTTAAGCTCCGGCGTGATGTAGCGCTCGGCGTTTGCAAGTGTCTGCTTTCTGGTATAATAATCCGGCACCATATCCTTATAGGAATTGGTGACCTCCAGATAATATCCGAACACGCGGTTGTATTTGACTTTCATGTTTTTGATGCCGGTCTTTTCGCGCTCCTTCGCCTCCAGATCGGCAAGCCAGGTTTTCCCCTCGGTTTTTGCCTGCCGCAGGCGGTCCACCTCCTCGTGAAAGCCGTCGCGGATAAGATTGCCCTCCCGGATGGAAATCGGCGGGTCCTCAATGATGGACTGCTCCACCAGCGTACAGAGGTCCTCCAGAACATCGATGTCCTCACGGATATTGCATAAAAGAGCGCTCTTGAAATCGCCCATGATGTATTTGATGTGCGGGAGCATGGAAAGGGAGCTCTTAAAAGCAACTAAATCGCGCGGATTTGCCGTCTGATAGCTGATTTTACTGATAAGACGCTCCAGATCGTACACCGGATTGAGATATTCGCGGATTTCCTCGCGCGCGATGGCATTTGACTTCAGCTCGGCGACCGCCTGCTGGCGGAGCTCAATCTCGTCGATATCAATGAGCGGCTGCTCGATAAAGCTGCGCAGCATACGCGCGCCCATCGCCGTTTTTGTCTTGTCCAGCACCCACAGAAGAGAGCCCTTCCGCTGCTTTTCCCGCAGCGTTTCGCAAAGCTCCAGATTGCGCCTGGTCGAGCTGTCCAGCACCATATATTTTCCGCTGGTGTACGGGGTGAGCTGCGTCAGGTTGCTGATGGATGTCTTCTGCGTCTCAATCAGATACTGCAGAAGCGCGCCCGCTGCAATCACGCCGCAGTTAAAATCACCCAGCCCCAGTCCGTCGGTGCTCTCCGTATGAAAATGCTCCGTCAGCGCGCGGCGGCAGAGCTCGTCGTCAAAATACCAGTCGTCCAGCGTGTAAATGGTGATGCCGAGCCGCGCTTTTAAATCCTCCACATCGATTCCGCTCATCAGAAACGCCTGCGTGCAGATGATTTCCTTTGGTGAAAATTTGAAAATCTCATCCGTCAGCTTGCGCGCCGAATCAAGCTCCGTCACCAGATAGGCGCCCGTGGAGATATCAGCGACCGATACGCCGAAGCGGTCCGCCATGCAGACAATGCACATCAGATAATTGTTCCGCGTCTCATCGAGGGCAAGCGTGTCCAGATTTGTGCCCGGTGTGACAATGCGGATGACCTCGCGCTTTACGATACCCTTCGCCAGCTTCGGGTCCTCCATCTGCTCGCAGATGGCGACCTTGTAACCCTTTGATACCAGCTTGTTCAGATAATTGTCCACGGCATGATAAGGCACGCCGCACATCGGCGCGCGCTCCTCAAGACCGCAGTTTTTGCCGGTCAGTGTAATTTCCAGTTCCCTCGATGCGGTCAGCGCATCGTCGAAAAACATTTCATAAAAATCACCCAGCCTGTAAAACAAAATACAGTCCGGATAATTTTTCTTTGTTTCCAGGTACTGCTGCATCATTGGTGTCAGTTGTTCCACGTTAGTACCTCTCTCCCATATAATAAAAGCCCCTGCATTCCTGCAGATGCACGTCCACGATCTTTCCAATCAGAGAAGCGTCTCCCGGAAAATGTACCAGCAGATTGTTCGAGAGCCTGCCGGTAAGCAGGGACGCGTCCTGGCTGTTGACTTCCTCCGCCAGCACCGGCAGCGTCTGTCCGGTCAGCCTTGCCGCCATTTCCCCGGAAATTTCCTGCACCAGCGCAAGCAGGCGGTCGAAACGCTCTTTTACAACCTCCTCCGGCACCTGGTTTTCCATAGCGGCGGCAGGCGTCCCGGTGCGCTTCGAATAAATAAAGGTGAAGGCGCTGTCATAGCGCGCCCGGCGCACAACGTCCAGCGTTTCCTCGAAATCCTCCTCCGTCTCGCCCGGAAATCCCACAATAATATCCGTCGTCAGGGAAATATCCGGAATTGCCCGGCGCAGCTTCTCTACCAGCGCAAGATACTGCTCCTTCGTGTATCTGCGGTTCATGATTTTTAAGATACGGCTGCTGCCCGACTGCAGCGGCAGGTGCATGTGGCGGCAGATTTTTTCCGACGACGCCATCACCTCAATCAGCTCGTCCGAGAGGTCCTTCGGGTGCGAGGTCATAAAGCGGATGCGTTTTATGCCGTCGATTTTCTCCACCTCGCGCAGAAGCTGCGCAAAGCTCATTGGCTCCGGCAGATTTTTCCCGTAGGAATTGACGTTCTGTCCGAGCAGCATCACCTCCACCACGCCGTCGGCGGCGAGGCGCTCAATCTCCCGGAGAATCTCCCGCGGCTCGCGGCTGCGCTCCCGTCCGCGCACATAGGGAACAATGCAGTAGCTGCAGAAATTGTTGCAGCCGAACATGATATTCACGCCGGACTTGAAGGGGTATTTGCGCTCCACCGGCAGGTTTTCCACAATCTTATCGGTATCCTTCCAGACGTCGATAATCATGCCGTCCCCCTCCAGGCACGCCGCCAGCAGCTCGGCGAATTTATAAATATTGTGGGTTCCAAAGATTAAATCCACAAAGCGGTAGCTTTTGCGGATTTTTTCGACCACCTCCGGCTCCTGCATCATACAACCGCAGAGGGCAATCAGCTTGTGCGGCTGCTTTTTCTTCATGCCGCCCAGCACGCCCAGTCTTCCGTAGACCTTCAGATTGGCATTTTCCCGCACCGTGCAGGTATTATAAATGACAAGGTCCGCGTGCTCGTCCTCCGTGATAGTATAGCCGATAAGCTCCAGGATGCCGGTAAGCTTTTCGCTGTCACGGGCGTTCATCTGACAGCCGAAGGTTTTGGTGCACGCCTGCGGCTGCCTGCCAAGCTTTCCGGAAAGCTCCCGCACCAGAGCGCGGCATTTTGCCATGAAGTAATACTGTCTCCCCGGCTCCGCGGCGGGCGGCTCCTGCATTAAATTTATCTCATCCAGATTGATTTCATTATACATTCTTTTTGGGTTCTCTGTTCCTTTCTGACCTGTTGTAAAGCGGGGGTGCCACCGGCGGCCCACCCGCTTTTTTTGCAAATATATCTTACGGACGAACCTGTCCGTTTCCATAGATAATATATTTCGTGGAGGTAAGCGCCGTCAGCCCCATCGGTCCGCGCGCGTGAAGCTTCTGCGTGCTGATGCCGATTTCCGCGCCGAAGCCGAATTCAAAGCCGTCCGTGAAGCGTGTGGAGGCGTTGACATACACTGCCGCCGCGTCAATTTCATTTAAAAAGCGCTGGGCATTTGCGTAGTCCTGCGTGATGATGGCTTCCGAGTGCCCGGTATTGTAGCGGTTGATATGCGCAATCGCCTCGTCAAGCGATGCGACGGTTTTGATGGAGAGAATATAGTCAAGATATTCCGTACCCCAGTCCTCCTCCGTCGCTTCCTTCACATCCGGAATCGTCCGGCAGACCGCCTCGTCGCCGCGCAGCTCCACCTGCTTTTCATCCAGGCGCGCTTTCAGCGCCGGAAGCAGCGCATCCAGGATCTTTTCGTGTACGACCAGGGATTCGCAGGCGTTGCAGACGCCGATCCGCTGTGTCTTTGCATTGAAAATAATATCGACCGCCATCTGCAGGTCGGCGCTCTCGTCAACGTAGATATGGCAGTTGCCGGTGCCGGTCTCAATGACCGGAACGGTGCTGTTTTTCACCACCGCCTTAATCAGTCCGGCGCCGCCGCGCGGAATCAGCACGTCCACATATCCGTTCATTTTCATAAATTCCGTGGTAGTCTCGCGGCTGGTATCCTCAATAAGCTGGATGGCGTCCGGCGTCACATTGCAGGCGGCAAGCGCGTCGCGGATGACCTGCACAATGGCGATATTGGAGAGCAGGGCGTCACTTCCGCCCTTCAGAATTACAGCGTTCCCTGCCTTAAAGCAAAGACCGAAGGCATCCGCCGTCACATTCGGGCGCGATTCGTAGATGATGCCGATAACGCCGAGCGGCACCCGCTGCTGCCCGATTAAAAGCCCGTTCGGGCGGCGCTTCATGCCAATGACCTCCCCGATGGGGTCCTCCATCGCCGCAAGCTGCGTAAGCCCCTCCGCCATGCCGGCAATGCGCTCCGGCGTCAGGCGCAGGCGGTCGATCATGCCCGGCTTCATGCCGTTTTCTTCGCCCTTTCTGATATCCTGTGCATTGGCGGCAAGCAGCATGTCACTTTTTGCCACCAGCTCCTCTGCCGCTTTTAAAAGCGCCGCGTCCTTTGCCGTGCGCCCAAGCGTGCGCAGCGGCTGCTCCGCCGCCTTCGCCCGTGTCCCGATTTCTGTCAGTGAAAGCTTCATTGAAATACCTCCTTTTCGGTAATCAGCATCTGCGGCAGCCTGTCGAATGCGTCCGCCGGCACCTGCTCCATAATCTGAAAATCAAAGGCGAGCGCAATCGTCGGATGACCGGTATGCTCCGCAAGATAACGGTCGTAAAAGCCCTGTCCGTAGCCGCAGCGGTGCCGCTGACGGTCAAATGCCACGCCAGGCACAATTAAAAGAGCCGTCTCATCATGCGCCTCCTCCTGTGTGACCGGCTCCGGTATCTGATAATACCCCGGAGCGACGTCCGCGTAGGAGGAAATATAATAATAGCGCATCTGCCCCGGTCCTGTCACGCGCGGAGCCGCCGTCCGTTTTCCCAGCCGCCAGGCTTCCTTAAGAAGCGGCTTTACAGACACCTCTCCCTTACAGTCCATATAAACGTAAATGGCAGAAGCATCCTGAAACGCTTCTGTCTCCATTACCTTTCTGCAGATAATCTGGCTGTCTGCAAGCAGTACCTCCGGGTCCGCCGCCCGGCGTCTTGCAAAAATGAGTTTCCTAATTTCCTTTTTTTCCATCATCCGCCTGTGCTCCAAATTTTTCTCCCAGATTTGTGATACTGCCATCCTTTTCCTGGATATTGATATTGTCAAGCTGGCTGCGCAGACTGCTGCGGATAGCGGCGATATACTCCTGCCGGAGCGCCGCCTGCTCCATACGTTCCTTTTCAGTAAGCCCCTCCGCCTTCGACTTGCGCGCAAGCTCGTTGATTCTTGTAATCTTTGCTTCTGTGATACCCATTGTTCTCTCCTTCTGTCACGGATGCTCCCTGTCTAAATAATCTACAAGTGAAAAATGCGGGTCCTTTTTCCCGGCAAACAGCGTTCCATATTCCCTGCCCTCCAGGATTTTATGTATGATATGAAAATCCGCGCCGTTCGCGATAATCATATCCGCGCCCGATGCTGTGGCGATTTTTGCCGCCGCCAGCTTTGCGCTCATGCCGCCGGTCCCGACACCGCTGCTGCTGGTGCTTTTTCCCATCCGGAACAGCCCCTCGTCCAGCTCCTCCACCAGACTGATGAAGGAAGCGTGCGGATTCTCATGCGGGTCGTCGGTAAACAGTCCGTCGATGTCGGAGAGCAGAATCAGAAGGTCCGCCTCCGTGAGCGACGCCACGAGCGCCGAGAGCATATCGTTATCGCCGAACTGGATTTCATAGGTCGCAACCGTGTCGTTTTCATTTACAATCGGCACCGCGCCGAGGTATAAAAGCTCGCGGAAGGTGTTAAAAGCGTTCTGGCGGCTGACGGAATCCGTCATGGTGTATTTCGTCATCAGCACCTGTGCCGCCATGTGCCCGTATTCCGCAAACAGCTTCTGGTAAATCATCATCAGCTTTGCCTGTCCGATTGCCGCGCACGCCTGCTGGACATCGACCTGCACCGGCCGCCTTTTGATTCCGATAGCGCTGCAGCCCACCGCGATGGCGCCGGAGGACACCAGAATCACTTCCTTCCCCATATTGCGCAGATTGCATATCTCCCGCACGAGGATTTCCAGCTTCGTCAGATTGGGAGCCCCTGTCGTCGTGTGCGTGAGCGACGAGGAACCGATTTTGATGATGATACGTTTTTTATCTTTTAAGCGTTCTCTGTAATCCAACAATTATCCCTGCCTTCTTTTCTTATGTCCTGTGCCGCCGGATTTTTCTACAGAAAATGAATCTTATGCAGCACGCGCACCAGAAATGCGCCCTTCGGAAGATCTGCAATCTCGCTTTCCCGGATGCCGCGCAGCTTAATCAGCAGGAATATATAAATAACTACCCCTGCAAGAATCGCGATAATCGTCGCAATCGCGTTGGACGCCCAGTCTATGAACAGCAGCTTCAGAAGGCTGTTGATCACATAATGGATAACGTATGCGGCAACGCCCATGACTGCGGAGGCGAGCAGCGGTATCAGGAACGTCTTGCGCAGCTCCTGGCGGTAGTGCAGATGACGTTTGATAGAAATCGCATTCAGAATGCAGATAATAAATGCAAACAGCGTGTTCGCATAGATAACTCCATAAATATTCAGACGGAACTGCTTCAGCAGGATGACCAGTACGACGACATGGATGGCGAGGGAAATCGCGGAATGGATGACCGGCTCCTTCATGCGTCCGATACCCTGCAGAACCGCAGTGGAAAGCGTGGAAATTGCAAAAAGCACGATCATCAGCGCACCCGCCTGCATAATGCCTGCCGGAAGCGCGCGCCAGTCGTTGTAGAGCATCGCCATAATCGGATGCGCGAGCGCCGCCATTCCGACTGCGCAGGGAATGGTGAGGATCATGGTATAGCGCATGGTGGAGCGCACCTTCAGACGCGCGTCCTTATAATTTCCGTCCACCATAGCCGCCGTCAGGGTCGGAACCACCGAGGGCGACAGGCTGGAAGCAAGCGCGAGCGGCACGTTCATCAGCACGCGGTACTTGCTCAGGTAAATGCCGTAGATGGTATTATACTGCTGGCTGGTGTAGCCCTGCCCCGCCAGAATGTTGTTGAAGATGCCCTGGTCAAGCGACGGGCTGATATTGTAGATCAGCGTACTTAAAATGACCGGAAGAATCGTCATGATAATGGCGTAATAAATATCCCGGTCGGATTCCAGATGCTTTGTCGGGTCGTTTTTCATCCGCCTCCGGTAGGATTTCTGGAAGGAATAGTAGACCACGAGCAGCATGATAAGCGCCACAAGCACGCCGGCAACTGTTCCGGCCGTAGCTCCGGCGGCGCCGAGCGCCGAGGCAAAGCTTTCGTCCTTCCCCTCTAAAGAGCGTCCGTAATTTAAAAGCACGCCTGCAAGCGCGATGGAAACCACCGCGTGGACGATCTGCTCCACCACCTGCGACAGAGCGGTCGGGACCATTGTCTCATGTCCCTGGAAAAAGCCGCGCAGTACGCCGGTGATGGCGAACAGAAAAATAGCCAGGGAGAGCACGCGCAGCGCGTAAGCGGCGTTGCCCACCTTCATAATGGCTCCGGTAATAACATCGGCAAGCAGGAAGCAGAGAATCGACATGACCGCCCCGCTCACAACCGCAAATTTCATGGAGCAGCGGAATATCTTCTGCGCATTTTTCCATTCGCCGAGGTGCACCTTTTCCGACACCATTTTTGATACCGCAAGCGGCAGGCTGAAGGTGGAGATCATGAGCAGAATCGTATAAATCTCATTTGCCGTTCCATAGTAGGAATACGCCTCGTCTCCCAGAATCAGGGATAACGGAATGCGGTATATCATACCGATAATCTTCGCAACGATGGCGGCGACTGCCAGAATCGTTCCCTGCACTAAAAAGTTTTGATTGTTTTTCTTACTTCCCACTTGCCTGTTTCCTCCTGCGCGGCGATTACTGAATCAGCGTATCACCGTTTCTCGTATCCTGCACAATGCAGACCCAGGTCTTTCCCTGGTTGATCTTCAGCTCATTTCCAGAAGCGTCGTAATATCTCGTCACGCCGTAATTGCCGTCCTTGCTCCAGGTAGCGTTCTGGAAGGTGCCATTGGTAAACAGAATGGCGGAGCCGCCGGAGTGCGTGTCAATATCGATATAGCCGTTGTCGTCGTATGCGCGCACCGGACAATACTGGATGATGACATTGTCGTATGCAAGCTGGCTGCCCGTCAGCTCGTCGATCTGCGCGCCACCGTACTGATAGCGCAGATACTGCCCGCTGCTGGCATCATATTCAAAATACGGACTGTTGCTGTAAAGGCTCGGACGGATATAGGTTGCGGTGCCGTCAGAATAGGAGACGCGCTCCCCGTCCGCCGCAAAGAGGAAATGTCCGCTGTAATCGTCCGCATACTGCATACTGTAGCCGTTGCGCTCCACCGCCGTCATCAGCCCGCTGTAGCTTGTGTAGGCGTTGTGCGGCGCCGGACGGTCGTCTGTGCGGTAGAAAATGTCCTCTCCGGCATAGCCGAGGATTTCTCCGACGGAATCCTGGTACTGCAGACCGCTGATATTGTCCACCATAGAGGAATTCAGCAGGTCAAATGCGTAGACCGCCTGCCCGTAGTGGGTGTAGATAGCGTCAAATTCCATTGCAAAATCGATGAAATAGTCGCGGCAGCTTCTGACCGGTCCGATTTTATCCAGATCGGCGTAATCCTCAAAAAAGGCGAGCAGACGCGTGATATCGCCTTCCACCGGCGCCTCGTATACCACGTCCGCGCGGGAAATGCCCGCCTGCGGCATGGCGTCAGAAATATTGTTGATCATAATGGACATCGGGCGCACCTGCGCGATGGAGGCATCTGTCAGCTTTCCGGTAAGATAACTGTGTACCTGCCCGTTTTCATCCGGCGTCTCCAGAAGCGCTCCGCTGCGCGGCGCCGTCTCCTTCCACGACGGATTGTACGAATCCTCCGCGCCCGCCGTGATGCCGATGCCAGACAGGCAGAGGCTTAAAATGCCAAGAACTGTCATTGCTGTAAATGCTTTTGCTTTCATAGTTACCCCTCCTTAATAAGATAAAATGATACTGGTTTCAAAAGCTCCCGATTGTGATGCCTTTGCCATGCAGGTCTGTCCCTTTCGACCCTGGCATCATAAATCTCTCGTAATATTTAATCTCTCCAGGACTTCCTCCTGTTTTCTCTCCATTTCCGCAGCCTCCTGCTCCGTCATGTGGTCGTAGCCAATCAGATGGAACATACTGTGCGCAAGAAGAAACGCATATTCGCGCAGCAGGGAATGTCCGTACTGCTCTGCCTGGGCGTATACATGGTCGACGGAAATCACGATATCTCCGAGCATCAGCTCGCCGCTGTCCGGATGGAAACAGTCCGCAGGCTCTTCCTCCAGAAAATCAAAATTTCCCGGAATTTCGTAGGATACCATCGGAAACGACAGTACGTCCGTGGCAGCGTCGATGCCGCGCTGTTCCCGGTTGATCGTGCGGATTTCAGCATCGTCCGTAAGTGTGACGGAAACCTCCGCCTCATAGGGACAGTCTGTATAGTCCAGCACTGCCTCCACAACTTTTACCGCAATATCCTCCCAGTCGAATGGCAGATCAGCACTGCATTCTTTATCCATATAAATAGTCATCTGCTTCCTCCCCGCCGTTTCCCGGCATACGTATTTCTGTCACGCGGCGCTTTTTCCGGGCGCTGCTTCTTTTCATACTCCTCGTAAGCCTGTACGATCTTCTGTACCAGCGGATGACGCACAACGTCCTTGCTTGTCAGCGTGCAGAAAGCGATTTCCTCCACCTTTTTAAGCACCTTCACCGCCACATCCAGACCGGACTGTGTGCCGGAGGGCAGATCCTTCTGCGTCATATCGCCCGTGATCACCACTTTGGAGCCGAAGCCGATACGCGTGAGGAACATTTTCATCTGCGCCGGCGTCGTGTTCTGCGCCTCATCCAGAATGATGTAAGCGTTATCCAGCGTCCGTCCTCTCATATAGGCGAGCGGGGCGACCTCGATCAGCCCCTTTTCCATATTTTTCTGAAAGCTTTCCGGTCCCATAATCTGATAGAGCGCGTCGTAAAGCGGCCGCAGATAGGGATCCACCTTGCTCTGCAGATCGCCCGGAAGAAAGCCGAGCTTTTCTCCCGCCTCGATAGCGGGACGGGTGAGGATAATCCGCCCTACCTCATCGTTTTTGAATGCCTGTATCGCCATCGCCATAGCAAGGTATGTCTTTCCGGTGCCCGCCGGACCGATGCCGAACGTAATCATGCTTTTGCGCATCGCGTCCACATATTCCTTCTGTCCGAGCGTTTTCGGTTTGATTACCTTTCCGTTAATGGTGTGGCAGATAATATCCTGGTCGATTTCGACAATAGCGCTCTCTTTGTCCTCAAAGGAAAGCGCAAGCGCATAATCCACATTCTGCGCGGTGATGATATTTCCCGCTTCCGCCAGACGGCGAAGCTGTGTGAGGATATCCGCCGCTTTCTTTGACGCCTGCGCGCTGCCAAGTATTTTTATGGTCCCGTCTCTTGCTATCACGGTGACGTTCAGTGTCTTCTCAATTTTTTTCACGTGCTCGTCAAACTGGCCGAACACGTTGCTCTCAAGCTGTGATGGAATTTCCACCGTTGCTTCCACAATACTCATTCATCTGTTCCTTCCTGCCGGAGGTCCGTTTTTTCTGTGTGCGCTGCCCTGCCGGTCTTTTTGACGACGGTAACAGTGCCGTCCGCCTGACAGGCAGTCGCACTCACATCTATTCTAACATTATTTTCAAATATTTGAACCCCTTTTTCTTCATTTTCTGCCAGAAATTTTTGTAAGTTTGCCCCGGCGATGGCTTCCGCCTCTTCTTTTTCGTATGCTCTGGCGGTAATCCGGTATTCATTTGCCTGCAGAATGCCTGCAGCGGCAGGCAGATAAAAATCCTTCAGAAGGCAGAGCTGGCGCTCTTTTCCGATAATATCCGCCGTCTCAAAAGCATCCAGGCCGAGGTTGACGCCAAAATATCTGCCGAACAGCTTTATATAAAAGCCGTAGCGTTTTTTGCCGGTATATTCTGCGGTATCGTGCACAAGCGGAAAGGAATCGTGATATTGCAGCGTTGTTTTTATGTAGATATCGGCATCCGCCGTGCAGTAGCGATAAGATACGATGCTGCCGCTGTCGTCCGTAATCGCCAGCTCTCCGCTCACAAGCACGTCTCCCGCTGTAATGCTGTCGCCCTCCTGCACGAGCGGCGTGCCCTCACGGGTAATCATTTTTACAATCACGCCGTCCTCCTCCGCGACAAGGTCACTGGTGGCGGACGAATTTTGCGCAGCGGACATGCGCTGTCCGGCCGCGCTGCCCGTCTCTGCGTCTGCGATTTTGTCAGTCTCTGAGAGGGCGTCTGTGTTTTCCTTTACGCTGATGGAAAGCTCAGTGCCGGAGAGTTTTACCGATACCCAGATAAGATTCGGAAAGTCGCTGCGCAGATCGGCGGCAAGCTGTTTGCAGTCTACCGTGCGCTTCGGCGTGCCATAGCCGATATCCTGCTCCATCAGATATTCCATCATCACCGGACGGCTGATACTGAGGTTCCCTTCGATGGAAATGTTCCAGATAAAGCAGGACAGGAAAAAAATGAAAACCCCGCAGGCGGGAATACAGACGGCAAATACTTTGCGCTTCCGGTGCCGGTGCAGAAAAAAAGGAAGCCCGCATTTTCTGCATACGCGTATGCGGGTGCGGCATTTTGCCGCCAGCGGCTTCAGCGCGAAAAAGTCCTTCAGATAAATATTCGCCTCATAGCCCTTCTGCACGGGGCGGATATCCCATAAGAAAATGCGGTGATTGGCGCAGAGATTCAGGAAGCGCTCGCAGGTGCCGCCGCACAGGTGAATTCTGACATACCCTTTTCCAAGACGGAGCAGTTGTCTGACCAGACAAATCTCTCCTTTCAGAAATAGTGTATCTGTTCGATACGTCCGCGAAGCTGCAGCTCCTCCCGCGCATAAGATTCGATAAATAAATGCTGTCCGCAGATTTCCAGGCGGCAGTTTTTGCACTGCAGAAGCAGACGCGAATCCGAATACTCGATAATGCCCAGATAGTTTTCCACCCGCAGGGCATTTTGTCCGGTCAGCTCCAGCAAAGCCGCCTTCTCCGATAAATCCTCCGGGATGCCCATCGCCGAGGCAAGCTTCTTCATCGAACTCCCCACTATCTTTGCTTTTTATTAAACAGTATATGAGGAGCCGGGGAAATTAGCACCGGAAAAATATTAATCCGAACCAGGTTACGGTGTGCGTATCGTACAGAAAGTCGATACCGCATTTTTCGGCGATTTCCGTGACGAGGATGCCGTAGCTCTCGATGCACGGGATGGCATAGCCAGGATGGCGGCAGGGCTGCGGGTAGGCACATTTTTCACAGATCTGGCAGGACTCGCTGGAGAGCGGCAGGCAGTCCGCGCCGCGCTCTTTAAGCTCCCGGACGAGGGCGCGCGTAACCTCCTCGTGTCCGGCGCGCGTGGCAAGCGTTTCCGACAGGATAGAAGCGTCGCTTACCTCGGCAAGCGTGGTGAATACCAGCGTTTTTTCGTACTGCAGACATCTTTTATGGCACTCCTCCACCTCGCCGACGCCAGGCGGGCATGACCAGGATTTTCCGTAGCGCCCGCATTCTGTCCGGCAGATATGGCGTACTTTTTCGGAAAAGGGAATTTCCGTCACATCCAGAACTGCATACTGGCAGACCGGATACTGACAGATAATGTCGTCTATGGAAAGCTCCGGCTGCGGCGCCGCTGTGCCGCTCATCGTGGAAGCTCCTCTGATTCTGCTGGAGACGGTCCGGGCGTTTCCTGCGATTCTGACAAAGATGATACGGAACTTTCCTGTGGTTCTGCGAATAATGGTTCTGATGTTTCCTGCGATTCTGCAAGAATCATGTCCGCTGCTTCTTCTGCTGTCCGGGCAATATAGGCGGCGCCTGCGTCCTTCAGCTCTGCCAGATTTCCATAACCGTAAAGCACGCCAAGTGCATCCAGCCCGTTTGCTTTTGCACCCAGAACGTCGTGCTCGCGGTCGCCGACCATCAGCACATCTTTTTTCTGCGCCTCATCTATGCCAAGCGCCTGCAGCGCACAGGTGATGATTGCCGCCTTTTCCACCAGCTTTTCGTCCATCGACGCGCCGCAAACTACCGTGAAGCAGTCATCAATGTGAAAATATTCCAGAATCTGCTTTGCAAACTGCTCCGGCTTTGAGGTTGCAAGCGCCAGAATTTTTCCGCCCTTCTGCAGCCTTTTCAGCATGTCCTCCACGCCCGGATAGAGACTGTTTTCAAAAATCCCTTTTGACGTATAATATTCCCGGTAGCAGGCGATGCCCTCCTTTGCTTCGGCGGGCGTCATGCCGCAGTATTTCTGCATCGAATCGGCAAGCGGAGGTCCGACAAATTTCCGCAGCGTTTCCTTGGGAAGCTCCGGGAAACCCATTTTCTGTACGGCGTAGCGCACAGAATTCATGATCCCCGGCCCCGATTCGGTAATCGTTCCGTCAAGGTCAAATAAAATATACTGATAATGCATAGCATCCTCCCTGTTATAACAGCTCCATATTGAGTGATTCCACCGTAAACCCATATTCCTCATACATCCTGCGGGCAGCCGTATTTCTGGCATTTACCTCCAGCTCGATTCCGTCAAAGCCCTTCTGCCGCTTTAATTCTCTGAGGAAATCAAAGAAGGCATGTCCGATTCCGCGCCCGCGGTACTGCTCATCGACCGCCATCGTATCCACAAAAATAGTATTTCTTGTGACAAGAACCGGGTCTTCGATGTGACGGTACCGGATGTATAAAATACCGGCTGTCTGCCCCTCATATTCTGCAAGGAAAAAAGTTTTCTCCTTTACAGCCTGTTCAAATAACTCCTGCGGCAGGACCGGCTCGTGATACCGGAAAATATCCGGCCGCCAGTCTGCGTGCATCTGATGTACCTGCCGCATCATACTCTCCGCAGCGGTATAATCCTCTTCTTCCGCGTTTCTGATACGTATGTTCATGCTGTCTCCTTTTTGCAGATCAGGTCTGCGTCTGTCCGCTCTCTACCGTAAATAAACTAGGCAATCTGAATCCCTCCATTCGCAGCATATTTATACAGAAGGTGTGCATTGCTGCGAAGCAACTGTTCAAACATGGCAATCTCTTCTTCGGAATACCCGTCCTTTAGAATCCATTTATACGTTGGCAGTTCACATCTTGCAGAATCAAATCCGTCTTCTGTAGGACGTTCAAAATGTACGATTACTTTTTGCACATTGTTTTCTTCTATTATCTGTGAATGTACAATTTCCGTTTCATCCGCTAAAGTCATATATGGGTACATCATATTCTATTACCTCCACGTAATAATTAAAATCACATCTCCTGATCAATCGTTTTATTCCTCTTGACGTTTCTCCAGATGCTTTTATGCTTTCTTGAATTTCGCATTTATTTGTGATACGGTTCATGATGGATGATGCGGAAACTCCGGTATATCTGCTCCAGCAATATGACGCGCATGAGCTGGTGCGGAAAGGTCATGTCGGAGAAGCTGAGAAGACAGTCGGCGCGCCGCAGGACGCGCGCGTCAAGTCCGAGAGAGCCGCCGATGATGAACGCAAGATGGCTGTCCCCGGCAATGCCGCGCTTTTCGATAAAGTCCGCCAGCCCTTCGGAGGTCAGCTTTTTTCCCTCAATGGCGAGGGCGATAACGTAGGCGTCCTCGCGGAGGGCTTTCAGAATGCGGTCACCTTCTTTTTCTTTAATCTGCAGCTCCAGCGCGGCGCTGGCGCCCTCCGGCGTCTTTTCGTCCGCCAGCTCGATGATTTCCAGCTTACAATACCGCGACAGGCGCTTTGCATATTCTGCAATCGCGCCTGTGAAGTATTTTTCTTTAATTTTTCCGACCGCTATGACTGTGATGCGCATTACAGCTCAAAATCCAGGCAGGAGCGGTTGCAGGTAACGCTTCTGACATACTTTCCCGCTTCCACATGCGCCGGATGGATCGTGTAGCCGTTTAATGCCTCCACGGATTCGTAGTCGCCAATCAGCGCAACATCGCGGTTGCTGGACGGCAGCTCGTTGACAATGACCTCCAGGGATACCACGCCCGGAACGACCTCCTTCAGCGGCTCCAGAATCTCCTTCATTTTCGCTCCGGCTGCCTTCTTTTCCTCATCAGAGAGTGTTTCCACAAAATTCCACATTACAATATGTCTTACCATGCACTAACCTCCTGCTCAAATCCTGTATGCAGCAGCGCAGACGGACTGCCCTGCTGCTTTTGCGTGCCCTCCGGCATCCGTCCTATTTGCTGCTTAAAAATTCATGAATACCCTTTGCAGCGGCTTTTCCGGCACCCATTGCAAGAATAACCGTTGCTGCGCCGGTAACTGCGTCTCCACCGGCATATACGCCGTCCTTGGAGGTCTTACCGGTTTCCTCGTCGGCAATGATGCATTTGCGGCGGTTGGTGTCAAGACCGACTGTCGTGGAGGAAATCAGCGGGTTCGGAGAGGTACCGAGCGACATGATTACGGTATCTACATCCAGCGTAAATTCGGAACCCGGAATCTCCACCGGACGTCTTCTTCCGGAGGCATCCGGCTCGCCCAGCTCCATGCGGATGCAGGTCATGCCCGCAACTGCATCGTTCTCGTCCACCAGAATCTCCTTCGGGTTTGTCAGAAGGTCGAAGATAACGCCCTCTTCTTTTGCGTGGTGAACCTCCTCCACACGCGCCGGAAGCTCTGCCTCACTTCTGCGGTAAACGATATGTACTTCCGCACCGAGACGGAGCGCTGTTCTTGCAGCATCCATCGCAACGTTTCCGCCGCCGACGACTGCCACCTTCTTGCCGCGCACGATCGGGGTGTCGTAATCCTCACGGAAGGCTTTCATCAGATTGTTTCTGGTAAGGTATTCGTTTGCGGAGAATACGCCCTTCGCCGTCTCTCCCGGAATACCCATGAACATCGGAAGTCCGGCGCCGGAGCCGATAAATACCGCCTCAAAGCCCTCCTCATCCATCAGCTCGTCGATGGTGATAGAGCGTCCGATGATAACGTTTGTCTCAATTTTAACGCCAAGCGCTTTTACATTCTCCACTTCCTTTGCCACAACATCCAGCTTCGGAAGACGGAATTCCGGAATACCGTAAACAAGCACTCCGCCCGGCTCATGCAGCGCCTCGAAAATGGTCACATCGTAGCCAAGCTTTGCCAGGTCGCCCGCGCAGGTAAGACCGGAAGGACCGGAACCGATAACAGCCACCTTTTTGCCGTTTTTCTCCGCCGGAGCCGTCGGTTTGATGCCGTTCTCCCGCGCCCAGTCTGCAACGAAGCGCTCCAGCTTTCCGATGGAGATTGCCTCGCCCTTGATCCCGCGGATACATTTTCCCTCGCACTGGCTCTCCTGCGGGCACACACGTCCGCAGATTGCCGGCAGCGCGGAGGATTCGGAAATAATCCGGTAAGCTTCCTCAAAATTGCCCTCTTTTACCTCGTGGATGAAGCCCGGAATATTGATGTTTACCGGACATCCGGTCACGCACTTTGCATTTTTACAGTTAATGCAGCGCGCAGCCTCCTCCATCGCTTCTTCTTTATTATAACCGAGACATACCTCGTCAAAATTTGCTGCTCTTACCTTCGGCGCCTGCTCTCTGACAGGAACCTTCTTTAATACGTCTCCCATTATTTGTCACCTCCGCAATTTCCACATCCGCCGTGATGTGTATCTCCCTCACGCAATTTTAACAGGGCGCGTCCCTCTTCTGTCTTATACATTGCCTGACGCTTCATAGCTGCGTCAAAATCAATCGCATGTCCGTCAAACTCCGGTCCGTCCACGCAGGCGAACTTTACTTCGTCGCCCACCATGACACGACAGGCACCGCACATACCGGTTCCGTCCACCATGATCGGGTTCATGCTGACGATCGTCGGGATATTGTATTTTTTCGTTGTCAGGCAGCAGAATTTCATCATGATCATCGGACCGATCGCCACGCAGTGGTCGTAGGTCTTGCCCTCGGTCGTCACAAGGTCCTCGATTACCTTTGTAACCATACCGCTTCTGCCGTAGGAGCCGTCGTCGGTAGTGATATACAGATTGCCGCATACCGCCTGGAATTTGTCCTCCAGAATGACAAGCTCTTTTGTCTTTGCGCCGATGATAACGTCCGCGTCGATTCCATGCTCATGCAGCCATTTTACCTGCGGGTAAACAGGTGCGGTTCCGACGCCTCCGGCAACAAACAGGATTTTCTTCTTCCTGGTCTCCTCCAGGTTTTCCTCCTCGCACAGCTCGGATGGGCGTCCGAGCGGGCCGACAAAATCGCGGAAGGAATCGCCTGTCTTTAAGTATGTAAACTTCTCTGTGGATGCGCCGATCGGCTGGAATACAATCGTGATTGTGCCCGCTTCTCTGTCATAGTCGCAGATGGTCAGCGGAATACGTTCGCCGACTTCATCCATCTTGACGATGACAAACTGTCCGGGCAGGCAATGCTTTGCAACTCGTGGCGCTTCAACAACCATTTCGTAGATATTGCCTGCAAGTTTCCCTGCTTTCAAAATCTTGTACATAAAAATTTTCCTCCTCCATGATGATGTGCACAGGCACTTAACTTAACTATACCGCAAAGCCAAAAAAACTGCAAGAATTTTTATACGTAATCATCGATATATCGTTCAAATTCTTCCATCGTCATCAGTACCTTGCGCGGCTTTGTGCCCTCCTCCGGGCCGACAACGCCGGCTTCGGAGAGCTGGTCCATGATACGCGCCGCCCGGTTGAAGCCGATTTTAAAGACTCTCTGCAGCATACCGATAGACGCCTTATCCTTCTCAATGATGAAACGGCCTGCCTCGGCAAAGTTGGAATCCAGCTCGTTTGCCCCGCCGGAGGCTCCCGGAAGGGATACGGACGCCTGGGCTACCTGCGTCATGCGGTCCTCCATTTCCTGCTTATAGCCGGAAACATCATTTTTCTGCGTGAGAAAGTCCGTCACATTGCTGACTTCTTTATCGGAGACAAACGCGCCCTGCACACGCACCGGCTTCTGATACCCCTGCGGATAAAAGAGCATATCGCCCTTTCCGAGCAGCTTTTCCGCGCCGTTCATATCGATGATGGTGCGGGAATCCACACCGCTCGACACGGAAAATGCAATTCTGGAGGGCATATTTGCTTTAATCAGACCGGTGATAACATTGACGGACGGACGCTGCGTGGCGATAATCAGATGGATGCCCGCCGCGCGCGCAAGCTGCGCCAGACGGCAGATAGCGTCCTCCACCTCGCCCGGAGCCACCATCATCAAATCGGCAAGCTCATCCACGATAATGACAATCTGCGGAAGCTTTTTCGGCCGCTGCTCTTCCGGAATATCGGTGAGCTGCGAAATCTTCTCGTTATAGCCCTTCAGATCACGCACGCCGCATTCAGCAAATTTCTGGTAGCGGTCCGTCATTTCGGCGACGCCCCAGTTCAGCGCGCCGGACGCTTTCTTCGGATCGGTGACAACCGGGATAAACAGATGCGGGATACCGTTGTACACGCTCAGCTCCACCACCTTCGGGTCAATCATAATCAGCTTGACGTCCTCCGGGTCCGCCTTGTAGAGAATGCTCATAATCAGCGTGTTGATGCAGACGGATTTTCCGGAGCCGGTGGCGCCTGCAATCAGCAGATGCGGCATTTTCGCGATATCCGCCACGACCACCTTTCCGGCAAGGTCCTTTCCGACGGCAAAACTTAAATTCGATTTTGCATTTTTAAATTCTTCCGATTCCAGCAGCTCGCGCAGCAGCACAGTGCTGTTCTCCTTGTTCGGCACCTCGATGCCAACCGCCGATTTTCCGGGAATCGGCGCTTCGATACGGATATCGGAAGCGGCAAGGTTCAGCTTGATATCGTCGGCGAGATTGACGATGCGGCTTACCTTTACGCCCTGCTCCGGGGTGAGCTCGTAGCGCGTGACCGCCGGACCGCAGCTTGCGTTTGTCACATTTACGTTCACACCAAAATTACGCAGCGTCTGCTGCAGCTTTGCGGCTGTCTCCCGCACCTCCCGGTCGCTGCCGCCGCTTCGTCCGCGGGCGGGTTTTGTGAGCAGGGAGAGCGGTGGAAATACATAGGCGGGCTTTGGCTGCTCTTCCGACAGCGCAATCTCCTGCGCCACGTTGTCCAGCTCTTTTTCCTGCTCCGCGCGGGAGGATTTGGGATTTTTAAGGCTCCGGCTGCCCACGGGCATTTCCGGCGCGCCTGTGGCGGCTGCCGGAGTATCCTGTGAAGTATCCGGCATATCCCCTGTATCCGGGGACAGGCTTTGTGTGCGGACCGCCGCTCTGCTCTGGAACGAGCGTACCTCTGGCATTTCCTGCTCATAATCCGCAGGTTCACCGGCGGATGGCACGCTCTCCCGCATTTCAGACGGTTCCTCTGATCTGTCTTCCCCGGCGCCCAGATCGGCAACCGAAAATGCCGGTATCACGTTTTCCTGCGCGTCGTCGCCGCGCTGGATAGTAAAATGCAGCTCCTGCGGCTTTTGCACTTCCTCCGGCGCCGCGGACGATCCGGTCTGCGAAAACTGCTCCGCCTGCATGGATGCCCCGGTCTGTGGATGACGCTCCGCCTGCATGGACGCCCCGGTCTGTGAATGCCGCTCCGCCTGCATGGGTTCTCCAGTCTGCGCGAATTTCTCTGTCTGTACAGACGCCCCGGTCTGCGCAAAAATATCCGCCTGCGAAAATCTCTCCGGCTGCCCGGAGGCGCTCCGGCTCCTCGCCGCATCACTCTGGCGGGACATACGCGGCACCACCTCGTGGATTTCCTCCGAGGCGGGCATGTGCGGGTCCAGCCTGGTATCCTCCATCACGCCCGAAACAATATTTGCCCGGCGCGGTCTGCGCACCTGGAGGCGGATTTCTTCCTCGTCCTCCCCGGCGCGCAGCCTTTCAATCTCCTCCTGCATCCGGCGCTGCTTCTGCAGCTTGTTTTTTTCTTTCTTCAAATCATGCATCTGCCGCTTCGCGCGGGAATCCTCCTTTGCCCGGCGATAGGCGCGGCTGCCGTTTCTGCGCAGATTGTCAAACAGCGAGCGCTCCGTGATGATGACCGCGCAGATAATCAGCAGCACGATCAGCAGAATCCACGCTCCGACCTGTCCAAATACCGGGCAGAGTATCCGGCAAAGAAGCCCGCCGGCGACACCGCCGCCGGCGCGCAGATCTCTTCCAGCCGCATAATAGTCGGAAAAAACGCGCGCGCCGTCAAAGCTTCCGGAGAGAAGCTCGGTAAACGCGCAGATACACAGGAAGAAAATAAAAATTGCCCCAGATTTCACCCAGGACGGAAGGCTTGCACGGTTGGCAATGATAAACGCCGCCAGAAAGACCACCAGGAGCGGCGCCAGATACGCGCAGGCGCCGAACACACCGAAAAAGAAGCCGCTGACCGTATCCAGCGCCTTCACTCCAAAGGCAAAGATATTGTTCAAAAACAAAATCAAGCAAAGGGCAATCAGAATCCAGAGAAAGACCTCCGCAAACACCGGCGTGCCCGGCGCCCGCCGGATATCGGGAACATCGATTTCGCGGCGGCGGGCTGCAGTGCGCGTACCCGCCGTGCCGCTGTTTCCGGCACGTTCTGAAGACGCGGCGCCCGCGGACTTTGCGCCGCCGGATTTTGCGGCGGCACCTGTCTTTTTCGCGCTCCCTTTCCCGGTGGAGCTATCCGTCTTTTTGGCGCTTCCTTTTTTGGCAGAGCCATCCGTCTTTTTTGCGCTTCCTTTTTTGGCAGAGCCTTCCGACGTGCGGCTGCCGGAAGATTTCTGTGCGCGCGCCTTTGTTCCGGACGGCTTCTTTGAGGAATCCATATCCTTTTTATTCTTTGTTTCCATAAATATAATCTCTCCTCACAAACGGTCAGCGCTGTATATAATAGCCTGCAATCGCGACAATACCAAGAATAAGGCAGTATACAGCAAATCCCTTAAAACGTTTTCTGCGGACGATTACCAGCATTTTCCGGATACAGAAATATCCGGTGATACCGGCGGCTGCCGCACCTGCAAGATAAATAAAAAACTGTGATATGGCAAGCCTGGAGTAATCCACGCGGAAAAGCTCCAGGACTGCGGCTCCCAGAATCGCCGGAATCGCCATAATAAAAGAATACTTCACAGCAAATTTTTTCTCAAAGCCGCTCAGCAGGCAGGCGGCAATCGTCGTACCGGAGCGGGACAGACCGGGAAGCGTGGAAAGCCCCTGGGCTACGCCTATCATAAACGCGTTCGTGTAGCTGACATCCTTCGGAATCCGGTGTCCCGCCTCCGTGACATCCGCCACCAGAAGAAGTCCCGCATTTAAAATCAGGCAGACACCGGGAACGATCAGCGTCTGGCTGGCGATAGATACAAGGTCCCGCGCAGCATAGCCGATGACGGCTGTCGGGATGGCGGAGACCAGCACCTGGACGACAAACCTCCGGTAATTATTATGTACGATTTTGCGGCAGCGCTTCGCATCCTGTTCGCGGCGGTTATGCAGCCTCGTCTGGATATTATAGACGACGTCCGCAAGCATCCGCAGGGATTCCAGCAGCATCCGCAAAATGTCCTTCCGGAATACACAGATAATGACAATGACCGTGCCGAAATGCAGCAGCACATCAAATAAAAGCGTGTCGTCGTTTCCGATGCCCAGAAAATTCTGGAGAATGACGAGATGACCGGAGCTGCTGACCGGCAGAAATTCTGTTAAGCCCTGGACAATTCCAAGGAATATCGACTGTAAAATAGACATAGCTTTTCTCCCCGCATAAAAAAATCAACTTCAGTATATCATAATTTTGCGGGAGATACAAACGCTAAATCAGACTGTGGATTTTTTTCATGGCGTCGCTGATGCCGCCCACCTGGTTGATGATCCCCTCCTCCACCGCCTGGCTTCCTACAAGAATCGTACCGAGGTCCTTTGTCAGCATCCCGGTATCCAGCATCAGCTCCTCCAGCCGGTCCCTTGTTGCGCTGCAGTGGCCGGAAATAAAGCCGAGAATGCGGTCCTGCATCTGCCGGAAATAATCGTAGGTCTGCGGGGCGCCGATGACGGTGCCGCTCATGCGCACCGGATGAATGACCATCGTGCCGGTCTCTACAATAAAAGAATAATCAGCGGACACGGCAATCGGCACGCCGATGGAATGGCTTCCGCCCAGCACCAGGGAGACCGTCGGCTTGGACAGTGACGCAATCATTTCCGCGATGGCAAGTCCCGCCTCCACGTCCCCGCCGACCGTATTTAAAAGAATCAGGACGCCCTCGATTTCCCGGCTGTCCTCGATGGCGGCGAGCTGCGGCAGAATATGCTCGTACTTCGTGGTTTTTGTGTTGGCGGGCAGACATTCGTGTCCTTCCACCTCACCGATAATCGTAATCAGATGGATTTTATGACTTAATGTCACCTGCCCGAATTCCTTCAGCTTTTCTTCTTTATTTTCTGCAGTTTCTTTTTTCGTTTCCTCATTTTTTGCCATTGTGCCTTCTCCTCATCGAATCATGCACATAGTATTTCCGCCGCGTCCGTTTTTATACGCAAAATACCTCCCGGCATAAAAGATTCTGCACAGCAAAAACAGCCTGCAAATGGCTTTCCATAAGAAATCCTTTTGTACGCTGTTTTTTTTGACTGTTATTTCTTCTGACGGTCTGTATAGAAGTAGCGCTCCTGCAGCGTGCGCACCATTTCAGTATACAGCTCGCGACAGGATTCTTTTTCATCGTTTTCAATCATCGTAAGGCAGGGATTCAGGTAGGTATCCCAGATACTGCGGTAAATCTCCTTCCTGTCCGGCTGCCGGTTGATGTGCTTCACGATCGTGGGGGCGACATCGTAGTATTCCCGGATGATTTCCTCCCCGTCCGGCTGGCTCTGCAGGTAGCTGTCGCGGTAATTGCGCAGTACCGTCAGCTCGTAGCAGTCATCCGGCTTGCCGAAGGTCTCACAGACCGCCGTCGTGATATAGCACCATTTTTTATGAAACCCGGATTCGATATCCTCATAGGGCGCCGCGGAAAGATTGGTTTTCGGGAACTGCTCCTTCCACTGCCGCAGCATTTCATCCGTAAGTGCCCCGGCGCTCTCCCCCTTAAAATAAAGGATCGCCGGGAAAACATACACCACCATGCTCAGATTGCAGTCTATCAGCTCTTTTTCTTTTTTGGATTTGCCGGCGGGCTTATTGGCAGCCTCCGCCGCCGGAGTTACCGCCGCCTGCGCCATATTAAACACATACTGCGTTTTGTCGATGGCATTCTGATAGCCTGTTTCCACAGCCTGGAAGGTGGCAGTGTGGGCTTCATAGTATTTCTGAAATGCACTGCTGTAATTTTTTCTGGAAAACATGGGGACAAACTGCCTGGCGTCCAGAATCAGCTCCTCCATCCCGTGCAGCGCAGTCAGATAAGTGTTTTCCGCCATAGATTATTCCTCCAGATTTGTATATACGTTCTGCACGTCGTCGTCCTCATCCAGAAGGTCGAGCGTTCTCTGCAGATTTTTCAGTGCTGTCTCGTCGGTTAATGCAACGTAATTCTGCGGAATCATCGTCACCTCCGCGGAAGCAAAGACAAGACCCTCTTTTTCCAGCGCCTCGCGCACCTTACCGAATTCATCCGGGTCGGTGATAATCTCAAAGCTGTCCTCTTCCTCCGAAAAATCCTCCGCTCCGGCATCCAGCGCCAGCATCATCAGGTCATCCGCGTCCATGTCGCATTCTTCCTTGTCGATGATCATCTGTCCCTTTTTATCAAAGCTGTAGGAGACACAGCCCTGCGTGCCGATGCTGCCGTTTCCCTTTGTGAAAGCGCTTCTTACGTTTGCCGCCGTGCGGTTTTTGTTGTCCGTCAGTGCCTCCACGATGATGGCAATGCCGTTCGGACCGTAGCCCTCATAGGAAACGTATTCGTAGTTTACGGCGTTCGCATCGCCCGCCGCTTTTTTGATTCCGCGGTCGATGGTGTCGTT
The DNA here is from genome assembly GCF_025148285.1 of Marvinbryantia formatexigens DSM 14469. NCBI lineage: Bacteria > Bacillati > Bacillota > Clostridia > Lachnospirales > Lachnospiraceae > Marvinbryantia > Marvinbryantia formatexigens. The sequence goes on along the minus strand of NZ_CP102268.1, from coordinate 4,156,510 downwards.
CGGCATGTTGTTCGCCTTCGCCTTTGCAATGACGTCGCGCAGTCTGCTGTTGTTTGCCGGGTCGGGACCGCCCTCCTTTACGGCAACGGCGATTTCTCTTCCGATGATGGTAAAGATTTTACCCTTTGCCGCGTCATTTTTCTCTTTCTTGTGCTTGATGTTGGCAAATTTTGAATGTCCTGACATACTTTTATCTCTCCTTATTTCGTTTCTTCATCTTCTTCTTTTTTTTCTTCGGGAAGCCGATGCGCGCGCACCCGCTCAATGGTTTTGTTGGCGACGCTCAGAATGCGGAAGCTGTAGCCGTCCGTGATAATTTCCGAGCGGTCGTCGTCCGACGGGATCCTGCCGAGCTTGGAAATCAGAAAACCGTTCAGCGTCTCGAACTCGACGTCATCCAGCGAAAGCTGCAGCGCCTCGCTTACCTCGTCCAGCGGGGCAAAGCCGGATATGAGGAAATCGTCGCCCGCTTTTTCAATCACCGGCTCGTCGTTATCGTATTCATCCTGGATATTTCCGACGATCTCCTCCAGAATATCCTCCATCGCGACCAGACCGGCGGTCTGCCCGTATTCATCGGATACGATGACCATCTGCAGCTTCTGCGTCTGCATACTCTTAAACAGGGGACTTAAATCCCGCGTCTCCGGAATAAAGACCGCTTTGCGCAGCAGGGACGGGATATCCTTGATCTGCCAGTTGTCGTAATCGGGATTTCTGGTGTGCCAGCGCATGGCGTCCTTCAGAAACAATATACCGATGATGTTATCCAGGTTATCCAGATATACCGGGAACCGGGAATGCGTATCGTCCAGCATGAAGGCAAGCGCATCCTTCAGATTCATGGTGCCCTCGATCGCCGTGATATTGCGGCGGTGCGTCATGACATCCTGCGCCTCCTTGTCGGTAAGGTCGAAGATATTCTGAATCATCTGCGCCTGGGACTCCTGGATGACACCCTGCTCATGTCCCTCGTTTACCATAGATATAATTTCTTCTTCGTACTCGTCAGACCCGGACGGATTTTTGCCAAGTTTTCTGGACAGCAATCCGCTCAAAGATTTTAACACGTGCGTTCTTCCTTTCTCTTCCAGTGTGTTTCTCCCATCAAATTATCATAGCATTTCTCAGAGCGCCCGTCAAGACAGGTATGTATCCAGTTCAAGGCTAATCATCAGCGCCCGGTCTACCCGGCGCAGAATATCGCTGTCCAGATGGCACACCTTATCCTTCAGCCGCTTTTTGTCGATTGTGCGGAGCTGCTCCAGCAGGATCACGGAATCCTTCACGATATCGTAATGCTCTGCTTCGATCCCGATGTGGGTGGGGAGCTTCGCCTTATTCATTTTTGAAGTAATCGCGGCGACGATCACGGTCGGGCTGTGTTTGTTTCCCACGTCATTCTGAATAACCAGGACCGGACGTATCCCTCCCTGTTCGGAACCGATGACCGGACGCAGGTCCGCATAAAAAATATCTCCTCGTCTGATAATCACAAATTTCACACTCCATCATTTCATTCTGGTACTGACTGGAGTATTTCCCAATTTTTATCAAATATGCGTTTTTATCAATATACGTCGAAGAAATCTTTCTGTTCCGAAACCTGCCCGTTCTTTTTATAGACCCGCGGCACGCGTTTGCTGATATCACAGACAAATTCGTAGGGGAACCGGCCGGAGAGCCCGCCGAGCTCCTCCACGGAAAGGACGCTTTCCCCGTCCTCTCCCAGCAGCGTGACCGCATCCAGCTCCTGTGCCTGCGGAATTTCTGTCACATCCACCATAAACTGGTCCATGCAGACACGGCCGAGGATGGGAGCGCTTTTGCCGTGGATCAGCACTCTGCCGCGGTTCGACAGAAGGCGCGGATAGCCGTCCGCGTAGCCGACAGGTATGGTGGCGATGCGGGTTTTGCGCTTTGTGACAAAGGTGCCGCCATAGCTGACGGCAACGCCCGCCTCCACCTCCTTAACCAGGGTGATATGACTTTTCAGTGCCATCGCCGGCTTCAGCGGGACATTTTCTTTACAGACCTCTTCGGAAGGATAGATTCCGTAAATGCTGATACCGGCACGCACAAGATTTAAGTTGGCATACGGCATATCGATGATGCCGGCGCTGTTGGAGCAGTGGCGCAGAGGAATGTCCACCCCCTTTTCCTTCAGGCTGTCTGTAAACTTCAGGAAATGCTCCAGCTGGTTCTGCGCAGAGGTCTTATCGGTTTCGTCCGCCCGCGCAAAATGCGTAAATATGCCCTCGATTTTTATATTCGGAAGTCTGCTTATCAGCATGATTTCCAGAAGGCTCTCCGCCGTGCACGGAAAACCGATGCGCGTCATGCCGGTATCCAGACCGATGTGGATGACGGCGTTTTTCTGCTGGCGCACCGCCTCCTTTGACAGCTGCTCCGCCATAGAGAGCTTAAATACCACCGGACGGATGTCCGCGCGGATAAGCTCCTCATAATGCTCCTCAAAGACATAGCCAAGAATGAGGACAGGCTTTTTGATACCGGCGGTCCGAAGCTGCAGCGCCTCCTCGGCGGTGGCTACGGCAAAGCCCCAGATATAGTCCAGCGGCTCCGCCAGCCGTGCGATGGGAACGGCGCCGTGTCCGTAGCCGTCCGCCTTGATGACCGCTATCATCCCTGCCGAGGGATGAATATTTCTGTGCATGGATTCAAAATTATATGCGATCGCATCCAGATCGATCTCCGCATATACCCTGCTGTAATTTTTCATAATCTTCCTCCTCTGCGGACCTTCTGCCGCAGATGTTTTTTTGACCCAGACTATCTTCGCCGCCGGGATTTCCGGACGGTTTTTGACCGAAACTATCTGCGCCGCCGGAATCTCCGGGCGGCGGACACTGCCGCTTTCCGTAACTGGGGGCAGCTTTTCTACGAGACGCCGTATAAAATATGTTCCAGGATATCACCCGCCATCATGGAGTAGGTGCCGCGCTCCTTCGCGGCGGCATCCCCCGCGAGCGCGTGGATATAAACGCCAAGCTTTGCCGCCTCAAAGAGCGGCAGCTTCTGCGCAAGCAGACCGCCGATGATGCCGGCGAGCACATCCCCGCTCCCGCCGGTCGCCATGCCATTGTTTCCGCAGGTATTCCAGGAGCAGTCCTTCCCGTCGGAGACCACAGTCCTTGCGTCCTTCAGAACGGTGATGACCCGGTGCGCGGCGGAAAACGCCGCTGCCGTTTCTGCCGGAGCCGCCTTCAGCTTTGCCGCCGGCAGAGCGCACAGGCGGCTCATTTCCCCGATATGCGGCGTGATGATAAAAGGCTCCTTCGCCACTTCCCAGAGCGTTTCATCCGCCGCCAGCAGATTCAGGGCATCCGCATCCAGCACGCGCGGCAGATAATCCGCCGCCAGGATATGCCGTAAAATCTCTTTTTTTACTTCCCCCGTGCCAAGACCGGAGCCAGCGCTCACCGCCGTCATGCCGCGAAGACAATCATCCAGCGCCTCCGGCTTCCAATTCTGCACATCGTAGGTGAGCAGCACCGCCTCCGGGAGGAGCTGCTGCAGAATCACCCGGTTGCACTCCTCCGTATAAATATAAACAAGCCCGGCGCCCGTGCGGTACGCCGCTTTTCCGGCAAGATACGCGGCTCCGCACATGTTGCGGCTCCCCGCCACCACCAGAACCTTTCCGTAGGTGCCCTTAAAGGAATCCGCCGTCCGCCGCGGAAGCACCTCCGAGAGCTTCTGCGGACAGTAAATCGTTTCCACAGCGCCGCCTCCTTCCTTTCATTCCACGGAAACAGGGCCGCCGCAAAAATATTTGCAGAAGCCCCGTCACTTACTTTGTATTTCTGTCGCGCTGATTCTTTGTGATGTTGTACGATAACTGCATCAGACTTTCGGACAGATGAACATTCTCCACTACCACGTCATCCGGCAGATGCAAATCTGTATGTGCGAAATTCCAGATGGCTTTGATGCCGGATTCCACCAGCTTTACCGCCACCTCCTCCGCCGCCGCCTTCGGAAGCGTCAGTGTGGCGATCTGAATGTCATTTTCCGCCAGAAAATCCGGCAGCTCATCCATCATACGTATTTCAATGCCGCGGATTTTTTTCCCGATGAGCTGCGGATTGACGTCGAACATGCCGATAATGCGGAAACCGCGCTTTTCAAACCGCACATAGTTTGCGAGAGCCTGTCCGAGATTACCCGCGCCCAGAATAATCATGTTATAGGTTTTATCCAGTCCGAGAATCTTACCTATCTCATGATACAGAAATTTTACATTGTAACCGTATCCCTGCTGGCCAAATCCGCCAAAATTATTCAAATCCTGGCGTATCTGCGACGCTGTCACCTTCATGCGGTCGCTCAGCTCATTGGAGGAGATACGCTCCACACCACTGTCAAGAAGTTCGCCAAGATACCGGTAATAACGGGGAAGGCGCTTTATGACTGCCCTTGAAATTTCCTTTTCTTCCACCAGAATCCCCTCCGAAATCTATGATACTCCATTATATATCAATGTGAAAAAAATGTCAATCAGAGACGTACCGTCACAAAAATATCGTAAATTGCCCGGATCGCCTTCTCAAAATCGCTGTTGCTCACACCGATGATGATGTTCAGCTCGCTGGAGCCCTGGTCGATCATGCGGATATTGATATTCGCGTGGGCGAGCGCCGAGAAAATTCTGCCCGCGGTTCCTCTGGTGGATTTCATGCCGCGTCCGACCACCGCGATCAGCGCCAGGTCCGCCTCCATATCCAGATAATCCGGCGATACCGCGCGGTGAATGCCCGCAAGCACCTTCTGCTCCTTCTCCTCAAAATCAGACTGATGGACAAATACGCTCATGGTATCGATGCCGGAGGGAATATGCTCGAAAGAAATCCCGTTATCTTCAAATACACTGAGTACCTTGCGTCCGAACCCGACCTCCGAATTCATGCGGTCCTTTTCAATGTTGATAGCCGCAAAGCCTTTTTTCCCGGCAATGCCGGTGATGGTGTATTTCGGCTTTTTGCAGGTGCTCTCCACGATCATCGTGCCCGGTGCGGACGGGTCGTTCGTATTGCGGATATTGATGGGAATCCCCTCGCATCTTACCGGGAAAATCGCCTCGTCGTGCAGCACGGAAGCGCCCATATAGGCAAGCTCGCGCAGCTCGCGGTAGGTGATCGTCTCAATCGGCTCCGGATTTTCCACGATATGCGGGTCCGTTACCAGAAAGCCGGAAACGTCCGTCCAGTTTTCATAAATGTCCGCCTTTACCGCCCGCGCAACGATGGAGCCGGTGATATCGGAGCCGCCTCTGGAAAAGGTGCGGATGCTTCCGTTTGTCATCGCGCCGTAAAAGCCGGGAATCACGGCGTATTCCGTCTTTTTCAGCCGTGCGGAAAGAATCTTGTCGGTCTTGTCGGCGTCAAAGCTGCCATCCTCCCGGAAGAAAATGACTTCTGCCGCGTCGATAAAGGTAAAGCCAAGATATGCCGCCATGATGATGCCGTTTAAATATTCTCCGCGCGAAGCGGCATAATTGCTTCCGGCGCCGTTTTTAAAGTAATCGTGAATCTGCGCAAATTCCTTCTCCAGCGACAAATCCAGATGCAGTCCCTTGATAATTTCATAGTAGCGTTCTTTGATTTTATCCAGCTTCTGCTCGAAATCCTGTCCGCTGACCGCGGTTTCGTAGCAGTCGTAGAGCATATCCGTCACCTTTGTATCCCCGTCAAAGCGCTTGCCGGGAGCGGACGGCACCACATATTTTCTGCTCTTTTCCGCACGGATAATGCTTCCCGCCTTCTGAAACTGCTCTGCACTGGCGAGGGAGCTTCCGCCAAATTTCACAACCTTTTTCATCCCAAAGATTCCTCCTGTGTATCGATTATCACATTTTAAACTCAAACTATTTTACTTCATTTCTTTGAAAAAAGCTAGTACAAATTGATGCAATGTGATAAACTAACCTAAAAAACAGTAAAAAGGAACATAAAAACATGATTTTAACATGCAGTCATATATCAAAGGCATTTGGAACTAATGAAATTCTGAAGGATGTTTCCTTCCACATTGAAGAGCGCGAAAAGGCGGCGGTGGTCGGCATCAACGGAGCCGGAAAATCCACCCTGCTGAAGATCATCATGAAGCAGATGCAGGCGGACGAGGGCGAGGCGGTGTTTGCGAAAGGCACCTCCATCGGCTATCTGGCGCAGCACGACGCCGTTACCGGAAGCAACACGATTTACGGAGAGCTGCTTACCACCCGGCAGGAAATCATTGCGCTGGAGGAACGCCTCCGCTCTCTGGAGCAGGAAATGAAGGGGCTGGACGGGGAGCGTCTGGATGCGGCGCTGGAGACCTACAACCGGCTCAGCACGGAATTTGAAAACAAAAACGGCTACGCTTACCGCAGCGAGATCAACGGCATCTTAAAAGGACTCGGTTTTTCCGAGGAAGAGTATTCCAAAAGCATCGATACGCTCTCCGGCGGGCAGAAAACCCGCGTTGCGCTCGGCAAGCTGCTGCTGCAGAAGCCCGATATCATCTTCCTGGACGAGCCGACCAACCACCTGGACATGAATTCGATCGCCTGGCTGGAGGTCTATCTGCAGAATTATCCGGGCGCTGTGGTGATCGTGGCGCACGACCGCTATTTTCTGAACCGGGTAGTGACAAAGATTATCGAACTGGATAACGGACACGCCTCTGTTTTTGCCGGAAATTACAGCGCCTATGCTGAAAAGAAGGCGATGCTGCGCGAGGCGCAGATGAAGGCGTACCTGAATCAGCAGCAGGAAATAAAACACCAGGAGGAGGTCATCACAAAGCTGCGCTCCTTTAACCGTGAAAAGAGCATCAAACGCGCCGAGAGCCGCGTGAAGATGCTTGATAAAATCGAGCGTCTGGAAAAGCCGACGGAGGTCGCCAGCGAAATGAAAATCCGCCTGGAGCCGCGCATTACCAGTGGAAATGATGTGCTTAAAGTGGAGGGGCTTTCCAAAGCCTTCGGTCCGCTCACGCTTTTTTCCGATTTAAACTTTGAGGTAAAGCGCGGGGAAAAGGTCGCCATCATCGGGGACAACGGCACTGGAAAGACGACGCTCCTTAAAATCTTAAACAGCGTGTGTGAGCCGGACGCCGGCTCCTTCTCTCTCGGAAGCAAGGTACATATCGGCTACTACGACCAGGAGCATCATGTGCTTCATATGGAGAAAACGCTGTTTGAGGAGATTTCTGATGAGTATCCGACGCTGACCAATACGCAGATCCGCAATGTGCTCGCTTCTTTTCTGTTTACGGGTGACGATGTATTTAAGCGGATTTCCGATTTAAGCGGCGGCGAGCGCGGGCGCGTATCGCTTGCCAAGCTGATGCTCTCCGAGGCGAATTTTCTGATTCTGGACGAGCCGACCAACCATCTGGATATTACCTCGAAAGAGATCCTGGAGCATGCGCTGAACCAGTACACCGGCACAGTGCTCTATGTTTCGCACGACCGCTATTTTATCAACGAGACGGCTTCCCGCATTCTGGAGCTTACCGGAAATACGCTGGTAAATTACATCGGAAATTACGATTATTATCTGGAAAAGAAGGATGAGCTGACGCGCGTGTACGCACCGCAGGCATCGGAAAAGGGTGCCGCCGGGCTTTTCGGAAACGCTTCCTCTGCCGCAGCAGAGAACAAAGAATCGGAGGAAAAGCGCAGCTGGCGACAGCAGAAGGAAGAACAGGCGCGCGAGCGCAAGCGCAAAAATGATTTGAAAAAAACAGAGGACCAGATCCAGGCGCTGGAGCAGCGTGACGGCGAGCTTGATGAACTGCTTGCGCAGCCGGAGGTCTATTCCGATGCCGCCCGCTGTATCGAGCTGAATAAGGAGAAATATGAAATCTCCCAGAAGCTCGAAGAATTGTATGAGCTCTGGGAGACACTGATGTAGTATTAAAGCTTTTCCCGGATCGCGCGGATAAAGTCCGCGCTGTTTAATACCGTGACATTTTCCAGGGTGGTGATGAGCGCAAGGTCTTTTGTCATTTTGCCCTCCTCGATGGTGGCGATGGTTGCCGCCTCCAGCTTGTCCGCAAATGCCATCAGCTCCGGAAGATTATCCAGCTCGCCGCGCTTTCTGAGCGCGCCGCTCCAGGCAAAGATGGTGGCAACGGAGTTTGTGGAGGTCTCCTCGCCTTTCAGATGCTTATAATAGTGGCGCTGAACGGTCCCGTGCGCCGCCTCGTACTCATAGCAGCCATCCGGGGAAACCAGCACGGAGGTCATCATGGCAAGGGAACCGAAGGCGGAAGAGATCATATCGCTCATAACGTCGCCGTCGTAGTTCTTGCACGCCCAGATGTAGCCGCCCTCCGACTTCATCACACGCGCCACCGCGTCGTCGATCAGCGTATAGAAGTAGGTGATGCCTGCTTCTTTAAATTTGTCCGCATATTCCGCGTCAAAAATTTCCTGCATGATATCCTTGAAGGTATGGTCGTATTTTTTGGAAATAGTATCCTTAGTTGCAAACCAGAGGTCCTGCTTCGTATCGAGCGCATAGGCGAAGCAGCTTCTCGCAAAGCTCTCGATGGAGCTGGTGAGGTTGTGCATTCCCTGCAGCACGCCGCTTCCCTTAAATTCATGGATAAGCTCGCGCGTTTCGTTTCCGTTTTCATCCGTGAAAACAAGCTCTGCTCTTCCGGCTCCCGGCACCTTCATTTCCGTCGCCTTATAAACATCGCCGTAGGCATGTCTTGCAATCGTAATCGGTTTTTTCCAGGTGCGCACGTTCGGCTCAATGCCCTTTACGATAATCGGCGCGCGGAATACCGTTCCGTCCAGGATCGCACGGATGGTCCCGTTCGGGCTCTTCCACATTTCCTTCAGATTATACTCCTTCACGCGCGCGGCATTCGGGGTAATCGTTGCGCATTTTACGGCAACGCCGTATTTTTTCGTGGCAAGCGCGCTGTCGACGGTAATCTTATCATCCGTCTCGTTGCGCTTCTGAAGTCCCAGGTCATAATACTCCGTCTTTAAATCCACAAACGGCAGAATCAGCTCCTCTTTAATCAGCTTCCAGAGGATTCTGGTCATTTCATCGCCATCCATTTCCACAAGCGGGGTCTTCATCGCAATTTTACTCATAATTTTCCTCCTCATTCATACAATCGTTTATCAAATTTTATCCAATCCATCCGGACTTGTCAAGCTCGAAAGAAATTCAGGCGGTAAGATTTCCCTGCGTCGTATGCACGGCAACGAAAACAGGACCTGCGCCTGGCAGGTCCCATTTAAAATTCCGATATGTATTTATTCCCGCTGGCAATAAGCCAGGTGGTATGCCTGCAGCAGGGTATTTTACTTTGCACAGAAGCTGTGATTGTGCAGCAGCTCGTGCTCCTTTCCTTTCAGGAAGCCCTCGTACAGGGAAGCAACCATCGGATTTTCATCGCACTTTTTGATGACCGAAACACTGTCCGCGCGATAGATACCGGCGGTTCTCGCCGCTTTCGTGCGTTTTCCGGCAAGACGCGGCTGTCCGCCTCCCATAATGCATCCGCGGCGGCACGCCATAATCTCTATCAGATGATATTCTTTTTCGCCGCTCTTTACCTGCTCCATCACGGTACGCGCATTTGCCAGTCCGCTCACCACGCAGATTCTGATTTCCGTGCCGTTGTACGGAATGGAAAATTCACGGATAAAGCCCTCCTGGCGCACGCCGCATTCTGCGATTTCCTGGAAGGTTTCTTTCGCGTGGTCCGGCGCCAGCCGGCGGATGACCGCCTCCGTTACGCCTCCTGTCACGCCAAAGATGACGCCGCCGCCCGAACCAAAGCCGAACGGAATGTCGGAGGATTCCGGCTCCAGCTCCGCAAAGTCGATGCCGGTCGTTTTAATCATGTCGATCAGCTCCGTCGTCGTCAGCACAAAATCGGTATCCTTTTCGCCCTTCGTATAGCTGTTGGGGCGGTTCGCCTCCATCTTTTTCGCCGTACACGGCATGATGGATACCATCACCGTCTTTTTCCCGCCGCTGTTCGCCGGATCGCGGAAATATTCCTTCACGACCGCGGAGAGCATTCCCTGCGGGGAACGGCAGGTGGATACGTTTTCTTCAAATTCCGGATAATGCTCGCCGACAAATTTCACCCATGCCGGACAGCAGGAGGTCAGAAGCGGCAGCTTTTCCCCGCTCTGCACGCGCTCCAGAAACTCGGCGGATTCCTCCATGATAGTAAGATCCGCGCCGAAGGTGGTGTCGTATACCTCGTCAAAGCCCATCCGGTGCAGCACGTTTACAATTTTTCCCATCACGCTCCTGCCCTTTGGCAGACCAAAGGCGTCGCCCACCGCCACGCGCACCGCCGGGGCAACCTGCGCCACCACGCGCGTATCCGGGTCGGAAAGCGCCTCCCACACCTCGCCGCGGTTGTGGCGGATGCTGATAGCTCCCGTCGGACAGAAGATGCGGCACTGCCCGCAGTTTACGCAGTCCGTCGTCGCGATTTCCCGGTCAAATGCCGGCATCACCATCGCGTCGGAGCCGCGGTGCGCAAAGCCGAGCGCGCCGATGCCCTGCAGCTCCTCACAGACGCGAACGCAGTTTCCGCAGAGAATACATTTGTTCGGGTCTCTCACGATCGACGGCGAGCTGAAATCCAGCGGCCGTCTTTCCTTATAGTTCTCAAAACGCACTTCCATCACGCCGAAGCGCTTTGCCAGCGTCTGCAGGTTGCAGTCCCCGCTCTTCTCACAGGTGAGACAGTCGCGGCAGTGCGCGGCGAGCAGAAGCTCGATAATCAGCTTGCGGTATTTCCGCAGCTTTCCGGTGTTGGTAAAAATGACCATGCCGTCTCTCGGTTCCTCCGAGCAGGAGGCAAAGGTTTTCCCGCGGTCATCCTCCACCGTGCACAGACGACAGGCGCCGAAGGTGGAAAGCTCGGAATGATAGCAGAGTGTCGGAATGTCGATGCCGGCATTGCGGATAACGGACAGGACATTCTTTTCATCGGTAAATGTTACTTTTCTACCGTCTATTGTCATGGTTCCCATATTCGTTCCTCCCTATGCTTCAACATAAATGGCATCAAATGCACAGTTGTCCTTACAAGCTGAACACTTAATACAGATATTTGGATCAATATGATAGCATTCCCTGCGGACGCCGGTGATCGCTCCGACCGGACAGTTTTTCGCGCATTTTCCGCAGCCCTTGCAATATTCCGGGTTGATGACAAACCGGCGCATCGCCTGGCAGACCTTCGCCCGGCATTTTTTATCCACGATATGCTCCTCATATTCCTTCCGGAAGGTACGTAAGGTACTGAGCACCGGAAGCGGCGCGCTCTTTCCAAGACCGCACAGCGCCATGTCCTTTACCATACCGGCAAGCTCCTCCAGACGGTCCAGATCCTCTAATTCGCCCTTCCCCGCCACGATTTTTTCCAGGATTTCCAGCATACGCTTGGTACCCTCGCGGCACGGCACGCATTTTCCGCAGGATTCCCGCTGCGTAAAGCTCATGAAGAATCTCGCCACCTCGACCATACAGGTGTGGTCGTCCATAACAACCAGACCGCCGCTGCCGACGATCGCGCCGTATTTTTTGATGGATTCAAAGTCGAGCGGCACATCCAGATGCTGCTCCGTCAGACAGCCGCCGGACGGTCCGCCGATCTGCACTGCCTTAAAGGTGCCGCCGTCCTTCATACCGCCGCCGATATCAAAGATAATCTGGCGCAGCGTCGTGCCCATCGGCACCTCGATCAGACCGGTATTCTGGATGGAGCCCGTCAGGGAGAAGGTCTTTGTCCCCGGCGTGCCCTCCGTTCCGATACTGCGGTACCAGTCTGCACCCTCCAGTACGATCTTCGGGACATTTGCATAAGTTTCCACGTTATTTAATACCGTCGGCTTCGCCCAGAGCCCTTTTTCCACGGTACGCGGCGGCTTGACACGCGGCATTCCGCGATTTCCCTCTATGGAAGCCGTCAGCGCGCTGCCCTCGCCGCACACAAAGGCGCCGGCGCCCCGGTTAATATGCATGTGGAAGGAAAAGTCTGTGCCAAGGATATTATCGCCAAGCATATGCCTTGCCTCCAGCTCCGCGATCGCGTGCTTCAGCCGCGCGACTGACATCGGATATTCCGCGCGCACATAGATATAACCATTTTCCGAGCCGACCGCATAGCCTGCGATCATCATGCCCTCGATCAGCTTGTACGGGTCTCCCTCCATGACGGAGCCGTCCATGAAAGCGCCGGGATCCCCCTCGTCGCCGTTGCACACCACGTAACGCTCTTTTTCCGCCTGGCGCGCAACCTGCTTCCATTTTCTTCCGGTCGGGAAGCCGCCGCCCCCGCGCCCGCGCAGCCCGGATTTGTCGACCACGTCGACCACTTCGTCCGGCGTCATCTCAAACAGTGCCTTCTGGAACGCCGAAAAGCCGCCGCCCGCCAGATATTCATCGAAAGATTCCGCGTCAAATTTGCCGCAGTTTTCCAGAACGATGCGCGTCTGCTTTGCAATAAACGGAATTTCGTCCGGGCTTCTGTAGGAAATGCCGCCCTGCTTATACAGCAGGCTCTCTATTACGTCATCTCCCTTTACCGATCGCTCAAAAATCTCCCGGCAGTCCGAAAGCTGCACCTTCGTGTACTGCACTACCTGGTCGCCCTTCTGGATGCGCACCAGCGGGCCGAGCTCGCAGACGCCCTGGCAGCCGGTCTTTTTGATGCCGACATGCTCACCCTGTCCGTGCGGGGCGAAATCAATCCGGATACCCGGCTCGTCCTTTGCAATTTTCAGAAATTCCTCATATATTTTCTGGGAACCGGTCGCGATGCAGCCGGTGCCGGAACAGACGAGAATCCGGCAGTCATAAGAGGCAAGCTCCTGTTTTGCGGCTTCGCCCGCCTGAATCAAAGCTTCTCTGTTTTCAATCATGCTGGTCACCTCTCAATTCCCGTATTAAATCGATTGCTTTTTCCGGTGTCATTTTCGGATGCACGTCCTCATTTACCATCACAGTCGGGGCAAGCCCGCATGCGCCGAGACAGGAAACCGTCTCCACGGTAAACAGCATATCGTCGGTTGTATGCTTTTTGGCGCTCAGTCCCAGCTCCTTCTGGAAAGCCTCCAGGATCGGCGCCGATTTGCGCACATGGCACGCCGTTCCGTCGCATACCTTAATGATGTATTTCCCTTTTGGCTCAAAAGAAAAGTTTTCATAAAAGGTTGCGACGCTGAACGCCTTCGCTTCCGTGATGCCGATCTGCCCCGCCACATAAGTGAGCAGCTCTCCCGGCAGATAACGGTACACCCCCTGGATATCCTGCATAATCGGAATCAGGGAAGCTGGTTTTTTACCATAGAACGCGATGATTTCATCCGCTTTCTGATAAAAAGTCTGGTCTAGCATCTTTTGTCCTCCTTTGTTGTTATAGAAAACCTGCACAATATGTTTTTCTTCATCATATCATTTTATGTTCAAAATTACAATAAATGATATATATTTAACGGCATGGACATTTTATTAACAAAGAGGCGACGCTCTTTCGCCTGCCAGTCCTTCTGTGATGCGGCTTTTATGCGCAGGCATTTTTGTTTTTTCTGAAACGAAAAAAATCCCGGCAGGTAAGCCCTGCCGGGAACCCATTCCGTATTCTGCAGAAATGTCAGCTATTCTGCATCGGACGGTATGAAGGAGGTATTATGTTGTGTATTCTCCTTGCTCTGAGATTTCCAAAAAATCAAGTAACTGTTCACCCATACAGTCACATTCACAAACCGCGAAGCGGCTTGGTTGGATGCTGCGCTATAACCAGGAGCACATCTCATATATCAAGCAGGTTTCCTGACTTACAGGTCTGCGCTCGCTCCGCCTTCTCGCGTCATGGGTGACGCAATGACATATTGGAGTCCGCTCTCTGAACACAGTGACCGGTTCGCTTGGGATTCTCACCCAATTCCCTCTTCAAAACAGTATGTATGACTGCTCTGCACTTGATACAGCAATTATCAATTACACAACTATAGTATAGTGCGCCTGTGTATGTTTGTCAATCACTTTTTCTGCTCTCATCCAGCATACGGTTACTTCCAGGTTACTGAAAACGGAGTGAATAGTAACTACTGCCAGTTTTTCCACTCTTCCGGAATTTCATTAATATCGAATTCATAATCAAACAAAATAGAGCCTGCATCTGTGGTTCCAATCTGCGCGCCATGAATAGTTCCGTCCGTGTCCTTAAACAGCCATGTCCCGGACGGGGAGAGATACGACTGTTTTCTGCCCGGATACGTATAGTTTATCCACTCTTGCGGCGCCGCCGCCAGTGAATCTTCAATATCATAGTCATACACCGGCGTTCCGCCTTCTCCCAGATTAAGCTGAGGACCGTGGATTGTTCCATCCTCATCCCGGAATAGCGGCTTGCGACTGACCGTCTCTGCAACCCGCTGCGAATACTCTGTCTGCTCTGAGTACTCTGTCTGCTGCAAATGCTCAGTCTGCACAGATACGTATTTTTCTGATGCGACAGCTTCTGTCTCCTTCTCTATCTTCGCCTCACCATTCAGATTAAATACAAAAGTTCCGTCCTGCAGATCACAGCCGCCGCTTATAAACATCATTCCCATTATCAATCCCGTTGCCATTATTCTTTTCATAATCTACGCTTCCCCCCTGTTTTTTTACATGTCACGCGAAATCCATCCGGTGTCTTTTCAGCAGTAATCCGTACAGCATGCAAATTTAAAATTTTTCTGGCAAGATACAAACCAATTCCGAGATGCTTTTCTGCAGATGCAGTGCGCTTTCCCCGATAAAAAATATCAAAAGCACGCTGTACATCCTCCTCCTGTACGGACGCACAGGTATTTTCTATCCGGCATCCCTGTGCATCCGTGACGATCTTAATGATACCGCCCCTGTCGCAATAGCTGACGGCATTGTCAATCAGATTGGCAAATGCCTTCTCCAGATATTTGTTATCGCCTTCCAGTTCAAACACTTCCTGCATGGAAAATTGCAGAGATACCCCTTTTTCTTCTATCAGCGGTCCGAATTTTCCCAGTTGTTTCCGCAGAAGATTGTTCACGGAAATCATTTCTTTCTGCAGCACCAGATGCTGTGATTCCAATCTTGCAGCTCCGATAATGTCTGCAACCATACTGTCCATTACCTCCGTCTGTCCGATAATCTGCTGCAAATAATAGTCTTTTTTCTCTGCCACGGTATTTTCCTGCAGATTTTCTGCAAAACCGCGAATAATCCCAAGGGGCGTCTTCATTTCATGGGCCATCGCATTGATAAAATCACGCTGGTTTTCTTCCAGCCTTGACCGTCGCTCTTCGTTTTTGTGAACGACAAACATCACTGCCGTCATACAGGCGGTCATCAAAAGAAAACCTGCCAGATAGACATATTTCATATAATCCATCGCTGCTGCCCAGGGTCTGCACTCGCTGAGCAGGGTAAGGTCACAGGTACGATTTCCGATAGAAACCGTATAATCTTCTTTAAAGCGCGGTTGAAATGCTTCGGAGCTCATGCGCACCTTTTCACTGAAAGAACCGTAGTAGTTTTCCAGGTCTTCCGGCACCGTATGCTGCAGATAATCGCTGTTTTTCCAGCGCTTCCAGTCTCTGTAGCCATAGGTCAGCCCCGGAAATACAAGGCTTATCTGCCTTGTGCCCACCGTCATTTCTTCGGCGTCCCGGCTCTCCCATTCCCATACAACCTCACTGCCGGTCTGCACATAGCTTACCGCATCATTTTTATCGTCCGAATATGAAATTTCTGATTTCGAACCGGTAAATGGGTCCTGCTCTCCATCCTCAATGCTTATATCTGTTTGCCAGAATACTCTCTGAACAAAAAGGCCAAGCAAACTGCCGTCTTCCTCTGCTATCTTTCCCAGAAAACGATATTTTTCCGGTTTGTGAGCGCGAAGCTCTTCCTGCCTTTCCAGTGCATACCGTGCCAGTCGGTCAATTTCTTCCTCCGAAAAAAATGAAGATAGCGAAAAAACATTTTGAGCTCCCAGCCTGTAATCCTGATAGTTCTGCACTGCGCTGGCATACTGGCTCCGTACTGCAATTTTGCCTTCCTTATCATAAAAAACCGCCGCATATTGCTGATATTTGGAATGAAGAAGTACAGTTGATACCAGATATTGGTATGACGCTTCTTTTCCTTTCACAGCTTCTTCCATATCTTCTCCGCTGTCTTCTTCTGCATTTCCCAGCGTTTCTATCACTTCTGTCAGACTGCTTAATTGCGTTTGAAAGCTGTGCTCAAATTCATTCAGATATTTCCCCTTCACAAGAAATGTGCATGCCAGCATAATTGTCAAATATAGTATTATGAATCCCGCTGCAACAAACGCCTGCCATCTTTTTCCCGACCTCATGGAATCACCTCCATCCGGTAGCCGGACTTTCTGATCGTCCGGATCATGCTTCCGCTTTTTCCCAGAAGTTTCCGAAGCTTTTTTATATGGTTGTCTACAACGCGCTCATTTCCATCAAAATCATATCCCCAGAAGCGAATCAGCAGCTGTTCACGGCTAAATATGCGTTTGGGGTTTTCCAGAAAAAACAAAAGCAGCTCATATTCTTTTGGAGGCAGCTCACATCGCTCTTCGCCGGACCACACCTCATGTGTACGCACATCGACTTCGATGTCTCCTGCACGAATCCGCCTGCCTGCAGAACTGCCATGCATTCTCCCAATGAGTGCAGTCACTTTCGCATATAATACCGGCAGTGAAAATGGTTTTGTCACATAATCATCCGCACCCATTGCGTAGCCATTTAATTCGTCCTCTTCCTGTACGCGCGCCGTGATGAAAATAACCGGGACATCACTGATTTCCCGTATTTTCCGGCAGATAGTAAATCCGTTCTCTCCCGGAAGCATAACATCCAGAAGAATTAACTGATAGGAATTTGTCTGTATTTTTTCCAGCACTTCCTCTCCGTCATCTGTCACCCTCACCTGCCAGCCCTTGCTTTCAAAATAATCGGAAATAATCTCCTGCAGACGCCGATCATCCTCCACAACCAAAAGCTTCTGATCCATCTCACCAATTTCCTTCCCACCTGCTCTTTATTTACAATATAGCATAAAATTATATCCTTTTTGTATCCTTTGCGGCAAACAAATGCTTTTTCCGTGCACTAAAACGTCCTCCGGACGTTCCTGCCGTATGAATGGCAGCAAAAACGCCGTGCAGACTGCTGCACCTGCAGTCAACACGGCAGTAACCATTACTATAACTGATGCAGTATAGAAACAGCCAGAAGACACTGTGCCGCCAGGATAAGCGGCATCCCGACCGTAAACTTATGTTTCTGCGTTTTGTGGTGAAACACATACATGCCAAGCAGCGCTCCCGCGGAGCCGCCCGCCGCTGCAAGCAGAAATAATCTGCGCTCCGGCACGCGCCATTTTCCTTTTACCGCCCGGTATTTATCCAGTCCGAATGTGCCAAAAGCGAGCAGATTGACAGCGGCAAGATAGATAAGAACAATATAATTCAGCATTCCGTTTTTCCTCCCGTGCAGACTTTTGCGATGCAGATGCGGATGCGCGCCGCCGGATTCATTCTCTGCCGGAAGCGCGCATCCGTCTTTTACTATACCGGATTTCCGGGATGCTGTAAAGGAAAAGTTCTGTTCCGAAAAAAGCAGGAATCCGGGAAAGCGGATTGGAAACGGCTCTGCAAACAGCTCTTATTCAAATACAATTTCTTTATGATACAGCGCCATTTCCTCCAGAAGCGTCCTGTTATCCGCACCTTCGCCGGACAGGAGCCGTCCTTTTATGCTCATGAAGTCCTCATAGTCGCAGATATATACATCTATCCGGCTGATTTCCTGCCCCTGCACCGCAAAGGTATTCGTAGAACTGCCGGAACCATAGGGAAGCCGCTTTCCGTTTTCATCCAGAGCCGTCAGGAAATATCCCATTCCGGAGGGAGAAGAGCTCTCCGACGGACTCTGCATTTCTACGACAATCTCAAACGGCGTTTTCGTAACCCTGGTCACGCCAAGTCCGCTCTCATCGAAATCATTGATTTCCAGCACCTGTGAATCAGCCGTATTTTTTGATACTCCAAAGGTGAAATCCCATTCGCCCTCCTTCCACCAGTTTTCGTAGCGGTTCGGGAATATTCCTGCATCCGGATAAAGCTCGTCATACTTCCGCTGCTGCTCTTCAAATAGCTGGTGCTCAATCTGTTTTTCTTCCTCCGTGAAATTCTCATAGTCATCGATATCCAGACCATGCTCCGCTAGAGCAGCATTATATTTATATTCATCTACCAGCTCCTGCGGCATTGCCGGAAGGGAGGCCTCCGCCAGGTCGGCAACGACCTTATCAAATTTCAGCGTGACAGAAAAATCCTCCGGAACCTCATAATAAGCTGTGTAATCTTTTATGTCCGGTCCGCCGGCAGATGCTATTACAGAAGCACTCAGCACATCCGTGCCAAGAATTTCTCTCAGCCGGTCATATACATCGGACGCCGCAGTATCCAGCTCCTCTCTGCTGATGCCAAGCTTCTCCGCAAAGAAATCATTCCGTGCTTCAAAATACTCGTCCTGGACAGATTCTGTGGTATAGACCAGGTCAAAGCGCATAACTCCGGCAAAGGTATGCTCATCCGTCAGTCTTCCTTCTACAGGCTCAGTAATGGGGACTGCTTCCGGATAGTAGTCTGTAAGAAGCGTGCCGTTCCTCAGATACAGGTAGGCATTTCCGTCCTCATCTTTTCTGATGTCGGGGAAGCCTTCCTCCGACCGGACAACCAGCGCCACATTTAAAGACATGTCGTTGCAGTAAACCTCGGAAAGAGTAACCGTAACGCCGTTAAAGGTCTGGCTGTAGCTTTTGTCTGCACCGGTCGCCGCAGCTTCTGCTCCGGCAGGCGCTGTCTGTCCGTCAACTGCGGACACAATCTGCTCTTCCGCTGCGGCGCCGCTCTTTGCTTCCTGAAGCGATGTCGCGTATTTTTCATAATCGCCGGAAAAACCAAGAGAACTGCCGATTTCTGCAAATACATGTCCCACCAGCGGAATATTTGCCGCAAACGCCGGGTTGGAGATACAGATGGTGGAGAACACGGCAGCCGATGCCGCCAGCGTACCGGCAATCGTAAGCGCTTTTCTCCTGCCGCGCCCGCGTCCCTTTTTCGTTTCCTTTCCGGTGCGCGCCTGCGCTTCTGCGCGGATTTTATCAAACGCCCCGCTCTGCGCCCTCTTTACCGCGTCAGGCAGCGCAAAATCCCGCTGCAGTACCTGCTCTATTGTTTTATCCAAATGTGCTTCTGATGAAGTGAAATCGCTCTGTCTGTTCATTCTGTCCTTCTCCTTTCCTGTCTGCGTCAGAATAATAAGTAACCTTCCGCGGGCTGGCGGGCAGCGTATCCGCATAGGCTTCCCGCAGCTGCTGCCTGGCTCTCGCAATTCTGGTCTTTACCGTATTTTCATTCAGCTCCAGAATCGCGGCAATCTCCGAGAGCTTAAAGCCCTCCACATAGTGCAGGATCAGCACGACACGGTATTTTTCATCCACGGTCTCCAGCATTTCCTTAAACTCAAATTCCGCGATAGACACGTCGCTCTGCGGAATATCCGCAAAATCCTCCTGCAGATTCAGATTGCTGTAATGGCGGCGGATACTGTTGCATTCGTTAATCAGAATGCGGATCATCCAGGTTTTGAAATACTCCGGCTTCTTCAGCGTATGAAGCTTTTCAAAGCAGGTAAGGATGGTATCCTGAATGGCGTCCGCCGCATCCTCATCGTTATTTAAAATTCCACGGGCTACCTTGTACATTGCAAGAGAATTGCGCTCCATCAGCTCCAGAAATGCATCCGTATCCGACTTCATCGCGCGCTTTACAAGCTGTATCATTTTATAGCCCTCCTTTCTTTCTGGAGGCAAACAGCCCCTTTTTTCATCCGGACTTGTATGATGTGCAATATTGCTTTCGTCTTACAATCATTAGATGAAAAAAAGGGGCAAAAGGTTTCAGACTTTTTTCAGCTTACAATATGATAATAGCTCCGCGCCGTAATTCTGTAAACAAGAATATAACAGATAGAGAAAATACCTGCCACCACGGCGGTCACACCGGCAAACAGCGGCGTGTTGTTCATATAAAATGCCTGCAGTATCTGCCGCATCAGCGGAAAAGCAACAAGGCAGTGGATGAGAGCTGTTCCCAGCGGCAGGAAAAACATAATCAGAATCTGGCTTTTTATGGACTGCTTGATCTCGCGTCTGTCCATACCGACCTTTCTCATGATGGCGTAGCGCTCGCGGTCCTCATAGCCCTCAATAATCTGCTTATAATAAATAATCAGAACCGTAGCCATCAAAAACAATGCGCCAAGATAACAGCCGAGGAACAGGATGCTGCCATACATCACATAATTCTGTGCGCGGAATTCATAGCGGTTTCCGACCAGATACAGCGGCATTCCCTCCGTCTCCTCCATTTTCTGCAGCAGGGTGTTATACAGTGTGTCCGCCGTCTCCTGCCCGCCCTCTGTGTCAAACTGTACCTCATATTTCAGAGAGCTTGGGTAGGAAAAGACCTCTTTTTGCAGGCGGTCGATTTCGGAGAGCTTTTCATCGCTGCTCACGACGATATTAAACCAGCCTTTCACGATCTGCGCCATCTCATTGCTGACCGGGAAGCTCTCCAGGTGCTCCGAAACTGTGTAGGTCTCGCCCATCATCTGAAAGGTGTCCGCCAGTGTTCCTTTCTCATGGCAGATGGCGACCTCGTTTCCGGAAAGCTGCAGCCGCTCTCCCGTCATGCGCTCATAGGTTTCGGCGGAAATCATCGTAACGGCGGCAAGGTCATCGTAGGAGACGGCGCTGCGGTCTTCCACCGAAGAATCCGCCAGCAGCTCATTTTCCCGCTGCACGAAGGTGATACTGAGCGACTGGTAGGCGGCATAATTTTTCAGCGTAATGCCAAGCTCCGATGCCGTCTCTTCAATCATCTCCTCCAGTGCCTGGTTCTGCTCCGGGCTGCTGTCGGAATACGTGACGGCAAGCTCCGTCGGATGCTGGGCGATGACGATTTCCTCCATCCCGGCATAGAGACTGACGGTCGTGGAAATCACCAGCAGCACGCCGGTTGAGAGAATACAGATATTGGCAAGCCCGACCGCGTTCTGCTTCATGCGGTATATCATTCCGGAAACCGCCACAAAATGATTTGTGCGATAATAGTAGCTTTTCCGCTTCTTCAGCATTTTCAGAAGCGCCACGCTTCCGGCGAGAAACAGGCAATAGGTGCCCGCCATGACGAGCAGCACCGCGACAAACAGCTTGGTCAGCGCGTCCAGGATATTATCCGTCGTGATGGCAATGTAGTAGCCGGACACCATGCAGACGAGCCCGATAACAGCAATCAGCCACCGCGTTTTCGGCTCGCGCTCCCCGGTATTGCCGCTCTTTAGCAGCTCTATCGCAGAAGCCTTCCGGATGGAATGTATGTTGTACAGCATAATCAGCAAAAAGATGGCGGCGAACACCAGCAGCGTGGTGCGCACGGCAAAGGAATCAATCCGGTACTCTATCGCAACCGGATAGTGGAATACCTTTAAAATAATCAGAAACATCAGCCGGTCCAGCAAAAGTCCGGCGACGATTCCGCCCGCAATGCCGGCGAACGCCAGATAAAGCGTTTCCCATGCCATAATAGAGCTGATGTGACGCTTTTCCAGACCGAGGATGTGGTAAAGCCCCAGCTCCCGCTTCCGGCGCTTTGTAAGAAAGCTGTTTGTATAAAAAATAAAGATTACGGCAAATATCCCGATGATATACACGCCAAATTCCAGAACCATTGCGATTGCCGCTTCCTCCGTGAACGCCGGATTCCGGCTTACGCTGCACATATTATAAAACATTGCCGCCGTCAGAATGATAGTCAGCAGAAACGGCACGTAAAAACGGCGGTTATTGCGGATATTGGTCCACGCCATCGTGCGGAACAGTCCCCTACGCATGAAGCTCACCACCTGTCTGCAGAATCGTCAGTGTATTGGAAATTTTCTCAAACATTTCCTCGCTCGTCATTTCCCCGCGGTATATCTGATGAAACACCTCGCCGTCACGGATAAACAGAACGCGCTTCGCATAGCTCGCCGCCTTCGTGGAGTGCGTGACCATCAGAATGGTCTGCCCCTCCGCGTTGATATCGGAAAACAGCTTCAGAAGGTTTTCCGACGCTTTGGAATCGAGCGCGCCGGTCGGCTCGTCCGCCAGGACGATTTTCGGTCTGGTAATCAGCGCCCGCGCCGCCGCCACGCGCTGCTTCTGTCCGCCCGACACCTCGTAGGGAAATTTTTTCAGGATATCGCAGATGGCAAGCTTCGAGGCAATGTTGTTTAAACGCTCCTCCATCTGGCTGTAGCTGCACCCGGAGAGCACCAGCGGCAGCAGGATATTGTCCTCCAGGGAAAAGGTGTCCAGAAGATTGAAATCCTGGAACACGAAACCGAGATTCGTGCGCCGGAAAGCCGCCAGCTCCTTTTCCGTGATAGCGGACAGGCTCTTTCCGTTCAGCTTCACGTCTCCGCCTGTCGGTTTGTCGAGCGCGGCAAGAATATTGAGGAGCGTGGTTTTTCCGCTCCCGCTCTCGCCCATAATCGCAACATATTCGCCCTGCTCCACCGAAAAATTGACGTTTTTCAAAGCGACCACCTGGTTTCCGCCAAAGCGGGTCGTATATACTTTCTTCAAATGAGTGACATCTAATAATGGCATTGTATATCCTCCTTTTTCTGATTGCAGCGCCCGCCCGCAAATGCTTCCAGGGGTACCGTTCACTTTACTCGCAGTAACCTTCCGGGCGCTGTCTTTATGCTAAATATACAATACGGGGAAATGCGCTGCCATAGCTTTGGCTTACATTTCCCCGTCCAGCCTTACAATTTTGAAAGATTCGGAAATATTACGGTCATTTTCGTACCGGTGCCCGGCACCGATGCCACCTCTATGCGATGCCCCAGCTTATCGAGAATCTGCTTGCACAGATAAAGTCCAAGCCCGGTTGCTTTCTTATCCCGCCTGCCGTTAAAGCCTGTGTAGCCTTTCTCAAAAATGCGCGGCAAATCCTCCGCGGAAATGCCGATGCCGGTGTCCTCTATCACAAAGCCCTGCCCTCCCTCTGCGCCGTAGATGGAAATCGTTCCGGCGTTGGTATATTTTAGGGCATTTGATAAAAGCTGTTCGATAACAAATACCATCCATTTCTCATCGGTCAGCACCTTCTGGTGCGTTTCTGAAAAATTGACAGACAGCTTCCTGCCGATAAACATGCGGGCATATTTGCGCAGCGCCTGGCGTATCATATCGTCCAGGTCATACGTCTGCAGGACAAAATCGTTTGCCGTACTGCCGAGCCGCAGATACTGCAGCACCATTTCCGTATACTGCTCGATTTTAAAAAGCTCCAGCGACATTTCCCCGGCATGAGGGCTTTCTTCAGTCTGCAGCAGCAGATTCATGGCGGAAATCGGCGTCTTAATCTGATGGACCCACAGCGTGTAATAGTCAATCAGATCCGCATACTGTATGGCGGAGCGCTCCTGCTCGTCAATCCGGTTTCTGTAAATTTTCCGGATAAGCGCCTGGTATTCCTCCTCCAGATAATCGAAGGGAAGCGGAAAATCCTCCGGCACCGGAAGCTCCTGCGAGAGCATAAATTCAATCTTGCGGCAATGCGATACATAGCGCAGAAAGTCGAATATCAGAAAAAGCAGTCCGCAGGCGACGGAAAGCAGCGCCGCATAAAGCGCAGCGGAGACCGGCAGATCATACAGAAAATAGACAAGACAGAAGCAGCCGGTAAGCAGCAGAAACCACAGCAGCACCTTGTAGATGCGCTTCAGATAACCGATCAGATATTTACTCCACAAGATAACCAATTCCTTTCTTCGTCACGATATAATCGTAAAGCCCCGCCTGCTCCAGCTTTTTTCGAAGCCTTGTGACATTGACGGTAAGCGTGTTATCATCAATAAAACTGTCCGTCTCCCACAGACGCGCCATAATCGTGTCGCGGCTCACCACACGCCCCTTATTTTCCATCAGGATGCGCAGAATCCGGTACTCGTTTTTCGTCAGCTCCACTACCTTGTCATCATAAAGCAGCGTGGTGTTGTCCATATTCAGCACCGCACCCCGGTGCTCCAGGATACTGGTCTGCCCGGCAAAATCGTAGGTACGGCGCAGCACCGCCTGGATTTTTGCGGTCAGTACCGTCAGCTCAAAGGGCTTCGCCAGAAAATCATCCGCCCCGTAATTGACCGCCATGATGATGTTCATGTCGTCGGAGGCGGAGGAAATAAAGATGACGGGCGCTTTGGAGATCTTGCGGATCTCACTGCACCAGTAGTAGCCGTTGTAGTACGGCAGGGAAATATCCATCAGTACAAGATGCGGCAGGAAGGAGGAAAATTCCGCCGTGATATTGGCGAAATTTTTAGCCACCTGCGCCTCGTATCCGAAGGAAGCCAGATATTCGCATATTTTATCCGCAATCACGCGGTCATCCTCCACAATTAATATTTTATAAATCATGATGTCCTCTCCTTTTCCAGAAGCACCTGCTCCAGCTTCGCGGCGGCGATGCTCAGCGGATGCTCCGTATGCCTTATCAGACAGATAGCCCTCTCCGGAACCTCCTCCGCAAGCTGCAGCCGCCGGATACCCTCCCCTTCTGTTTCATTTTTCAGAAATTCTTCCGGAACGAAGCCGATGCCGAGATTGTTCTTTACCATCGGCAGAATCTGGTCCGCCGTCGCCGCCTCGATATCCGGCGCCAGCGTCAGATGATGCTGCAGAAACCAGTCGTGATACAGTGCATAGGTTTTGGTCTGCGTTCCCAGGCAGATGACGGGGTACTGCGCCAGCTCTGCAAGGGAGATTTTTCTGCCCGCCAGATGGGCGAATGCCGGACCGCAGATTGCCTGCTCGCGCAAGGTGCGCAGAACGCTCAGTTTCATCTGCGGGGAGGTGTCCGCCGGCGTCGTTACCACCGCAAAATCAACCAGACCGTTTTTCAGCGCGTCGACCGCCTGCGGAGTGGAATAATTTGATACCCGCAGACGAATGCCCGGATAAAGCTCCCGGAACTGTTTCAGCACCGGAAGCAGCAGGCAGTGCAGCGCCACCTCGCTGGCGCCGATGGAAACCACGCCGCTCTGCAGCCCCCTGTCCAGCAGCAGCTCCTGCTCGCCCTCCTGGATATGCTCCGCCGCGATGCGGACATGCGCGTAGAGCTTCTCCCCCTCCGGCGTGAGGGAAACGCCGCGGCTGGAGCGCACAAACAGCGTACAGCCCAGCTCCCGCTCCAGATTCTTAATCGTGCGGGTGACGTTCGGCTGATTATTCAGCAGGATATTTGCCGCCTGCGTAAAGCTGCGGTATCTCGCCACATAATAAAATACCCGGTAATAATCGTAGCTGATATACACGTTGCCCTCCTATAAAGCCAGCGGATTTTTCCGCGCTGTGCGTCTTTGCTGTTACTGTTCACATCGTTCACAGTAACTCTTTGCTTCACTCCGGTCGTTGCCAGATGGGTGCCGCTGGCATTATCATGTCATTTTGATATATATTAAATGCGAAACATACATTTTACATATTCTTTGTTTTCTATTATAGTATAAGCGCTGCGAATGTGCAAGCGTCTCCTGGTGCTGTTTACTTCGACACAGCGAACGGGACGCTGCAGAAAAATGGAGGGAATTGTTATGGAAGAGATTATGGAACTGCTTATGATTCTGGCTTTCTGCGTGGCCATCGCCGTGCAGCTTGTCCGTCAGATTTCCGGTAAGAAAGCGGCTAATCCTGTTACCTGTGCTGCGCTCGCCGCGCTTTGCGCCGGGTTTCTTATCGGAACAGTGAACAAAATTATTACAGCACCATCCTCACAGATGTTTCTGGCATATCTGTCCGGATTTATGCTGAGCTACAGCGCACTGGTGCTGACATTTCCGGGACGGAAGGCTGTGTAACCATGAAGAAAAAGCTACCTTCCCACGGGCAGATGTCCGAAGCCTTTCTGACAGCGGCTTTTTTGTCCGCATCGGGCGGACTGCAGGATGCCTACACGTATCTTACCCGCGGCAGCGTATTTGCCAACGCGCAGACCGGAAATATTGTTCTGCTCAGTGAAAGTCTTTTCGCAAAAAACTGGCATACAGCCCTCCGCTATCTCGTGCCGCTGCTCTCCTTTGCCCTCGGAGTGGCGGCAGCGGAGATGATCCGGCATTTCTGCCGGAAGATGACAGCCGGATGGGCGGACAGGCAGCGGCAATGTGTCCGGCGTACGAGGCGGTTTCATCGTTTCTTTGAGGGGCGGCTGCACTGGCGGCAGCTTGTCCTTATGCTGGAGGTGCTTCTGCTGTTTTTTGTCGGATTTCTTCCGGAGTCGCTGAATCTTCCGGCAAACGCCCTGGTATCCTTTTCCTGCGCCATGCAGGTGCAGGCTTTCCGGAAAGTGAACGGCTATTCCTTTGCCAGCACCATGTGTATCGGAAATATCCGCAGCGGCGTGGAATCCCTCTGCGCCTGCCGCATCACGCACAACCGGCAGGATTTTTCCAAAGCACTGCACTATTTCGGCATTATCTTTTTCTTTGCGCTTGGCGCCGGAGCGGGCAGCCGTCTCATCCTGGTTCTGGGACTGCGCGCAATCTGGGTATCCTGCCTGCTTCTGCTGGCCGGATTTATTTTGATGCTGATACCATAAATCCACAGAGGTGTCTGCATATTATCCCACCTCAGCCTACAAGCTTTATCAGGCAGGTTTTCCCACGAAATGCAGCCCCATAACACAGTACGGTCTTATAGCCTTCCAGCTCAAGGTTTTTCTTATACTGCTCCTTCTCAATCTGCTGAAGCGCATCCGCACATTCTTTTTCCAGACTGTCCCCATTTCCTTTCTTTCCGGACCATTTCACCTCAATTACAAGCGCACGCCTGCGACGCTGCTCTTTTATAATGACGTCTGCCCGGCCGGTCCCGGCTTCTGAATTTGACTTCACTGCATATCCCGCGCCCAGGAACATACCCGTGACCATCGCATGATAGTAATCCTCTTTATAGTCAAAATAACTGATTGTGTCAAACAGGATATCCGTAATCTCCTGCGTCAGCTTTTCCGCATCGCCGTCCCACCATGCTTCAAACAGGGCAGTGCGGTCCTGTGCCGCTATTTTTTCCTCGAACCATTTCTTTACCGTACTTCCAAACACGGACTTTACTTCTTCATTCGGAATACGCAGCGCCATTTTTCCGTCCTCCGGCTGCATTCCCTCCGGAAGTTTCTCCTGCGGGACCTGTGTCAGATAACCTGTCAGATACAGGATGCTCCACAGGTTATCCTCTGTGGAATGGGCAATATCGTAGGTCAGATCCTCGCGGACCGGCTCCTGGATCACGCCGCCCCCCAGCAGCGTCTCAAACTTCTCGTTGACATTAATCTGCGGATGGTCGATAAAACGCCGGATGATATTATTGTGGCTCGTGTCAATCCAGTAATTTCCGGGCTTCGCATCCGGGTCTGTCATCAAAGCCCTGACATGGTTAATCACATCCCACGGGCAGTATATTTCTTTACTGCCAAAGAGGTACCCGTCATACCATTTTTTCATTTCAAGCAAAGCGTCCTGCAATTCAGCGGCATCCAGCAATGCAATCACCTCCGGCTCACTAAACCCGAAGCAATCCTGGTACTTTTTACTGGATATTGAATCGGATATAAAATTGTTCGCTCCTGTAAAGATGCTCTCTTTCGCAATCCGGAGGCATCCTGTCACCACCGCAAATTTTAAGTTCGGATTGGACTTCCACGTCATGCCGAGAAACTTTTTAATGATGTTCAGCATTTTCTCATAATATCCGTTGTCGCTGGCTTTCGCAAGCGGGACGTCATACTCGTCGACAAGTAAAATCACTTCCCTGCCATAGTGTGCTTTCATCATGCGGAGCAGCGTGAGCAAGGCGCCCTTTACATCTGACACGGTTCCATTTTCACTTTTCAGTCGAATGAAACGCTCTTTGTCCGCACTGTCAACCTTATCGCTATCTGTCAAATAACTGTGTTCAATGCAAAGCACAGATATTGTATATTGCAGAAGCCCATATGCATCTTCAAAGCTGTCCCCATCCACGTCCTTCAGAGTCAGGAACAGAACCGGCCACTGGTTCATCCATTCCGCACAGAAATCCGTATATTTTGCTATTTCAAGCCCCTCGAACATCTGCCTGCTATCCTTGCGGATATCGAAGAATTCTGCAAGCATGCTCATCGTAAGAGTCTTTCCAAAGCGGCGCGGTCTGGTAATCAAGTTGACCGTGAATTCCTCATTTAACAATTCCCGGATAAAGTCAGTCTTATCAACGTAATAACAATTCCTGCTGCGCACTTGTTCAAAAAGGTCAATGCCATACGGCAGATTCACTTTTACCATTCTATCCACACTCCTATCATGCTTACCATACCATAAAACTCCCCTTTGTTGCAAGAGAATTTGTCATACAGAAACATTATGCTGCATTGTCCTGCCGCCGCAGCCAATATCCAGTCATCCTGTATAGAATAGTACTTTCTGGTATATTACTAGCAGAAAAATTTTCAGGATGGTTGACACAGACTTATTTTTAGGATAAAATAAAGTATACTTTATATTTTCATAATTTAAGGAGGCCGGGCAATGAAATATCTGGAGCGCAAATTGGAGCGCAAATTTTTACGCATGAGTTCTTTTTTTAAGGCGGTTCTTGTAACAGGTGCAAGGCAGGTAGGAAAGACGACCATGCTGAAGCACCTGGCTGCGGAACAAAAGCGTACCTATGTCTCTATGGACAACACTATGGCGCGGACACTTGCAAAATCTGATCCGGTGTTGTTTTTCCAGACCTATAAACCGCCGATTATCATTGACGAAATACAAAAAGCGCCGGAGCTGTTTGAACAGATTAAGATTATGTGTGACGAAAGCGAAGAACGGGGATTATTCTGGCTGACCGGATCACAGCAATACAAGATGATGAAAAATATCCGTGATACGCTGGCTGGAAGAATCGGAATTCTGGAACTTTACAGCTTGTCAAAGAACGAGGTTGAAGGAGTGGATTTCCCTAATGAGCTTGATTTTTCACTGCCTTGCTTCCTGCAAAGGCAGCCTCTTACAAAAAAGAATGACATTGTAGATGTGTTTGAACATATCTGGCGTGGAGGGATGCCGGACGCATTGCTGGCAGATGCGGAGCAAAGGCAGGAATATTTTAACTCCTATATTGAAACATACCTCATGCGGGATGTTTCTGAAGCAGGCGGCATTACGGATACGGTCCGTTTCCGCAAATTTCTGAATGCCTGCGCCGCCCTGGTTGCGGAACAGGTCAATTATAAGACACTGGCAGACGCAGCGGAAATATCACAGCCAACGGCAAAGGAATGGTTACGTCTGCTGCAGGGCTTAGGTATTATCTATCTGCTGCCGCCTTATGCTAATAACGAACTGAAACGTCTTACGAAAACGCCAAAGCTGTATTTTTGCGATACGGGTCTGTCTGCTTATCTGTCGATGTGGCTTACCAGGGACACTCTGATGAATGGGGCGGCCAGCGGACACTATTTTGAAAACTATGTAGTGATTGAACTGCTCAAAAATTTTGCTTATGCGCCTTCTAAAGCCAACCTAACCTATTACCGAGATTCCAATGCAAAAGAAATCGACGTGTTTGTGGAGCAAAATGGCATAATCCATCCGCTGGAAATTAAAAAATCCGCAAACCCTGACCGGCGGGAAGTCAAAAAGTATGAGCTGCTTGATAAAGTAAATCTGGAACGAGGCAGCGGCGGTATTATCTGTATGTGTGAGGAAGTCATTCCGATTGATACCAAAAACTGTTTCATTCCCTGTAACTTAATCTAACAAGAAGAAGCATTGTGGGTGACAAAAGTCAGCGGAAAAACTGCCTTTTGTTACCATCACTATTCTCATTTTCCAGATAAAGATAGGGCTCCGGTCCTGATTTTGCCCGTGCAAGAATATCATTGCAAAGGCTCTGGTCTCTTTCAAACGGTGACTGATATATTTCTTTTGAAGGGAAACAGATGCCTTCCTCTCCATCTTTTATTACATAAATCGGGTTCAAAAATACATCATAAATTTTTTCCAGCATATATGTATCCATATATCAGTCTCCCTGCATATCCTGCTCTCCGTTCTTTTTCCATCCGGCATTTATTTTATTTTCCAGTTCCTCAAAGGTTTTTAATCCGCCGAGCGCGTCCGCAGCAGCCACACAGCAGGCTCCTGTCGCGGATGCGAGCTGGAGGCATTTTTCAAAGGGATAGCCCTGCACCATTGCGGTAAGAAAGGCTGCGATGGTCGTATCACCCGCTCCTGTCCCGGAAATTACCGCATCCGGCATATAGCTTTTTTCGAAGCCTTCCTTTCCGGAAAATCCGGAGAAATCAATACCACTCTGTTTTTCCATCTGCTCAAACGCACTGCTGCCGGCTGTCTTATAATAAAAACCCGGTGCTCCGCACTTGATGAGCACTATTTTGCAGCCCATATCCAGAAGAAGCTGTGCCAGAGGCGCGACATCCTCCTTTACGGAAATTACCTCTGTCATATCCCTGCCGTCGGCTTTTTTCAAAAGCCGGTAATAGCGCTCTCTGTCGACAGCGAACATCAGCTCCTCAATGCTTGGCAGGAAAAAGTCTACATAGAGCAGCGTATTTTTGAAAATCTTTATCCAGTCCGCCTGTGCCGCTTCCGATGCTTCATCCATTGCCGCCATGTCCAGTGATGTCAGACAGCCGCATTCCTTTACTCTGGCAAACATTTTTACCAGCTCACTGCCCTCCTGCCGGTACATCTGCGCCATGACAGGCGGATACCCGAAATGAAAAAGTACCGCCTCCCTGCATTTATCATAATCAATATCGTCTGCCGTAAACGTATCGTTCGCTCCGGGATGATGGAGAAAAAGACGGTCTATGCCGGGAACAGCCAGTACCACGGAATAAGAGGTATTCTGTCCGGAGGAAACAATCATGCCGTCCGCCGCGTCCCTTTCTTTTAATTTCTGTATCAGCATGGTCCCAAATGCATCGTCGCCGGTTTTTCCCATAAGAAACACGTCTGCCCCAAGGAATTTCATGGCGAGACCCGTATTGGAGACAGTCCCTCCCGGATGAAACTGTGCCTGTCCGACATTCACCAGCTTTCCGGGAGCCAGGATATCCTCCAGACGGTTCTGTTTTTCACATTCAAACGCAGGCGTAACGTCTATACAGATATGTCCTGCGGCAATCATCTTTTTTCTCATAATCTTTCAGCCCTTTTCACGCTTTTCCGTCGGAACCGAACAGGCGTATTTTCTCTTCCACAACTTTTTTCATGGCGTCTATTTCGTAAGGTATCATTTTTGTCAGACTCGGCACGCCTTCGTCCAGTGCTTTTTGAGCGCCCGCTCTTCCCGCCTTTTCAAGGTCCGTAAAAATATTGATTTTGCAGATTCCCTTTTTCACCGCCATCTTAAAATCATCATCTGCCAGTCCGCTGCCTCCGTGAAGAACCAGCGGGATTTTCGTCTCATCGGAAATTGCCAGAATGCGCTCAAAATCCAGCTTCGGAGGAAACTTATAGTCTCCGTGCGCGTTTCCTACCGCCACCGCCAGCGCATCCACTCCCGTGGCGGATACAAAATCGGCCGCCATCTCCGGATTCGTATAAAAATCACACGGATTTGTAAGCTTTCCGGCGCCTTCATTATCCCCGACATGTCCAAGCTCACCCTCGACGGTCACGCCCATTGCATGGCAGATTTTCACCATTTCTGCAAGACGCGCTTTGTTCTCCTCATAGTCACACGTTGAACAGTCATACATCACAGACGTAAATCCCGCTTTTAAAGCATGTATGCAGCCATCAAAAGTGAGTCCGTGATCATAGTGGACGGCAACCGGCACACTTGCCTTCTGCGCCATAGGAATCAGATACTCTGCCACGCGCTCCAGGCTCATGAATGGAAGCAGGATTTCTGCCGTACCAATCATGACAGGGGCATGCAGCTCTTCTGCCGTTTCAATGACCGCCCTTGCCATTTCTACATTTACCGCGTTGAAAAAACCGACCCCGTATCCGCCTTTCCTGGCGGGTAATAAAATATCATTCATTGTAACCAGCATTTTTCTTCCCCGCTTTCCTGTGGTTTTCCTATATTATATTCGATTTCCCGGAAGCTTTCAACTCATATCCATGCCAGATAGCATGTTACTGTGAACGTTGGAACAATAACACGGCATTCCGGAAATCACTGATTTATGGAAGCCGGTTTTCATTTCCCCAATCACAAAGCTTATCTAAAACTTCCATAAGAGAATGCCCGCGGTCAGTCAGCGAATATTCCACTTTGGGAGGTATCTGCGGGTATACTTTGCGCACGATGAGACCGTCAGCTTCCAGCTCTTTCAGATGCTGGCTCAGTGTTTTATCCGTAACCTTTTTCAGATAGCGCTGCATTTCGTTGAACCGTACAGGCTCATATTCCATCAGGCAGTAAAGAATTACCGGTTTATATTTTCCTGCAATTAAAGAGAGCGTGTAGCTGTATCCAGTTTTCTCAAAATCTGCATCTGCAATGCAATGCTTACTCATTATACTTTCCTCCGGGATAGTACCTGTCTTTAAAGTAGGTACTTGATTTTACTCTTGCTTTTTGTATAATTATAATATCAGCAGACAGGGAATGTCAATTCCTGCTGCTGAAAAAATACAAGCAAAAAATACAGGGAGGCATGACATCATGAAAAAAGATTTGGGGGTTGTGCAGGCAGTGTATCCCATGCCTGTATTGATGGTCGCAGCTTATGACGAGAATGAAAAGGTCAATGTCATGAATGTTGCGTGGGGACAGATATGTGATGAGGACAAGATTATCCTTTTTATCGGTGAAGGAAAGAAAACATGGCTGAATATTAAAGCGAGCAGAGCCTTTACTGTTGCGCTGGCTGACGAAGCGCACATGGACGCCGCCGATTTCTTCGGAATCGCATCCGGAAATAAAATAAACGACAAATTTGAGCGCACCGGCTACACAGCAGTCAAAAGTGACAAAGTTCATGCTCCGGTCATTGAGGAGTTTCCCGTAGTCATGGAATGTGAGCTGCTGGACATTCTGGATACCGAATATGTATCCGGTATTGTTGGCAGAATTGTCAATGTGAAAGCGGAGGAAGCCGTTCTCTCCGACAATGGAAAGGTTGACCCTGCAAAGCTTCATGCCCTTATTTTCGACCAGTTCCAGCACGGTTATTATGTGACGGGAGAAAAGGTGGGAAAGGCATGGAACGCCGGTGCCGGACTCATGAAAAAATAAGATAAAAACAGCCCTTCCTTTACCAGGGAGGGCTGCCAGCCGTCTGAGAAATTTCTCCGTGTTCTTTTCTTCCTGTCTGTCAATTCATTTTACAGAGCCCTGCCCATCTCATAAGCCTTTTCCATTGCGGAAGTTCCTACAACATCTCCCGGTTTATCTGTACCATATCCAAAGACAAATCCTCCCTCTGTATTTCCGCCTGCCCGGAAACAGCCGATATACCTGCGGAAACTGTCAATCATGGTTGTCATGTATTCTTCCGTTGGAGCCTGCCCGGATGCCAGCATATAAAAAGTCTTGTCTTTCAGCAGCGGTTCCACTGCATACAAACGGTCAAGAACCGTTTTCATCTGTCCATTCCAGGTATAAAAGTATACGGGAAAAGCAAAGACAATCACATCTGCGTTTTTCACTTTTTCGTAAATCTCATTCATGTCGTCTTTTTGTACACATTGTCCGCCGTTACGCTGGCAGGCTCCGCAGCCCAGACAGCCGCCGACCGATTTATCTGTTAAATAAATTTTTTCAGCGTCATGGCCTGCCTCTTTTGCTCCCCGGATAAATTCATCTGCCATCAAGGAAGAATTTCCCCGTTTGCGGGCGCTGCCCGCTAAAACTAATAGTTTCTTTTTCATTATTCATTCTCCTTTCCTTTCACAAGTGATTTTGACATCCATGCACCGCTTCTGTAACGCCAGAGGGCAAATACTGCTGTTACCAGCCATGTAAGCCCTGTTGTAAGCCAGATTCCCCACATACCGATGAACGGAACCGCCGTCAGCAGAAAAGCAAATCCGATACGGGCTATAATTTCCACAATACCGTTTACTAAGGCGTATACGGAATCTCCGGCTCCATTCAGCAAATAGCGAAGTACCTGCACAACTCCCAGCGCCATAAAGAACAGGCTTGTAATGCGGATACCGCTGGAAGCTAATGCGATAATATCTTTATCCGGTACGAAAATACTCATAATCAGTCTGCCGCCCAGCCAGAAAACGACCAGCAGAATCACCGATACGATTCCGCTTATCTTCATGGCAGAACACATTCCCTGCTTTACCCGGTCTGTTTTTCCGGCGCCAATGTTCTGACCTGTATACGTTACCATTGCTGTACCAAGTGCGGCGTAAATCTGCTGTACTAATAGTTCAATCTGAGTCGTAGATGTGAAAGCGCCTATCACACTTTCCCCAAAACCATTTACAACACGCTGCAGAGCAATACTGGAAATATACATCAGCGAATACTGGAATCCTGTCGGTATTCCAACTTTCAATGTCTGACGGATAATATTGCTGTCCGGTTTCATGTAATGAACCGCATCATGGAATTGCGGCACTTTTTTGAACGCATAAATCATACATAAAACCGCAGCAATCGCCTGTGCCATTACGGTAGCAATCGCAGCACCTTCCACACCCATTCCCAGCGGGACAACAAAAATAATGTCGAGAATGATATTCAATATGCTGCAAAAGGCAAGAAAAATCAGCGGCGTTTTTGAATCCCCCAATGCCCTTAAAATTGAAAAAGGTGTATAGTAGAGTGATACCGCAAGCAGACCTCCCATAAATACTCTCATGTAAGAAACTGCGTCATCCATAAGCGTAGCTGGTGTGTTTAGCAGAATAAGAATCGGCTTTGTAGCCAGTAATGCTATAACCGTCATAATAAGCGCTACAATTACGTTTACATACGCCCCGTTTGCAATGGCTTTCGCCGTATTTTTCTGATCTTTTGCGCCAAAATACTGGGAAACCACCACGCCCGTTCCGATCGCGGTTCCCATACACATGGACATAAACATCATAGACAATGCGTTTGTTGAGCCTACCGCCGAAAAAGCATCCGCTCCTACAAACTGACCGACAATTACGCGGTCTACCAGTGTATAGAGCTGTTGAAACAAATTTCCAATCAAAACAGGGAACGCAAATTGTAAAAGCAATTTTGACGGTTTTCCCTGCGTCATATCAATCGTTTTTGCCATTTCATTTCTCCTTTAGTCAATATTTTATAATGTACAATTTTGGGACTAATCGCTTTTTATTTATCCCCCTTTCAAGGGGGATCGTTTATCGGTGGTTTATTTATTATCAGTCTCTCCCAGCATGGCGTTACGAAAACCGATCCGGTAAATCCGGATGGCTTCCAGCAGGCTTTCTCTCTGCTCGGAAGTCAGTTTTTCAAAGGCTGCATATTCCGCTTTCCGGATTTTGGGAACGATTTGTTCTGCATACGCAGTTCCCTCCTTTGTCAGATGAATGGTCTTGTTTCTCCGGTCGCTGGGCAATTCCCGCAGCTCAATAATTCCTTTTTTGTAAAATCCTGTAATAACGGCATTCACTGTCTGCTTCGGAAGAAATGTTTTTTCGCAGATTGTCTTCTGTGTACATTCTTCCGTGAACATAATCATTGTTAAAATTTGCAGGCTGGTATACGAAATATCCAGAGTGCGCGCGTAATCCTCGTAAACCATATTTATTACATGACATTCCTCGCAAAACCGGGATACCTGTCTGGCAATCCGGGAATCATCCATTTATATCACTTCTTTCTTTAGTCTTATTTTGGGACTATTTTATCATGTAAATATCAGCTTGTCAATAGTCCAGTTTTAAGACTAATAAAAAAGGTCAGACCTCTCATGGAAATCTGACCCTGCTATAGTATAATTAGCATTACTGTTCTTTTTATTTTCCGTCGCGCTCTTTGTCAAGCTTTACATTGCGGAAATAAAGCGCCATATCGATGGTGATTTCCACGATGTTGAGCACATAGAAGAACCAGCCGAGGTAAAACAGCCAGCCCGTTCCGGCGCCAGTGCTCCAGAGCATGAATTTGCGGATGATTCCGAAAACATATCCAATCCAGATAAAGAACTCAAAAAACAGGCTTTTTCCCTTGGCGGTTCTGGACGTCCAGGATTTCCGGATGGAAATCGGCCAGGAAAGCCCGAAGCAGAGTATCATCAGTGCCTCTAATAAATCTGTCATTTTTCTCCTCCTGTTTCCGCCCTCTGCCGCCGCGCTGGCAGGATGCAGTGTTCCATTCTGTCAGCGTACCCGGCAGGCAGAAGCGGCGGTATTATTTCTTCTGCTGCAGATAAGCGGCGCGTCCGCTCTCATACAGGTTGTTGCCCTCGCTGTCGATGATGACAAAAAGCGGCATTTCCTCCACGTAGAGCTTGCGCAGCGCCTCCGCCCCAAGGTCCTCGTAAGCGATCAGCTCGGCTTTTTTGATACATTTTGCCAGCAGTGCTCCGGCGCCGCCGATGGCTCCGAAGTAGACGCCGCTGTATTTTTTCATTGCCTCAACGACCTCCGGCAGACGGGCGCCCTTTCCGATCATGCCACGCGCTCCCACAGACATCATAGTCGGCGCATAAGCGTCCATACGACCGCTGGTGGTCGGTCCGGCAGAGCCGATGACCTGTCCGGGCTTTGCCGGCGTCGGTCCGACGTAGTAGATGGTGGCATCCGTCGGGTCGAACGGAAGCTTTTCCCCGCGCGCAAGCGCCTCGCACATTCTCTTATGTCCGGCGTCGCGGGATGTATAAATGGTTCCGGTAAGATACACGGTATCCCCGGCATGAAGCGTTTTTGCAAGCTCTTCGGTGAGCGGCAGTGTGATATGTTTTTCCATCTAAATCACCTCCGTTTTGTGGCGCGTTACATGGCAGTTAATATTGATGGCGCAGGGCATTCCGGCAATGTGCGTCGGCATCGTCTCAATATTTAAACCGATCGCCGTTGTCTTTCCGCCAAAGCCCTGCGGTCCGATGCCAAGCTCGTTGATTTTCGCCAGCATTTCCTTTTCCAGATCGGCATAGAACGGATCCGGATTTTCGGAATCGATCGGGCGCATCAGCGCTTTTTTCGCAAGCAGCGCCGCTTTATCGAAGGTGCCGCCAATGCCGACGCCGACAACCATCGGCGGACATGGATTCGGTCCCGCTGTCTCCACCGTCTCAATGATGAAATCCTTGATGCCCTGCAGTCCTGCGGACGGCTTGAACATGCGGATTGCGCTCATGTTTTCGCTGCCGAAGCCCTTCGGACCGACAGTGATTTTAATCTGCTCGCCCGGTACGATTTCTGTATAAATCATTGCCGGGGTATTGTCGCCGGTATTGCCCCGGCGCACCGGGTCCTTTACCACGGATTTGCGCAGATAGCCCTTATCGTATCCGCGGCGGACGCCCTCGTTTACCGCCTCGGAGAGGTCGCCTCCGACGATATGTACATCCTGCCCGATTTCCAGGAAAACACACGCCATACCGGTGTCCTGGCAGATGGGCACGTTCTCCGCGTCGGCAATCTCATAGTTTTCAATAATTTTATCCAGCACGCCCTTTGCAATCTCGCCGTCCTCGCAGGCGCGGCAGTTTTTGATCGCACATTTTACATCGGACGGAAGGTGCTCGTTCGCTTCGATACAGAGCCGCTCCACCACATCTGTAATCTGACCTGCATTTATTTCACGCATATGAATGCTCCTTTCCGGCCTCCGCAGGGCAGAGACGCTGTGGTCTTCTGCCCCGGAAGGATGAATAATTTATGTTGCTGTTCACGCCAGCCTCAGGCACCTGCTGTTATCTGCGAAGGTTGCTATGCACAGAGTGAACAGTAATTGATTTACTCGACAGCCGATTCGTGACGTGCATACTTCGGAAGCAGCAGCGGGGATACGCCCTCTTCTGTCGCATTTGCAGCCGCCAGCTCCTCTGCGTATTTCTCAACGTGCTCCAGCGTCATAGCGCCAAGCGTCACATCCTTCGCCTTTGCAGCAGCCGCTTTTCCGGCGTTGCGACCGAACACGATGATATCCAGCAGCGAATTGCCCATCAGACGGTTTCTTCCGTGGATACCGCCCACCGCTTCGCCTGCCACCAGCAGGTTCGGGATAGCTTTTGTGAAGCCGTCCGCCTCAATCTCCACGCCGCCGTTCTGATAATGCAGCGTCGGATAGATAAGAATCGGAACCTTTCTCATATCAATGCCATACTTCATGTACATACGGAACATTGCCGGTATCCGCGCTTCAATCGTGCCTTCTCCGCCAAGGATTTCGATCATCGGCGTATCCAGCCAGACGCCCTTCTGTCCGCCCGGCACCTCAACGCCGCGTCCCTCCTGGCACTCTCTGATAACGCCGGAGGCATTGACGTCGCGTGTTTCCAGCGGATGGATATAAGCTTCGCCCTCCGCATTGACAAGCTGTGCGCCCAGGGAACGCACCTTTTCCGTAACCAGCGCGCCCAGAAGCTGCGACGGGTAAACGGCTCCTGTCGGATGATACTGGATGGAATCCTGGTAAAGGAGCTTTGCTCCCGCGCGATAGCCCATGATCAGACCGTCTGCGGTCGCACCGTAGTGGTTTGATGTCGGGAAGCCCTGATAATGCATCCGTCCGGCGCCGCCGGTTGCAAGTACAACGGTCTTTGCTCTGGCAACCGAATAATCGCCTGTTTCCATATTCAGCAGAACCGCGCCTGCCACCTGTCCTTTGTCATCCTTGATCAGTTCCACAGCGGAGGTAAATTCTACCACAGGAATCTGACGGTTGAGCACCTCGTCGCGCAGGGTGCGCATGATCTCCGCCCCGGAATAGTCCTTTGCCGCATGCATTCTCTTCCGGGAAGTACCGCCGCCGTGCGTGGTGATCATCCGTCCGTCGTCTTCTTTGTCAAATTCCACGCCCAGTTCGTTCAGCCACTTGATGGCGTCCGGCGCTTCCATAACAAGGCGTTTTACCAGCTCCGGCTTTGCGGCAAAGTGTCCGCCGCCGAAAGCGTCCAGATAATGCTGTACCGGCGAATCATTTTCCTTGTCCGCCGCCTGGATGCCGCCCTCCGCCATCATGGTGTTGGCGTCGCCGATGCGAAGCTTGGTGACGATCATCACATTCGCGCCGGCATTGTGCGCCTCGATCGCGCAGGACGCGCCCGCGCCGCCGCCGCCGATAACAAGCACATCCACATCGTAATCCGGGTTGCTTAAATCTGTCTTACTGTTCAGCAGACGGCTGTTGGAATGCAGAAGATGTACCAGCTCTTTGTTTGCTTTCTGTCCTTTGTTCGGACCTACTTTGATTTCTTCGAATGCTTCTTCTCTGTAATCCGGATGGAATTCTTTAAGGAGATTGTCTTTTTCCTCTGCGGTCAGACGTCTCGGTTCCGCCGCCATACGCGCTTCTCTTGTAGCCTCTACTTTTCTGACGGATTCCATCATAGACTCTGGATATGGTGTGTACATGTCTGACCCTCCTTATTCCTCAATTTCTCTGTTGTTGTAAAGTTCCTGCATTTCGGTGATCGGCTTCTGCATGATCTGCTCGATCATCTCGTCGTAAGCGCCGGAATGAATCTCCTCCACGCGCTTCTCCAGATGCTCCGCCTTCGGAGCGATATATTTTCCGGTAAGTCTGCGCGCCAGCAGTCCCACCATCGGATGGGAAATGCCCGCCGGACATCTTACGGAACAGCAGCCGCAGCTTACGCAGTCGAAGGATTCCTCGGCGCACTTTTCAAATTCGCCGCGCTGCGCATATGCGATATACTGCATAACGTTCAGATCCTGCGTACATGCCTTTGTACAGGCATTGCAGCCGATGCAGCTGTAGATTTCCGGATACAGCTCCATCATAATGCGCTGGTCCGGCTTGATTTCGTTGATATCGTAGGTTCTTTTATCTGTCGGGAAAAACGGGATGCTTGCCACATACATGCCCTCCTCCACCTGTGTCTGACAGGCAAGGCAGGTCTTTAATTCATTTTTCCCCTTGATCCGGTAAATCGTCGCACAGGCGCCGCAGAAACCGTGGCGGCAGCCGCAGCCTCTCTTTAACGTATAACCGGCGTATTCCATCGCGGTCATAATCGTCAGGTCGGCGGGCACGCTGTACTTCTTACCGAAAAAATATACGTTTACCATTTTTTCCATAATTGTTTGTCCTTTCTTACACTCCGTATATTCAAACCGCAAAGCACGGTCCTTCGCAGATAAATCTGCGCGGTCTGCCTTATGCGGTTACTGAATGGCAGAACTGGTGTTCAATACTCATTCGGCATTTCGTCTATTTCGTCGCAGCGGAATACGGGACCGTCTTTGCACACATATTTTGATCCAATGTTACATCTGCCGCATTTTCCGATTCCGCATTTCATGCGCAGCTCCAGGGTGGTGTAGACCTGCTCTTTAGAGAAGCCCATTTCCACGAGCGCCGCCAGCACGAATTTTATCATGATGGGCGGTCCGCAGATAAGCGCCGTCTTGTCGGTGGCAAATTCCAGCTCTTTCAAGTAGGCAGGTACGAATCCGACATGTCCGTCCCAGCCTTCCTGCGGGCGGTCGATGGTCAGATATACATTGACGCCCTCTGCTTTGCTCCAGACCTCCTGGATTTCTTTGAGCTGTACAAGGTCGTCCGCCGAACGGGAACCGTAGAGGATATCGACGGTGCCGTAATCAGCGCGGTTGTCAAGCACATAATTGATGACGGAGCGCAGCGGCGCCAGACCGATACCACCGGCGATAAACAGCAGATTTTTCCCTTTCAGCTCTGTCTCAACCGGGAAGTGGTTGCCGTAAGGACCGCGGACGGTAATCTCGTCGCCCACCTGCAGGCTGTGCAGGTAATCCGTCAGCATTCCGCATTTTTTGATACTGAATTCCTGGAATTCTTTATTTGTCGGCGAGGAGGTGATGGAAAACATACCCTCGCTGACGCCGGGCGCGCAGAGCATTGCGCACTGTCCCGGCATATGTTCAAACAGCTTGCCGCCCTCCGGCGCGTTGACGCGGAACGTCTTTACATCCGGCGTTTCCTGGCGGATGTCGGTAATCACGCCCACCATCGGAATCAGCGTATCTCTGGTATAATTTTTATGACAGGTACATTCGCTCACTGCTGTTCACCTCCCGCTGCTTTTTCTTCCGAAAACTTTTTAATTACTTTTACGATATTCAGGGATGCCGGGCATTTTTCCACACAGCGTCCGCAGCCGACACAGGAATACATACCGTCGTTATTCGCCGGGAAGTACACCAGCTTGTGCATAAAGCGCTGGCGGAACCGCTGCATCTGACTGGTACGGTTGTTGCCGTGCGCCATCATGGTGAAGTCGGAATACATGCAGGAATCCCAGCAGCGGTAGCGCTGCACGCCATGTCCGGTATCGTAATCCTTGATATCGTAGCACTGGCAGGTCGGGCATACGAAGGTGCAGGTTCCGCACGCCAGGCACGGTTTATACAGCTCCTCCCAGAGCGGGGAATCGAATTTCTCCTTCTGGGCTTCCCCGTTCCAGCCCTCTAATGACAGATGGCTGTACGGCAGCTTCTCCACAATGCGGCGGATATTTTCTTTTTCCGCCTCCACTTTTTCGCTGTCCCCTTCTGCCTCCGTGAGCAGATCACGCACTTCTTCTGTGAGCGCTTCACCCTTTACGGTAAGCGGCTTCCAGAAAAGCTCCTCTTCTATCATCCAGCAGGCAACGTCCGCCGCCGGGTCTGCGCAGTCGATGCCGAACACCCTGCAGAAGCAGGTTTCCTCCGGCTCGTGACAGGCGAGGGCGACGATCGTTCCGTGTTCGCGGCGCGCCGCATAGAAGGAATCCACCGGCTCCGCCAGAAAGACCTTATCGAGCACCTGCACGCCCTGCACATCGCAGGCTTTCATGCCGAATACCACAAATTCCTGTTCCTTCAGCGCCTGCGGCTCGATGGAAATCTTCTTTCC
Organism: Marvinbryantia formatexigens DSM 14469; assembly: GCF_025148285.1. Lineage (NCBI taxonomy): Bacteria > Bacillati > Bacillota > Clostridia > Lachnospirales > Lachnospiraceae > Marvinbryantia > Marvinbryantia formatexigens. The sequence continues at coordinate 4,114,343 of NZ_CP102268.1, read as the reverse complement.
CTCACGCTTGCAGGTATAGAGATTCTCACTCTGCGGGAAAAAAGCATCCTTGGGGGATTTCACGGTCTTCAGCACATCAAGGGCTACCGTATCGCCCTCTTCCCATACCGCGAAGTTTGTCTGTCCGCCGATTTCCAGCGGCAGATACAACTCCTTCTTTTCCGCGATGCGGCGGTAAAGCTGCGGCAGGTTTTCTTTCGCAATCTTATACATGCTCCTTCCCCCTCTCTGCAACGATTCCCGGCTCGGCGTCGTCAAAGGTAAAGTGCGTCAGCGGCGTATCCGCCGTGATATCTTCGCCCGCCTGGTATTCTCCGTAAAGCTCGTTGATATCCTTGATAAACTTCCGGTTAAACAGGTGCAGAGGAATTCCCTGCGGACATACGCGGCTGCACTCTCCGCAGTCCGTACATCTTCCGGCAACATGGAAGGCACGGATAATATGGAACATTTTCTCCTCAAAGGAATCGGCGTTCGCCTTCTGGGAGCTGTCAAATTTTGTGCTGTCAAATACACATTTGCGGCAGCTGCACGCCGGACATACGTTGCGGCAGGCGTTGCAGCGGATACATTTGCTCAGTTCCTTCTGGAAGAAAGCAAACTTCTCCTGCGGGCTCATCGCCTCGATGCGGCGCACCTCCTCAAAGCGGTCCGCGTCCGTGGTGTCCGCAGAATCCCCGATCAGCTCGTCGTAAATCTGGTGCTCCTTGCCCTTGCAGACATGGCAGCGCTCCAGCATGGCATCCTTATAGGCGCAGCTCTTTTCTCCGTAAATAGTCTGGATCGTCAGCGTATCGCAGGCGTCCTCAATTTCCGCCCCGTCGATGCGCTCAATGCCCTTAATGCCCTGTTTTCTGATTTTTTCAATATCCAGCTTGCCCTTGCAGCCCACGCCGATGATGTACGCTTTTTCGCGGTCCACGCGGTGCTCCTTTAAGAGCTGGTTAAAGCTGTAGGTGTCGCACGGCTTCAGGCAGACCAGGGTCTTTCCCTCCAGTTTGGAGGCTTCTATCATATATTTGCTTAAATTCGCCCCGCAGAATCCGTTGTACACGAAATCCTGCAGTTCTTCCGCGTTTTCAAAGTAAGCCGGTTCCGGATTATAAGGCAGGTCGCCGGCTCTCCAGCCAAGGACGCGCGCAACCGTTCCGTCTGCCAGCAGCTCTTTTGCACGGTTAATTAATTCCTGCATCTTAAATCCTCCAATCTTACGTTCTTTCCGAGCGAGTAGATCTTCTCCACAAACTCGTTCATGGTTGCGGAGAATTTCGCGCCCTCCGCGGCGGAAACCCATTCCACGCGGGTGCGTCCGTTTTCCACGCCGATGAAGTCCAGCATGGAGAACAGCAGCGTCATACGTCTGCGCGCATAATAGTTTCCGGTGCTGTAGTGGCAGTCGCCCGGATGACAGCCGCACAGGATCACGCCGTCCGCGCCCTTCTCAAATGCTCTCAGGATGAACATCGGGTTGACACGGCAGGAACAGGGCACGCGGATGATCTTGACGTCCGCCGGGTAGGTCAGACGGCTGCTTCCAGCCAGGTCTGCGCCCGCGTAGCTGCACCAGTTACAGCAGAAAGCGACAATTTTCGGTTTAAATTCTTCATTCTTTTCTATCGACATATTGCATCCACCTCCGCTATAATCTGTCTGTTCGAGAAGCCCTGCAGATCCATCGCTCCGGACGGGCAGGCAACGGTACATGCTCCGCAGCCCTGACACAGCGCGCTGTTTACGACTGCGATGCGGCGCGTCTCACGGATGCCGTGGTCGTTTACTTCCCTGTCTTCATAGGTGATTGCTCCGTACGGGCAGACATTCGCACAGGATGAGCAGCCGTTGCAGAGCAGGATATCGGACTGCGCCGTACACGGGTTCGTCAGCAGCTTATCCTTTGCAAGCAGACCGATTGCCTTTACAGCCGCCGCGCCCGCCTGCGCAACTGTTTCCGGAATATCTTTGGGTCCCTGGCAGACGCCGGACAGGAAAATACCGGCTGTCGGAGATTCCACCGGACGCAGCTTTGCGTGCGCTTCCGTGAGGAAGTTGTTAGTATCGATGCTTGCTGTCAGCATGGTCGCAATCTTGCGGACATCCGGGTTCGGCTCGATGGCGGTCGCCAGAACGACCATATCGGCTTCCATCTTAATCTGCCGGTTATCCAGCAGATCAGACGCCTGCACAAGCAGTCTGCCGTTTGGCTGCGGCGCTACTTTGCCAACCTGGCCCTTGATATAATTGACGCCGTACTGCTCCACCGCACGGCGGTAGAATTCATCGAAGTTTTTGCCCGGCGTACGCACATCAATATAGAACACCGTCACATTCACATCCGGATATTTGTCGCGGATGAGCATGGCGTGCTTCGCCGTGTACATGCAGCAGATTTTCGAGCAGTAGCTCTTTCCTCTGCTGTCTGAGCAGCGGCTGCCGACGCACTGGATGAATACCATTTCCTTCGGCGCTTTTCCGTCGGAGAGGCGCTCCAGATGACCTTTTGTCGGTCCGGCGGCATTCATGATACGCTCCAGCTCCAGGGAGGTGATGACATCCTTGCTCTGGCTGTAGGCGTACTCGTCGTAATTGTCCAGCTTAATGGTATCAAAACCGGTTGCAACCACGATTGCACCGTATTTCTCTGTGATAATCTCGTCCTTCTGGTCATAGTCGATGGCGCCTGCCTGGCAGACCTTCGCGCACACGCCGCATTTGCCGGTCTTAAACTTGATGCAGTGCTCGCGGTCGATCACCGGTACATTCGGAATCGCCTGTGCAAACGGCGTATAGATGGCGCTTCTGGTGTTCAGCCCACGGTTGAATTCGCTGGGCGTCTTGCGGGACGGGCATTTCTCCTGGCACACGCCGCAGCCGGTACATTTGTCCATGTCCACGCTGCGCGCCTTCTTGCGGATATCGACCGTGAAGTCGCCAACGAAGCCGCTCACCTTTTCCACTTCACTGTATGTATAGATTCTGATTTTCTCGTGGGCTGCCGCCTCCACCATCTTCGGGGTGAGGATACATGCCGAGCAGTCCAGGGTCGGGAAGGTCTTGTCGAGCTGCGACATTCTGCCGCCGATACTCGGCGTTTTTTCCACGATATCCACCTCGTAGCCCGCGTCAGCGATATCCAGCGCTGTCTGGATGCCGGCGATTCCGCCGCCGATTACCAGGGCACGCTTTGTAACCCGGCTCTCGCCAGGCTTTAAGGGGGCATCCAGATTTACTTTTGCGATGGCTGCCCGCGCAAGGATGACCGCCTTTTTGGTAGCTTCTTCGATATCTTTATGTATCCAGGAGCAGTGCTCACGGATGTTGGCGATCTCCACCATATACGGGTTCAGGCCGGCGCGCTCCGCCGCCTTGCGGAAGGTCGTCTCGTGCATACGCGGCGAGCAGGAACATACGACGATGCCTGTCAGATTCTTCTCTTTGATTGCTGCAGCAATCTTCGCCTGACCTGCCTCCGAGCACATATACTGATAATCCTCCGCATGAACCACGCCCGGTTCCTGCAGAGCCATTTCTACTACTTTCTTTACGTCCACCGTTGCGGCGATGTTGCTTCCGCAATGACAGACAAACACTCCTATTCTCTGCATCTGTGCTCACCTCCTGTATCTTCTGAATGCACTGACTAAAAGCTGCTGCGGAAGCTCCTCATCAAGAAGCTCCGGAATTTCATCCGGCTGCAGATAATCTGCTCCGCGCTCACGCACGACAATCTGTCTTGCCGCGTCAATCAGCTTGCCGGGCTTTACATCCCGCGGACAGCGCTCCACACAGGCAAAGCAGGAAAGACATTTCCAGAGTGTCTTTGACTGTACCAGCGCCTCAATGTTTTCGTGCTGCACATAAGATACAAACTGGTGCGGTTTGATGTCCATTTCATCATATGAGGGGCAGGTTGCGGAACATTTTCCGCATTTCATACATTTTAAAGGATTGACGCCGCTGATTTCCTGAATCAGCTCCGCCTGCTTTTTTGCGGTCTTGTTCACTTCGCCACCTCCTCTTTGACACCGAGCGCCTCTGCGAGAAGCTCTGTAAAATAGTATACCGGAAGCTTTCCGTTCGTGCTCTTGTTCAGATTGTACAGGCACAGGGGACAGGCAGTGATCAGCATTTCTGCGCCGAAGCCGGACGCACTCTCCATAATCGTGTCGCACATGTTCTTTGAAAGCTCTTTTTCCTTCAGGGAAATGTAGCCGCCGCAGCATTCGTTGCGGTACGGGTAAATAACAGGCTCTGCTCCGATGGCATGGATGAAATCCTCGATAATCGTGGGATTTTCCGGATTGTCAAACGCCATCACGCTGCCCGGACGCAGAAGCAGACAGCCATAATAGGCGCCGATTTTTCTGCCCGTAAGCGGATTTACCACTTTTTTCTTCAGTTCATCAAACCCTACGCGGTCTCTTAAAACCTCCAGATAATGCAGCACCGTCGTCTCCCCGGCGTAGGGAGTCTCAAGCTGCATATAATTGTTTGCCCTTGTGCGGATGTCCTCCACATGCTTCATGTCGTCGTTCACGCGCTTGATGACATGATGACAGGCGGAACAGAGCGTAACAAGCTCCTGGCCCTTTTCCTTTGCCTCGTTCAACGCGCGTACAGAAGAAAGCTTCGTGGCAATCTCATCGCTTCCCAGCGGATAAACGCCGCCGCAGCACTGCCAGTTTTCAATCTCCTCCAGCTCAAAGCCGAGCGCACGCGCCGAAGCTCTTGCATAGGCATCCAGGTCTTTCGCCTTCGTCCGCAGGGTACATCCCGGATAATAACTGTATTTCATAGTTCCTCCTACCTTTTTCCATGCAGCAGTCCCGACGGGATGTTCTGCCGCATGTAAACTGCCGCCTCCCGGCAGCGTTTACAGTTCAATCTGTGCAATAACGTCTTTCAGCACCTTTGCGCTTGCACGCAGCTTTTCGATTTCTTCTTTGCTCATCCGCATCGGAACCTTGCCGCGGATACCGTTCGGTCCCACCAGCGTAAGTGTGCTTAAACATACATCGTCGATGCCGTACTCGCCGTGCATCATAGAAGATACGGTTGCAATCGAATCAGAGGACGCTACCAGAGTATCGCAGAGCTTGCAGACTGCAGCGGAAATTGCATAGAAGGTCGCTCCCTTGTTCGCAATAATCTTTCCGCCCGATTTGTGCACATATTCAGTCATGGCTTCGCGGTCCAGCTCCTCTATGTCAGCTCCGAGGGATTTCATTGTCTGATAATACTCATCAATGTGCGCGCCGGAAATATATGCGCCCGTCCACGGAATAAAGGAGGAATCACCGTGCTCACCGAATACGTAGGCATGGATATTTTTCTGTGCCACGCCGAAATGCTCGGAAAGACCGCAGCGCAGGCGTGCCGTATCCAGAAGCGTACCGGAACCGATAATCTGGTTCTCCGGCAGTCCGGAAATTTTCGTAAACACGTAAGTCATGATGTCTACCGGATTGCTTACAATGATGTAAAGTGCGTTCGGCGCTGCCTTTACAATTTCCGGCGTAATCTGTTTTAAGATGTTTACATTTGTCTGAGTGAGTTCGATTCTGGACTGCCCCGGCTTTCTTGCTACACCGGAGGTAATGATTACAATATCGGATTCTCTGGCATCTTCGTATTCGCCGCCGATAATGGATACCGGATCGCGGAAGCAGGTTCCCTGCTCAATGTCCATGACCTCGCCATCAACCTTTTCCTTGTTGATATCAATCAGTACAATCTGTGATGCGATGTCTCTCTGGGAAAGTGTGTAGGCAATCGTTGATCCTACGCTTCCTGCTCCGATAATCGTAATTTTGCTGCTCATAAATGTGTGTTCTCCTTTCTTAGATAGAGGATTTTGGTACAAAAAATGCGTCTGTTCCCATAAGCAGACACACCAAATAAACCATAGGGCTCTTCTACCCTATGACCGTCGGATGCCTGTGCTGTGTCTGGAGCACATCCTGTGTATCAGGCAGGTTTCCTGACTTACAGTTCGCCGTTCCCTTCACCTTCTCACATATCTGGGATGCAATGGTTACTGAAGTTCACTCCCTGAATACAGTGACCAGTTCGCTCAGGATTTTCACCTGATTCCCTCTTTCCAGAGCCTTGCCTTGCAAGACCTCTTCACCTGATACCTCGCTATTCTTTTGCACATACAGAGAATACCACATCGTTATTTTTTTGTCAATACTATTATTGTTATTTTTTTGACAAAAAAAGCGCAGCCCGCAGGCTGCGCCATTTTATCATTGCTCTGATTTTTTATAAGGTTCTCATTGCCGCTTCTACCACATGTCCGACAAGCACGGAGGTGGTTACGCTTCCAACGCCGCCCGGTACCGGGGTGATCGCGTCTACGATCGGTTCAACGGCTGCGTAATCCACGTCGCCGCAGAGCTTGCCTTCCGCGTTTACGTTAATGCCGACGTCGATGATGGTCTGACCTTCTTTTACATACTCAGCGCCGACAACGCCTGCGCGTCCGGCAGCTACGATGATGATGTCAGCTTCTCTTGCAACGGACGGCATATCCACCGTTCTGGTGTGGCAGATGGTTACGGTTGCGTTTTTCTTTACCAGCATCATTGCCGCCGGTTTTCCGACAACAAGGCTTCTGCCGATAACAACTGCCTTTTTGCCGGTGCAGTCGATGCCGTAATGGTCAAGAATCTCCATGCATGCCTGCGGTGTGCACGGCGGGAAACCGATCTTCTTGCCGGTGAATACGCCGGACATCGAAAGGTCTGTCATGCAGTCCACGTCTTTTTCTGCAGCCAGCGCGTTTTCGATAACCGCCTGGTCGAGATGCTTCGGCAGCGGACGGAACAAAAGAACGCCGTGGATCTTGTCATCTTTGTTTACTTTGTCGATCACTGCCAGCAGCTCTTCCTGCGCAACATCCTCCGGAAGGAGGATTTTTTCGCAGGCTACGCCAAGTGTCTCGCAGCGCTTCGTCGCACCCTTCTCGTAAGAAATATCGCTCGGATTTTCTCCTACGCGGATGATTGCCAGCGTCGGATTTACGCCCTTTTCCTGGCATGCGGCAACGTTCGCTTTGATTCTTTCATTCAATGCAGCCGTTACCTCTTTGCCCAATAACTGTTTTGCCATTGTTTTTTCCTCCTATTTAAGTCTCGAAAGAACGCTGTCGAAGATCTCATCCGCCTTTACGGTGTATTCCTCCAGCATTTTATCGCATTTTGCATTCAGCTCTGCAGCGAGCTCTTTGTCCGCCATTGATTTTGTATTGATGTATACGTTAAGGCTTGCGCCCTTCAGCGCCGCCTTGCAGAACGCAACGCCGACACCGGCATCGCTGATGGCAAGCGTGGAGCCCTTTGCAGCAAATTCTGCGATGATATCGATCGCCTCGCAGCATTTCTCCATGATTTCCATAGGAACGGAGCAGGCATCCTTTAATACGACTGCCATAACGCGCGCTTTTTCCGCTTTCTCTTCCTCCGTCTCCCGCGGCATACCGTATGCTTTGGAGAGCGGCTCGAAAACTTCTGCATCGCGCTCAATCAGACGGAGAAAATCCTTCTGAAGCTGGTCGCATTTTGCTTTCAATTCCACCATTTCTGCCTCAACGTCCGCATATTTCTTTTTGCCGACCGTAAGGCTTCCTACCATATTTCCAAGCGCCGTACCAACTGCGCCCACCAGTGCGGAAGCGCCGCCGCCGCCCGGAACCGGAGCCTTTGAAGCAAGTACCTCCACAAATTCATTACATGGTACTGTAGAAAATCCCATTATAAACTACCTCCTGAATTTATTCAGAAAACGCTTGCGTTTTCTGCGCGCCGGACGCCCTTCCTTTTGCGTCCGTGCGCATCCTGCACGGAGTGCTCTGACCCGAAGGGTTAGAATAATCCGGAAATCTTTCCGTTCTCGTCCACGTCGATGCGCTCTGCAGCCGGTACCTTCGGCAGTCCCGGCATGGTCATGATCTCGCCGGTCAGCGCTACGATGAAGCCTGCGCCTGCGGAGATCTTCAGGTTGCGTACCGTTACCTCAAAGCCGGTCGGTGCGCCGAGCTTCGTCTGGTCGTCGGTTAAGCTGTACTGTGTCTTTGCCATACAGATCGGGCAGTGCTCGTAACCGAGCGCGGTCAGCTCCTTCGCCTGCTTCTGTGCGTTTGCTGTCAGAACTACCTTGCTTCCGCCGTAGATCTTCTGTACGATCGCGTTCAGCTTATCCTCGATGGTGCCATCCAGCTCATACGCGAAGGTGAAGTCATTCGGCTGCTCGCACAGTCTCACAACCTCTTCCGCAAGTGCGATACCGCCCTCGCCGCCTTTTGCCCATACTTCGGAAAGCACAACATTTACGCCAAGCTCTTTGCATTTTGCCTCAACAAGGTCAAGCTCCGCCTTCGTGTCGGTCGGGAATGCGTTGATTGCAACCACGCACGGAAGCTTGTAAACATTTGTGATGTTGCTAACATGCTTCAGCAGGTTCGGAAGACCTTTCTCCAGAGCCTCCAGGTTCTCATTGTTGAGATCCGCCTTTGCCACGCCGCCGTTGTATTTCAGCGCACGCACTGTTGCCACGATGACAACCGCGTTCGGCTTCAGTCCCGCCATACGGCACTTGATATCCAGGAATTTCTCGGCACCGAGGTCTGCGCCGAAGCCAGCCTCTGTTACCGTATAGTCAGCCAGCTTTAATGCCAGCTTGGTTGCGGTTACGGAGTTGCATCCGTGTGCGATGTTTGCGAACGGGCCGCCGTGCACGATCGCCGGGGTGTGCTCCAGTGTCTGTACCAGGTTCGGCTTCAGGGCATCCTTCAGAAGTGCGGTCATTGCACCCTCTGCGTGCAGGTCGCCCGCCGTTACCGGCTTCTGCTCGGAAGCTTTTCCATATGTATAGCCTACGATGATCCTCGCAAGTCTCTTCTTGAGGTCGGTGATATCGCTTGCCAGACAGAGCACTGCCATGATCTCGGATGCTACCGTGATATCGTAGCCGTCCTCTCTCGGCATACCGTTTGTCTTTCCGCCAAGACCGTCTACCACGTTTCTAAGCTGTCTGTCGTTCATGTCCACGCAGCGTCTCCAGGTGATCTTGCGCGGGTCGATGTTCAGCGCGTTGCCCTGGAAGATGTGGTTGTCGATCATTGCTGCCAGCAGGTTGTTTGCCGCGCCGATCGCGTGGAAGTCGCCTGTGAAGTGAAGGTTGATGTCCTCCATCGGGACTACCTGTGCGTATCCGCCGCCTGCAGCGCCGCCCTTTACGCCGAATACCGGTCCGAGGGACGGTTCACGCAGCGCAACCATGACCTTCTTGCCGATTCTGGAAAGACCGTCTGCCAGACCCACGGAGGTGGTGGTCTTTCCCTCTCCTGCCGGCGTCGGGTTGATTGCCGTCACCAGGATCAGCTTGCCGTTCTCGGCATCTGTCTCCTTCAGCAGATTGTAATCGATTTTTGCTTTATATTTTCCGTACTGCTCCAGATATTTCTCGTCGATGCCCGCTTTTGCCGCGATCTCGGTGATCGGCTGCATCACTGTCTCCTGTGCAATTTCAATGTCTGATTTGAATCCCATAATACCCTCCATAAATAGTTACATTTTTTTCAGCGTATTAATGCTGATGTCCCCGACGACCGCCATGTCCTCAGGTGTGAAGGACAGCGGAAAATTGTCGGAAAAAAGCATCTGCGTACTCGGAGGAAATTCCTCATCCCCGGTCCAGAGTATAAACCGTACAAAATAATTGTTGATAATCTCCAGCTCGTAAGAAACATCCCCGTGAGAAAGCTTTTTCGCCCCCAACTGCTCAAAAGCCGCCGCCAGCTTTTCCGGCTTAAAGCCAAAGCCGTACGCAAGCCGTGAAAGGCATCTGCCGGAAAACTGACGGAAATAAACCTCGCCGCTTGGAACCTCCCGGTAAGTCAGAAAATTCCCGGTGGACTGCGACGATACCCCGTGCAGCAAAAAGCGCAGCGCCAGAATCTTTGCGGGAGTCTCCTCCGCGAGCACGGCGTAGGTCTCATCCTGCGCATCCGCCCGCGTCACGATAAGCTCCGGCCAGGAAATCAGATATTCTTTCTGCAGCATCCGCATCCGGAAGCACTGTGTTTCCTCATCAAAAGGAAGACCCGTGCGCGATGCGCACTCCATCGGGTCCATCTGCTGATACTGCTCCATATACTGCCCAAAAGGGATATCTTCTTTGCTGTTTTTTGCGTATTCTGGTATCATGTCTGCTCCTATCTGCCAACGCGTTAAAATTTATTCTGTAATGCTTGGGAAAAGCGATGCATCCGTGTGAGGAAGGAAGCACGCTCCCACAAATTCATCCATATAGGATGTGATGGCGCTCAGCTCCAGGTAAGTCATATTCTTTGCCACCTCGTAAACCTTGCGCTCCGCTTCACTGGAATACAGCATTGCATAAGCGCCCACCAGTGAAGAGTTTCCGATATATTCGTATAATTCCAGCGGAACATCCGGGAACATCCCGATGCGGACAGCGTTTTTCATATTGATGCCGCTGCCGATACCGCCCGCCACATACACATGCTCAATCATGGATACATCAAAGTCGCAATATGACAGCATTGTGCGGATTGCGGAGAAAATCGCGCCCTTCGCACGGATAAAGTTGTCAATATCCACCTCGTTGATTTCCACGTCTTTTACAGAACCGGCATCCTTTTCAAATGCCAGCACATAGGACCCGATGCCGTACTGGTCGTGACGGACACGCGCGCCCTCCCGGATAAATTTGCCCTTCGGGCTGATGATGCCGCAGCGGAAAAGCTCCGCGATCACATCAATGATACCCGAACCGCAAAGTCCGATCGGCTTTGTGCCCTCCCCTCCCACAACGGTAAAAGTCGGCTCCATTGTTTCTTTATCAATCGTACAGGCTTCAATCGCACCGTCTGTCGCACGCATACCGCAGCTGATATCGCCGCCCTCAAACGCCGGTCCTGCCGAGCAGGCGCAGCTGAACATAAAGTCCGAGTTGCCGAACACAATTTCCCCGTTCGTTCCAAGGTCGATAAACAGCGAAAATTCCGGTTTGTTCCAGAGCATACTGACAAACGCGCCCGCCGTGATATCGCCGCCCACATAGCTTCCAATGTTCGGCGCCACAATAATGTGCGCACACGGATTTGTTTTGATGCCGATATCCGCCGTATACATGGAATTCGTCTTGAAGAACGTCGGAATATACGGCTCTGTGCGGATACTGTCGCCGTTCAGCCCGAACAGCAGGTGATTCATGGTGGTGTTGGACGCCACGCTCATGCGGTAAATGCTGTTGTGACTGATTTTCGCCTGTCTGCACATCGTATCGATCAGCGGATTGATGGTCTCTTCGATCACAGCCTTCTGCAGGCGCTCGCTGCCGCCCGGCTTCACCGATTCAATGATACGGTTGATGACATCCGCGCCGTAGCGGATCTGTCCGTTTCCGGAGGAACCCTTTGCGAGAATGCTGCCGTCCAGCATATTGATAATAATCGCGGAAACCGTCGTCGTTCCGATATCCACCGCCAGTCCGGCAACCACCGCCGGCTTATCCTTCGGCAGGACATCGTAAACAAACACATCATTGGCGTTTTTGCGCCATACAACCTGCACGTCAAAATTACTCTCACGCAGCACAACTGCAAGCTTTTTCATAACTGCGTAAGGAATACGGACGATCTGCATACCGGTCGCTTCTGTAATCGCGCGGGTGAGACGCTCGTTATCCGGCATCGTGTCGTCCAGAGAAGGCACATCCATTTTAATGGATACAACCTCCATATCATTTTTTAATGCAATACCTGCTTCACATACCTGTCCTTTTAAGTCGTCGAAAATTTTAATTTCGTCCGGTGAGCTCAAATCCGCTACTTTCATGCGGCTGCGGTAAGCGGACGCAATATCCGGCACCAGCACCTCTACGTTATCGCAGATTTTGCTGACACAGGCCAGGCGCCACCCCTGCGCATACTCCTCATCACTGATATGGCGCGTCTTTTTCGAGTCCAGTGTCCCGCCGACCAGCTTTACGCGGCATTTTCCACAGGAAGCATTCCCCGAACAGGGCGCGTCGATAGCTACATTTGTTTTTCTCGCTACCTCAAGAAGGTTTTCACCGAAAGCAGCGAAGACGCTGACATCTTCGCTGTTTTCAAACTTAAAAGTTACCTTAAACATTTAAATCTCCAGATAGGAATCTGCGTACAGAGTGTTGTTCTTCAATACATCACAGGACTTGATAGTCTCCATCAGACGCAGGTCGTTCGGGTTTACGATCGCGGAGGTAAGACCCTGCATCATAGCCATAGCAACCATAGCGGAATCCATGATCGGACGGATATGCTTCGGCATACCGTTGGAGTTATTGGACAGACCGCCTGTGGAATTCAGTCCCATATCAGAGAACATTTTGATACACTCAAGAATCTGCATCTGCTTGTCCTGCATACCCTTTACAACCAGGAACAGCGGGTCGAACCAGAGGTCCTCCGCTTCCATACCATGCTCCAGACCTCTCTCAAGCAGCATCTGGCAGTAGCCCATACGCTCGTCGTTGTCCTTTGCAATACCTTCGCCGTTGCAGAGCGCGATAACGATCGCGTCGTTTGCAGCAGCAAGGTCGATGTTTTCAATTCTGCCTGCAGCATCCGCAGAGTTTACAATCGGTTTTCCCTTGGAACGGTTGTAAACGGAAATACCAGCCTCGATAGCCTTTTTGTTGGAGGTATCCAGTGCCAGCGGAACGTTGTCGAATTCGCTCTGAAGGAGCTGTACTGCCCACTTCATCAGATCCTCGCCGTCGCTCTCAGCCGGTCCGATGTTCACATCCAGATAAGTAGCGCCAGCGTCGAGCTGCTGTTTCGCTCTTTTCAGAATCGGTTCCGGGTCTCTCTCCGTGAAAGCCTTGTTTACTGCCGGAGCAGTGGTGGAGAGTCTTTCACCAATCGTAATAAATTTTGCCATTTGTGTTATCCTCCTTAGATAATAAATTTTAAAGGTTCATATCTTTTAAGAATTTTACTAACTGTGCAGCTTCTGCCGGGGCAATGATAACCTCCCAGCCCGGAAGCTTCGCCTCGATCTCGCCCTTGAGGACAGCAACCTTACCCGGAATGATGAGCTTGCGGCTCTTGATTTTTCCTTCGATATCCTGCTCTTTCCAGAACTTTTCAATCGTTCCGGCAGACAGCTTTCCAGCAGCCCATGCAGTCAGTACGGAAAGTCCGCCCGCATCGCTGATGATCAGATTGCACGGTACGCCGGAGCGCTCCAGTTCGCCGGATACCAGGAAATATGTAAGCGCAAAGTCTACGGTGGTCAGACAGATGGAATTTTCATCCGCACCGTTGAGCGGGTAGATACCCGGCTCCACACGCATCGGCTTCTGCGGGTCTGTGAAGATGTTCTGACGCAGACCATACAGCGGCTGTGCCTCAGAATAGGTCATTTCCTGCATAACAACGATGGAACCATATTTGATGGTGAATACCGCTGCCAGTGCAGACTGCAGATGCATGTCATCCTTTGCAACCTTTACCAGGTTTACGATGGACGGATAACCAAAGCTTCTGTCGCCGTCCTTGATGGCCGCCTTGCGGACACGTACCGTGTTTGCGAAGGTCTCCTTTACAGTTGCTCCCGTGGTGTCGATCACCAGATTCTTGTTTCCAAGAGCTTCCAGTGCTTTTACAGTGTCGTATAATCCATTGATATCAGCGCCGGTAACGCCAAGCACTACGCCGGCTTCGGTTGCTGCTGCGCTCATTTCAGCATAGTTTTCCGGTGTCGCGCCGTTCAGGATGGGCTTGCCGTCCTTACATACAGCCAGAGCCGCCTTTGCCACTTCCACATCGGTGCAGCCAAGAATCAGCGTTCTGCCGAGTGCCGCTGCTTTCTTTACCAGCTCTACATAATCAGTTGCGCCGTCTGCGGAGTAGTTTACGTATACCATTTCCACGTACATTCTCTCGCCGATACGCTCATAATCTACTTTCGGAATGCCAGCCAGAGCCGCGTCGATTTCTTCCGCGCTCATGCAGTTGCACAGAGCAACGGCATATCTTGTCTTGCTGACAAATGTTTTCTCGTGACGTTCCATAACCGTCTCGCCGCCGAGTGCAAATTCCTCGCTTCCGGTACCTACTTTTACTGTCTTCATAGGCGGTGCGGTAGCCTCGGATAACTGAGCCTTTGCATCCTCTGAGAAGTACGGGCAGGCGTTGATGTCAACCGCGCCCTGCGCCACCTTCATAGAGAAAGCCATACATGTCGGGCTTCCGCATTCCTTACAGTTTTTCTTCGGTGATAATTTGAATATATCCAGACCTTTGAGTGCCATAATTCTTTCTTCCTCCTTAACAGCAATTATACTAAACTAATTCTTTAATCATCTTGGAAATAGTTGCGATTGATGTCGGATGTTTCAGAATTACAGCATTGGAGCCGCAGGCTAAGTCGGCTGCTGCAGTCTGTACTTCCATATCTACGCCACGTCTTTCCTGGTCTCCCCATTCCGGCATATCAGCTTCGGTTGTAACAGCTTCCTTTACGCCCCATACCTCAGATGCTACCGGTGTGATGATCGGCATCTGGAGCTGTGTATCGTTCTGGGACAAAGCCGCTGCTTTTACACGCTGCATGGTCGATGCAACGTACTCATAACCGTAGCCTGCAGCCGCGGTACCTACGTTCATTGCAATGCTGGAGGCATTGACACCTAACTGTGTCAGTAATACATTCAACTGTTTTGCAAGGTTGATATCAACAGAAGATTCCGCGCCGACAATCTGATTGTATGCAAGACCGGCAGCAGCGCCGACTGTTTTGTAGTTTTCTTCTCTTGCCGCAAGGATAATGGCATTCTTTCCCTGTACTGCTTCCGCAGCCTTGGAGAGAAGCTCCGCATCTCTTTCTGCGTTCTTGGAGCCCGCAACAACCAGCGGACAGTCCACTGCCTCTGCAACCTCTTTCAGTGCAGCCATCAGTTCCTCTGTTGATTTGTTTGCTCCGTTGGGATCGCCGCCCTCCATACGGAAGCATAAGAAGTCTACACCCTCAAAAGAAGCAGCTCTTTTTGCGATATCTGCCAGTGTGGTGCATCCTTCATAGTATTTTTTTACACATTCCAGTTCATTTTCCATACCGAAATCTGTGATCTCGATACCTACCTTCGGTGCGTTTTCAATCGGTGCGTCGAAAGTGTAGAACGGCAGAACGTTTTCTCCGCCAAGAGTAATCGCTTTGTCGCCGGTGCCAACGGTTACTGTCTTAATGCTGGCATTGAACTTTCCTGATTTTGCTGTAAACGGCATTTTAAATTTCCTCCTTCATAAAACATCTACTGCATTTTTCTATGCATTTTTTTAACCGCACCCCGGCCGGCCGGGTGTTGCCTGCCGGCGCGCGGGGAAAAACAAATTGGTAAATCCAGCCGCGCAGATGCGCGGGTGCCGCTGCTTGCGCAGCTTAAAGATTTCGTTACATTTGGGTGTTTCACGCTGCTGAATCATGTTAGACTCAGAAAAATGCTGCGCATTTTTCCCGCCACGTGCACACCTTATACTCCGGAATCCAGACGTGCAAAAGCACGTCTGCCGCTGCTTGCGCAGCTCAAAGATTTCGTTACATTTGGGTGTTTCACGTTGCTGAATCATGTTAGACTCAGAAAAATGCTGCGCATTTTTCCTCGTTAAGCAATCATGCCGTGCTTTGCACGTCATAACGGCTGCTCACTGCGTTCGCACCCGAAAATCGGCGGAGCCGATTTTGATTGCTTACATCATTGGTTCCATTGTAAGTGCCGGGTGTCCTTTTTCTTCCAGGAATGCCAGCAGTGTCTCCGGATCTTCTGCCACGGTCTCGTCGCCGATCATATCGGTGAAGTTGTCGATTCCGTAAAGCTCTTTTGCGGTTGCGTTGAGTCTGTCTTTTACCTGCTCCTTCAGTTCCTTCGGCATCCATACGATACGCTCGATACCGCCCTCTGCCTTCATGAACTTCTTGGAAGCGATGAAGTGCTTACCATGTCCCATGAAGCCCGGTGTCTGTACACCGCCGCCGGTCATGGAAGCCAGCTCTGAGAAGGTCATACCGATCGGGGTCATGCCTGCGTACTCACGGTTTGCGATGCAGACACCGTTGGACAGCGGCTCGATACCGCAGATACACTCGAAGCATCCGCAGCTCGTCATCGGCTTTTCGATGATGGAGTACAGGGATACGTCTTCCAGAGCACCCTGGGAGAACTTGCGTACTGCTTCGTTTACATCCTCATATTCACCGATTCTTTCATCGATCGGTCTTTCTTTCGTGATTACCTGGCACGGTCCCTGCGGATCAAGCTCGTTGGTTGCTTTCGCATCCAGCCATGAAACGGCGCCGCAAAGTCCAAGTCTCTCCGGTGTTACCACACATACGTGGCTCGGTGAGAATGCCTGGCACATGATACAGCTGTAGTATACGTCAACGCCCTCGTCTGTCAGTGTGGTCAGACGCTCGTCGCGCTTGTCATATACCGGAGTAGCCAGCTCATGACGAAGTTTTGTACACTCTGCCGCATCGGTGCAGATCTTCACCTGGCACTTGTCCACAACTGCAGCAAATTCGCTCTTTACCTTAGCGTAAAGCACTTCGCCGATATGTTTCAGACGGAAGCCTGCATTATAGGTATCCTTGCTGATACGGATACGGATCATATCACGCTGTCCGGTATGCATCATACCTTCCACGCAGTTAAGGTAGGAATGGAATTTACGCTCAAATACGGACTCGAAATCAGCCTGCATCGTCTTGCCGGCTACCTCTACCACATACGCAATGCTCTGCTTGCTGCCTTCCGGCATTTCATCAATATCCGGTCCAATGACCTCGATCTTGTGGTCTTCCACTTCGGAAGCATCCTTCGTCTGTACCAGCTCGAAGCAGTCCACACGGGAGCCATCGAATTCTACCTGCATATCGCCGCGGCGGATAATTTCGCCCTCGAATGCGGAAGCAAAAGCAACCGGGATATCGATATGTGTAATTTTAATCTTAATGTCGCGTGCTTCCAGGGAGGTCGCATTGAACTTGCTGACATCCGGCTGCACGATAAGGCTCTTCGGAACCTTGATATTAACTGCCTCTGCGGTTGCCACATCGTTGGTAACTACCGGGAAGCCGAGTGCGATAGCGCCTGCGCCGCATGCAACAATAACCGGGTCAAGCGGAGCGAACGCGTTTACAAATGCCGGTACACGCTTCATGGTGTATTCCATCAGACCAGAAGCATCGCCGCCCTGGATGTTGCCGAAGATCAGTGCTGCACGCACTGCAACGGATACTACATGAACAACGCTGGTCACATCCTTGCCAAGCGGGATTACACGCACGTTTGCGCCGGTCTTGTAGCCAAGCTCTTCACACTGGTCGATAATACCGCCAACCAGCGTAACCAGAATACCCTGTGCCTGGTAGGATTTTACCAGGTCCACACCTTCCTGTGCGGTCGGAGCGGAGCCAAGGATAACTGCAACGCCCGGAATATCGCCGGTTACAAGCGGAACACCGAGCTCACGGATAATCGCATCACCCAGATGTCCGTAGCACGGAGCCTCGTAGGGAGCTGCACCGTCGATGTATTTCAGCGCTTCAATAAACTCTGCGCAGAGCGCCGTAGCAATACCGGACATAAATACATCGTTCAGACGTTTTTCTCTGGTCATAAGAGATTTAATTGTTCCGAGAGCAGCCTTCATGTCGCCGAGGTTGGAAATCTTTGTTCCGGTTACCCCGAAGTAACACGGCAGGCTGTATGCGGTGTCCGGAAAAGCAACTGCCTTATCCGCACCGTGCTGTGCGATAGCTGCGTCGACAGCGTTTTCTGTCAGTCCATACACAGTATCGTTTCCACTAAATACAACATCAAATAAAGTCACCGTAATTTCCTCCATTCATCGTTTCACTTTAAATAAAGAATCATCACATCTTAATGTCTGTCCGGTTTTCAGGAACACCAGTCTGTCTGCCGGATTACGGCTGTTCTGCCGTCCGGTCGATTATTTCTTTAATCTTCCGGATTTCTTCCACTGCAGATTTGCTGAAATCATAGGGAGAAGCGCCGCTGCGGTCCGCATCGATCACTTCCGTGCTGTAATGGACAAAGCCCAGCAGATCCTCCGCCGGAATCCTTGCGCGGATAAATTCCTCATCCTTCTCATCACGCACCTTGTTTGCGACCACCCGTACCTGCTTAACCCCAAGCTCCGTCGCGAGACGTTTGACATTGGCATAGGTCTGGATGCTCCTGGCGCCCGGTTCGATGACAACGACAAACTGGTCCATGCCGGATGTCGTGCCGCGTCCGAGATGCTCAAGACCCGCCTCCATATCCAGAATCACAACGTCCTCCCTGTGGAGCACGAGATTATTGATGATGCGCTTCAGCATGACATGCTCCGGGCACACACAGCCGCTTCCGGCTGTATCCACGGTGCCCAGCACGAGCAGCTTCACGCCGTTGCACACCTTTCCATAGGTATCCGGGATATCACTCACCTTCGGGTTGATGCGGTAAAAGGTATTGTCCTCGTTTGCCCCAGTACGCTCCTCGATGAGCTTGCGCATTTTGGTAATCGGAACGATTTTCTCCAGCTCCTCCTCCGAGAAGCCAAGCGCAAGCCCCAGATTCGCGTCCGGATCCACATCCGCCGCCAGGACAGGTCTCCCTTCTTCTGCATATAATCTTGCAAGGGTAGCGGCAAACGTTGTTTTACCAACGCCGCCTTTACCGGTCACTGCAATTTTCATAGTGTCTCATCCACCTTATGTATGATTTTAGATGCCAATAGCTGTACGTTTCTCTTCGATTCTCTCAATCATCAGGTCAACCAGCTTTTCGATGTCCTTTTCCACTGTATAAGCAGCCTCTACCCAGTCTCTTAAGCCTTCTGTCAGCAGCTTGCTTACCTGGTCGGAACCGGATACATACGGGTCTACGCCAAGGAAGGTATCGATACCGGTTGCTACTACGTAGTTTCCGATGGAAACCGCTTTTTCGGACATCCATTCCGGAGCGCACCCCACTACCGGAAGCTGGGAAATGTTCAGTCCGGAATCCTTTGCCAGCTCTGAAACAAGAATCATCATACGGCTGATATCCACACAGGAACCCATATGAAGTACCGGCGGAATATCTGCCAGCTCACAGACTCTCTTCAGACCGGCGCCGCAGAGGTTCTTCGCTTCCTTATCCATCAGACCTGCCTTTGCTGCAGCCTGTGCGGAACATCCGGATGCCACCACGATAATATCGTTTGCGATCAGCTTCTTCATCAGCTCGATGTGCGCATAGTCCGGACGGATCTTCGGGTTGTTGCAGCCAACCATCGCAACTGCACCGCGGATAACACCGGAGGTGATGCACTCGATGAGCGGCTTTGTGGTACCTGTTTCATCTACCTGGGAGTTGGTAACGCCGTCCAGCGTCTTTACGATTGCCTCCACAGAGTAGCCTACTGTAGCCTTCTGCTTCATATCCGGGATATATACAAGATCCGGATTTCTGTTTTCAAAGTTATCGATTGCCATCTTTACGATTGCCTTTGCGTTCTCTGCAGCGGTATCCGCATGGAAACGAATAAACTCAGAATCCGGCATCTGTGCGATCGGAGAGGTCGTCACAAATTTGGTGTGGAAGCATTTGCTTAACGGACCAAGCGCCGGGAAGATACACTGTACATCTACCACGATTGCTTCACATGCACCGGTCAGCACCACGTTCTCCTGCTGGAGGAAGTTTCCTGCCATCGGGATTCCGCGGCGCATTGCCACTTCGTTGGAAGTACAGCAGACACCGGAAACCGTGATGCCCTTTGCGCCCTTGCTCTTTGCGTAGGCAATCATTTCCGGATCATCCGCATATTCGCAGATCATTTCGGAAAGTGACGGGTCATGTCCGTGTACAACGATATTTACATTATCCTTATTCATAACGCCCAGGTTTGCCTCGGTGTCAACCGGCTTCGGCGTTCCAAAGAGCACGTCCGAGAACTCGGTGCCCGCCATAGAACCGCCCCATCCGTCGGACAGACCGGAACGAAGGGACTGACGGATCAGCGCCTCCGGCTTTGAGGAACATCCCATATGCGTCATGTGCAGGGAGCAGGATACCTCGCGGTCGATCGCGCGCGGAGCGATCTCCTCTCTCTCCCAGATTTCCTGTGTGTGCTGCGGTGCTCTCTTCAGGAAATTCTGATGACCGAACACCTTACCATACTCGCTGAGACCAAGGATTGCCACTTCATGGGCAAGATCATAGATATCCTTTCCTTCTGTCTCCACGCCCCATTCCTTCGCGATGCGAATCAGCTTCTCCGGGTCTTTTACCTTGTACGGACCTTCCGGCTTCGCATGATACAGCGTGTTGCAGATCTCACGGCCGTGGTCAGAATGCGTAGCAGAGCCGCCCGCCGTAAATTTCAGGTAGTTACGCGCTACGATACCGTGAGCGTCGCATCCGCAGATGCCCTTCGGTGCCTTGGGTGTAATACGGCACGGACCCATTGAGCAAATCTTACAGCAGATACCGGTCTCGCCAAATTTACAGTGCGGTGTCTGGTTTTTCACACGGTACTGCCATCCGTCTGCGCCTACTTTTTTGCCGGTCTCCAGCAATTTTTCGGTAGCCGCTTCCATTTCTTCTACTGTTGTCAGCTTAAAGTCTCCCATCATAATCCTCCTTGACTGGGTTATAATATTAAATCTTTAACTTATCTATGATACTGTGCAGCGCCTGCTTCACCGGAGAGGTTTCCGGTAAATCTACCATTGGTCTGCCGGCACAGTCATATTCGTAAACCTCGGCGTCCTGCGGCACAACGCCCAGCAGGGTGAGCCCCTGCTTTTCGATTTCCTCCATCGTGCCCTCATTCAGCCTTCCCTCCGGAGCACGGTTGACGATCAGTCCCATCGTTTCCGGTTTCAGACCAAGCTCTTTTGTGAGCTGCGCGATTCGTCCGACCGCCTGCACGCCGCGCCTGGAGCAGTCGCTCACCAGCAGGATCATATCCACCTTCGGCAGAATGCCGCGGCTGATATGCTCCATGCCCGCCTCGTTATCCACGACAACATACGGGTAATTCGGCGCCAGCTTCTGAAGCTGTGCCTGCAGAAGTCCGTTTACATAGCAGTAGCAGCCTGCTCCCTGCGAACGCCCCATCACCAGCATATCATAATCATCTTCCTCCGCCAGACAGCGGCTGAACATAAATTCCATGTAATCCGCCTTCGTCATCCCCACCGGAATCTGTGAATTTCCGGAAGCCTCCGCTTTGGACATTTCCTCGCGGATATCGCCAAGCGTCATTTCAACGTCGATGCCGAGGACTTCATTCAGGTTTGAGTTTGCGTCCGCATCCACCGCCAGCACCGGGCGTTTTCCCTGTTCACAGAGATACTGGATAAACAGACCGCATAATGTGGTTTTTCCGACGCCGCCTTTTCCGGCGACTGCAATCGTAAATGACATAAATTCGCGCTCCTTATTGTTTCCTTTACCTGACACGCAGATGTCCGGGCATATCAGCAGTTGATTTCCACTCTGCCGCCGGTGAGGTCCGCCATCGCGATGGTTCCCTCTACCGTTTTCTGCTCGCCCATTACGTCTGTCAGGGTGATAAGATTTCCATTTACTTCAATTTTACTGACGTATTCCAGAAGAACACAGTCAGGCTGATTCTTTTTTACAACGGTGGAAAGGCACATATTGTTCACCTCCGTTATGCTTCCTTTACCAGGGACAACGCGAGACCAAGATAGAGATTTCCTTTCTGGAACTCATCCACCGCTTTGCGGATCTGTTCGGCAGCCTTCTCATGACCGTCCGCCGCCAGCTTGTCCGCCATCTGGTCAAGCTCCGCCGCATGATGCGTGTTGTGATCCAGCATATACTGCAGAAGCGCGGCGTTTTTGTCCGCCGGTGATGCTCCGCCGTCCTGGCATCCGTGACAGCCTTCTCCCCCCGCATGACTGTGGCAGTGGTCTCCGTGCTGATGACACTGTCCGTCTTCATGGCTGTGCTCATGATTTTCCTCTGCGCCATGCTCATGCTCATGCGGATGAGAGTGCTCATACGTATGGGTATGCGTGTGCTCATGCGTATGGGTGTGTGTACAGACATTGCCATTTTCGTCCGTTACAATATGCACTTCTATAGCCTCCTTTCCTTATGATATTGTTAATTTTTTGACAGGGGATTGCAGTATCCCCTACTATGGGATAGTATAGCATATTAAACTGGAAATCTCAACAACGAAATTGTACTTTAAAAAAACAAAAAAGACAGATTGCCTGACGACAGTTCTGTCTTTTCCATCTGCTATGCAAGCATCATACGGTCGTTTGCAAATTCGCCACCGCTTGCCTGTTCAAATTTCTGCAAAAGGTCGGAAACCTTGAGATTTTTTTTCTCCTCTCCCGCCACATCGTAGATAATTTTTCCTTCGTGCATCATAATCAGACGGTTGCCGTGTGCAATGGCGTCCTTCATATTATGCGTGATCATGATGGCGGTCAGATTGTCGCGGGCGATAATCTTGTCGGTCGCCTCCAGCACCTTCGCCGCCGTTTTCGGGTCGAGCGCCGCCGTGTGCTCATCCAGAAGGAGAAGCTTCGGTTTTTTCAAGGTCGCCATCAGAAGCGTCAGCGCCTGGCGCTGTCCGCCGGAGAGAAGTCCCACCTTCTCGGTAAGCCGCTCCTCCAGACCGAGGTCCAGAATCTTCAGCTTCTCCTTATAGCGCTCCCGCTCCGCCGCATTGATGCCGCTCTTCAGAGTGCGCCGCAGCCCGCGCCGGGAGGCAAGCGCCAGATTTTCTTCAATCTGCATACTGGATGCCGTTCCGGTCATCGGATCCTGGAACACGCGTCCGAGATACTTCGCGCGCTTATATTCCGGAAGCCGCGTTACATTGATGCCGTCGATAATGATCTCGCCTTCATCCACCGGCCACACGCCGGCAATGGCGTTCAGAGTGGTGGATTTTCCGGCGCCGTTTCCGCCGATGACTGTCACGAAATCGCCCTCATTTAATACCAGGTCAACGCCGCAGAGCGCCTGCTTTTCGTTGACCGTCCCCGGATTGAAGGTCTTTTTTATTCCAATCAGTTTAAGCACGGCCGGCACCTCCTTTTTTTGCCTTTGAGAAATATTTCCCTTTCAGATGCGGAATTGCAAGGAATACTGCGACCACAAGCGCCGAAAGCAGCTTCAGATCGTTGGAATTCAGTCCGAGCCAGAGCACCACCTGCAGCACAAGATAATAAATAATCGCGCCGAGCGCTACCGCAATCAGCTTTCCGGCAAAGTTATGCGCAAATCTGCCGAACACCACCTGGCCGATAATTACAGCGGCAAGACCGATGACGATTGCACCGCGTCCCATGTTGACGTCCGCAAAGCCCTGGTACTGGGCGTACAGGCCGCTGGAGAGCGCCACAATGCCGTTGGAGAGCATCAGACCGATGATTTTGCTCAGATCTGTATTGATGCCCTGCGCACGGGACATATTCGGATTGGAACCGGTAGCGCGGATGGCGCATCCCAGCTCGGTTCCGAAGAACCAGTACAGCAGCGCAATAATAACCACGATAAAAATGATAACGATAAAAATCGTATTTTTATAAAACGGCACATCCTTGATATTGCGCAGAGAAGCGATCAGAGGATATTTATCCACACTGATTGCCTGATTCGCTCTTCCGCCCATAATGCGCAGATTGATGGAATACAGACCAAGCTGCGTCAGGATTCCGGACAGGATCGCCGGGATTCCCATCGCCGTATGAAAAATGCCCGTCACAAGCCCGGCAAGCATTCCCGCGCCGAACGCACATGCCAGCGCCACCGGCACGGAGTATCCGTTCAGCAGCATCATGACACAGACTGCGCCGCCGGTACACATGGTGCCGTCCACAGTTAAATCCGCCAGATCCAGGATTTTATAGGTAATATATACGCCGATTGCCATAATTCCCCAGATAAGCCCCTGGGCGCAGGCGCCTGGCAATGCATTAAAAAGATTTCCAATGTTCACAGCTTTTCCTCCACCGCAAAACGACGGGCTGCCGCATGACATCTCTGTCCGCGACAGTCCGCTGTAATGATTTACTGCCTTACTATTTCGTATTTATGCTTCTGTTTCTGCTTCTGTTTCTTCTACAGCCTCTGTTTCAGCCGCTTCTGTTTCTTCTGCAGCTTCCGTCTCACCTTCCGCCGCTTCTGTCTCTTCCTCAGCGTCTGCTCCGATAGCTTCGTAGCCTTCCGGAATTGTGATGCCAAGTGCTTCGCATCTTTCCGGAACGTATTTCTTTACAAACTGCGGAGCAAATTCAATCGGCATGGTGCTGACATCAGCGCCGTTTACCAGAATCTCATAAGCCATTTCACCGGTCTTGTAGCCGATGTCGTAGTAGCTGATGGAAAGAGTTGCAATACCACAGCCCTCACAGATACCTTCCTCGCCCGCGATGATCGGAACGCCTGCCGGCTCGCAGATATTGTTGATGATCTCTGTGTTGGAAGCCGCCGTGTTATCTGTCGGAACATAGAGCGCATCGCACTCTGCCGCCGCTGTCGTCGTGATGGACGCGATATCATTGGAATCCGCAAAGGTGTATACGTTGCAGGTAACGCCCGCTTCCTCCAGAGCCGCCTTTACAGTATCTACCTGGTATACGGAGTTCGGCTCTGCGGAGCAGTACAGAAGACCGACGGTCTTTGCATCCGGAAGCAGCTCCGTGAACATTGCCGCCTGCTCATCGAGCGGTGCAAGGTCTGAGGTACCGGAAATATTTGTGCCGGTGGAGCCTGTCCACTCCTCATCCGGAATGTCCAGCGCTACATTGTATACGGTGATGGAGGTTCCGAGAATCGGGATATCTCCTGTTGCCGCAGCAGCCGCCTGCAGGGACGCCGTTGCGTTCGCCATGATAAGGTCTACATTGTTGGATACAAACTGGTTTACGATCGTCGCGCAGTTTGCGGAATCGCCGGACGCGTTCTGCTCATCAATCACAACCTGGTCGCCAAGCTTCTCTGTGAGCGCATCCTTAAAGCCCTGTGTAGCCGCATCCAGTGCAGGATGCTGTACAAGCTGGCAGATACCGATATTATATGTGGTATCCTCCGCATTTACTGCCACGCCGAGCGCCGCTGTCATAGAAACTGCCATACCGGCTGCAAGAACCTTAGAAATTACTTTTTTCATTGCTCATTCTCCTCTTTTCTGCTGAATTACGCTTTCGCTTTAACGGTTTAAAGCACGTTAGTAAAAATATACACCCATTTTACAGAATCGTCAAGCAATATTTTGCATTCTACCAGACAGGTCCTCCGCTTTCGCTCTTTGGTCCGCGCATCATCAGCTCGTTTACCGCCTCGTCCGCGCGTTTTCCCTCAAACAGGACTTTATTTACCTGCTCTACGATCGGCATTTCGATATTGTATTTCTGTGAGAGCGTCAGCGCCGCTTTTGCAGAGTAAACGCCCTCCACAATCATCTTTACCTCCGCCATCGCTTCCTCCATCGTGCGTCCCTGCCCGATGAGATAGCCCGCCCTGCGGTTGCGGCTGTGCACGCTGGCGCAGGTCACGATCAGGTCGCCGATGCCGGTAAGTCCGTAAAAGGTTTCCGGTCTGCCGCCCATCGCGGTTCCCAGGCGCGAGATTTCCGCAATACCTCTGGTAATCAGCGCCGCCTTCGTGTTGTCGCCGTAGCCCAGCCCATCCGCAATGCCCGCCGCCAGGGCAATCACGTTTTTCAGCGCGCCGCCCAGCTCGATGCCCAGCATATCCGGACTCGTGTAGACGCGGAACACCGGACTGATAAAGATATTCTGCAGATACTTCGCTGTCTGCGCATCGTGCGCACCCACCACACAGGTCGTCGGGATGCCGCGTCCCACCTCCTCGGCGTGGCTCGGTCCGGAGAGCACCGCCGCATTTACGCCCGGAAGCTCCTCCTCGATAATATCCGTCAGCGTATCAAGCGTCGTCTCCTCAATGCCCTTCGCCACATTCACAACGATCTGTCCTTCTTTTAACAGCCCCTTCAGCATTTTACTGGTGCTGCGCGTATACGGGGACGGCACCGCCATAATCAGCACCTCTTTGTCCGCCGTAATTTCCTGCAGATCGTCCGTAAAAAGAATGTCCTCCGACAGATGGACGCCGGGCAGCTTCGTCTCATGCTCCCGCTTTTCCTTCAGCATCGCAATTTCTTCCGGAATAACTGACCAGACGCTCACCTCATGTCCGTTGTTGTGAAGCAGCACAGAAAGTGCGATTCCCCAGCTTCCCGCGCCGATAATACCAATCTTTGCCATATAAAGCTCCTCCTGTTACTCTTTTTTATTCTTTTTAAATAAATAAGTCTTCCGCTCCGTTCCCGCAAGCAGCCGCTTTATGTTTTCCCGGTGCTTCCAGAACGCCATCGCCGCCAGCAGAATCGTCACGATATACATTTCCACAAGATACTGCTGCTCCATGCCGAACGCCCCGGTCTGTCCCAGCACGATAATCTCGATGACCAGTCCCACATAGACCAGAAGCGACCCAAGGGAGACGTAATGCGTCAGAAGAAATACCGTAAAAAACGTGATGATGCCGCAGACCGCAATCACCGGATGCAGTGAGAGCACCAGCCCTGCAGTCGCCGCAATCCCCTTGCCTCCGCGGAAATGCAGATAAAACGGAAAGTTATGTCCGAGGATGACCCCGGCGGCAGCATAAAGCTCCAGCAGCGGCAGAATATCCGCGTGCGCCTTTCCGAAGCAGATGCGCACCAGCACGACCGCCAGCACACATTTTATGCAGTCGCCGAAAAAGGTCAGAAGTCCCGCCTTTGTCCCCATTGTACGCAGCATATTCGTGGTGCCGGCATTTCCGCTGCCGTATTCACGGATATCAATGCCGTGAAGCCTGCCGATAATATAACTTGTCTGAAACAGTCCGAACGCGTAGCCGATAGCCACGCAGATGATACGAATCCACATTATTTTTCTCTTTCCTTTCGTTCCCGGATAATGAATTTCAGCGGAGTTCCGCGGAATCCAAAGGTATCCCGGATTTTATTTTCCAGATAGCGCGTATAAGAAAAGTGCATCAGCGCACGGTCATTGACAAAAATAACGAAAGTTGGCGGCTTTACGGAAACCTGCGTGATGTAATACAGCTTCAGGCGCTTTCCTTTATCAGAGGGCGGCTGCTGCAGCGCCACCGCCTCCGAGAGGATTTCGTTGAGCACGCCGGTCGCGATCCGCATCGACTGATTCTGCACGATCATATCGATCATGTCAAAGAGCTTCGCAAGCCGCTGTCCGGTCTGGGCGGACACGAACATAATCTCGGCATACGGCATAAAGGAGAGCGTCTCCCGGATTTTCTCCGTGTATTTGTAAACGGTTTTATCGTCTTTTTCGATAGCGTCCCATTTGTTTACGACGACCAGGATTCCCTTGCCGCGGTCATGCGCAATCCCGGCAATCTTTGCATCCTGCTCCGTCACACCCTCGACGGCATCGATCACCACTACCACCACATCGGCGCGGTCCACCGCCGTCACCGTGCGGATAATACTGTAGCGCTCCAGCTCCTCTTTGATTTTGTTTTTCCGGCGCAGTCCCGCGGTATCGATAAACACATATTCTCTGCCGCCCCAGGTAATCGCCGTGTCGATGGCGTCCCTGGTCGTTCCGGCAATATCGGAGACGATCACGCGGTTTTCGCCCAGCAGCTTATTGATGATGGAGGATTTGCCGACATTCGGCTTTCCCACCACCGCGATGCGCGGACGGTCGTCCTCCCTCTCCTCCTGCCCGTTTTCCGTAAAATAGCCGACTACCACGTCCAGCATATCGCCGAGCCCCTGCTTTCCCGCCGCGGAGATGGGCTGCGGGTCGCCGATGCCGAGGTTATAAAATTCGTATACATCCGGCAGGGATTTTTCATAGTTGTCCGCCTTGTTTACGGCGAGAACCACCGGCTTACGGCTGCGGCGCAGCATATCCGCCACCTTGGAGTCCGCGTCAATCAGCCCCTGCCTTACGTCCACCATGAAAATAATCACATCCGCCGTGTCAATGGCGATCTGCGCCTGCTCGCGCATCTGCGAGAGAATCACATCGCTGCTGTCCGGCTCGATTCCGCCGGTGTCAATAAGGGTAAACTGATAATTCAGCCATTCCACATCCGCGTAAATGCGGTCCCGCGTCACGCCCGGCGTATCCTTCACGATGGAAATATTTTCGCCTGCCAGCGCGTTAAACAATGTGGATTTTCCCACATTCGGTCTTCCTACTATCGCTACGATCGGTTTACTCAATGTCTTTCACCTCATATGGCTGTGCCGTTTTTCCTTCCTCGTCCTGCTCCTCCAGAAGGACGGCATGCACAAAATCCTTTCCGCCTGATTTTACAATACAGGCTTTTGTCTGTAAAGTCTCCTCAAGTTCCTTTAAGGTAATATCGTCCAGAAATACTGTCTCGCCGCTCTTAAACATACTGCACGGGAGCAGCAGCGCATCGCCGAGCGGTTTATCCCGCAGCGCCCGGATAATATCCTGTCCCGTCAGAAGCCCCGATACCGTGATCCGCTCTCCGAAAAATTCATTTTTTACCGGATAGACCTGCACGGATACGCCCGGATATTTCTGTACCAGCGCCTCCGCCGCCCGTCTGATATACGGAGCCGCCAGCAGTCCCGTCACAAGCGATACACTGTGACTGCGCGCATCGCCGGTGCGCTCCTGTATGGCCTGCGTCGTTTCCTCCTGAAACAGCCGCAGCATCCCGACGCCGTTTTCAAGCTGCAGATAACCGTCGTAGGTCTCCTCCGGCGGCAGCTCCTCCTCCGCCAGCAGATACCACTCGTCCCCGGCATGGATAAAATGCGTGCCGTGCTCTCTGTACAGCTTTTCCTGCCAGCGGTGGATAGTCCCAAGCACCGCGCGCGCATCCTCTTTTGTGAACGGCTCCAGCGGATACAGCCCCTCGCGGAACCTCGTCAGTCCGACCGGAACCACGGATACGCTTCTCAGATACGGCAGATAGCGCGTAAGCTGACGGATGGAGTATTCCAGCTCCTCCCCGTCGTTGACGCCCTTGCAGAGCACGATCTGCCCGTTCATTTCGATGCCCGCCTCCGCAAGACGGTCGACCTTTTTCAGCGCCTCGCCCGCAAAGCGGTTGCCCAGCATTTTACAGCGAAGCTGCGGATTCATTGTCTGGAACGAAATATTAATCGGCGACAGATGATACCGGAGTATCTGCTCCATATCCATTTCGCCGATATTCGTCAGGGTCACATAATTTCCCTGCAAAAAAGAAAGTCTGGTATCGTCATCCTTAAAATACAGCGTCTTTCGCATTCCCGGCGGCATCTGGTCGATGAAACAGAAGATGCACCTGTTGCGGCAGGAGTGATAGTCGTCCATAAAATCGTTTTCAAACTCCAGCCCAAGGTCCTCCTCAAACTCCTTCTCAATCTCCAGCTCCCATTCTTCGCCGTCCGGCTTCCGTATCAGAACGAGTAACTCCTCCTCGTTGCACAGATACCGGTAATCCAGGATATCGCGTATCCGCTGTCCGTTAATGGAAACCAGCTCGTCTCCTGGGGAGATCTCCAGCTCCTCTGCGATGCTCCCCTCCAGCACACGGCTGACGATATGCTTTTTCTTATTCTTCATCAGAAATTTACTCCTTTGCTGCTTATCATACTAAATTTGCCGCAAAAATGCAACCTAAGCGACAAATTTCTTGACGTGCGCCATCCGAACGGATATACTGGACATAGAAATATTTTGTAAAATGTACATATTATGGAGGTCCTCATGTCCGATTTGTTTGACCCATTGCGTCACTCTATCCCACTTGCGCCGCTCAAAATAGCCGCATTGGAAGGCTGCCGCGACTTTGCGCAGCAGGTAAACCAGCATCTCGTAGAATACAGGCACACCAACCCCACCCTGCCCGCCGACAGCATCGCCTATGCGGAATATGCGGCGGATTCTTTTCTTGTGGACTGCGCCTGCCCGCGCTTCGGCACCGGAGAAGGAAAAGGTATCATAAACACCTCTGTGCGCGGAAGCGACCTTTTTATTCTGGCGGACATCACAAACTGCAGCCTCACCTACAAGGTCTGCGGCTACACCAATTATATGTCGCCGGATAATCATTTCCAGGATTTAAAGCGCATCATTTCTGCCAGCGACGGAAAAGCAAAGCGCATCAACGTCATTATGCCGTTCCTCTATGAGGGCAGGCAGCACAAGCGCTCCGGAAGAGAATCTCTCGACTGCGCGCTCGCCCTGCAGGAGCTTGCGGCGATGGGCGTCAGCAACATTCTTACCTTTGACGCGCACGACCCGCGCGTGCAGAACGCCGTGCCGCTGATCGGCTTTGACACCTTTATGCCGACCTATCAGTTTCTGAAAGCGATCCTGCTCTCCACGCCGGATTTCAAAATCGACAGCGACCATCTGATGATTATCAGCCCGGATGAGGGCGCCATGAACCGTGCGGTCTATTTTTCCACGATTCTCG
This sequence comes from Marvinbryantia formatexigens DSM 14469, assembly GCF_025148285.1. Taxonomy (NCBI): domain Bacteria; kingdom Bacillati; phylum Bacillota; class Clostridia; order Lachnospirales; family Lachnospiraceae; genus Marvinbryantia; species Marvinbryantia formatexigens. The sequence goes on along the minus strand of NZ_CP102268.1, from coordinate 4,083,785 downwards.
GCGTCGATATGGGAATGTTTTACAAGCGCCGCGACTACTCTACCATCGTAAACGGCAAGAATCCTATCGTCGCGCACGAATTTCTCGGCGATTCCGTGAGCGGCAAGGATGTGGTCATCGTGGACGATATGATTTCCTCCGGCGAAAGTATGCTGGATGTGGCAAAGCAGCTCAAGGACCGCAACGCGAAGCGCGTATTTGTCTGCACGACCTTCGGACTGTTTACGGACGGCTTTGATAAGTTCGACGAATATTATCAAAAGGGTTATCTGGACAAGATTATAACGACGAATCTGAATTACCGTGACCCGGAGCTGTTTACAAAACCGTATTATCAGGAGGCGGACATGACCGGCTTTCTGGCAAGCATCATCGATTCCCTGAATCATGACGTTTCCATCGAGCATATTATCTCCCCGACCTACAAAATCAATCAGCTTCTTGCAAAGATGAGAGCTTCGGAAGCCGTGTAAATATTCCGCTCAGAAAAAGATACCGGCTATGGATTTTCCTGCCGCAGTCCGAGAAAGGCGGCGAGATTTCCGCGCTTTCCGTGTGAGGCGCGGTGGGAAAACAAAAGCCTGGGGTTGCAGCAGGTACAGATATCGGTGACGGAAATATGCTCCGGCAGAATGCCTGCCTCCTCCAGAATAATCTCATTTGCGCGCCACAGATTTAACTGGTATTTTCCGTTTTCTTTCCGATAGTACAGTTCATCGTAATAGCGGGCGTCAAACGCCTCCCGGAAGGCATCGATAACATCTCCGCTCACCTCGTAGCATTCCTGACAGATAGAAGGTCCGATTGCCGCCCGGATATCCTCCGGACGACAGCCAAATGCTTCCTGCATGGTCTGTACCGTGACTTTTCCGATTTTACCCACAGTGCCGCGCCAGCCGGAATGGGAAAGACCGACCGCTCTCTTCACCGGGTCGGCAAAATACAGCGGCACGCAGTCCGCATAGAAGGTGGCAAGCACAATCTGCGGCACATTTGTGACCAGCCCGTCCACGTCCGTGTAATCGCGCGGAAAGCAAATGCCCTTGCCGCAGTCAGCTTCCGTGACGACACGCACATTCGTGGTATGCGTCTGGTCGGAAAACACCAGCTTCTCCTCCGGAAAGCCGATAGCGGCGGCAATGCGCCGGTAATTCTCCCGGACATTCGCCTCGTCGTCACCTCTGGAAAAGCTCAGATTCATGGAGGACAGATGTCCCGTGCTCACACCGCCGAGCCGTGTGGAAAAGCCGTGTACAATGCCGTCCAGCTTCTCCAGCGACGGATACGTCAGCCACACGACGCCGTCTTTTTCATTTGTGCGCAGAACAGGCTGCTGCCCGCTGCGCTTCCAGACAATTTTTCCCGTATCTTCCATTAGACAGTTCCTCCCGTCAGAAAACAGTTTCTCCCGTCAGCCACCCCAGAAAGCATCCTTTACGTGCGTGATCTGCTCTCCGTCAATGCCGATTACATCAAAACGGCATGGCGTTTCCGCGCTGTATCCGTGCTGCAGCAGGTAACACTGCGCTGTGCGGACAATGGTTTTCTGCTTGCGCGCATCCACCGCCTCCAGCGGCGTTCCCAGATGGCTGTTTGCGCGGTATTTCACCTCCACGAACACCAGATACCTGCCGTCCCGCGCAATCAGGTCGATTTCCCCGCTGCGGATGCGGTAATTGTATTCCAGGATGCACATACCGCACTGCTCCAGATAGGCTGCCGCGCGCTTCTCATATTCGCTTCCGATTGCTCTTTTATTCAAAAATATTCCTCCCACAACGTTCCCGCATGGAGACCGGGCTTTTATAATATGTTTTTCAAAAAGCTTGCCCGGTGAATCGGCGAGGGCCCATACTGGCGCAGCGCCTCGATATGTGCTGCAGAGCCGTAGCCCTTATGTGCGGCAAAGCCGTACTCCGGCATGAGCGCATCGTATTCCTTCATCAGCCGGTCCCTGGTCACCTTGGCAATCACGCTTGCCGCGGCGATGGACAGGCTCTTTGCATCGCCCTTCACAATCGGCACCTGCTCAATATCCGTTCCCGGAATCCGCACCGCATCGTTCAAAAGAATATCAGGGCGTACCGAAAGAGCGCCGATTGCGTCGCGCATCGCCTCATAGGTCGCCTGCAGAATATTAATTTCATCGATCCGCGCCGGAGACGCCATGCCGACGCCGACCGCCACCGCCCGCTCCATGATTTCATCGTACAGCTGCTCACGCATTTTCTCTGAGAGCTGCTTGGAATCATTCAGATAACGGATGGTACAGCCCTTCGGCAGGATGACCGCACCGGCGACCACCGGTCCCGCCAGAGGACCTCTGCCCGCCTCGTCTATGCCGCAGATATACGTGTACTTCTCATAAAGCCGCTCGTAATGCAGCATTCTGCTGAGGCGCTCATCCTCCTGCGCCTCTTTTTCCAGCTTTTTCTGAAAGCGCTGCACCAGCGCCTTCGCCCCGGCTCTTTCATCCGCCGCGTATTTCTGCAGACATCCTGACAGCTCTTCCCGGCTGGCTGCTTCAAGCTCCGCTTTTATCTCTGCTATTTTCTTCTGCATCTCCTACGCTTCACCTCCGGCGGTCTGCTCATGCTCTCCGGGAGTATTGTCCGGAAATTCCAGCGTGATTCTCCCCAGTTTTCCGCTGCGGAAATCGTCCAGCAGCAGCGCCGATGCCTTTTCATAATCCGGCTCGCTTCCCTTGCGGATGCAGCCTCTGCCCACGGCAATCTCATCCAGCACGGCAACCGGCGTTCCTTCCTCCGCGCAGGCATAGCGCTGCGCCAGAAGCCCCGGATAGCGCGTCTTCAGAAAAGTAATCAGCTCCAGCGCCAACTCCTCCGTATTTAAAATCTCATCGCGGATGGAACCAATCAGCGCCAGGCGCAGCCCGACCGTCTGGTCCTCAAATTTCGGCCAGAGGATCCCAGGCGTATCCAGCAGCTCCACATTTTTGTTGAGGCGTATCCACTGCTTTCCCTTTGTGACGCCCGGACGGTTGCCCGTCTTCGCGCATGCCCTTCCGGCATAGGTGTTGATAAAGGTAGATTTTCCAACATTGGGGATTCCGGCGACCATCGCCCGCACCGGACGGTTTAAAATCCCGCGTTTGCGGTCGCGCTCTATCTTTTCACGGCACGCCTCCTGCAGAACCCTGCCCAGCGCGTTCATTCCGTTTTTCCGTCTGGAATCCAGGGCGACTGCATAATACCCCTTCGCCCGGAAGTGCTCGATCCACGCCTCGCATCCGGCGGCGTCCGCCAGGTCCGCTTTATTGAGCAGCAGCACACGCGCCCTGTTTTTTCCAAGCTCATCGATGTCCGGATTCCGGCTGGACTGTGGAATGCGCGCATCCACCAGCTCGATAATCACGTCTATCAGTTTTATGTCCTCCTGCATCATACGCTTCGCTTTCGTCATATGACCGGGATACCATTGATAATTCATAAAAACCTCTCTGAAAATACAATATCGTCATCATTTATCAGTCTGTGATGCCTCCGGATTTTCTGCGACATGCGCACCCTCCATCCCCGGCATCAGTCTATCAGCCCGAAGGAATCAAACGGCGAGATACGAAACCACACCTTTCCCTCGATATAATCAAAATTCACCAGCCCGATGTCCGCATAGCGGCTGTCCTCGCTGTCGTTGCGGTTATCGCCGAGCACAAAATATTCCTTTACTCCCAGAGTAATCGGCTCGTCGGCAAGTCCGCTGTTATTCATCAGCGGATAGTCCGTCTTCTCCAGATAGACCGTGCCGTTTATATAAATCATGCCGTCTTTAATCTGGATAGTCTCGCCCGGAAGCCCGATAACGCGCTTGATGTGCGTATGGCTGGTGGAGCTTCCGTTCGGCTTAAATGCAATAATATCGTTTCTCTCAGGGCTTCCTATGCGGTAAGAGAGCGTATTCAGCAGGACCCTGTCCCCGTCCGCAAGCGTCAGCTCCATAGATTGTCCGACATTTGTGCGTGTCTGCCCGAAAAAATACACAAGAACAAATGCAAACAGGACGACCACAGCGATTTCAAAAATCCAGAGCAGCACGCTGCTGATTTTCTGCCGCAGGGTTCTTTTTTCCTTCTGCCTTTTTCTGCTTCCTCTGCCCTTTTTTTTCATGCCATCCTCCTCTTTACATCTGCGCGCGAAAAAATCACGCACGCGCATTTCTCTTCTGCGGACGCGCCCGCATAAGCGTGACAAAAAAGGCTGTCCGCATCAGAATCAGACAGCCCTTCCCGCTTTTTATTTCACCAGTTCTTTTACCTTTGCACTCTTACCGGAACGATTTCTCAGGTAGTTCAGTTTTGCACGTCTTACTTTACCGCGTCTTACTACCTCTACCTTTTCCACGTTCGGGGAATGTAACGGCCATGTCTTTTCCACGCCAACTCCGTTGGAATTTTTTCTTACCGTGAAGGTCTCGCGGCTGCTTCCGCCCTGTTTCTTCAGAACAGTACCTTCAAATACCTGGATACGCTCACGGTTTCCTTCTTTGATCTTACCGTAAACGCGAACGGTGTCTCCCACATGAAACTGCGGAACCTCAGCCTTTAACTGAGCTGCTTCGATGTTTCTGATAATTTCCTGCATTGTGTGCCTCCTTATTCTTCTGGATGTTCATAATACATACGTAACAGAGGACCATCTCTTTTATCACAACGTAGACTATTCTAACATGCCGCAGCAGAAAAAGCAAGCACAAATATCATTCTTCTGCCTTTTCTTCAGCGGTGCCGCCGGCTTCTGCCTCCGGCGCTTCGTCCGCTCCAGCTCCGGCTTCTTCCGCCTCCGCTTTCTCTTCTGCTTCCGGTTTTTCTTCCGCCGCGTCCGTCGTTTCCTGTGCTTCGTCCGCCGCTTCTGCCGTCTCCGCCTCCTGTGCTTCGTCCGCTGCTTCCGCCGTCTCCGCCTCCTGTGCTTCGTCCGCCGCTTCCGCCGTCTCCTGTGCTTTTTCCGCCTGCGCTTCGTCCGCCGCACTCTTCACTGCGTCCGCTGCATCGGCGACCGCTTTTTTTGCTTCGTTGATGATGTCCTCCGTGTCCTGCTCCATCTCCTCGGCAAATTTTTTATCCTCATCGGACAGCTGCTCCTTCAGCGCTTTGATTTCCTCCTCCAGAGCGGCAATCTCATTGTAAATATTGTTGATGCCGATAATTCTGTCCTCAAACTCGCCGACAGCGTCCTTGTGCGCCTCGTAGTACGCCCTGCCGAGCGCGGTGAATTCATCGTCCGCTTTTTTCTTCTTGGCAAGCACCTTCGTATGCAGGCTTGCAAGCTCCGCCAGCTTTCCGGTCTTTTTTACCATTACCTGTGCGAGGTCCCCGACATTCTGTGCAAGGTCTCCAAGCTTCTTTCCCAAATCTTCAAACATCGTTTTCTTCTCCTTTCACCATCGCTTTTTCTTTTTCGGTGAGATCTGCCTTTTCCAGCAGATCCGGTCGCCATCTGGCAGTGCGCAGCACCGACTGCTCCCTTCGCCATTTTTCCACATTCGCGTGGTGCCCGGACAGCAGTACGGGCGGAACAGCCCTGCCCCGCCATACCTCCGGTCTGCTGTACTGCGGATATTCCAGCAGGGAATCCTGGAAGGATTCCGTCTCTGCGGAGCTTTCGTTATTCAGTACCCCTTCCACCAGACGCGAGATAGTGTCAATCATAACCATCGCAGGCAGCTCTCCGCCGGTCAGCACATAATCGCCGATGGATACGAAATCCGTGACGATTTCCTGCAGGACACGCTCATCTATCCCCTCGTAATGTCCGCACAGAAAGACCAGCTCGTCCTCGCGTGAAAATTCCTCCGCCATCTTCTGATGAAAGGTCTGTCCCTGCGGCGTGAGATAGATGGTGCGCAGCTTTCTGCCCGCCTGCTCCTCTATGGATTTATATGCGCCGTATACCGGCTCCGCCTGCATTACCATGCCTGCCCCGCCGCCATACGGGTAATCGTCCACCTTGCCATGCTTATTTCCCGCGAAATCACGGATATTTACGGTGTTCAGCGAAAGAATCCCCTTCTCGATTGCCCTGCCCGTAATGCTTGTGTGCAGTCCGTTTTCAATCATTTCGGGAAACAGTGTCAGTACATGAAATTTCACAGCAGCCCCTCCAGCAGATGAACCGTCATTGTATTTTTTTCCAGAGATACCTCTATAATACATTCTTTTGTGTTCGGTATCAAGACTTCTTTTTCATTTTTTGTTTTTACCACGTAGACGTCGTTGGCGCCGGTGCGGATGACCTCCGTGAGGGTGCCCAGCTCCTCCCCGGTATCGGTTGAAACGGACAGTCCGATTAAATCGCACAGGAAATATTCTCCCGGCGCCAGCTTCACCGCATTTTCCCGCGTCACAAGCAGCGGACAGCCCCTGTATTTTTCCACATCATTAATATTGTCGATTCCTTTAAATTTCAGAATCACCATGTTTTTGAAAAATTTCACCTGCTCAATGGCAAGCGGCACATTGCCGTGCTTTGTCTCCGCAAAAACCTCTTTGAGCTTTTTAAAACGGGCGGCGTCGTCTGTCGTCGGATACACCTTCACCTCGCCGCGAATCCCGTGGGTGGAAGAAACCACGCCCACCTGCAGATACTGCTCCATAAATCTCCTCCATATCTTTCCTGCATTTCATATCTTTCCCGTATTGTTAAAAAAGAACCCCGCGGGCGGGATTCTTTTTTGCATTACACAATATCAACAACCACTTTTTTATCGCTTCTGGACGCCGCAGCTTTTACAACGGCGCGGATTGCTTTTGCAATTTTGCCCTGTTTGCCGATAACTTTTCCCATATCAGACTGGGCTACTTTCAGTTCAATCACGGTAGTTTTGCCGCTTTCTTTCTCCGTAACTACGACCTCTTCCGGATGTTCTACCAGAGATTTGGCAATTACTTCTACTAAGTCTTTCATTACCGCCACCCCTATTCTACTTCTCGATACCGGCCAGCTTGAAGAGCTTTCCTACAACCTCTGTCGGCTGTGCGCCATTTGCAAGCCATTTCTTAGCCAGTTCTTCGTCGATTTTAAACTCACTCGGGTCAGTGTTCGGATTGTAGGTACCAATTTCATCGATACATCTTCCGTCTCTCGGAGCTCTGGAATCTGCAACTACAATTCTATAGAAAGGAGCTTTCTTCTGTCCCATTCTTCTTAATCTGATTTTTACTGCCATTTCAACTCACCTCCTTGGATGCAATCATTGTTTATTTAAAAGGGAAATTTAAATTTTCCTCTTTTACCACCTCTGCCTCCCGTCATTCCGGGAATCTGCTTCATCATCTTTCTGGTCTGCTCAAACTGCTTTACCAGCCGGTTTACCTCCGCAATATCGACGCCGCATCCGGCGGCAATGCGTTTTTTGCGCGAAGGATTTAAGATATCCGGATTCGCTCTCTCCTCCGGCGTCATGGACAGGATAATCGCTTCGTTGCGCGCAAGCGCCTTCTCATCAATCATTCCCTCCAGATTTTTCATCTTGCTTCCGCCCATTCCGGGCATCATGGAAAGAATACCGGACAGACCGCCCATGTTTTTCATCTGGTTCATGCTTTCCAGATAATCGTCAAAGCCGAATTTCGCCTTTTTAATCTTCTGCTCAAGCTCCTTCGCCTTGTTTTCATCGAGGGTGGCCTGCGCTTTTTCAATGAGGCTCATGACATCGCCCATGCCGAGAATACGGGAAGCCATGCGGTCCGGATAAAACTGCTCCAGGTCGGACAGCTTTTCGCCCATGCCGACATACAGAATCGGCTTGCCGCAGGTCGCACGGATGGAAAGCGCCGCGCCGCCGCGGGAATCGCCGTCCAGCTTTGTCAGGATAACGCCGTCGATACCGATTTTCTCGTTGAACATTTCGGAAACATTGACCGCGTCCTGACCGGTCATGGCATCGACCACCAGAATCGTCTGGTCGACATGCACCGCTTCCTTAATCTGCACCAGCTCGTCCATCATTTCTTCATCGACGTGAAGACGCCCCGCCGTATCCAGAATCACCACATTCATGTTGCGGCTCTTCGCGTGCTCCACCGCCGCTCTGGCGATGTTTACCGGGCTCTGCTTATCGCCCATCGAGAAGACCTCGATGCCCTGCTTTTCTCCGTTTATCTGAAGCTGCTGTATCGCCGCCGGACGGTAAACATCACATGCCGCCAGCAGCGGCACCCGCCCTTTTGACTTCAGCTTTCCGGCAAGCTTTGCCGTCGTCGTCGTCTTGCCCGCGCCCTGCAGACCGACCATCATGATGACGGTTATCTCTCCCGCCGGACGCAGCGCGATTTCCGTGGTCTCGGAGCCCATCAGCGCGACCAGCTCCTCGTTGACGATCTTAATCACCATCTGTCCGGGATTTAAGCCTGTCATGACATCCGCACCGACAGCGCGCTCCTGCACGGACTTCATAAACTGTTTTACCACCTTGAAGCTGACGTCCGCCTCCAGCAGCGCCATCTTGACCTCCTTCAGAGCGGCTTTTACATCCGCCTCTGTCAGACGCCCCTTGCTGCGCAGGTTCTTAAACACATTCTGTAATTTATCGGAAAGGCTTTCAAATGCCATCTTCACAACTCCTCTAAAATCTCGCCTGCAATTTTCCTTATCTCCTCATGCCCCTCTGCGAGCGCATGAATCTGTTCAGCCTTTTTGCGGATAGACAGAAACTTCTCCACCAGATGCAGCTTTGCCTCGTAATCCTCCAGCGTCCTGTTGCACCGTCTGATTAAATCGTGCACGCCCTGCCGGCTGATATGGTACTGCTCCGCCGCCTCCGCACAGGAGCAGTCATTGAGAATCACATCCTCATAAACATTCCGCTGATGCTCTGTCAGAAGCTCACCGTAAAAATCAAACAGCAATGTCTGCTCTACAATCCGTTCCATCTGTCATCACCTTCGCTATCATAATACAAAAAGGAAACGGTGTCAAGTATTTTTTCTTGACACCGCATACAGAAATTTTACGCTGCTGTTTTTTTCCGTTCACAGCACTTTTGCAGATCCCTTTGAAATCCGCTTCGCAAATCTGCTACAGACTTGTGCGGATGACGCGCGGCTTGAAGCCGTTTTCCTCCAGTGCCTGCACGATCTGGTTTTTGTGCTCGGTTCCAAAAGTCTCCATCGTGATTTTCAGCTCCACCGCCTTGCTGCGGTTGGTGCTGACAAACTGGTTATGGTCCAGCTTGATGACATTACCCTGCAGCTTTGCGACTACCGTGGAGACGCGCACCAGCTCGCCCGGCGTATCCGGAAGCAGCACGGATACCGTAAAAATGCGGTCCCGCTGGATCAGTCCGAACTGCACGACCGAGGACATGGTGATGACGTCCATGTTTCCGCCGCTTAAAATGGCAACAATCTTTTTGTTCTTTGCATTCATGTGTTTGAGTGCCGCCACCGTGAGCAGTCCGGAATTTTCGACGATCATCTTGTGATTTTCCACCATATCGAGGAAAGCGACGATCAGCTCGTCATCCTGGATCGTGATGATGCCGTCCAGATTTTTCTGCAGATACGGGAAAATTTTCTCGCCGGGGCGCTTTACCGCCGTGCCGTCCGCGATGGTATTGATATCCGGAAGCGTTACTACCTCGCCCGCCTCCAGCGATGCCTGCAGGCAGTTTGCCCCCGCCGGCTCCACTCCGATTACCTTGATATTCGGGTTCAGCATTTTGGCAAGCGTGGAGACGCCGGTCGCCAGACCGCCGCCGCCCACCGGCACCAGAATATAATCTACCAGCGGCAGCTCCTTGACGATCTCCATCGCAATCGTGCCCTGTCCGGTGGCAACGGCAAGGTCGTCAAACGGATGGATAAAGGTATAGCCCTTTTCCTCGGCAAGCTGATAAGCGTACTCACACGCCTCATCGTAGACCTCCCCGTGCAGAATCACCTCTGCGCCGTAGCTCTTCGTGCGGTTTACCTTCATGAGCGGTGTTGTCACCGGCATCACGACCACCGCCTTTACGCCCAGCTCCTTCGCCGCATAGGCGACGCCCTGCGCGTGGTTGCCCGCCGACGCCGTAATCAGACCCTTTTTCTGATCCTCTTCGGGCAGCACCGAAATACTGTAATAAGCGCCGCGAATCTTATATGCGCCGGTAATCTGCATATTCTCCGGCTTTAAATAAATACGGTTGCCCGTCTGGTCGCTGAAATACTTGCTGTACACCAGCTTTGTCTCCTGTGTGACTCTTTTTACTACCTCCGACGCTTCTTCAAACTTCTCTAATGTCAGCATACTTCTTCCCCTTTATTCTTTATCGTCTGTCAGAAACAGCGCGTTTACAAATTCCTCCGCATTAAACTTCTGAAGGTCCTCAATGCTCTCGCCCACACCGATATACTTCACCGGGATGCCGAGCTCCGAATGGATGGCGATGGCGATACCGCCCTTCGCCGTTCCGTCCAGCTTTGTCAGAATGATGCCGGTAATATTAGTAACCTCGGCAAACTCACGCGCCTGCACAAGCGCGTTCTGTCCGGTGGTTCCGTCCAGGACGACCAGCGTCTCCCGGTAAGCCTCCGGATATTCCTTTTCGAGAATGCGGTTAATCTTTCCCAGCTCATTCATCAGATTCTTTTTATTGTGAAGCCTGCCCGCCGTATCGCAGAGCAGCACGTCCGCATGGCGCGCCTTCGCCGCCGCTACCGCGTCATAGACCACGGAAGCCGGGTCGCTGCCCTCCTGCCCGGAAATAATCTCCACACCGGCGCGGTTTGCCCACTCGGAGAGCTGTTCCCCGGCGGCAGCGCGGAAGGTGTCCGCTGCCGCAAGCACGACCTTCTTCCCCTGGTCCTTCAGCTTTCCGGCAAGCTTTCCGACGCTTGTCGTCTTGCCGACGCCGTTTACGCCGATAACAAGCACCACCGAGGTGCGGTTCTCAAATTCGTAGGCGGTCTCTGTAACCTCCATCTGCTGGCGGATGCTCTCGATGAGATAGCGCTTGCACTCCGACGGCTCCTTGATGTGGTTTTCCTTCACCTTTTTCTTCAGGTCCTCAATAATCGCAGTCGTCGCATTGATGCCCAGGTCGCCCATGATCAGCGTCTCTTCGATTTCCTCATAAAAATCCTCGTCGATACTGGAAAAACCGCTGAAAATGCTGTCAATACCGGATACGATATTATCTCTCGTCTTGGAAAGCCCCTCTGCCAGTCTTCTGAAAAAACCCTTTTTTTCTTCCATAAAGCTCCTCCTCTCAAGGACTTAAATGCCCTGCATCCTATTTATCGAGTTCCTCTTCTACCATATTTACGGAGACCTGCGTGGAAACTCCCTTCTCCTGCATGGTGATTCCGTAGAGGCGGTCTGCTGCCGCCATTGTTCCCCTTCTATGAGTAATAATAATAAATTGTGTATTCTTTGTCAACTTTTTCAGATAGTTTGCGTAGCGCGCCACGTTATTTTCATCCAGCGCCGCCTCGATCTCATCCAGCAGACAGAAAGGCGACGGCTTCATGTTCTGGATGGCAAAAAGCAATGCGATCGCCGTGAGCGCCTTTTCTCCGCCGGACATCTGCATCATGTTCTGCAGCTTCTTGCCGGGCGGCTGCGCGATAATGCGGATGCCCGCCTCCAGAATATCCTCGTCCTCCACCAGCTCCAGCGTTCCGTGCCCGCCGCCGAACAGTTCCTTAAAGGATTTGGCGAATTCCTTCTGCATGATGGCAAATTTTTCCGCAAACTGTTTCCGCATCCCGCTGTCAAGCTCTTTGATAATATCCTTCAGAGCCTCCCCCGCCTTTACCAGGTCGTCGTGCTGCTCCGTAAGGAATTTATGGCGCTCTGCCGTCTCGCGGTATTCCTCGATGGCGTTTACATTGACGGGACCAAGCGCTTTGATTTCTCCCTTCAGCTCCGCAATGCGCTTCTTAAGCTTCGCCGGATTTTCGTGCTCCTTATCCTCAAAAGCCGCCGCTTCGCTCGCCGTCAGATTATATTCCTCCCACATATAGTTGATCTGCCGCTCGCGGTAATCCTCCAGCCGCTCCTTCTGGCTCTCCAGGCGGTATCTCTCCTTGTCCAGACTGCTCATCTGTCCGGAAAGCGCCTCACGCTTTTCAAAAAAGCCCTTATGCGCCGCGGATACCTCCTGCCGCTCCTGCATGAGCGCATCAAGCTGCTCCTGCTGCTCTTGTCCGGAAAGTGCCGTCTGCTCCAGCTCCTCCTCTATGCGGGCGATCTGCGCCGTCTTCTGCGCCGTCTCGTCCCCGAAGCCCTGCCTGTCTGCGCAAATCTGCTCCTGCTCCTTTATAAGGCTCTGCCGCTCGCTCTCCAGGCGCGCCGCCGTATCGGCGGCAAATGTCTCCTGCTGCGCAAGCTCCGCCGTTCTCGTGCGCGCCGCCGCCGTCACCTGGCTCTGCTTTTCCTGCAGACGGCGTTTCTCTTCCAGCTCTGCCCTCCGGCCGGCGACCTGCTCCTCCAGCTCCTTCTCATGCGCCTGCGATTTCTCCAGCTCCTCCGTCAGCGCGCTTTTCTGTACGCCGATATCCGCTATCTGCTCCTCCAGCTCCGCCGCCTCGCGTCCAAGCTGCTCGTTGCCGCTCTGGTTCTTTTTCGTCTGACCATCGATTTCCTCCAGCTTCAGGCGGGCGGTATTCTGAAGCAGATACTGCTGCTGCAGCTTTTCCGTGCGCGTCATCAGCTCCTGGCGCTGCTGCTGCCTTTTTTCCCGCAGCGCCTCGATATCCTTCTGTGTCTGCAAAACTTCGGCGTTTTTTTTGGCAACGCTCTTTTCCAGCTCCTCCGTCTCGCGCCTTCTTCCCAGCAGATTGCTGGAATTTTTGAAGGCTCCGCCGGACATTGAGCCGCCCGGACTGAGCAGGTCGCCCTCCAGCGTGACGATACGCAGGCTGTGCCGGTATTTTCTGGCAATGGCAATCGCGTTGTCAATCGTATCCACCACCAGCGTCTGTCCCAGCAGGTATTCCACCAGATTTTCATAAATCTCGTCCGCCTCGGCGAGCGTGCTGGCGACGCCGACCGCTCCCGGCTCATAGAGCGCCTGCTCCTTCGCCAGACCGCCGCGCCTGCGGATGGCTGTCAGCGGAAGAAAAGTGGCACGCCCGTAACGGTTCTTCTTCAGGAAGGCAATCATGCTCTTTGCCGTCTCCTCATTATCCGTGACGATATTCTGGATGCTTCCGCCAAGCGCCGTCTCAATGGCGGTCTCATATTTTTTCTGTGTCCTTATTAAATCCGCTACCACGCCGTGCAGACCGGGCTGCACAGCCTTCTGCTCCATGACCTTGCGGATACTGACGCCGTAGCCGTCGTAGCGCTCCGTGATATTGCGCAGCGATTCCAGCCGTGACGCTTCGCGGTGGTATGCCGTCTTCGCCTCCTCCAGGAAACGGTTTTTCTGCGTCAGCGCCTCCTGAAGCTTCTGGATATCCTGCTCGATCACGCTGTTATCGGCGACCATTTTCTCAATCGCTGCAACGGTCTTATCATATTCCTCCTGCAGCTCTTTTCGCTTTCCGGAGAGGCTCTCCTCCTCTCCCTTTGCCGTCAGGAGACGTCCCGTCAGCTCTGCCTTCCGTATCTGAATCTGTTCCAGCATGGTGTCATAGCGCGAAAGGTTTGTCTTTGTGACGCTGCGCTGGTTGATCAGCGAAATCAGCCCGGACTGCCCCTGCGCAATCTCCGTCTCCAGGTCAGATACCTCGCGGGTAAGCTGCCCCAGAAGCTGCTCATGCTCCTTTTCCTGCGCTTTTGCCGCTTGCGCCTCCTGATGCAGCGCCTGCAGCTTCTCCTGCTCCTGCTTCTGCCGAAGGACACGCTCCGCAAGCTCCTCTGACAGGTCCGCCATGCGCTTTTCATAATGCTCATCGTTCATCTGCGCCGAACGTATCTGCTCCTTCAGAAGCCCGATCTGCCCCTCCATCTGCTGGCGGTCGATCTCACTTTGATGTATCTGGTTCTGCTTTTCTGCGATGGCGGTATTCAGTCCTTCCATCCGCTGCTCCGCCGCCTCGTACTCGCTTTTTGCCGCCTCCAGCTGTTCGCCCGCCCTGGCAATATCGCCGTCCGATATGGAAATCTTCTGGCAGACCTCCTCAAGCTGCGCCTTTACGCGCCCGTCCTCCAGCAGGAACATGTTGATATCCAGCGTTTTCAGCTCTTCCTTGCGCTGCAGATAAATCTTCGCCTTCTCAGACTGCTTCTGGAGCGGACCAAGCTGCCGGGTAATCTCCGAGAGGATATCACGCACGCGCGTCAGATTATTATTCTCATCCTCCAGCTTTTTCTGCGTGGTAAGCTTGCGCCGCTTAAACTTCACGATTCCCGCCGCCTCGTCAAACAGCTCGCGGCGCTCCTCCGGCTTTCCGCTGAGGATTTTATCGATCTGTCCCTGTCCGATGATGGAATAGCCCTCTTTTCCGATACCGGTATCATAAAAAAGCTCCTGGATATCGCGCAGACGGCAGTTTGTCCCGTTAATCTGATATTCGCTCTCTCCGGAGCGGTAAAGGCGGCGCGTCACCGTCACCTCCGAGTAATCCGTCGGAAGCTGGTGGTCACTGTTATCCAGCGTGATGGCGACCGAGGCAAAGCCCAGCGGCTTGCGGTTCTCCGTGCCGGAAAAAATGACGTCCTGCATGTTGGCGCCGCGGAGCTGTTTTGCGCTCTGCTCGCCAAGCACCCAGCGGACGGCGTCCGCCACGTTGCTCTTTCCGCTGCCGTTCGGTCCCACAATGCCGGTAATCCCGTTGTGGAACTGGAATTTCATCTTATTTGCAAAAGACTTAAACCCCTGCACTTCGATGCTTTTTAAATACATAAATTACTGTTGTCCTTTCAAAATCATCATAGTACGGTATGCCGCCTCCTGCTCGGCACTCTTTTTCGTCCTGCCGCGCCCTTCCTCAAAGCCCTTATCGCCGATAAAGAGCTGCACCACGAAGGTCTTGTCGTGCTCCGGTCCCTCCTCGCGCAGAAGATGATAGGACATTGCCTCTCCCTTGTAGGAGCTCTGCACGATTTCCTGCAGGATAGTTTTACTATCAAAAAAGAGTTTTTTATGCTCTACCCCGTTTAAAATAAATCTGTTTACGAATTCTTTCGCACTAGTAAAACCACCATCCAGAAAAATCGCGCCAATCAGCGCCTCCATCGCGTCGGAGACAACGGAATCGCGGTGGCGTCCGCCCGTCTGCTCCTCGCCTCTGCCCAGCCGCAGAAAAGAGCCAAGCTCGATCGCCGCCGCGCACTGTGCCAGCGTCGGCTCGCACACGATGCTCGCCCGCAGCTTCGTCATTTCGCCCTCCTTCATTTTCGGGTAATGACGGTACAGGTATTCGCTGCTGGACAGCTCCAGCACCGCATCGCCGAGAAATTCCAGACGTTCGTTATCCTTTAGGTGATATTTTTTATGTTCGTTTGCATATGAGCTGTGACGGAGCGCATTTTCCAGCAGCTCCTTATCCTTAAAGCTGTATCCCGTCATCTGCTCCAGCTCGCTTATATCTCTTGACATCCTTCCATACTCCTTAACATGCGAAGAGAGCGCTTTATCCGGCGCTCTCCCACGAAATAAGTAATCATTAATTCACTGCATTTCTGATTGCTTCTACCGCATCGCCTACCGAAACGATTTTTTCCGCTTCTTCTGTCGGAATCTCAATATCAAATTCCTCTTCGATGCCCATAATAATCTGATAAACATCCAGCGAATCCGCACCGATGTCATCCACAAAGGTCATATCCGTGGTAATCTCATCCGCATCCACATTCATAACTTCCGCAATAATTTTCTGCAATTTCTCTAATTCCATAATTATCCCTCCTGATTATTCTGTTCTTCCCTAAACAGCTCTCTCATAATTTCGCTGATGTGCTGTTTTTTGAATTGTGCACACTGCATAATGGCATTTTTTATCTCGCCGTTTTTCGCACTTCCGTGTGTTTTTACCACCAGTCCGTTCAGACCGAGCATCGGGGCTCCTCCGTACTGTGTGGCATCGAAGGTTTTTACTGTTTCCTTCAGCGCCGGTTTTATCAGAATCGCGCCAATCTTAGAGCGCAGACTTGTCATCAGTCCCTGCTTTATCTTTTTGATCAGCGTCGCGCCCACGCCCTCATAGAGCTTTAAGATCACATTGCCGACAAACGCCTCACAGACAACGACGTCACATGCTCCGGCGGGGATATCCCGCGCCTCCACACTGCCGACAAAATTGATATCCGGGCACTCTTTTAATAAAGGATATGTCTCTTTTACCAGGGCATTCCCTTTTTCTTCCTCCACACCGATATTGACAATGCCGACGCGCGGATTTTCAATGCCTAACACATTTTTCATATAGACGGAACCCATTCTGGCAAACTGGACAAGATGGGATGGACGTGCATCCACATTTGCACCGCAGTCAATCAGAAGCGCCACGCCGTTTTCGGTAGGAATAAGCGGCGCCAGGGGTGGCCGCTCCACACCACGGATCCTGCCCACAAGAAGCTGTCCGCCAACCAGCACAGCCCCGGTGCTGCCGGAGGAGACGAACGCATCCGCTTCCCCCTTCTTTACCAGCCGCATACCTACCGCGATCGAGGAATCCTTTTTCCTGCGGATGGCATTTACCGGCGGCTCTCCGGTTTCAATCACTTCTTCTGCATGGACAATTTCTATCCGGTCTTTCGGGTAAGTATACTTTGCCAGCTCCTTTTCTATGACCTCACGCTTTCCGGTGAGGATCACCCGGACGCTTTCATCAGCGAGTACAGCTTCCACTGCTCCGTGAACCGGCTCCACCGGAGCATAATCCCCGCCCATAGCATCGACAACTACCCGTACACTTTCCTCCATCCAATCATCTCCTTTATCTCTATTCACTATCATACAGGACATCGTTTTAAAAATCAACATATATTTTGCGCGAAAAAAGGCCTCCCGAAAAGTGGGAAGCCTCATTTTGTCTCTGATTAATCCTGAGCGATAATCTCTTTTTTGTTGTAGGTTCCGCAGTTCTTGCAGACTCTGTGGGACATCATCAGCTCACCGCATTTGCTGCACTTTACAAGGTTCGGAGCAGTCATTTTCCAGTTTGCTCTTCTTTTGTCCCTTCTTCCTTTGGAAGATTTATTCTTCGGGCAGATAGACATCGTTCACACCTCCTTATATTTGTTAAAAATCTCCTGGATTTTCGCCATCCGCAGGTCTGTTTCCTCTTTCCTGCAGTTACAGGTATTCTGATTTAAATTGGTTCCGCAGATACTGCAAATTCCTTTGCAGTCTTCTTTACAAAGCACTTTGGACGGCCAATTCACCAGCAGCTCGGAATAAACAAGTTTATCCACATCCAGACTGTACCCTTCTACATAAACAAAATTTTCCAGCGTCTGCTGGCTCTCCGCCTCACTCTTATTCAAATCTGCCTCTTTTTCAAAAGACAGCTCCAGCGTGACATCGACGTCCTCCAGACACCGGTCACAGGGAATACGCACCGTCAGCACGGTACTCCCCGTAATCTGCAGCTTTCTGTCTCCCATGTTCCGAATCTCCAGGGAAACCGGCTGCTGCATAACGATAGGAAATGCTCCCATTTTTGAAACAAACTGCTTCATTTCCGGCATGACGTCTGTCTGCATCACTCTTCCGTCGTTTTTTATCACTTCGTTTAAGTCTATCAGCATGACATCCTCCTATCCATACTTGAATATTATAACTATCCGCTATACTTTTGTCAATCAGTTTTTTGACATTTGTTTCTGATTTGCCGCACGGCCAGGCAGTTACTCTATATGAACAGATATTTCAAGATAAACAGCGCACAGAGCACATACATGACCACGCTGATTTTCTTTTCCTTTGCTTTTCCGCTCAGCACATTGATAACAACATAGGAAATCACGCCCATTGCGATTCCCTCGGAGATGCTGTAAAACATCGGCATCGCCGCGATGCAGATAAATGCCGGGATACCCTCTCCCGCATCGGAGAAATCAATGCTTCCGACATTGCTGAGCATATAGAAGCCCACGATAATCAGCGCAGGAGCCGTCGCAAAGGACGGAATCGCCAGGAAGATCGGGGAAAGCAAAAGTGAAAGCGCAAACAGGATCGCCGTCACCGCAGAGGTGAGACCGGTTCTTCCGCCCTCTGCCACACCGGAGGCGCTCTCCACAAATGTGGTAACGGTGGAGGTACCCATCACGGCGCCCGCCGTCGTCGCGCAGGCATCCGCAAGCAGCGCGCCTTTAATATGCGGAAGCTTTCCATCCTTATCGAGCATTCCCGCTTTTGTAGACACACCGATCAGCGTTCCCAGCGTATCAAACATATCGACAAACAAAAAGGCGAATACAATCACGATCATCTGCAGAACCGGAACGCCGCTGAAAGAAAACTTTGCAAAAATCGGCGCGATGGACGGCACGGAAATACCGCCGGAGAAATCCGGAAGCAGGGAGTACATACCTATCTCCGCGTTCGGAACATACAGACCGCAGAGCTGGCAGACGATACCGAGCAGCCAGGTAATCAGAATTCCCCAGAGAATATTTCCCTTCACCTTTTTCACTACCAGAATCGCCGTAATCAGCGTGCCAATCACGGCAAGCAGAACCGTGATTCCCACATCATTAAAGGAACCGGCACCGTCGTTCAGGCTCTGGAAGCTTTCCACGGAAAACAGCCCTACCAGCGTGCTTCCGTTTGCAAGCACGATTTTGGCATTCTGCAGACCGATAAACGCGATGAAGAGCCCGATGCCGACGCTGACCGCATGCTTCAGGCTGAGCGGGATGGCATTGAAAATCGCTTCCCGCACATTGCACAGAGACAGCAGAATAAAAATAATACCTTCAATAAATACCGCCGCCAGAGCCACCTGCCAGGAATAGCCCATCTGCAGTACGACCGTGTAGGCAAAGTAGGCGTTCAGCCCCATGCCCGGAGCCAGTGCAAACGGATAATTCGCAAAAAGCGACATAAAAAGCGTGCCCAGGAAGGATGCCGCCGCAGTCGCCGTAAATACTGCGCCGCGGTCCATTCCGGCTGCGGAAAGAATATTCGGGTTTACCGCCAGAATATACGCCATCGTCATGAAGGTGGTAATACCGGCAATTACTTCTGTTTTTACATTTGTGTTATTTTCCTTCAGCTTAAAAAGTTTTTCCAGCATTTTCTCTCTCCTTACAAAACCTGCGGAACCTGCCACTGGCAGCTTCCTCCGGATGCTTAGCAACAAAACAGTCCGGCGGCACGCTTTCCATCCCGCCGGACCTCTTTTCTTATTGTTTACTCTGTTCACAAAAATATCCGCAGATATACCCAGAACCCGTTACGCGCCGGGGTCTGCGCGCATTTTGCGGCAGTCCTTATACGAGCGCTACGGTCTCGCGGCAGATCGCCAGCTCCTCATTTGTCGGGATGACTGCAACCTTTACTTTAGAATCCGCAGTGGAGATAACCAGATCCTCTCCGCGCTTCTTATTCTCCTCCGCATCCAGCGTAATGCCAAGGTAACCAAGATAGCCAAGTACCTTTTCGCGGACAAGTGGCGCATTCTCGCCGATGCCTGCGGTAAATGCGATCGCATCCACGCCGTTCATCGCCGCCACATAGGAGCCGATGTATTTTGCCACACGGTAGCTGAATACTTCTATAGCCGCCGCCGCATATTTATTTCCGTCGTTCATCGCATCCTCCAGGTCGCGGAAATCGCTGGACAGCTCTTTGGAAATACCGAACACGCCGGATTTTTTGTTCAGCACATTCATCACGCCTGCGATATCCAGATTTTCCTTCTTTGCGATGTACTCCATGATCGCCGGATCGATATCGCCGGAACGGGTACCCATTACAAGACCCTCAAGCGGTGTCAGACCCATAGAGGTATCCACACATTTGCCATTCTGTACTGCGCTGATGGAAGCGCCGTTGCCCAGATGCGCCACGATGATTTTGGAATCGTTCAGATCCAGACCAAGGAACTCTGCAGCATGTTTGGAAACAAAGCTGTGGCTTGTTCCGTGGAAGCCGTAGCGTCTTACAGCGTATTTCTCATAATATTCATACGGAAGTCCATAAAGATATGCCTTCTCCGGCATAGTCTGATGGAAAGCGGTATCGAACACAGCTACCATCGGTACGCCCGGCATCAGCTCTGCGCAGGCATTGATGCCGATGAGGTTTGCCGGGTTGTGCAGCGGCGCAAGGTCGTTGCACTCCTCGATCGCCTTCAGTACTTCGTCGTTGATCACAACAGAGCTTGCGAATTTCTCTCCGCCGTGTACGACTCTGTGGCCGACTGCCTCCACCTCTTTCAGGGATTTGATCGCGCCGGTCTTTTCGTTTACAAGTGCATCCAGCACCATCTGGATCGCCTGCTTGTGCGTCGGCATAGCCGCCTCGGTGATTTCCTTGTCGCAGCCCGCCTTCTGGTAAACCAGTCTTCCGTCGATGCCGATTCTCTCGCAGAGACCCTTTGCGAGCACTTCCTCGGAATCCGAATTGATCAGCTGGTATTTCAGGGATGAGCTTCCGCAGTTAATAACTAAAACATTCATTTCTACTTTTCCTCCTGGATATTTTTCAAAGCGGCTCCGCCCAGGCAGAGCCGCAGATATTCTTAGTCCTCAGCCTGGCACTGTACCGCCGTGATAGCTACAACGCCGACAATATCGTCTGCAGAGCAGCCGCGGGACAGATCGTTCACCGGTTTTGCAATACCCTGTGTGATAGGTCCGTAAGCTTCTGCCTTTGCCAGTCTCTGCGCCAGCTTGTAGCCGATGTTTCCGGCATCCAGGTTCGGGAAGATCAGAACGTTCGCTTTTCCGGCAACGTCGCTGTTCGGAGCCTTGGAGGAACCTACGCTCGGAACGATCGCCGCGTCAAGCTGCAGCTCGCCGTCCAGCTTCAGACCCGGATTCTGCTCTTTGGCAATCTTTGTCGCCTCAACTACCTTGTCAACCAGCGCATGCTTTGCGCTTCCCATTGTGGAGTGGGAAAGCATAGCCACCACCGGCTCCTCCTGTACCAGCAGGCGGAAGGAATCCGCGGAGGATGCGGCAATCGCTGCCAGCTCTTCCGGATTCGGGTCCTGCACAAGTCCGCTGTCGCCGAATACAAATGCGCCGTTTGCGCCGTATTCGCAGTCCGGAACTACGATAAGGAAGAAAGCGGATACCAGCTTTGTGCCCGGTTTCGTTTTCAGAATCTGCAGACACGGTCTTAAGGTATCTGCTGTGGAATGGCATGCGCCGGAAACCATACCGTCCGCATCGCCCATTTTTACCATCATAACGCCATAGTAGAGATACTGGTTCAGAAGGATTTCCTTCGCCTGCTCCGGCGTCATGCCCTTTTTGGAGCGCAGCTCTACCAGCTTGTCTATGTAACCCTGTGTTTTATCGGAAGTAGCCGGGTCGATAACCACCGCGCCGGTAAGGTCCAGCCCTTCGCCGCCCTTTTTGACAGCTTCCTCGCTGCCTACCAGGATGATGTCCGCTATGCCCTCCTTCAGAATTTTCTCCGCAGCCTCAAAAGTTCTGCGGTCTTCTGTCTCCGGAAGCACAATCGTTTTTTTATTGCTTCTTGCTCTTTCTTTGATTACGTCAATAAATCCCATGATTCTTTGACTCCTTTCATTGTTTTACAATATAAATCCATTATACCCACTAAAATACAATTTTTCAACACGTAATCGCCATATTACTTCTGTATTTTTTTTAGAACAGAGAGCGCCCATTTCCGGTACGGCGCATAGCGCAGCGGCAGATCCAGCCAGAGTGCCTTTTTCATGATGCTTTTCTGGTGGGAAAAGGTGGTAAAGCTCTCTCTTCCGTGGTAGCTGCCCATGCCGCTGCTGCCCACGCCGCCGAACGGCATATGCGGCGTCGCCAGGTGGACGACGGTATCATTGATGCAGCCGCCGCCATAGGAGACGTGCGACAGAATGTATTTTTCATTCTCTTTATTTTTTGTAAACAGATAAAGCGCCAGCGGCTTCTCCCGCCCGTTCACAAAGGCGGCCGCCTCCTTCAGCGTATCAAAGGTGAGCACCGGGAATAATGGTCCGAAAATCTCCTCCTGCATCACCGGGCTTTCCCCATGCACCTGATCCAGAATGGTCGGCTCAATTTTCATAGAAACATCCGACGTTTTTCCGCCCGCCAGTATCCCGCAGTCCTCCATCAGGCGGACCAGACGCCGGTAATGCTTTTCGTTGATGATTTTCGGATAGTTTTTATTTTCCAGCGGCTCTTTTCCGAACTGCCTGCGGATTTCCTTCTTCATCGCCGCCACCAGCCGTTCCTTTACGTTGCTCTGCACCAGCAGATAATCGGGCGCCACGCAGGTCTGGCCGGCATTTAAAAATTTCCCCCAGACGATCCGGCGGGCGGCAAGCCTGATGTCCGCCGTCTCATCCACGATGCAGGGACTTTTTCCGCCCAGCTCCAGCGTCACCGGCGTGAGGTGCTTTGCCGCCGCTTCCATGACCAGCTTTCCGACGCTGACGCCGCCCGTGAAGAAAATATAGTCGAACCGCTGCTCAAGCAGAGCGGAATTTTCCTCTCTTCCGCCCTCCACCACCGTCACCAGCCAGTCCGGGTAAAGCTCGCGCACCATCCGGGCAAGCAGCGCGGATGTATGCGGCGCGTAGGCGGACGGCTTTATCACCGCGCAGTTTCCGGCGGCAAGCGCCCCGACAAGCGGCGCCAGCGAAAGCTGGAAGGGATAATTCCAGGGCGCCATAATCAGCACGACGCCGTAGGGCTCGCTGAGGCGGAAACACTGCGACGGAAACTGCGTAAGCGGCGTGCGCACACGCTGCGGCTTCATCCAGCCCTGCAGATGCTTCAGCATATACTGTACCTCGTCCAGCACGATTCCGATCTCCGTCGCATAACACTCAAACGGAGCCTTGTTCAAGTCCCCGTAAAGCGCGTCGTAAATGTCCTGTTCGTGCGCATGAATCCACGCCGGCAGCTTTTTTAGCTGCTCGATGCGGAACTCATAGCTTCTGGTAACACCCTTATTAAAATTTGCGCGCTGCCTGCTGACAGCTTCTTCAATTAAGGTACTCATTTCTTTTCCTCCATAATCTGGCGATAAAGCGTGCGGAAATCCTTTCGTCCAAAAATCACCGGCACCGGATACAGCGGGTTCGCCTCCTGCGACGCCCAGACGGCGAGCACCGGAATATCCTTTTCGCGAATGCCGCTGATTTTCTCCGGAATATTCATTTTGCGGTTCAGCTCACGTATTTTTGCAATGAAAAGCTTCGCGTTTTCTTCCTCACTGTTTTCCTCCAGGGCAATTCCCGCCACATCTGCAAGCTCAGAAAGCTTCTTATAGACAGCTTTTCCATAATAATCCAGAACATACGGCAGGATCACCGCATTTGCCAGTCCGTGCGGAACTCGGTAGGCGCCGCCGAGCGCGTGCGCCATCGCATGGACATTCCCCACATATGCCCTCGTAAACGCCGCGCCCGCCTGGAAGGACGCCTCCTGCATAAAGCCGCGCGCCTCCATGTCGTCGCCATCCTTATACGCACGGTAAAGATAATCAAACACCAGCCGCACCGCGCACTTTGCCTGTTCCGTTGTTTTCTTTGTGTTGCTGTTTCCGATATACGCCTCCACAGCGTGCGTCAGCACATCCATGCCGGTCGTCGCCGTAATCTGCCGCGGCAGCCTGCGCGTCAGCTCCGCATCGAGCACCGCGTAATCCGGAATCAGCGGGAAGTCATTGATCGGATACTTATGCCTTGTTTTCTCGTCCGTGATGACAGCGGCAAGCGTCGTCTCACTGCCGGTACCTGCCGTTGTCGGGATGGCGTAAAACGGCGGCGTCTTTTTATGTATTTTTAAAATGCCCTTCATTTTCCGGACCGGCTGATGCGGCTTTGCCGCACGCGCGCCCACCACCTTGCCGCAGTCCATCGCCGAGCCGCCGCCAATCGCCACGATTGCCTCACACTGCGCCTCCTTATAAAGAGCAAGCGCCTCCTCTATATTGGAAATCGTCGGATTCGGAATCGTATCCGCATACAGCACATACGGCACCTCATACATCTCCAGCACGTCCGTCAGCTCCAGATGCAGCCCGATCTCCGCCAGATTTTTGTCCGTCACCACCAGCACGCAATGATACGCCTCCTCTTTCAGCTTCTCCGCCAGCCGTATCAGTCCGTCCTCTCCCTCAATTACCTCCGGCGTCCGCCACGGCATTAAGTACATGCCGTATTTCATAACCTTCTGAAAAATGCGGCAGCCGCCTCTCACACAAATATTCATTTTTTCATTCTCCCTTGTATAATATTCCGGCAGCTATGAGCCGGACACTGACAGTCATTTCCTCCTGTCCGGCTCCAATCTTACCACAGTGAAGCAGACAGCGCAAGCTTCGAAAAAACTATTCCGTCATCGCCACCATACACTCCTTTTCGCAGAATGCCATGCCGTATTTCAGAATCTTTTTCATCCCTTTTCTTTTGAGACCATCCGCATATTTCCGCTCTTCAATCTGATCCAACGCTTCCGCGCAGCTTTTTTCCAGATTGCCATCGTCCGCATATTTCAGTTCTATTACGATACCTGTCTTTTCCGGCGTGCAGATGGCAATATCGCTATAGCCTTCCCCCAGCTCCGCATTGGATATTACCAGCCAGTTTTCCCGGCTCTGAAGCAGACCGAGCACCATGCCGTGATAAAAGTTTTCTTTCATGTTTCTCCTCACAGCTGTGTCCCGCACGCTGATGGAATCCCACAGATAATCGTGCAGCATTTCCTGTATCCGCAAAACATCCCCTGCCGGGAACGCCTCGCAGAAACGGTTGATTCTCGCCGTATCCGCCCGCGATATGTCCCGGAACCACTCTTTCACCTGCGTAACAAATAAGTCTCTTATCTCTGCATTTGGTATCGCCAGTTTATATTCTCTGGCAGAAATACGTTCTCTGACCGTTAGGTATCCGGTCGTCAGCAATATGCTCCATAGATTTTCGATAGTGCTGTCAAAATCCCGATATGTCAGCTCCTGTCTGATTTCTTTCTGAATCAGTCTGCCGGAAATCAACTGCTCAATCTCATCTCTCGTCGTCTGATTTGCTTTTTCAATAAAACGGCGTATCAGATCATTCCCACTCGTATTCGCCCAATAGTTTTCCGGTCCCGAATCTCTGTCCGCAAGTAATTTATCACAATAATTAATAATGTCCCACGGACAATACAGGCCAGCCTTTCCAAAAAGATACCCATCATACCACTCCTGCATTACATTTTTATAAGCCGTCAATTCGTAAAATGCAAGCATCGTATCCACATCTGCGTCGGTGAAGCCAAAATATTCGTCAAATCTGGTATCCATGACGGTATATACTTTCAAATTATTCAATCCTGTAAAAATACTTTCCCGTGAAATTCGCATACACCCAGTCAGAACGGCGAACTGCAGATTATCATTCGTTTTCAACACATTTCCAAACAGACTGCGGATAAAAGGTATCATCTCATCATAATATCCGTTCTGATATGCCTTATCCAGCGGCACATCGTATTCATCAATCAGAACAATCACCTTTTTCTCATAATGCCTTGCAAGAAGCTGCGTAAGCGTCCCAAGGCTTTCTACAAGAACGGCATCCGGCACCGTAAAAATAGCGCCATTGTCATTTCCAACCCGGATAAGCTGCATATACATGGCACGTTCCTCTTCTGACAGCTTTGTAC
Organism: Marvinbryantia formatexigens DSM 14469; assembly: GCF_025148285.1. Taxonomy (NCBI): domain Bacteria; kingdom Bacillati; phylum Bacillota; class Clostridia; order Lachnospirales; family Lachnospiraceae; genus Marvinbryantia; species Marvinbryantia formatexigens. The sequence goes on along the minus strand of NZ_CP102268.1, from coordinate 4,058,100 downwards.
TGTCAGCAAGGAAGCGGAATCGCAGTGCTTCTTTTCCGATTTTATTGCAAAGTGCATTTCGCGCAGAAGAAAAATCCTCTCCGCTTACATCTTTCAGCGTCAGCGATATTACCGGATACTGTCCCAAATGCATTTCGCATAACTCTTTTTTTTGCGAAATTTTCAGACCATCGAATAAATTTCTGTCACTGCCTATCTCAAAAAAGTTTTTCAGCATATCCATGATAAGCGTTTTCCCGAACCGGCGCGGGCGGGTAAAAAGATTGACTTCGCCCCAGTTCTGCAGAAGCTCCTCTATGAACATTGTTTTATCTACGTAATAAAAATCCTCTGTGATAATTTTTTTAAACCCGTCAACTCCAACCGGCAGTTTTTTCAGCATACGAAAACACACCTCTCTGATAACACATATAATACACCGTACAATTTTCTGCTATGTATTATTATCATACTATAAGCGCCTTTTTATTTCAAGCAATCATCCGGCTTCCGGGCTCTGAAATTCAGAAAACATACGCACTATATGGTTCTTTTTTCATATCACAAGCTTCAGATTGTCAATCTGCTTTGCCTGTTCTTCACCGTTTACCATTGTATAAATGCGGGTCGTATCAATGCTTGCGTGTCCGAGAATATCCGCCAGATGTGAAATATCTTTTTCCACATCATAATAAGTGATAGCAAACAGATGGCGCAGGTTGTGCGGGAATACTTTTTCCGGATTTACCCCGGCAGTCTCGCACAGCGCTTTCATATCGTGAAATATGTTGCTGCGGTCCAGCGGCTTCCCGCTCCTGCTCACAAAAATGCAGCCTTCTGAGATATTGTGCTCTTTCACGTATTTCCGGAGTATACGGCATAATTCCGCCGGAAGCAGTACAACTCTTGTTTTTCCCTTCAGGGAAACCGTTGCTCTGCGACTGCGCAGCGCCTCCACTGTAATAAACTCCAGCTCGCTCACACGTATCCCGGTGGAGCAGATGGTCTGCATAATCAGTGACAACCGGACATTTCCCTTTTCCCAGGCGGTGCTTATCAGCCGGTAGTATTCCTCTCTGGTAAGCTCTCTGTCACTTCGCCGGAAGGATTTTCTTTGCACCTTCAGGGATTTCACCACGCAGTCATACCATCCGTACTCTTTGAAAAAACAATTTAATGCCGCCAGCATGGAATTTACGCTTGCCACGGCGTACCGCCCCATCAGGTACTGTTTGTACGCAATTACAACCTCCTTGGTAACCGGACATCCTCCGCCCGTATACTCCCGGAAAGCCAGAAGGTCATGCAGGTACTTCCGGACAGTGGCATCGCTTTTCTCATCCCTGCGCATCGATTGCTCAAACATCCTCAGTCTTTCTTCTGTTATAACATGTTCCATTTCATTTTCCTTTCTTTTCATCTTTAGTATTTCCCTGTTTTCTAGTACTGTATACCAACCATTATACGCGAATAGCATTTGCTCACACGCGGTTTACACAGTAAATGCTTCTTTACATCAGCGGTCTGCTGATGTATAATTCGAAACAGAAAATACGAACAGGAAAAGAAATGTATGGGCACACTGATTAATGTAGCCGCCGTCATACTTGGCGGCGTCCTCGGCAGATTTATCAATGCCGGGGCAATAAAAAAATACGAAACATCTCTGATGCACGCACTCGGACTCTGTACGCTGTTTATCGGTATCAGCGGCGTTCTTTTGGAAATGCTGGTGTACGAAAACGGCGCTTTTTCAGTCACCGGAACGATGCTGATTATTTTTTCGTTGGTGCCTGGCACCCTGATCGGGGAGCTGCTGCGGATTGAGGAGCGCCTCACGGTTCTTGGCGAGCGCATCAAAAAAGCGGTCGGCGCCTCTAAGGATGCGCGTTTTGTGGAAAGCTTCATGGCAAATATGCTGGTAATCTGTATCGGCGCTATGGCAATCATCGGTCCGCTGCAGGACGGTCTGACAGGCGATTTTTCCATGCTCACCGCAAAAGCAGCGCTCGACTGCGTGATTACACTGATTTTTGCCTCCACAATGGGTATTGGCGCGGCGTTCGCCGCCATCCCCCTCGGCATTTACCAGGGAAGCATTACACTGCTTGCACACGTCATCCAGCCGTTTCTGTCGGATGCGCTCATCGGTGATTTATCCATGATGGGCTCGGTGCTGATTACCGGCGTGGGCATCAATCTGCTCTGGAACAAGGGCATCCGACTGGCAAATATGCTGCCGGCTATTCTTGGACCTGTGATTTATCATCTTGTAATTCTGCCGCTGCTGTGAAAAGAAGTGGTCCACTGAGAACGTTTTTCGGGGTTCAGAAGTATATTACGCAAAAATCGCAGAGATATCATGAGACAAATGTGTTTGTCCCATGATATGAAATTAACTAAGATAAATAACAATAGAAATGCAACATCTGTTTATTTCAGTTCAATATACATAATTTCATAAGGTTCAAGCTCAATTTCCAGACGGTTCATCCACAAAAAGCATGTGCTTCCTTCTCCTTCCGGGTTCCCGGCGCTGTATCTGGTAATTACTGCCCGGTGTTTCCATCCGGTAAACTTCAGGCTGAATGACAGAGCCGCTTCTGTATCCGGATTATAGTTTGTAAGCAGGATGCCATTAGTACCCCCTGCTGCTGCACATACATACAGTCCATCCAAATTCGCTTTTTCCGTCTGACTGCCAGTGACAGTTACCTGCCGGCTCTTTTCTGTCAACTGCCGGAAATTTGCAAAGGCATAATACCCCGGCAGTAATTCTTCCTCCGAAAGATAAAGACCGCACCAGGCAATTTGATCAGAAACGAATTGTCCGTCATAATACATTGCCATATCCACATCGTGCTCCTGCATTGTAATCATACTCGCAGCAATAAATGACGCGCCCTTCTGAGAACGGATTACTTCCCACGTTTCTGTGTAGTCCGCTTCATTCCATCCTGCAGTATAATTCCATTCACTGATCACACTAAGCGTATCTTCATACCCATTTGCGTCCAACGTGCTTCGCACAAGATCCGCTTTCCCTGCAATGGAACCGGGAGAATCCGAATAGGTATGCCAGCTAAAAAAATCAAGAGGGGTTTCTGTTCCATCCGCTGTAATCGCCAAAAGGAACTCTTCAACCGCCTCTTCTGAAACGGAAGAAAAACCGCAGCCGCCGATTTTAATGTCCGGATACCTTTCCTTTAAATAACGTGCCGTCACTTTATACAACTCGTAAAACTCTTCCGGACTTCCCGTCCACATCCTGCCGGTATCCGGCTCGTTCCAGATTTCCCAATAAGTAATATCCATATGAAATCCGTCATTCCACCCCTCATTATAGTGACGTATAATGTGTTCACAGACAGCGGCCCATTTCTCATAATCCTCCGGCGGATGAATATACTGGTTCTTATCACGTTCCCGCCATACCTCGTCTATCTCATCCCCGATCGGTGCAATAGATTCTCCAAGGCGCAAAAACACCTCTGCTCCCGCATCTGCAATCGCAACAAGATACTCGTCTGTTCCTTCAAAATTGTACGCATCCGGATCTTCCGGATCTTTTGAAAAGTCCGGAAATATACAGTGAATATCTATAAATCGGTCACTGCCGTAAGGATACTCTGAATCATGCGTACGCACAAAAGGTATTTCAAGCTCACGGTAAATTTCTGTTGCATCCAGAGACCACTGCCCGTCTCCCTGATACCCGGATTTCGGTCCGTTATTTATGCCATTGACCGCACGGATCTCCCCTTTTCCCTCTGAAAAATCAACCAGCACATCCGCTGTCTCTGTAAAGTACGGTATGGCAATTCCGATTACCAGAAATCCGGTCGCCAGTGCTGTTATTCTTTTTAAAAAACTTTTCTTTTTCATTCTATTTTCTGCTTTTTATATGTCGCGAAGTATTTCGCGAACAGTTGCTCCGTCAAATGGTATCAAAAGATTATTTCCGTCGTGGTCACATATTTTCAGCAGAGACTGAATTTCTTTCAGTCTGTCGAGTAGCGTCGCCTCCTTCTCCGCCCAGATTCCAAGATAATAAGCAAGCTGATACATATCCTTTGATTCTTTGATCTCATCTCCTATATGAAAACGCTCAAGAGAAACATCTACCCCCTCCATACACCGTACTGTCTCCAGACCGGAAATAGCATCTATTTTACCGGCTTTGACCAGCGGCAAATATAACGCCCCGACACCGTTCTTTTCCGGCAAAATAATCTGTTTCGGTGAGAATGGCCTGCCGAGCGCAAGATCAACCATTCTTTCTACTTTGCTGTAGCCGTCAATCCTTTTCTCTGTAGTCCATGAGCCAATTCCGTCTATCCGGTATCCAAATTCCAGAAAGTAATACTTCCCGTCACGATAAATCGCCTGCAGGAAAGCAGCTCCTAAATAGCACTGCATTCGTTGAAATAGTGCATCTGTTTTGTCGGCGGTATCCCGCAGATATTTTTCTTTGTGCCTGCTCTGCTGCCAGATAAAACAAAAAATGGGACGATTATTTACAGAAACCGGCAAAAGGTCGTTTATGCGGCAAAAAACCGGATGCCCATCCAGGAAAAAGTATTCCATTGATACTTCTTCACCCTCTATAAACTCTTCCACAATAACCTCCTTTTTCTGTGAATACTGCAGCGCTTTTTCATACGCTGTGATCAGTTCTTCCTCACTGCCGCACAAAGTTAAACCTCTCTGCGCGCAGGCATCCACCGGTTTTACAATCACCGGATACGAAATTTTCGCGAACATCTCCTGTGTATATGGTTTTTTCACAAAATACCGCTGTGGCACATCCAGCCCGACTGCCATGCAGTGTTCCTTGAATCTTGCTTTATCCCTTGCACACGCCCATCCTTCTTCGGAAGCATAAAAAGGCAGTTCCAGCCGCCGCGTCAGTTCCCTTGTCATGTCCAGACAGAATTCGTGATTGCCGGCATATATCCCGGTAATCTGTTCCTTTTTGCAACGCGCCTGCAGCTCATCCAGGTTCTTCACGTCAATCTGCCAGACATGGTCTGCCATCTGTTTCACCGGACTGCTCCCAAAAGGTCTGGCATCCGTAATAATTGTTTCCACGCCAATGCTTCTGGCATAGGCTACAGCATCCCTGGTACTTGTATCAATTCCCATAAATAATAATTTCTGTTTCATAATCAATGATTCCTCTCTCTTTTTTAACAAAACGTATATTTTTCCAACAGCCGTCTGATATCCTCTTTTTCGTTATACATTATGACATCCAGAATCGAAAGATTTGGAATAAAATCCCCCTTTCCCTGCGGATACACGATATCTCCATCTGTTTCCAGAAATCTAAGCTCAATTCCTTGTTTTCTGAAAACATCCGGATGATACAACGCCCTGCCACCTGCCGCGTTTATGTAGGTATCCGCTTCCAGGATATGACAAATCTCCAGAATCTTATCCTGTGCCTTTAGGGATTCATCTTTCTCCAGCGAGGACGAAAACAGAAACTTTGTATGTATTCCCAGATAATCTGCTACAATAAACATACTTTCCGCAAGAAATTCTGCAAGATTTTCTTTGCCACCGCACAACGCTTTTTCAGCAATCGCCATTCCCCGGTCGTAATATGGCGCTTTTTTGTAAGACAGTTCAAGACTCCGGAAAAACCCTGCTGTCTCCTTTTCACTTTGCGCCAGATACAGTTCATTTATCTTTTTATTCTGGCTCGCATGCTTTATCGAAATGCCAATTCTCTGTACCGTCCCATTCATTTTAATCCGGTTTCGGTTAATCCAGCCTCTTTTGATATATGCAACATCATCAAAAATCACATATGTATCCACTGCATTCATAAGCTGCCAGTAACCGATATATGGAAAAAAGTATGGCTGCATGACACCAAGCTTCATAAATTTCCTCCTCTTTAAGCAATCACTTTTTCACCGGTTATCGTAAGCTCTGCTTCCTGCATTGTAAAATAATTTCACATATGCGGTCCACGTCTTTCATATCGAGACCGGCATACAGCGGCAGAGTCAGAACCCGTTTGCTGATATGCAGGGCTACCGGTGTCTCCGACACGTCATATTCCCCGTGAAAACAATCAAAGGCACTGGTCAGCGGGTAAAAATACTTTCGCACATATATTCCCTGCTCCGCAAGCCTGTCTGATATCTCTGCGCGGCCCGCGCCAAACTTTTTCTCATCTATTATAATTGGAAAATACGCATAATTTGAACGTACGCCATTCTGCTGTATATTCAGAATCAAACCGTCCGTTCCCTCCAGATGCTGCCGATACCGGTCAGACACCCGCTTTCTCCCTGCAATTTCTTCTTCCACATGTCTTAGATTACAAATTCCCATTGCCGCACAGAACTCATTCATCTTTGCATTTGCACCTACCGCACACACTTCCTCCGGACCGTGTATTCCAAAATTCTTTAACTCATAAATTGTTTTCCCAAGATTTTTATTTTGGAAGCAGATTGCCCCTCCCTCAATGCTGTTAAATACCTTTGTAGCATGAAAGCTGAAGCATGAAGCATCTCCAAAGCTTCCGATTCCTTTTCCCTTATAGGTCTCTCCAAAAGCATGTGCCGCGTCATAAATCACTCGCAGTTCGTATTTATGCGCGATTCGCTCTATTTCTTCTATATCGCAGACATTTCCATAAACATGTACCGGCAGGATCGCACAAGTCTTATCGGTGATCAGCGCTTCGATTTTCCGGACGTCCATCGTATATGTGACAGGATCAATGTCACAAAACACCGGTTTCAGTCCGCTGCGGATAATCGCATGTGTTGTAGATGCAAAGGTAAACGGCGTTGTAATCACTTCGCCCTGCAGATGCATTGCCTGAAGCGTAAGCTCCAATGCCATATGCCCATTTGTTACCAGCTCCACATTTTCTACTCCCAGATATTTCTCTAATTCTGACTGAAACTCCTGATGTTTAGGTCCCATATTAGTCAGCCAGTGGTTCTCCCACATCCCACTGATTTCCGTCACATATTCCGCAAGCTCCGGCATCGAAGAACGCGTAACAAATATTTTATCCATTCCCATTTTTCCTCCTCCCATCAAGCCGTTCTATTTCCTACGAAAAAAATCACCGGCAAATTTCAGCATATAAGTAAAGCTTTCCAGTTTAAAAATCACAGACCCCCCAAAGTAAACAGCAACGCCGGATATCACCTGCAGCAGGAGCTTCCAGATATCTGCCAACGGAAGCTGTCCCACCGCCAATACACATACTCCCATAAATATACTCAACAGGAGCACGGGACAAATGTCCCGCATTTGCTCCCGGCAGCCATAGTCTACCAGTTTTTTGTTCGGGTACGCATTAATAAAAAATGCAATCAATGCTTCCAGAGCATATGCTTCAGCGAGCACCAGGGGACCATGCGGCAGGGCAACAAGGATCAATACAAAATCCAGTCCCTGTTTTATCAGCTCTATTTTCAAAAAAATATCGCTGTATCCAAGTGCCTGTATCACCTGCAGATTTGCAGTATGTATAAGCCAGGGCATATAAGCAATGCAAAAAATCTGCATATAAGGAATCATAATATTCCATTTTTCGGTATATAGCAGACGCACAAGCGGAGCTGCACACGCCGCAAGACCTGTCATACACGGAAAAATAATATAACTGCTTGTCATAATCGAACGCCGGAGAATTATCCTTACCTCCGCTCTTTCATCCTGCTGTTTTGCGATTACCGGCATCAGAACACTTTGCACTGATGTCTGCACGTTTGCAATCAGCAGATCCGGAATATGATTTCCCTTTTCGTAATATGCCAGTTCTTCCGCAGAATAAAACAATCCGATTAAAAGGCTGGCAAGCTTTGTTGTTGCATTATTCATCAGCGAAGAAAGAAAAATCTTACTTCCATAAGCAAACATTGGCTTCAGCCTGTCGGCAGAAAATGCCAGCGAAGGTCTCCACCGGACTGTGATCCACAAAATAACGGTATCCATCGTCTGATTAACAAGGCGCTGTACGATAAGCGACCACGCACCATAGCCTCTATATGCCATCCATATACCTACCGCTGCTGAAACCAATGTCCCGCCAAGCGTTGCATAAAAAAAACGTTTAAATTGCATACGTATTGCGACGATTGCCTGTTGTACGCCATTAATGCCTCCAAGAATCAACGTCAAAGACATCACGCGGATATACGGTACCAATGTATACTCACCATAGAAGCGGGCAATCGCCGGCGCTGCTCCAAACATTACCAGATAAAGCAGAATCCCCATGCCGACGTTAAAATAAAATACCGTAGAATAATCGAGCTGGTCAGCATCCTTTTTCTGAATCAGTGCATTTTTAAACCCGGCATCAATAAACAGACTTAAAATTGACGTGAATACCATTATGAGCGAAACAACGCCATACTCCTCTGGAAGTAAAAAGCGCGCCAATATCACAGAAACCAGAAAAGATACTCCCTGCGCGCCGATACGTTCTGCAAAGCGCCACAGCATATTCATAAAAACAAATTTTCTATCTGTCATTGTATTCCCATCCCTGTATTTCAGAAAATCCGACACCAGATGAACCGCTTCAGCAAGGTATAAAAAGAAATATCCTTTCTACCAGACAGTATTTTTACGATCTGCCAATATTCTTTTTGTATCTGTCTCCGCTCTCTTCTGCACGTATGTTTCTGCATCCGTTTTATTGCCGATAGTGCTTCTCCTTCACTTAGAAGCGCCATCTGCCGGTCGTCCCTTTCCAGAAAAAATCTACACCGTTCAAGAAAAGCCTCTGCTGCGTCCTGCATGCTATCATTTCTATGCATAATACTTCCTTCGCGCTGAACATAATGATAACCGGTATACCGCAGACATATCACTCTCTGACAAGCGGACATTATATGATGAAATACGAATTCGTCCTCATGTATCTTTCCCTCCGGATAGCGCAATTTTTCAAACAGGCTGCGTTTATATAGCTTATTCCAGGCGACCACGCAATAAGAGTGCTTCCCCTGTTCCGCCATCAACATAATCTCTCTTCCAGTAATCGTCTGGTCTATGTCATTCTGATAGCTTTCCGGATTCTTTCTATATATCTGTTCTGCTCTTTCATATTCATATACAAAATTACAGACTGCCATATCCGCCTGCTGTTCTAGAAGCGCAGCCAAAAGCTTTTCCAGCATATCTGTCTCTATGTAATCATCGGAATCAACAAAGCACAGATATTTTCCCTGTGCATGATTGATTCCCGTATTTCTTGCCGCCGATAGCCCGTAATTCTTCTGATGAAATACACGAATCCTTCTGTCCTTTTTCGCCCAATCATCACACATTTTTCCGCAGTTGTCCAAAGTTCCGTCATCCACCAGTATCACCTCTATATCCCGGAAGGACTGTCGTACAATACTTGTAATACATCTGTCCAGATATGGCTCAACCATATATACCGGGACGATCACACTGATTAATGGGTATCTGTTGTTTTCTGAAACTGCCATTAGTATTTCTTCTCCAATCCTGATTTCCCATATCGAATATACCGATAAAACTTTACGATCCACGGGAAATAATATTTTATAAAAATAATCCCCTTCTGCTTCACAGGCAGCTCCCGGAACATAGGTCTGTACGGCTCTTCGTGCAGTGCTCTCCAGTCTGAACGCATCTTGTAATCCACAAACTGCCGTTTGTTTATATGCGGAAGCAGTTCTTCGTGATACTTTCCGTTTGTATACCGATCGAAATTTTTATAATAAGCAAGATACAGCAAATTTTTTTCTATGAATTTCTCCGGATGATTCCTTGCCTCTTCCGCATATCTGTCAGACCATGATCCGGGAACCATGACGCGGTAGCAGACCATCCTGTCCGCGAAACCATACGCATTTCCCCTCAGCATCAGAAAATTCCGCAGAGGAATATCTCCGGCTTCTCCTGCCATGAGTTCCTTCGGGAACTCTGCGCTATCCCTGCTTCTATACATGGTGCCGGCCGTTGCAAGATAAATCTCAGGCTTTGCAATCATTTCCCGGTCTGATAGAACTCTGCTTTTTTCTACCGGGGAAACTTTCTTCAAAATATTTGACTGCAAATCCACATTGTACGAATTACAGAAACAAAAGGAACATTCCGGATGCGCTTCCATATAGTTCACCTGCTTCTGGATTTTATCTTTATCGCACCAGAAGTCATCGCCCTCGCACTGCGCAATATATCTTCCCCGCACAAGCGGCATCATAAAATCATATGGATTTTTTCCTTTTGAAAACTGATTTTCTTTCTGATAAATTCCTCTGATAATATCCGGGTGTTTTTCCTCATATAAACGGATAATCTCCGCCGTCCCATCTGACGATGCGTCATCATGGACAATCACCTCAAACGCAAACGATGCTCTCTGCATCAAAAAGCTATCCAAAGCCTGCGCAATATAAGGAGCATGATTGTACGCTGTTGTTAAAATGGACACCATAATTTCTTTCTTCATACGTTTTCACCCGTTCTACATATGTCCAACAAACGTTTTTCAAATCTGAGTAAATAAATCAACATGCCAAAATACTGTCGGCGAAACAAGGCGTATACTATACGGTCTAAAAGGCTTCCGGAAAATCTGTATTCATATTTTTTTGCTGTCTGATAGAACTCTGATTCATAAACCTGGCGAAAGGTCTTTTTCAGCAAAGCTGTATCAAACCGGCAACTATGTACAGCAGATTCCAACGCTCTTGTCATGCTCAAAAGATATCCGGTATAGTATTTCGCCCGGTTTTCTTCAGTGTCCGCATGAACCGTTTTTAAAAAGCAAAGCACACGCTTTCCTACCTGAATAGAATCTGAAAAATAGTTTAGCTTAAAATTTCTTCCGGAACCGGACTGGCTCATGCGGTAAAAATAAAGAGGTTCCGCTATATAGGAAATACACTTTGCCTTACTAAAAACGGGAATTAGCAAAAGCTTGTCCTCTCCGCTGACATACTTATGCCCGAAAGGATCCTCTGTATCTTCATCAGAAAACAATTTTCTTGCAATCAGCTTCTGCCACAAATAATTCAGCTCTGAAGAGGATACAAAGTCACGGTAAATCCTGTGCAGCGTTTTCCCTCTGTAAATGCTGTAATTAGGATAAGCATCGGTAGCGTATTTTATTTTTTCTCCGGCGTCCGTCACCTTACAATATCCGAACATCACAACATCGCTGCCAGTGTTCCAAGCGCATTCTACTGTCTTTTTTAATAAATCCTCCTCTATCCAGTCATCCGCATCCACCCATAATACAAAGGTTCCCTTCGCGCGCTCCAGCAGAAATCTGCGCGTTTTCAATATCCCCTCATTCTGTTTATGAAATACGGTAATCCGGGTATCTCTTTCTGCGTACTTATCGCACAGCATTCCACCGGAATCAACAGAACCGTCATCACAAATAATCACTTCGAAATCCGTATAGGTCTGGGCGAGCACAGAATCCAGGCACTGGCGGATATATGTTTCCATATTATATACAGGAATCAGTACACTGACCGTCGCCACACCGCTTTCCCTCCTTTTTTGCCGCTGTTTCCGCATGCAATCCGTTTTTTTCCTCTTTCTTCAGCATAAAACAATACGCAATCATTAGCGTAATGTACATATTATAGGTATACATACTGATCGTGGAAACATCAAACAACAGTACCCGCAGGCACAGTGCCAGAAGAACCGCCGCCATTTTATCTCTTTTCAATGCTGGTCTGCATAATCCTGCAGCAATCCTGAAATGCATACTATAATAAACGCAGAACCCGGGAATGCCCAGCGTTGACAGTAACTCCAAAAACCCGCAATGGCTGTATACCGGATTTGAATAGCCAATGGACGCCAGGTATGCAGAAAAATTGTTCATTCCGATTCCAAAAACAGGATGCGCTTTAAACAACTGCCATGCAGTTCTGATAAAATACAGTCTCTCCGAAGTGCTGCCATCCACGTTTTCGCCGCTTATAAACAGGTTAAGCATCCGTTCCACCCTGATGCCGACAAGCTGATACAACATCTGATTATTCATGATTAGCCAATAAATGAAAACACATCCCACTGCAACAAACGCAATCTCAAATATTTTTATCCAGCTCTTCGATATCAGTATCCAGTACGCTGCAAGTTGAAAAATAATAATTAAAATCGCATTTTTAGACCCGGTCATAAATCCGGTCATAATAAATGCCATAAATGGTATTGCATAAGAAACAGATATTTTGTTTTTCCTGGTCATAAAATAAAAGGAAAGCAACGCTCCCAGCGAAGCCAGTCTCCCAATCTCATTCGAATGCTGTCCGATTACCTCTCCGATCCGTTCAGTTCCCCATGCGGAAGCTGGTGTCCGGACAACCAGTAATAATAGCATATAAACAAGCGCTGCTAACAGCAATGCAAGTACACGGTCTATTCTCCTTCGACTGTTCAGCCGCGGACGTATCATAAAACATGCCAGCATTGTTTTCAGAAGATTCCAGAGAACGCCATATGCATTCGATGCATCAATGCTCCAGAATGAGGATGCTGCGCCGTACAGCCATAGTATAATCATCCACAGCTCAAATTTTCCCATTCTGAAGACTGGATTTCCCTTTGCGTTTTTAAAACACGGACAAAGGAAAAAATGTGTCCCGGTCAGAAAAGCCAGACTCCCATATCTGAGCAGCATATCTGTCATATTTTCCTGCTGGTGCCCAAACAGTACACAGAAATAAAGCAACAGCGCTGCGTCACATAAAAAATCTGAATTTATCCGGATACGCAGAACAGCATTTCCTGCAGATTTCACAGCAGCTCCCTCCATTTCTCCGCAATCTTCCCGACCGACAATGTGTCACGTATTTTTACTGCTTCTTCTGATAAAGTGTCCGCAAGGGAGGGATTTTCGATAAGCTCCAGCATGGCCCTCGCCAGACAGCTTTTTTCTCCCACCGGCACCAAAATTCCATTTTTATGATCTTTTATCATCATCCGAGCTCCGCCCGCCGGGCAGTCTGTGCAGATGCAGGGTATTCCCATCGCCATTGCTTCCAACATTGCGTTGGAAATTCCCTCATAGTCTGATGCCAGAACAAACATTCCGCTTTGCGCAATATGCTCCGGAATATCGGAAATAAAACCGCGAAACTGTACATCATTGAAAATACCCAGTTTCCTGCATAATTCTTTTAGATTATTAAGAAGCGACCCCTGTCCATATATGACCAGCTTCCAGTCAGGATGCTTGCGGTGAATATCTGCAAATGCTTCCAGAAGAAGCGTATGATTCTTCTGAGGCTCCAGCCTGCCTACTGAAACAATCTCTTTCTTCCTTTCTCCCGTGTACGGAGCAGGCAGCCCTTTGCTGACCGGATTTGGTATCACACAGCTATGCTCCTGAATTCTTTTTGAAAAAAAGGCTTTTGCAGTCTCCGTCTGAAACACAATCCTGTCTGCTTTTACGTATATTATGTTTCTGATAATGCCGCCGGATATGCCTTTCATATTTTTCGGATCATTCCGCAAAGAAAATACCGTTCTGTTCGGCAGCCCTATACATGCAATATGCGTATACAAGGTTTCAAATGGCAGCATTGCAACAACTGACGCTTCCTGGTGCTGCTTCAGGAATCTGCGTAGCCGGATAATCTTCTTTGCTATCTGCACCGGTTTTACTTTACTTTCCGAAAAAAAATACAAAATCTGTACCCGCTCTGAAACATCATACGCTTTTTTAGAATCCTTCATAAAACCTAAATAGACACGAATGCTCTGACGCGCCAATTCCTCCGCGAGAATTGCCGTAACTCGTTCTGCCCCGCCGTTCGCCAGATCCGGTGTTATAAATATAATCTCTTTCATCCTATAATCTCTTTCTTTTTTCTGTACGAAAAAAAAGTTCTGTCAGCGTATGAAAATACTGTTTATCAGAAAATTTATCAATTACCAGTTGTCTTGCATTTTCTGACAATTTCAGGAAGTGTTCTCTATCCATCATTTTCTCCAGGTCATTTGCCAGCTCTCCGGTATCTCCGGGCTTTATCAGATATCCGTTATATCCATGTATCACCGCTTCCGGTACATCTCCTACTGCCGAAGCCACCACCGGCATACCATAGCTCATGGCTTCCAATATTGCTACCGGCAGCCCCTCATTGTAAGAAGGCAGAACCAGTATGTGACTTTTTGCCAGCAATCTCATCTTTTTTTCTCCTTCTATCCAGCCGACGAAGGAAACCGCATCTGTAATACTGGTGTCCTCCGCCTGTTTTTTCAGCGCTTCTTCTTCCGGTCCGCTTCCCGCAATCACAAAATGTACCGATTTCAGCTTTCCTCTCTCCTTCAGAAGCCGAATTGCATCCAGCAAATCAGAAACGCCTTTTCTCTTAATCAATACCCCAAGAAATAAGACCTGCAGACATTCTTTCCATTCTGTATGTATTTGCGGAACAATAACTGCATTATTCAGAATAACCGTTCTACTGGCTTGTTCTATCTCATGAATCTGTCTGTTGTATTCCTGTCCGAGAACTATCATGCAGCCACACTCCCGCAACAGTTTTCTTATTTTTTCAGCTTTTTTTGCAGAACATTCGCCATACCATCTAACAAATTCCGAACCGTGCAGGTGTATAATGTCCGGTATCCGAAACATTCTGCACAGCCTGTGAACTGCATTTTTTCTATCGAAGCTTCCGTGATGCGACATATGCATATACACAATATCTGGTTTAAAAACAACCATCGTCCAGACAATTCTGCAATATGCCCATACAAAATATAGCAGCTTCTGAGTATTGCACCCGCCCCGAAATGTTGGAATAAACACCATACGTATCCCCTCAGATTTCCAGTCATATTCCCTTATCTGCCTTATCACAGCCGATATTCCGCCATGTACTTTCGGAGAATTTCCAATCATAAGTATTTTCATTTTACACTTCCCTGTTTTCCTCAATACATGACATGATCAGTCGAACTATTCTGCTGTTATCTGAAACAAACGCTTCGGGCGTAAAGCTCCCAATTTTAGATATGCAATCCGTCAGTTCTCTCTTATTTCTTGCCACCAGTGCATAACGTTTTTTTAAAAAAAGACTGCAAATTTCAAGCTGATGATTGTCCAGATGTTCATGATATTCCTTTAATCTCGGAAATAAAATAATCTTCTTCCCGGCCTTCACAGCCGGAACAACGGTTCCCGTGCCCGCATGAGAGATGATAAAGGCGGCGCCGCTGACCAGTCTTTTGAATTCATCGGCTTCAATAAAATCAAACGTTTTGTAGTTTTTCGGTTGATACGTACTATATCCGCGCTGCGCAATAATTTCTTCGCCCCGCAGGATTCCTTCCCCGCACAATTCATCTATAATCCGAAAAAGCCTGTCAAACCGAAATTCCCGGACACCGCCTGCTGTTACCAGAATCAATAAATACACCCCCCGTAAACTGCTTTCGGATAATACCGCAGCAATTCCTGCCACTGAACAATAAACAAATCCGCAACTCTGTAAATTACTTTTCCGGACCGGTTTACACTGTTCATACGCGCATAACTTTCGATATAAATTACTTTCTTTTTAAAGAAATGACCGATTATGCACATCGGAATTGCAACGGCAGCTCCTGTTGTAATAATCGCATCCGGCTTTTCCAGAAGGAAAATCTTCATCTGCTGAAAGAACATACGGCATATGCTGATAATTCCAGCGAATTTTGATTTACGATTCAAGTCATCTGAAAAATATTTTCTTTCTTTTATATGCTCTGTAGCCTTTGTTTTCACCGTCACATAAAAGCAGTCATAAGTGTTTGCAATAGGCTGCAGCTGCCGGATCTGTTCCAGATGCCCACCCGCGCTGCAGATAAAGCATACCTTTTTCATAGTTTTCCCTCCATGTCACGGGCTAAAAGCTGTGCTCATACTTTTTCCCAAAAAATTTCGCCTTCAAAAAGGAACATACCTTCTTCCGATAATTTGTTTTTTCCATAAAAATCCATGAAAGTTCTTTAATATCTGATTTTTTAACAATTCCTTCTTTTATTTGATAATCCAGCCACACATTAAATAATATTTCACTTACTCTTCCGTAAAACCGTCCCTGAAACTCTGAATGCTCCGGCATATGCACCCGTCTCTTCAGTTCAAACAGTATGGGAAAAAGCCATGTACAATATATATCCAGAAGTCCTCGTTTCATAATCATCATATTGAACATATGTCCGGACGACTGCCGCAGAACCCTCTCATAGCTTCGAAAATATTCCGGGTACTTTTCACAGATAATCTTACGGGTTTCCTCTAAGTGAGCCGCATAGTGCGTATGTTTATAATGGCTGTACAATGTTTCTATGTAATAATGACGTTTTTTCGGAACAACTATCTGAATTTCACCAGGCAGTTTCCTGATATCTTCATATTTCAGAACACAATCAAACGTATTTTTTGATCTTCGCATACAAAAATGGCGTCTGTAATGCACCAGTCCAATGTAATCCGTATTCAGATTTTTCCATGCCCAATACAGACCTGTCAGTTCACAGAAACCAGCATTTAACTCTGAAATATTCTCTCCGTCATTATCCATTGCGTATCCGGAAAATTCTTCGGAAGCGGACAGCATCTCTTTTTTTCCTTCTGCACCAACAAATACCGGAAGATACATCGCATCGTCTGGCATCCAGTATTTTTTATGCGTTGCTACGATAATTTTAACTGATCCTTCCATAGAAATCCCCATACCACTCTGCAAATTTCCGCAACCCGTCGCGCAGGGAGGTCGATGGTTTAAATCCAAATGTTCTCTCAAATGGCACGGTATCCGCATAGGTAACTGCAACATCCCCTGGCTGCATCGCCTTAAATTCCCTGCATTTTTCAAAATTATCAACAGCCGGCAGCACACCCGCGCGAATCAGCTCCTGCTGAAGCGTATCCGCAAAATCAAGCAGATTTTCCGGATGTCCATTTCCCAGATTATAGAGGTCACATGGCGGAACAGGCAGCCCGTCTTTTCCTTTTTTCCGGGAGGGCGCTTTCTGTACGACCCGCACAATCCCCTCTACAATATCATCAATATAAGTGAAATCCCGCATACAGTGCCCATGATTGAAAATCGGTATCTTCTGACCGCTGCGCAGCTTTTCCGTAAAACTGAAATATGCCATATCAGGTCTTCCCCAGGGACCATATACCGTAAAAAAGCGCAAACCGGTAGACGGTATATCATATAGCTTTGCGTATGCGTGCGCAAGCAGCTCATCTGATTTTTTTGTTGCTGCGTAAAGCGAAACCGGATAATCCGTATTATCATCCGTGGCATAAGGTATTTTCTGATTCGCCCCATAAACCGATGAACTGGATGCGTAAACCAGATGTTCCACGCCACCCGAATGATACGAGTGCCGACAACCTTCCAGGATGTTATAGAACCCCACTATATTTGAGGAAATATATGCCTCCGGATTCTCAATAGAATAGCGCACCCCTGCCTGCGCAGCCAGATTTACTACAATCTGCGGGTGATATTCGGAAAAAATCTTTTCTACAAATGATTTGTCTGCAATATCCCCCCGCAAAAACCGGAAAGCTTTCTGTTCTTTCAGCTTTCTCAACCTGGCCTCTTTCAGTGAAACGTCATAATAACTGTTCATATTATCAATCCCAATCACCCGGATATCTGCTGCGCTGTCACACAGCCGCCGGATCAGGCTAAAACCAATAAAGCCTGCCGCCCCGGTAACAAGAATTGTTTTACCGCTCAATTCCAGACTGACATGTTCCATTTTATGTTCTTTGCTCCTTCCGCAGGTGAATGCACGCCTTTCGGGTGTTTTGTCTTACTCTGCTCCGCACCGTTTGATCACAACATACAGCGTTTTTAAAAGTATTTTAATGTCCATCCCCAGATTCCAGTTCATGATATAAGCAGTATCCAGCTTTACAACCTCCTCAAAATCAGTAATTTCACTTCTGCCGTTTACCTGCCACATGCCGGTAATTCCTGGTTTAATAGACATACGCTGCTTATGGTGCAGCTCATATTTTTCCCATTCGTCTTTTGTCGGAGGTCTTGTCCCTACCAGACTCATATCTCCCTTCAGCACATTCCAGAACTGTGGAAATTCATCCAGAGAAGTTTTTCTGATAAAATTCCCGATTCCCTTTATTACACGGGGATCATCCGTCATTTTAAACATCCGTTCATCTTTCATTTTGTTTTGCGCAAAGAACTCCTTTTTCCGCTCTTCTGCATCCATATACATACTTCGAAATTTATAAATGCGGAAATATTTTCCGTTTTTTCCCACGCGAATCTGCGAAAAAATTGCCGGTCCCGGTGATTTCCGCTTTATCAGCGGCGCAAGTATCAAATATAATATACCGGTCAATATACAGCCTATCATTCCTCCGACAATATCCATACACCTCTTAAGAAAAAGCTGTTTCGTGCTGACAAGTTTCAAACCGTAGGTCAGCACAATGTCTCCCGCAAAGCGTTCTACTATGTAATCCGCCATCACATTCTCTGTCACAAGCTGGGTATGTACGGTCAGCCCCATTTCCATGCAGACGTCAAATATATTATCCACAGCCTTTTTTTCATTTAGCAGTACATCCTTATTAAAGAACACTTCGTCTACCCAATGATTTTGCAGATAACCTGTTGTGCTCTCCCGGTCTGCAACAATCGGAATGTTCTCTATTCTCCCGCCAATCCGGCTCGCATCCAGTATGGCAATTCCGCAAATATAAATATCTTCTTTCAGATTATTTTTCAGCACCAGCTTCACAAATTCATCCGCTGATTCATTCCTGGATATCAGAAGAACAGAAGCGCTGCCGCGGTTGAGACCGCGCCGCTTCTGCAGATTAATTTTTCGCAGGACATGTCCCGTATAGCAAAATAGTATCTGCAGGATTCCGTTTACCAGAAAAATACTTCTCCGGTAATTCTGCAAACATTTCATCAGATAAAGGCACAATACTGTGCTGCCCGTTACCAGGACTGTGTGCTGAATAACAGCTACAAGTTCCTTATAATAACCTTGTCTCATTACATTCTGATAATTGCTTGTCATAAAAACCACAAAAAAATGTACCATTCCTGCAACAACCGCAATCCTCAGATAAAGTATATTCTGCCAGCCTCCGGAAAGCTCCGTGTAAAAGCTGCAGGTTATCAGCAAAGAGAGCTGAATACATACAAGATCAATAAGCATAAAATCCCAGAAACGCAGCCATCCATTTGGTTTCTTTCGATACACTTCCTGCGCTCTCCTTTACCAGTTACAGTTTTTCTGCATCCGTCTGCCCGACTATAATGCAGGCATCCATAAGCGTTACCGAAATGTCGATACCGGAAGATACCATTTCATTTTCGATATTCGCTTCTGGAAAATACTCCTTCAGCAATTCCCCTAATTCCACATTTTCCGTATAAATAACAGTCTCTTCTATCTGCCCCTGATAGCTTCCGATTGAAATATTCTGAAACCCTTCCTCACGGAACCTTTCCTGTAACATAGCCGCTACTCCCGCCACATTACTGCCGTTAATAATTGCCAGCTTTGCTTCTTTCAGCTCACTTTCCCGCCCGACAGCTTCCGCTTTCTCCGATGCCTCCTGCGTCTCCGTTATCTGCGGTTCCGTTTCTTTAATCTGTCCACCCGCATCTGTTTCGCCTTGAGTCTGTTGGCTCTCATCCACATATTTCACATTTCTTTTTGCTTTTGTCACATTATTGCTTTTATCCATTACTGCATAAATAATCTCCGCAGACGTCCCATCCGCTGACGGATAGATTGCTTCTATCATAATATTTTCGGTCAGATCTCCGTCTGTCTCATCCATCGCCGTTACTCCCTTCAATAAAACCGACGTATCGCCACCTGCATAATATGTAACATTTTCTGATTCTACTGTAATAACAGGTCCCTGCCGGTCGTCTTGTTTATACAGATAAAGAGAAGCCGCTATCCCTGCTATACAAATAAAAAGCAAGAATACTGTCCACAACCATTTTCTCATTCCTTCTGTTTCTCCTTAATCTTTTCCGTAATAATTTCCATAATATTTTCCGTAATATCCCTTTTCATTTAGGCTGACTTTATTCAAGATCACTCCAAGGAGCCGACATTGGGAACGCTCAATCTGTTCCTTTACTTTTCTGACAAATTTATAGCTGACAGCATCTGCAGCGATAACAATCGCTGCCCCGTCGCACTCCTTTGCGATTACCGCGCTATCAATCACATTTCCCAGCGGAGGCGTATCAATAATCACATAATCATAGTTCTCCCGCATATGACCCAGCATGTCTGAAAAAGCTTCACTTCCGAGTAGTTCTGCCGGATTTGGCGGTTCCGGACCGGGAAAAATAATATGTAATGAAGGGTAATTGGTTGTACATACAATTTCTTTAAATTCACATTGCCCGGTAATATAATTAGTCAGACCGACAATTTTTTCAGTAACGCCAAGGCGTCCAATCAGTACCGATTTCCGAAGATCCGCATCAATAAACAGAACCTTTTTTCCGGTTTCTGCAAGTGATGCTGCCAGATTCAATGAAACATTACTTTTCCCCTCGTTCGGAGTACAACTGGTTATCGCAATTACCCGGCAATCTTTTCCACAAAATGTAATATTTGTTCGCAGCGACTTATATGCCTCGCTTACGCGAAAAGAAAGCTTTGTCATTGTATCGATATTTATATTAGCCATCTGGCATCTCCTTTCAGAATTTCTTTTTCGCTTTTTTCTTCTTTACCTGTTTCCTGCGCTGTTTTTTTTCATCCATAGGAATGGTCCCCAATACGCTGACTCCCAGATAATTCTGCACATCATCCGCATTTTTAATACGATCATCCATTACCGTCTGTATAAGAATTATCACAAGCGCTACCAGCAATGCGACAGTACCACCAATCACAGCATTTTTTATATTTGCCGGCCGCGCCTTTTTCTCCGGAAGATTTGCCTCCTCCACCACATTTACCGCTTCCACATCCATTACTTTAATAATCTGCGCCGATACCGCATTCCGTACCTCATCTGCAATCGCTTTCGCCTCCTGCGGATTTTCATCTGTAGCCCGTATGGAAATAATACGACCATCTGTTGCTGTTGAAACACTGATTTTATCCGCCAGCTCTTCATAAGAAATATTTTCCAGTTCAAGAGCAGATATTACCGCTTCCAGTACAGGACGTGTAGTTACAAGCTCCATATAATCCTTTGTGAGCTGTGTCGCGCTCTGCAAATCACTGTATGTAATAGCTGCAGCATCTGAGTTCTGCCTGTTCAGAACATAGATTTTAGTTGTAGAGTCATAAGTTGGCGTAATAAAAACCCTTGAACAAAGATAAGTAATGATCATTCCGGCAGCGGCAACCAGAATAAGCAGAAAAATCCTGTCTCTTACTGCAGTGAATATTGCTTTTAAATCAAATTCAATCTCATTTGTATAGCTTGTATTCTCTTCCATTCGTATCTCTCCATACTTATATTTTTTTCCGTGCCAGAAGCTGACACGGATTTTCCCATACTATACGCGCTGTATACTCTGCCCCATATCTGTCCGAAATACATGCAGCGCTTCTCTGTATTTCCGGTTTTCTTTTTTCCATGTCATGTGCATCCGTTCCCAGAAAATGCACAAGCTCTCTGCTTAGGATTTTCTTCACATATCCTTTTACTCTGAACCCATTTTTTCCCATAATACTTCCAGCATTCACCTGTATATAACATCCCATTGCTACCAGCGTTTCTGTCAACTCCAGACTGCTTCGCATGCACTCATAGCGTTCGGCATGGGCGATCACCGGCCAGTACCCATGCATCTGCATACGCTGAAGCGAATGTTTCATTGTACAGGCGTCTACCGAAGGAGCAAATTCCAACAGGACATAATTTAATCCAGCCATTGTCAGTGCCTTTCCTGCCTCCAGTTCTTCACAAAGGCTATGACTGTCCATCAGCTCGTTTCCCAGAAAGACTGCAAAATCCGGATGAATTTTCCGTGCTTCTTGACAAACCTTCTCATAATATTCACGGAATTCAAACGACTTTTTGCACATACCGTCACATTTATAGTGAGGTGTGGCTACAATTACACGAATTCCTTCTTTCCATGCCAGACGGAGCATGTCTCTCGTCATGTTCATATCTTTTGATCCATCATCTACTCCTGGAATAATATGCGAATGAATATCAATAACCTCGATCATTTTCTTTTTCCAAACCGTCATCTCCAGAATATTGCGAAACAACCACATAATACGAATTATGTGGTTGTTTTGATATATTCGATGTTCAAAATCTCATGAAATAACAGTGAATAACAGGATACATTATTATTTAAGACTTGCAAATAACGTGCTTTTATGCTATAGTAAGCTCGGATTTTGAAATGTTATGTAAAAAATTGCTATATTAGCACCACATAATTCGTATTATGTGGTTGTTTTGTGTTTCATATTACCAATTGCAGGCGATCAATCTGCTTTTCCTGTTCTTTCCCATTTACTAATGTATATATCCGTGTGGTATCAATGCTGGAGTGACCCAGGATATCCGCAAGATGTGCGATATCTTTTTCTTCCTCATAATATGTGACAGCAAACAGATGACGCAGATTATGCGGAAACACTTTTTGGGGACTTACCCCCGCCGTTTCACACAGCGCTTTCATGTCGTGAAAAATATTACTGCGGTCCAGTGGATTCCCATTTCTGCTCACAAAAACACAGCCATTTACGATATTGTGTGCTCTTACATATTTCAAAAGCTTCCTGCACAGTTCCGCAGGCAGCAGGACGGCTCTGGTTTTCCCTTTCAGAGAAACGATTGCTCTTCCGGAGTATAGAGCTTCTACCGTAATAAATTCCAGCTCGCTCACCCGGATTCCTGTAGAGCAAATAGTCTGCATAATCAGTGACAGCCTGGTATTTCCTCTTTTTTCTGCCATTTTTACCAGACGATAATACCCTTCTTTGGTAAGCTCTTTATCGCTTCTCCGAAAAGAATTTCTTTGTACCCTCAAGGACCTTGTCATGCAGTCATACCATCCATATTCCTTAAAAAAGCCATTTAATGCTGCCAGTATGGAATTAACACTTGACACCGCATAGTGTTCCATCAGATATTGTTTATATACAATTACTACCTGCTTTGTAACAGGTTGTTTTTTTTCCGCATATTGCTGAAAAGCCTTCAGATCATGCATATATTTCCTAAC
The DNA here is from genome assembly GCF_025148285.1 of Marvinbryantia formatexigens DSM 14469. Classification (NCBI taxonomy): domain Bacteria; kingdom Bacillati; phylum Bacillota; class Clostridia; order Lachnospirales; family Lachnospiraceae; genus Marvinbryantia; species Marvinbryantia formatexigens. The sequence goes on along the minus strand of NZ_CP102268.1, from coordinate 4,034,902 downwards.
CGTGGCATCGCTTTTCTCATCATTTCGCATCATCTTTTCAAATTGCTGCAACATTTCGTCCGATATATAGTGTTCCATATTTCTCTTCCTTTCTGCTACAATATATTTCATGGTTAATATTCTTTACAGCCAGTAAGGAATTACCCATTCTTTGTTATTAGTATTTCCTTATTTGCCAGCAACATATACCAGAATGTTGATATCAAAAGACTTTGCCCTATAGCAACTGTATAGATGCTCCTTTACATTTAAAACCTGCTGATGTATAATGCGAAACAGAAAAATATATGCATCGCTGCTATCCAGCGGCAGAAAGGAGCCTGCAATGACAGTAACCGCTCTGATTGCGGAATATAATCCGTTTCACAATGGACATGCGTATCATATCCGGGAAGCCAGGCGTCTGACAGGTGCCGACTTCCTGCTTGTTTTAATGAGCGGGGATTTTGTACAGCGCGGAGAACCCGCGGTGATTGAGAAGTCTGCGCGGGCAGAAATGGCAGTCCGCTGCGGGGCGGACCTGGTACTGGAGCTGCCCGTCTGTTACGCATCCGGAAGCGCCGAATATTTCGCCGGCGGCGCTGTCGCGCTGCTGAACGCGCTTCACTGCGTGGATTATCTCTGCTTTGGAAGTGAATGCGGAAATCTTGCTATTCTTCAGGCGGCTGCCCGAATACTTTCCGCAGAACCGGATGCTTTCCGGCAAAAGCTGCAGAAGCTGCTGCGGCAGGGGCTTTCCTTTCCCGCTGCGCGGCAGGAGGCGCTCGCGTGGTACCTGGCACAGGAGCCTTCTATTCCTGTCAGTAATGTGATTCCGGATGACCCATCCGGCTGCCATTTTACTGACCGCCATGCAGCTTTAGGGGGCTCATCCGATTTGCTCCGTGAGCTTACGTCCATCCTGTCGCAACCCAACAATATCCTTGCCATCGAATATCTGAAGGCGCTGATAATGTCCGGCAGCTCCATAAAACCCGTGACCATCCAGCGCGTGGGCGGCGGCTATCATGATACAGCTGTCGGAGAACTCTGCTCCGCCACAGCGCTGCGCAGATTATTCTCGGAAATACAGCAAAAAGATGCGCCCGCTTCCTGCGCTGCATCTTCCGGAGATTTTCCACGGCAGCTTGCAGCTTCCGTCCCGGCGGAGGTCTGCAACATCTTATCCGATAGCTGGCAGCGCACCTTTCCGGTTTTCCCGGACGATTTCTCCGCCATGCTGCACTACCGTCTTCTGACAGCAGAAAGCTGGCAGTCATATGCCGCCTGCTTCGATGTTCCGGAGGCGGCTGCCCGCCGGATTTTCCAGATGCGCCATGCGTTTACCAGCTTTTCCTCTTTTGTGCAGCTGATCAAAACACGCAACTTCACAGAAGCCCTGGTGCGCCGCGCGCTCCTGCATATTCTGCTTGGACTGCCGCAGCCAGAGAGCACTGAACCTGAGCGCTTCCCTGTTTACTACGCACGTATCCTCGGACTTCGCCGCTCTTCCGGCGCACTATTCGAACAAATAAAAAAAAGCGGACAAATTCCGCTTCTCTCAAAACTCGCTGACGCCGATAAAGTAATCTCCCGGTTTTATCACGATTCCGGCACTTCCGCAGAGCGCGCCCGGCAGATGCTCGCTCTGGATATCCGCTCCTGTGAAATCTATGGAGCCGCCTGCACCGCAAAATTCGGCTGCCCGGCCATGAGCGAATATACGCGGCAGATTTTTATCATGAAAATCCCGGATGACAACCATGAATAAGCCGCGCCTGCATGTGCCATCTTCCGGATATCGAACGGGCAAACCGATATAAAAAGCCGGGCAACGCTCTGGCGTTCAAATACCGGCGGCAATTACAGAAGTGCTAAAAACACGTAACAATCAGCGTAAGCTTCCGCTGTCTGCAGAGAAATCTGACGGCATATATCCGGCAGCAGACAATAGGCAGCTTTTGCAGATTTTGCGAGCATAGCGACAGCCCTCGCAGCATGTCTGAGCCTGCGCAGCAGGCGAGTTAGCGGAGAGGGCTGTCCGATAAGCGGCGCAGCAAAATCAAAAAAGCAACGTGTCTGCTGCCGGATATATGCCGGACAGATTTCCCCTTAAACAGCAGAAGCGTTTCTATATTTTAATTTTTGAAGCTGTGAATCGGGGCCGGAATCCTTCCGCCGCGGTTTACAAACTTTTCACAGGAGAACCGGTTTACCGGCATAATCGGTGCATGTCCGAGAAGTCCGCCAAATTCCACTGTCTCTCCTACGCCCTTGCCGATTACCGGAATCAGACGGACCGCCGTCGTCTTCTGGTTCACCATACCGATTGCCATTTCATCCGCAATAATGCCGGAGAGCGTCGTCGCCGGCGTGTCTCCCGGAACCGCGATCATATCCAGCCCAACCGAGCAGACGCAGGTCATCGCCTCCAGCTTTTCCAGCGTCAGCGCACCGGCTGTCACTGCATCAATCATTCCCTGGTCCTCACTCACCGGAATAAATGCACCGCTCAATCCGCCCACATAGGAGGACGCCATCACGCCGCCCTTTTTCACCTGGTCATTCAGAAGCGCAAGCGCCGCCGTCGTTCCCGGAGCGCCCGCATATTCCAGACCGATTTCACAGAGAATATCCGCCACGCTGTCTCCAATCGCCGGGGTCGGCGCCAGTGACAAATCAATAATTCCAAAAGGAATATTCATTCTTCTGGAAGCCTCCTGCGCGACAAGCTGACCCACGCGCGTTACCTTAAACGCCGTCTTTTTAATCGTCTCGCAGAGCTCCTCAAAATTCTTTCCGCGCACCTTCTCCAGCGCGCGCTTAACTACGCCCGGTCCGCTGACGCCCACATTAATCACGGCATCCCCTTCTGTTACGCCGTGAAAAGCGCCCGCCATAAACGGGTTGTCGTCCGGGGCATTGCAGAATACCACCAGCTTTGCGCAGCCCAGAGAATCCTGCTCCTTTGTACGCTCCGCCGTTTCCAGAATCACATCACCCAGCAGACGCACCGCGTCCATATCAATACCGCATTTTGTAGAACCGACATTTACCGAGCTACACACGCGCTCTGTCTCTGCCAGCGCCTGCGGAATGGAACGGATAAGCAGCTCATCGCTTCCGGTCATGCCCTTGCTCACCAGCGCGGAATAGCCGCCGATAAAATTCACGCCGACCTCCTTTGCCGCTCTGTCCAGTGTTTTTGCAATCGTTACGTAGTCCTCCGGCGTTTTGCAGGCTCCCGCGCCTACAAGCGCCGCCGGTGTCACAGAAATCCTCTTATTGACAATCGGAATGCCGTATTCCCGCTCAATCTCATCCCCCGTCGCAACCAGGTTCCGGGCAAGCGAGGTGATTTTATCGTATATTTTCTGATTCAGCCTCTCCAGATTTGAATCCACGCAGTCCAGAAGACTGATGCCGAGCGTAATTGTCCGGACATCCAGATTCTCCTGCTGAATCATCTTATTCGTCTCATTAACTTCAAAAATATTAATCATACTGTTACTGTCCTTTCTCTGCGTTTCACTGCCATGTCCATCCCGAATCCGCTTCGCTTCTTCCAGGTGTGGCGTTCGCCGTATACATGTTTGCCCTTGCTCCTCACCACTCCGCCATGCCCATCCCGAATCCGCTTCGCTTCTTCCAGGTGCGGCGTTCGCCGTATACATGTTCGCCCTTGCTTCTCACCACTCCGCCATGCCCATCTCGAATCCGCTTCGCTTCTTCTCGATGCGGCGTTCGCCGTATACCCGCCTTTGCATCTGGCACTTTGCAGGCAAGCCTGCAGTGCCCGCTGCAAAACCGGGTGCATGGCTCAGATGCGATGCATCTTATTGAAGATGTCTTCGTGCTGGCAGTTGATAACGACCCCGATGACTTCTCCGAGCGCCTTCAGCTCTGCGGAGAGCTCCCCGAATTCTTTTGTGGAAGCGGAGGCATCGGTCACCATCATCATATTGAAGAAGCCATCCACGATGGTCTGGGATATATCAAGGATGTTTACGTTGTTTTCCGCAAGGAAGGTGCAGACCTTTGCGATAATTCCCACGGTATCCTTTCCTACTACTGTAATAATTGTCTTTTTCATGTTAAATGCTCCTTTCTGGCTACTAAAAATTTTCTGAATCTCTTATATATATGCCGGTTCCGACGGCATATTACGCTTCGCGACCTGTATTTTAAAGTCCTTTGCACGGTAGGGATTATCCCCCAGCGTCACCTCGGTGCAGACCGTCTCATAAGCAAGCGCTTCGTAGTTGTTTTCCTGGCTCAGATGTCCGAGGAAAACGTTCTTCAGATTGTCGTGCAGGATTCTGCACAGCAGGCGTCCGGCATTTTCATTGGAAAGATGACCGTGACTGCTTAAAATACGCTGCTTTAAATAATAGGGATAGGCTCCCGCCTGCAGCATACGCACATCATGGTTCGCCTCCAGCAGCACCGCGTCCAGTCCCTGCAAGTGTTCGACAATATAATCGTTATATACGCCAAGGTCTGTGACAACCGCCGCCGATTTCCCGCCGGAATTTACGCGGTACGCCACCGGCTCCGCCGCGTCATGCGAGGTGGAAAACGGCAGGATCTCCATATCACCGATCTGAAATACCTCGTCCGGACGGATTTCCCGGTAAAGACTTTCGTCAATTTTCCCAAGTGAGGAACAGCGCTTTACCGCCTCCAGCGTTCCCCTCGTCCCGTAAATCGGCATTCCGGCTTTGCGCGCCGCCACACCGATACCGCGGATATGGTCGGAATGCTCATGGGTAATCAGAATCCCATCGATGTCCGGCAGCGTCCGGTCTATGGTATGTAAGCCGTTTTCCGCCTGTCTGGCGCTGATTCCGATATCCACCAGCAGGCTGGTCTGCTCTGTCCCGACAAAAATGCAGTTTCCGCTGCTTCCGCTTGCTATGCTACACAAATTCATGCTCTTTCAGTCCTTTATCTATCTGTTTATAGGTATCCTCCAGAAGATTGCTGCTGTTATCGACCGTAAACTGGCAGGCCACGCGAAACTGCTCTTCTGACTTCTGATTTTTCAATATCTGTGCGGTCTTTTCCGCCGTATAGCCGCGCGAAGCTGCCAGCCGCTGCGCGCGCACCTCATCATTCACAAAAATAAACCAGATTTCATCGCAGATAAGGTCGTAACGCTCCTCCAGAAGAAGCGCCGCCTCCAGCACCAGAAACGGCGCCCTGCCCTGTGCGCGCCGTCCGGCTATCCAGTTCTTCACATACTCCTTTACACGCGGATGCACGATGCTGTTCAGCTTCGCTACCTGCCCCCCGTCAAATGCCTTCCGGTAAAGCTTCCCGCGGTCGATAGTGCCGTCCGCCGCCAGAATATCCCTGCCGAAAGCGTCAATGACCGGCGCATAGCATTCCCCATGCGGCTCCATCAGCACATGCGCCGCAGCATCAAGCTGCAGCACCTCCGCGTGATAGTGTTCCTCAAGATACTGCAGTATCGTGCTTTTTCCGGCGCCGACGCCGCCAGTGATGCCAAGAACCTTAATGTGCCTCATACCAGCTATTCCCCGTTTTCATATCTATTTCCATCGCAACAGACAGATGCACGGCGTTCACCATTTCCTGCGCCAGAAGCTCTTTTACCGCCTCCACCTCGGAGGGTTCCGCTTCTATTAAAAGCTCGTCATGTATCTGCAGAATCAGCCGCGATTGAAACTGCTCCGCCCGCAGCCGCTCATTTACGCGAATCATGGCAATCTTGATGATATCCGCCGCCGTTCCCTGAATCGGCGAATTCATTGCCACGCGCTCGCCAAAGGAGCGCTGCATAAAGTTGCCCGATTTCAGCTCCGGAACCGGGCGGCGGCGGTGAAACAGTGTCTCCGCATAGCCCTTCTCCTTCGCTTCTTTTACGGCATTATCCAGAAAATCCTTTACCTTCGGATACGTCTGGAAATATTTATCAATATATTCGCCTGCTTCCTTTACGCTGATGTGCAGATCCTCGCTCAGACCGAAAGCGCTGATACCGTATACGATTCCAAAATTCACCGCCTTGGCGTTTCTGCGCTGCAGCGGCGTCACCTCATCGAACGGAATATGAAATACCTGCGACGCTGTCAGCCGGTGGATGTCCGCATTGTCCCGGAATGCCGCAATCAGCGTCTCATCGCCCGACATCGCGGCAAGTACGCGCAGCTCAATCTGTGAATAATCCGCGTCAATCAGCACATATCCTTCTTTTGCAATAAATACCTTGCGCAGCAGCCTTCCAAGCTCTGTGCGCACCGGGATATTCTGCAGATTCGGATCGGTGCTGCTGATGCGCCCGGTCGCCGTGATTGTCTGGTTGAAGGTGCCGTGGATTCTGCCATCCGCAGCGATAAAGCCCGCCAGACCGTCCGCATAGGTGGATTTTAATTTTGCAAGCTGCCGGTATTCGAGGATTTTTGCCACGATCGCATAATCTGGCGCCAGCTTTTCCAGCACATCCGCCGCTGTGGAAAATCCGCTCTTCGTCTTTTTTGCCCCCGGAAGCTTCAGCTTTTCAAATAAAATAACACCAAGCTGCTTCGGGGAATTGATATTAAATTCCTCCCCGGCATCGCGGTAGATTTCCTGCTCCAGCTCCACGATCCGCACATAAAGCTCCTCGCCGTATGCTTTCAGCTCCTGCGCGTTGACGCGGATTCCGACCTCCTGCATATCGTAGAGCGTATATACAAGCGGCATTTCCATATCCCGGAAAAGCTCCAGCATCTGATTCTCTCTGAGCTTCTGAAGAATCACCGGCATTGCCGCTTTCGCCGTATAAGCCAGATAGCAGGCGTACTGCGCCAGCTCCTCAGGCTGCTCCTCCATCACCTTTGCAAGGGGTGCCTTGCCAAACAGCTCCGCCCTGCCCTTTATCATCAGGGAAGCATAATCCTTTGCGATATCCTCGCACGGATACTGCCCCTTCAGGGGATTGAGCAGATATGCCCCGATAGCGGCATCCGCAATCTTCGCCCGGTCAGAAATGCCTGCCCGCAAAAAAGCAAGCTGCTCCTTTAAATCTATCGTATATGCCATCCGCCCCTCCTGCAGGAGCTGCAGGCATTTTTCCGTCAGATACCCTTCCGTCAGAAAGCCTTCCTTTTTAATAAAATATACATGCTCTTCATCCGGCGCAAGCGCAAGCCCGAACAGCTCTCCCTGCTCCGTCAGCAGGGAAAATCCGATCTCGCCGCTCTTCTGCGCGCGCACAAACACCTCTTCCGCTTCCGATAAATCCGTCACCACGGCAAAGCTGTCGCTGACAGAATCCGACGGGGCGTCACAGGAAAAACGCGGCAGGATATTGCGGAATTCCAGCTTTTTGCAGAGTTCAAAAGCTTCCTGCGTAAACAGATTTCCCATTTTCGCCTGCTCCATATCCAGGGTAAACGGACTTTCCGTGTTGATTTTTGCCAGCTTTTTGCTGAGCTGCGCCAGATCATAGTGCTCCCGGAGGGATTCCTTCGCCTTGTTCGGCTTTATCTCCTCCACATGCGCATAGGCGTTCTCTATGGAGCCGTACTCGGAAATAATCTTCCCCGCCGTCTTCTCCCCGACGCCGGGAATCCCCGGAATATTGTCGGAGGCATCGCCCATCAGCGCCTTTAAATCGACAATCTGCGGCGGCGTAACCATATATTTCTCCACAACCTCCGCCGTGTTGTAATCTTCTATTTCTGTCTTTCCTTTTTTTGTTTTCGGTATCCGGATTTTAGTCCGGTCGGTGGCGAGCTGCAGCAGATCGCGGTCTCCGGAGATAATGGAAACTGTCAGTCCGTCCGCCTCCGCCTTTTTCGCCGCCGTTCCAAGCAGATCGTCCGCCTCGTAGCCCTCCAGCATCATCAGCGGAACACCCATCGCCGTCAGCATTTCCTTCATCACCGGGACCTGCTCCCGCAGCTCCTCCTGCATCGGCTTGCGCGTCCCCTTATAAGCGTCGTACATCTTATGACGGAAGGTCGGCGCATGGAGGTCGAAGGCGACCGCAAAATAATCCGGCTGCTCCTCGTCCAGAATCTTAAACATAATATTCAAAAATCCGTAAACCGCATTCGTGTGCAGCCCCTGCGAATTTGTCAGATCCGGCACCCCGAAATACGCGCGGTTTAAAATACTGTGTCCGTCAATCAAAACTAATTTTCCCTGCATAATACTCCTTTACTCTGCCACTGTCTCTGACAGCGGAATTGCCGCCTCCGTCTCCGGTGTCGTCACGATCGGCTGCCGTTTGCGGTTCGTCTCGCGCTCTGTCGCTTCTGTTATCTGCGGCTCGCTCTCCTGCGTCTCCGACTGTATCCAGGTGACCGGCTCAGTCTCCACGCTGAACAGATTGTAGAGCGTCGTATATTCAAAGGAACCGGTGAGCAGCGTCTGCGCTCCCGTAATCAGAAAAATGCCTGCCACGATGCCAAGCAGCGTCATAAAAAACCGCCGGTAAAAGCGCACGATGTTATGCTTTTTTACGCGGTCCTCCGCCTGCTTCAGGTCTTTTTCCAGCAGCTCCTTTATATTGTAAACCTCATTCTCTTCGTTATCAAGCTGTGCCAGCGCATAATAAATCGTAAAATAGACCTCCAGCTCTTCGCTGCAAGCCTCGCACCCGCGGACATGCTCAATAAATTCCTCCATCTCGCGGTCGTTTAATTTCCGCTCTATATAGGGCATGATTTTCTGCTGCGCTGTTTTACAATCCATATCTGCTCCTGTCTGATATAGCCGTCATTTATTTATCACGGTATCAGCATACCACAAACTTCCCATGATGGAAAGGGTGACATTTTAAATCTTGTGTGTCTGCCACTTGTTTCCGAGGAACCGCGCGGTAAACATGATAACGCGGAACACCCAGTCAATCACCATCGCAATCCATACGCCAATCGCTCCCATTCCCATCTGATAGCCGAGAATATAGCTGAACAATACGCGGAAGGCGCACATGGAAAAGATGGATACCGCCATCGTATATTTTACATCGTTTGCCGCCCGCAGCGCGTTCGGAAGCACGAAAGAAAGCGGCCAGAGAACAAGCGCACAGAGGTTATGGATGTAAATCAGCGTCCTTGCCAGCGCCCGCGCTTCGTCCGATACATTGTAGATACTGAGTATCCACGGCTGTAGAAGCAGCAGGCAGACAATCATCGCCGCCATAATCGCATAGGTAATTTTCAGAAGCTTAATGGTATATTTTTTCGCCTGCTGAAAATCCCCGGCCCCGACGCACTGGCCGACCACCGTAATCATAGCGAGGCCGACCGCCTGTCCGGGCAGGATTCCCATCGAATCCAGATTGTTCGCAATCGCATTTGCGGTAATCTGGACTGTTCCAAAATATGTAATAATACTGACTACCAGCACACGTCCAAGCTGGAACAGGCTGTTTTCCAGGCTGCTCGGTATTCCGATATAAAGAATCTTCCTGATGAGCGTCCAGTCCGCCTTCCAGCCTCCCGGCAGCAGATGCAGCTCTTTCTTCTGATTCGTAAGAAGCACGGTAATAATCACGCAGGCGAGCATACGCGAAATCAGCGATGCTGTTGCCGCTCCGGCGGCGCCCATGCCGCATCCGAAAATCAAAATGGCGTTTCCGATGATATTCACCGCGTTCATGAGCATGGAAATCAGCATAGTGATCCTGGAATTGCCCATCGAACGGAAAATGGCTGCCCCACTGTTGTAAATTGCCAGAAACGGATAAGAAAGAGCTGAAAGAATAAGGTAAATCAGCGCATTTTCCATAACGTCCGCCTCTATGCTGCCGAACAGCAGATGCAGCAGGCTGCTGCGGAAAATCAGCGTCAGCGCCATGATCACCAGCGATACCACGCCGCTGACAAGATAAAGCTGATTGACAGAACGGCAGGCAAGATCCTGGCGCTTCTTCCCGATAAACTGCGACGTCACCACCGCTCCGCCGGTGGCAAGCGCTGCAAAAATATTAATCAGAAGGACATTGATCATGTCCACCAAAGACACGCCGGAGACCGCCGCATCCCCCACCTGCGATACCATCATGGTGTCCGCCATGCCTACGGTGATAGCAAGAAGCTGCTCCATCACAAGCGGAAAAATCAGTTTTCTTAACTGTGCATTTGTAAACATCATTTCTCCTTATATAAAAAAACGGTACAACCATTGGCTGCACCATTTTTCTTCTGCCGGCAATGGGACTTGAACCCATACGTGGTTGCCCACAACAGATTTTGAGTCTGCCTCGTCTGCCATTCCGACACGCCGGCAAATATTTTCCAGTCTCATCGACCGAAAAATATTTTAACATACCTGCCTGTGTTTTGCAAGCATAATTTACAAATTTACGCCTGCTCCAGCGCCTGCGCAAGATCCTCCAGCAGGTCATCCACATTTTCGATGCCAACGGAGAGGCGAATCAGTCCCGGTGATACGCCCGCTTCCTTCAGCTGCTGATCGTTCATCTGGCGGTGCGTATGGCTTGCCGGATGAAGTACCCCGGTGCGGGCATCCGCCACATGGGTAACGATTGCCGCCAGCTTCAGGCTGTCCATAAAGCGCACCGCCGCCTCCCGCCCGCCGGTCAGCTCGAAGGAAATCACGCCGCAGGTCCCCTTCGGCATATACTTCTGCGCCAGCGCATAGTATTTGTCCGTCGGCAGCCCGGCGTAATTTACATGGCTCACTTTTTCATGACTGTTCAGATACTCCGCGATTCTGCCCGCATTGTAGCAGTGGCGCTCCATGCGCAGCGCCAGCGTCTCCAGCCCTACATTCAGCAGAAAGCAGTTCATCGGCGACGGCACCGCGCCAAGGTCGCGCATGAGCTGCACGGTTGCCTTTGTAATATAGGCTGCTTTTCCAAATTTCTTCGTGTAAACGATACCGTGATAAGATTCGTCCGGCTCTGTCAGCCCGTGGAATTTACTGCCGCAGGCGTCCCAGTCGAAATTGCCGCTGTCCACAATGGCGCCGCCAATCTGCATGGCGTGACCATCCATATATTTTGTGGTGGAATGCACGACGATGTCCGCGCCCCACTCAAACGGACGGCAGTTAATCGGCGTGGCAAAGGTATTGTCGACAATCAGCGGCACCTGGTGCGCGTGTGCGATACGCGCAAATTTCTCAATATCGAGCACCACCAGCGCCGGATTGGCGATTGTCTCTGCAAACATCACCTTCGTATTCGGACGGAATGCCGCCGCAATCGTCTCCTCGTCGGCATCCGCATCCACGAAGGTGCATTCGATGCCAAGCTTCTTTAAAGTAACGCCAAACAGATTGTACGTGCCGCCATAAATGGATGCAGCTGACACGATATGGTCGCCCGCCTCGCAGATATTCAGCACAGCATAGAAATTCGCCGCCTGTCCGGAGCTGGTAAGCACCGCCGCAACACCGCCCTCCAAGTCGGCAATCTTTGCCGCCACCATATCGCTGGTCGGATTCTGCACGCGGGAATAAAAATAGCCATCCTCCTCCAGGTCAAACAGCCGTCCCATTTCCTCCGTCGATTCATATTTAAAGGTCGTGCTCTGGATAATCGGCATAATCCGCGGCTCCCCGTTTTTCGGGGTCCAGCCCGACTGAATACATTTCGTTTCCTGTCTGTATTGCTTTTCCATGTTGTTCCTCTTTTCTATCCTGATATATGGCTGCATTTACGGTTCCTGCAGACTGCGGATGGCTCCGCAATGCAGCCTTTGTCCCTCTGCCGCGAGGGTCAGATATTCCATTGCTTACCGTGGGGTATTTTACTTATGGACTGCAGCTCCTCTGCAGATTACCTGCACCAGATTCAGCTCCTTATCAAGCAGCACAAGGTCCGCCGATTTTCCCGCACTGATGCTGCCGCATTCCCCGTAAAAGCCAAGCGATTGCGCCGGTGTGGCGGTGCACGCGCGCACCGCATCCGCCAGCGGGATGCCCATATCCTTCACAGCCACACGCAGACAATCCAGAAGATTGGACGCCGAACCGGCAATAGTGCCGTCCTTCAGAGTCGCCAGTCTGCCGACCACCTTTACCGGCTGCCCGCCAAGCGCGTAATCTCCATTTTCCATGCCGGTCGCCATCATACTGTCGCTGATCATGCAGATGCGTTCTGCGCCGAACATGGCAAACGCTGCCCGCACCATCGAAGGATGTACATGGATGCCGTCGCAGATCAGCTCAACAGACACATTTTTCGCGTCAAAGGCTGCGCCGATCACGCCGGGCGCCCGGTGTGAAAAGGGCGGCATTGCATTAAACAGGTGTGTCACATGGCAGGCTCCCGCCGCAAAGGCTGCCGCCGCCGTATCATAATCCGCCGTGGTGTGCGCTACGGAAGCACACGTCTGCTCCTTCACTTCTTTAATAAAAGCAAAATCCTTATCCTCCTCCGGCGCTACTGCCACCTGGCGTATCATACCACCGGAAAGCTTCTGCATCTTCTCAAAGAACCGCATATCCGGGCGATGAATATAGCTGGCGTTCTGCGCGCCCTTCTTTGCCATCGAAACAAACGGTCCCTCCATCGTGATACCGCGTATCTGGCTTCCGCGGTTATTCTCATATTTTCCGGCATTCTCAAAGACCTGCGCAAGCTTCCCTTCCGAAAGCGTCATCGTTGCCGGGGATACCGAGGTGACGCCGTGCTCCATTTCATACTGCATGATAGCGTCGAATGCCTCTACCGTCCCGTCGCAGAAATCATAACCGGCGCATCCGTGAAAATGAATATCCACCAGACCAGGTATCACATACAGCCCTTCTGCATCGATTATCTGCTCTTTTTCGTCTGCCGGAAGCTGCGGCGCAATCTCTCCGAAGCTTTCTCCGGTTATCTGGATATCCGCTTTTTTAAAAGAGAAATCCTCTCCATATACCAGTCCGTTTTTTATTATCATATTATTTTTCCTCCCGTCCGGTCGCCTCCGCCCTTAAATGCGGTCTGCAATTTTCGCAAATGCCGCCTCGTCGCCTACAACCGTCACATCCGCGTGAAGCTGGAGAATGGAAGCCGGCACATGCGGCGTAATCGGTCCGAAAAATGCCTTTTCCACGATATCCGCCTTATCCGCGCCGCTGACAACCACCAGAATCTTCTTCGCCGCCATGATGGTCTGGATACCCATCGTGTACGCCTGCGTCGGCACTTCCTCGCGGGAAGCGAAAAATCTGGAGTTGGCGTCGATGGTGGACTGTGCAAGGTCTACACAGTGAGTACCCTTCGCAAATTCCTCATCCGGCTCATTAAAGCCGATGTGTCCGTTGTGCCCCATACCGAGAAGCTGAAGATCCACGCCGCCGGTGCTCCGGATCGTCTCGTCATACTGGCTGCACGCCTCGCCGGCATCCGCAATCATGCCGTCCGGCACATGCGTTTTTGCCGGGTCTGTATTAATATGGGAGAATAAATGGTCATTCATGAAATAATAGTAGCTCTGCGGGTTGTCATGCGGAAGACCGCGGTATTCATCCAGATTGACACTGGTAACGCCCGAGAAATCAAGGTCCCCCTTCTCATACCACTCTATCAGGCACTGATAGAGCCCCACCGGCGAGGAGCCGGTCGCCAGCCCCAGCACGCAGTCCGGTCTTAAAATCACCTGTGCACTGATGATATTTGCCGCCTTTCTGCTCATGTCGTTGTAGTCCTTTGCTTTCACAAATCTCATAATCCTTTCCTCCTTAAATATTTAATATTTATTAATGCCGGGATAAAGCCCGGCTATGATACCGGCAGACTTTCCGCGCTGTGCGCCTTCAAAGTCCTGCACCGGCATCATTTTTAATCGAAAAATCCACTGACAAGGTTTGTACTGTCCGCCAGATGATTGTACATCAGCATATGATAATCCTCCAGCAGTGAAGATACCAGCTCCTCACCGTCATCATAGCGGTACCGCACGCCATCCTCCGTCATAATCATGTTCGCCGTGATTACCGGCACCGTTACTTGAAGCTCCTGCAGATATTTCTGGTAGCCGGTCAGAGGAAGGCCCGCCTTCTCCAGCAGCATTCCGCCCAGGTAATTCAGACTGGTGTCCTCCCCTTCTGTTTCCCCGTCCAGATCAAAGTTCGCCCACATAATATAGGGCACAATATAATTATTAAAGTAAACCTCGTCCGAGCCCTCACGTTCCAGACCCAGCAGCCGCAGAATCGTGTTTGTGACATAATCCGAGGGCTGATGGTCGCCGAACATGAGAATGATGGTATCCTCCTCCTGCCCCGCGAAGTAATTCACCAGCATCTCAAACGCACGGTCGCTCTCCAGCATCAGCGTAAGGTATTTCTCCGCCGCGCGCACACTGGTGGTCTTATTTTCCAGATCTGTCAGATGAACGGATTCCTCAAAGCCCTCCACGTCCTTGCTGTAGCCGCCGTGATTCTGCATGGTGACTTCAAAAACAAACATAGGCTCGTCCGCCTGCTTTTCTTCATACAGCTCAATGATTTTCGTAAACGCCGAATTATCGCTGACATAATTGCGAATCAGCAGCGGATTGGAGAAATCATTCTTAAACAGCATATTATCAAATCCAAGTCTGGGGTAAACATCATCCCGGTCCCATCCGGAGGCATTGTATGGATGAATCGCCGTTGTCCGGTAGCCCAGCGACCCCAGATAGCTGGCAAGCGACGGCATATCCTTTTTGATATACTGCTGGTATGGCACGCTGCCCGCCGGCAGAAACGCCATCGAATCCCCGGTCAGAAATTCATATTCCGAATTTGCCGTGTTGCCGCCCTTTACCGAAACATAGCAGTTTCCCTTAATGACATTCTCCTCCAGTGAATGAATGAACGGCATATAGTCGTAATCCGTCTCAAAATCACCAAACACCGACAAATCGGAAAACGCCTCATTCATGATAACAATTACATTCGGCATATCCGCCGTCTCCTGCGCCGCCAAAGTCCCTGTCTGCGCAGCCGATGCTTCATCCTCCGGCTCTGTCTGCGCACCGGATGCGTCCTGTCCATCCTCTTTATAGGGCGCGGCAATCTCCTCCGCCCTCTGCGCCGTGTATCCCTCCGGCTTCTGCACCTTCATATATTTCAGATTTCCGAGAAAGCCGACCGTCAGCCCGTTGTTGCGGTAAAGAACATTGGGCGTAAAAAGCGTGGTATCCAGCCCGAATACGGAAACAGCCGTATCCGTCCCGATAGCCTGCACCCATACTGCGATAGAAAGCACCAGCGCCGCAGCGCCCGCAATCCGCACCACCGGCTTTCTCAGGCGGACACTGGTACGGCTCCCCAGAAAAGCAATCAGCAGAAAGCCCAGCACCACCAGCACCAGCCGTGCGGAAATGGTATAGGAATAATTGCCGGCAACCGAAACCGCCGTTCCCAGCGAATACAAATCCCAGGGAACGATCGGCGAGGAGCGGAAGTCCACGACAAAATAATTAATCAGTCCGAACAGCATCGGAAACAGCGGCGCAACCGCATAGCCCACCGCCGTGCTTCCAAAAACAAAGCTGCAGACTGCAAACAGCAGATAGTAAAACAACAGATTCAAAAGAAAAATCGGTACTGTCAGATCCCACGGCACATGCGTGTAAAATTCCAGGCAGCAGAGCGTCAGGGGGGGCATCAGCGCCAGCACCAGCGCATTTGCCCACCCTGCCTTTATTTTAAAATTAAATACCTTCTTCATTTCGTGCCTCACAACATTTTTTGCAAACAGCGGATATCCTGCGCAGCAGGGTGCCGTGTGCCAGCGGCACACGTCTGACACAGACCGGAGCGAAACGCGGACCTGTGGTCTGATGGCTGAGCAGTTTCCATTTTTATACGCTAGGAGCGGCGGATATGCTCGTGCGTAAACAGATGGTCCTGACAATACTCATAATTTCCGTCGCACTTCGAACAGAACCGGAATTCCAGATTATCGCCGTCCAGCTCCGTCCTTCCGCATACTGCACATTTATGGCGCGTAACCTGCCCGTTTTTCACCCGCGTCGGCGCCGTCGCCTTCTTAAAATCATGCCTGCGCTTCTGCTCCTTCGGCGAATACCGCTTCAGGTTGCGCGTACTGAGGAAGAACACGATAAAGTTCAGCAGAGACGCGATAATGACCACCTTGCCCGACCAGCCGCTGTTGATAAAATTGATAACAATAAATATTCCGTAAACGATTCCCAGCCATTTCATCTTTATCGGGATAAAGAAATACAGCAGCACCTCCGCATCCGGATAGGTGGCGGTAAACGCAAGCAGAATAGACATACTGATATAGTATGTGCTGAAAGCGCTTCCGACGCTTGGTATCACACTGGAGGGGTACTGCATACGCAGAATACCGTAAAGAATAAACGCACCGATTACCGTAAAGAGGACGCCCGAAAAAATATACAGGTTATAGCGGAAGGCTCCCCAGGTCTTCTCCAGCGTATTTCCGACCGAGTAGTAAAAATACAGCATGATAATCGTAAAAATATCCAGACTGTCCGGTGGAATCAGAATCCACGACACCAGTCTCCAGACCTGCCCTCGCAGGATATATGCCGGTTCCAGCGTCAGCCACCCAAGGATATTGGGACTGAGCAGCTCCATCAGATACCCCGCCGCATAGAGGGCAATAATATAGGCAGACAGGTTACGAATCGCATATCTGCCATATTTCCGTTCCATTTTTATAATCCACTTCATACTTCCACACCTTTTCCATGTTGTCTTTTATTTCATCTAGTATAGAATTATCCGCAAAATTTGTCAATCAGCCCAAACGACTTTACAATCTTTTCATAATTCGCTATACTATTAATAAACTTTTTTCAGGAGGCAGATATCATGGCAGGTTCTACATACGGCAGGTTATTTCAGATCAGCACCTGGGGCGAATCGCACGGCAGGGCGCTTGGCGTCGTCGTGGACGGTTGTCCCGCCGGTCTGGCACTTTGCGAAGACGACATACAGAAATTTCTGGACCGCAGAAAACCGGGACAGAACGCGTTTTCCACTCCGCGCAGAGAGGAGGATTCCGTAGAGATCCTTTCAGGCGTCTTTGAGGGAAAAACGACCGGCTGTCCGATTTCCATGCTTGTCTACAACCAGACGCAGCGCTCCGCGGACTATCGCGAAATCGCAAATTACTACCGTCCCGGTCACGCGGACTACACCTTCGATAAGAAATACGGCTTCCGCGATTACCGCGGCGGCGGCCGCTCCTCAGGACGGGAAACTATCGGCAGGGTCGCCGCCGGCGCCGTTGCCTGCAAGATCCTTGCATCCCTCGGTATTTCCTTTACCTCTTATGTGCGCTCCATCGGTCCGGTGGAGATAGATCCCGCGCGCTTCTGCGAAGCGGAAATCAGCCGCAATCCGCTGAATATGCCGGATGCCGCGGCTGCAGAGCAGGCGGCTGAATATCTTTCAAAGTGCAAAGCAAACGGCGATTCCGCCGGCGGCGTTGTCGAATGCATCGTGCGCCATCTTCCCGCCGGGCTTGGCGACCCTGTTTTCGAAAAGTTAAGCGCCAATCTCGCCAAGGCAATCTGCTCCATCGGCGCAGTCAAATCCTTTGAAATCGGCGACGGATTTTCTGCGTCCAGGGCGCGCGGCAGTGAAAATAACGACGGCTTCGTCTGCCGGGAGCCAGGCTCCATCCAAAAGCTTACCAATCACAGCGGCGGCACACTCGGCGGCATCAGTGACGGCAGCGAGCTTCTGCTGCGCGCCGGCTTTAAACCCACACCGTCCATTTCCGTCCCGCAGCAGACAGTCTCCCGCAGCGGCGAGCCGCTCACGGTCCGCGTAAAGGGACGCCACGACCCGCTGATCGCCGCGCGCGCGGTCGTCGTCGTGGAGTCTATGGCCGCCATCACGATCGTGGATGCCCTCTTCGCCAACATGTACGCCAGAATGGACGCCATTACAGATTTTTACAAATAATATGCTTTGCAGAGCAGGATACCGCCGATGCCATACCGGCGGTATCCCCTTTTTCTGTTATCTGCCGCATCGCCTCAGCCAGTTCTTACCCGTTTACTGTCTGCTGCGTCTCCTCAGCCGGTTCTCCGACCCTGGAGATAAGGATACAGTTCGGCGTATCAATTTTAATCGGTCTTCCCTTCATCACGAGAAGCCCTCTTTCATAATCGATCCGGAAGAAACGGATTTCGTTTGATTCATGGTTGAGCGTGACCAGCGTCTTTTCATCCGGAAAAACGTCGATATCCTTCGGATACTTTCCGCTTATCGGCAGAGAGAGGATTTTGGAAAGCGTCCCCTTCTCCTGGTCAATCGCGAAAATCGATACGCTGTTGTCTCCCGCCGACGAGGTATACAGATATTTTCCGCTCGGCGATATTCTGAGCCCGGAGCAGGCGCACCGCAGCTCTTTTTTGTCCATACGGGAATCTACCTTCTGGAGCAGCTCAAACTTCGGAAGCTTTCCGCTTCCGTCGTAGGCGTACACCAGTATTTCATTGCTCAGCTCACAGTTGACATAGGCAAATCTGCCATCCTTGCTGAAGCGGATCAGACGCGGGCCCGATTCCAGCTCGCAGCGCACCACATCCAGCAGCTTTAATTTTCCGCTGGTCGGATTTACTTTATAAATGTTGATATGGTCGATACCGCAGTCCACCACGCAGAGGAATTTCTGCTCCGGCGTCGGCATGACGCAGCTGATATGCGGACGGAAATTGCGCTCCGCCACACTGAACAGCCCCTTGTGGAAAATTCCATCCATCACGCTGCCCAGGCGTCCATCCCGGTGCGTGTGGACAACCGTCACCTTGCCGTCGTGATAACCGGCGACAAACAAAAATTTCCCCCGGTGGTCCGTCGAGAGGAAGCAGCCTCTCATCCCGTCGATACCCACTTTATTAATCGGCGTAAGATCGCCCGTCTCCGGGTCTATTTTTAACACCTCCACGCCCTCATCCGCAATCGAATACAGATATTTTCCATTGTCTGACTTTGTAAGATGCGATGCATTATTTACCGGAACGACATCCCGTTCCGTCATATATCCGTTTTCCACGTCCAGATCGTACACATGAACGCCTACACTGCTGCCGTGCGTATAGGTTCCGACATACGCCACATATTTCTCTTTGTCCATAATCGTCCGTCCTTTCCGCCGTTTCGCACGGCTCCTTTGTATAATATAACATAATTCTATCCATTTGTTAAGAAGATTCTGCAAAATCTGCTGACATTCAGAAGTCCCCAGCCCTGCCTGCTGTGCGGCCATCCGAGATTCTGCGCCGTCTCCATCAGACGCATTTTTACCTCCACATTTGTCAGCCAGGGTTCCTTTGATAAAAGCAGCGCCACTGCCCCGGAAACCATCGGCGTCGCCATCGAAGTGCCGCTCTTGCGGCAGTAGGCGGGCTGCCCCTTCTGCCACGCTGCGTTGCAGGATACAATCCCGGAGCCGGGCGCCACAATGTCCGGCTTGCAGATACAGTTTCTGGTCGGACCTCTTCCGGAGTACACCGGCGCCGTATCGTCCGATGAGCCGACAGTAATCACCTTGCGGCTGTTGCCAGGCGCCGTGATTGTCTGCGGCTGCGGTCCCATATTGCCGGCGGCTACCACGACCACGATGCCCGCATCCCACGCCTCCTCCACCGCCTTCACCAGCAGTTCATCCCGGACGTCCCCCTCCTTCACCGTGCCGACGGAAATATTCATCACACGGATGCCGTATTCCTCCCGGTGCTTAAGAATCCAGCGTATCCCGTTAATCACGTCGCCCCGTCTGCCGTTTCCGTTTCTGTCCAGCACCTTCAGATGTACGATTTCCGCCTCCGGTGCAATTCCCCGGAAATTTTTTGACAGCACGCCTCCTCCGGCGAGAATCCCGGTCACATGAGTCCCGTGTCCGTAATCGTCGTATGGCGCCGGACGTCCGCCGATGAAATCCCTGAAGCAGATGAGCCGCTTCGCATAATCCGGGTGAGGCGCCGCACCGGTATCCAGCACCGCCACGGTAATTCCCTTTCCGGTAAGTCCGCGCGCCCACGCCTCCTCTGCATGAATAATTCTTCTTGCTCTGTTCATGGAATCCTCCTGTCACGAAACCCTTTCGCCGGACAGCTTTTGCCCCTGGCATCATTATTATATGTAAAAAGATCAGATACCGTCACAAAACCTGCCTCCGCACCGTATAAAATACTATAGCGTATAAAAGAAAGAAGGAAACAGCCTATGCCGGAACCTTCCCTGCAGGACAAAATATATTCCAATGATTATTTTGACGCCATACTTCCCGTTACCATTTCCAGTGAAAATTTTCTGGAAGCCTACGCGCATCTTGGCGCGCAGCTTTTCGGTGCGCGCTTCGGCATGGTTCATCTGCGCAATGTTCCCGGCAGTCTGCCGCAGGGCATCAATTATTCGCTGACACCAAAGCTTTTTACGACGCTCGACACAACCAGCCTGGAGGTGTCCGGGATTCTGCGGGTGCAGACGCAGCCCTCTCTTGGCTACCGCGGCAAGGATATTCTCCTCGGCTTTCTGGATACCGGCATTGATTATACACGCCCCGCTTTCCGCACGCTCTCCGGCGACACCCGGATTCTCGGCATCTGGGACCAGACGCGCCCCTCCGCCAGCCCGCCCTTTGATATGGGCTACGGCACCGGCTATACGTCTGAAGACATCAACCGCGCCCTGCGCTCTGATAATCCCTACGAAATCGTCCCGCAGAAGGATGAGGATGGACACGGCACCTTTGTCGCCGGCGTCGCCGCCGGAAGCGAGGATATCTCCGGCGAATTTACCGGCGCTGCGCCCGCCTGCAAAATTGCGGCGGTAAAGCTCAAGCCCGCCAAACAAAACCTGCGCGATTATTTTCTTGTCCGCGAGGGCGCCGTCGCTTTCCAGGAATCCGATATCATGATGGGACTGCGCTATCTGCTCTCTCTTGCCGCAAGCTACAGCCTTCCGCTCGTCATCTGCATCAGCCTTGGCACAAACCAGGGCGACCACAGCGGAAATTCCCCGCTGGAGCGCTATCTTTCCTTTATCCTCGACTATCTTGGCTGCTTCTGTACAGCGGCAGCGGGCAACGAGACCGGACTGGCGCATCATTTTTACCAGGCGCAGTCGCCCTCTATGGTCGCCCCCGGAACGGAGCTTTTGATCGATGAGGATACGGACGGGGTCTTCCTGGAAATCTGGGCGGATTCCCCCGATTTGTACGGTGTCTCCATCACCTCCCCGCTCGGTGAGACCATCCCGCGCATTCCGCCGCGTCCGGGCACGCGCAGCACCTACAGCTTCATTGCGGAGCGCACGGTCCTGGAGGTTTCCTATGAAATCGCAGAATATACCTCCGGCGCGCAGCTCATCGTTCTGCGGTTTCTGAAGCCAACGCCCGGCATCTGGCGCATCAGTGTTTCCAGCACGCAGACGCCGCTCGGCTCCTTTCACATGTGGCTTCCGGTGGACGGCTTCCTCTCCCCCGGCACGGTCTTTCTGGACCCGGACCCCTACACCACGCTCACGGTTCCCTCCACGGATGAATCCGTTATCACCGTCAGCACCTACGATGCCTACACCGGCAGCCTGTTTATCAATTCCGGGCGCGGAAACACACGGACCGGCATGACCAAGCCGGACATCACCGCTCCGGGTGTATCCGTCTACGGTCCGGCATCCGCCTCCGGAAATCTGCCGCCGCTCAATCCCTACATCCGCCGCACCGGCTCCTCCGCTGCCGCCGCCATCACGGCGGGCGCCGTCGCCCTGCTGCTGAACTGGAACCAGGACCAGCCCTCCCCGCAGTTTATCACAAACCGCTCGGTAAAGGATTATCTGACCCGCGGAGCCGTCCGCCAGAGAGGTGTCGTGTATCCGAACCGGGAGTGGGGCTACGGCACCTTAAACCTTTACCGCATTTTTGAAACTCTTATGTAACACTCCGGAACACACCTGCATATCTTGAAGTGTAAAGAAAATTCATGGAGGATTTATCATGAGTGATTTAACAGCTACAAACTGCGGATGCGGATGTGACAACAACTGTGACAACGGCTGCGGCAACGGACGTTCTATTTTCGGCGGAGACTGCGGATGCACCATCCTCTGGCTGCTGATTCTGGCTTCCCTGTTCAACAACAACGGTTTTGGCGGCTGCGACGGCGACAACAACAGCTGCTGCTGGATTATCCTTCTGCTGCTCTTCTGCGGCAACGGCAACGGCTTTAACCTGGGCGGCTGCTGCTAATCTTTACTTCCCGGCTCCTTTACGGAGCCGGAAAAACCCGGCTTTTCCGCCGGGTTTTTCTCTGCCAGCACACCTTCCAGTACGCCATATCTTTTTCCGCCGCCTGTCTGCGGCGCCATATCCTTTCGTTCCGTCGCTGGTCTGCGGCGCCATATCTTCCCATATCTTTCGTTCTGTCGCCGGTCTGCGGCGCTATGTCCGCCGACCGCCCCGCTGTGCGCGCGCCGCATTCTGCCGGCCGTCCTTCGCCGCTTTTTCCTTTCCCGCTCCGGTATTTTCTGCTCTGCTCTTTTTTCTGCGCAGACACTCCTCATCCACCTCGTAAAACGCATTCCCATCTATTACAATATGACTTTTCATAATAACTCCTTTTTGCTGTTTTATAGCTGCTGTTTACGTCAGACTCAGACAACAGCGCCATTCTATTCTACGGTATGTCGCACACGCCAGATTGGTGTGCGCCATACCAAAAGCAGTAACGGACTGGTGTACGTCATCCCAAAAGCAGCGACGGACTGGTATATGTCATCCCAAAAGTGGCGACGGACTGGTGTACATCATTTCAAAAGCAGCGCCGGACTGGTGTACGTCATCCCAAAAGTGGCGACGGACTGGTGTACATCATTTCAAAAGCAGCGCCGGAGGACCGGCATAATTCATAAAATCCATCCTTTCTGCATATACATGATGGAAAAGAAATGCAGGGAGTTTTCTATGGAAGAGAATGCAAAAGCGCCGCTGACCGCCGTGGACCGGATTGCGGACGGAAAAGGGCTCCAGATGGCGAAAGCCGCCATTCCTTATCTGCCCGCCTCCATGCAGAAGGCTTTTTCTGTTTATATCAAGATGATGGAGGTTTCCAACCTTCTTTCTTATTACAGCAATCCGGTGCACGCCTGCAGCGCGCCGTCCGCCAGCCCGGAGGAAATTCTGAATGATATTCTTCCGTACTGCAACGACGCCCAGCGGCAGTCTGTCGACCAGGCGGTAAATTTAATGACGACCCTGAAAATGTACCAGGAATTCCAGAAAATGTGAGGTCCGGATATGGCAAATAATGATTTTAGCTGGATGAACAATCCGGCGCTGAAAAATATCGACGCTTCCAAGCTGCAGATGCTTATGACGCTGGCAGACCAGGGGAAGGGTAAATCGCAAAAAGAGCTGCTGCCATTTCTCATGGCAGCAGCCTCCCAGACAAAATCAAGCGGAAAATCCTTTACAAATGAAGAGACGAATCTGATTCTCGAAGTTTTAAAGCAGGGAAAATCCCCGGAAGAAACCGCAAAAATCGAGCAGATGGTCTCCCTTATACAGAAAATGAAGCAGATGCGCTGATGCGGCAGAGCTGCCAGGCGTCCATACCTGACGTCAACCAGCCGGATATCTGAATCCGGCAAGGCTTCTGCGCGTCAGTCTTCCGCCAGAATACATTCCCGCAGCATGGTCAGTGCCTTCACCACCGCGCTCTCACGGATTTTTGCGCGCTCTCCCTTAAAATGAAATTCTCTGACCGTGACCTTTCCGTGATAGGAGCACGCCATATAGACCAGTCCGACCGGCTTATCCTCCTCCGTGCCCGGACCGGCGATTCCTGTCAGAGAGATACAGACATCGGAGCCGGTGATAAACGCCCCGTTTTTCGCCATTTCCTTTGCCGTTTTCTCGCTGACTGCACCGTAATCCTTGAGCGTTGTCTTCTTCACATCCAGCAGCTTTCTCTTGGCGCGGTTGCAGTATGTCACAAAGCCCTGGCGGAACACCTCGGACGCACCCGGCACATTCGTCAGACGCGCCGCCAGCATTCCGCCGGTGATGGATTCCGCCGTCGTAAGCGTCAGCTCACGTCCGCGCAGCATCTGAATCACCGCCTGCTCCAGCGTCACCTGCTCATCCATTGTATAAATCGCATTGCCAAAGCGGTTTTTCAGCTCCTTTACCATCGGTCTGATCAACCGCTTTGCTTCCTTTTCATCCGGCGCGCTCGCCGTCACCCGCAGATGCACCTCGCCGGTCTTTGCGTAGGTCGCAATAGTCGGATTCGTCTGTTTATCGATCAAATCCTTTATCTGCGTCTCCACCGCGCTCTCGCCAACGCCGCACAGCTTCACCATCACGGAATAGATTACCTCCGGACGCTTTTTATTTAAGTAGGGGAAGATATCGTGCTCGAACATCGGCTTTAATTCATTCGGCGGTCCCGGAAGCAGAATCACAGTCTTTCCGTTTTCCTCCATGATGATGCCGGGCGCCGTGCCGTTCTGGTTGTCCACCACGATACAGCCCTCCGGAACCATCGCCTGCTTCCAGTTGTTTTCCGTAATCTTCTTCATACTGCTGTTTTTAAAGTATTCCTCGATGCGCTCCCGCGAATGCTTATCCTCCACGAGCTTCTTTCCCATCACGCGCGCGGCGGTCTCTTTTGTGAGGTCGTCCTGCGTCGGTCCGAGCCCGCCCGACAGGATTACAACGTCCGAGCGTGAAAGCGCCGTTTTCAGAGTCTCCTCCAGGCGCTTTTCGTTATCGCCCACCGCGGTCTCATAATACAGAGACAGTCCCAGCAGCGCACATTTTTCAGAAAGATACGCCGCGTTTGTGTTTACAATATTTCCAAGCAAAATTTCCGTGCCAACCGAAATCAGTTCTACGTTCATATTCCTCTCCTCTGTCTATGACTGCATACTCAGAACCTGTCTGTTTTTCCAGATATAATCAACCAGTGAAACAACCGTCAGCGCCAGCGCCAGCCAGATAAAAATCTGCTCCAGCACGGCAAATACGCCGCCCAGATCAGCAATCAGCAGAATGATCATTATCATCTGCGCGGTGGTCTTAAATTTCCCCCACCAGCTCGCCGCGATGACAATTCCATTGTCCGAGGCAATCAGACGGAAACCACTGATGGCAAATTCACGGCTGATAATGATAATCACGATCCACGCCGGCAGCCTTCCCAGCTCCACCAGACAAATCATCGCCG
Organism: Marvinbryantia formatexigens DSM 14469; assembly: GCF_025148285.1. Lineage (NCBI taxonomy): Bacteria > Bacillati > Bacillota > Clostridia > Lachnospirales > Lachnospiraceae > Marvinbryantia > Marvinbryantia formatexigens. Next base: position 4,009,781 of record NZ_CP102268.1, on the reverse strand, counting down.
CGCTTACCAGCAGCTTGTCCGCCAGCGGGTCCATAAATTTTCCAAAATTCGTTACCAGATGATTCTTCCTTGCCAGGTAGCCGTCCAGCCAGTCCGTGATGCTCGCAATCACAAAAATTGCCAGCGCGAGGAAGCGTAAGTTTCCGTCGCCCCCCAGTATCATGCAGATTACAAAGGGGACAATCAGAATCATTCTCAGTGTCGTCAGTTTATTCGGCAAATTCATCTTCTATCTCTCCTATCAAATCGTATTCCAGCGCGCCGGTAATGCGCACCCTCACGAAATCGCCGCTCATCAGGGTCTCCTGCGTCTCGATAAACAGATAACCGTCTACTCCGGGCGCATCCGCGTACGTTCTTGCCACATAGACATTCTCATCCGTGAGATACCCCTCCACCATCGCAGTCACCGTTCTGCCGCACATGGCATCGTTCTTTTCAAAGACAATCTCCTGCTGCAGCTCCATCAGCTCGTCCCTGCGCGCTTCCTTTATCTCCTGGGGAATCTGGTCCGGCATTGCGGCAGCCGGCGTTCCCTCCTCCTGGGAGTATGGAAATACGCCGAGACGGTCAAATTCCATTTCATCCACAAACGCCATCAGCTCCTCGTGGTCCTCCTGCGTCTCTCCCGGAAAGCCGGAAATCAGCGTTGTCCTGAGCGCAATATCTGGAATCTCCCGGCGCAGCTTATGGATGATTTCCGCCAGCTGCTCCCTGGAGGTACGCCGTCCCATCCGTTTCAGTATCCGGTTGGACGCATGCTGGATCGGCAGGTCGAGATAGTGGCAGATTTTCTTTTCCGTGCGGATAGTCTCTATCAGTTCCTCGTAGATTTCCTCCGGATAACAGTATAAAATCCGTATCCAGCGTATCCCCTTAATTTTGCAGAGCTCCTGAAGCAGCAGATGAAGGCTCTTTTTCCCATACAAATCCACGCCGTACAGCGTGGTCTCCTGCGCCACCAGGATCAGCTCCCGGACGCCCCCTCCGGCAAGCTCCTCCGCCTGCGCCAGCAGACGCTCCATCGGCACGCTGCGGAAATTCCCGCGTATCTGCGGAATAATACAGTAGGTACAATGCTTGTCGCACCCCTCCGCAATCTTCAGATGCGCATAATGTCCGCCGGTCGTGACCACACGCCCGCCATCCGGCGCCGGCAGACGGTCCAGCTCCTGGAAATGCAGGTATTTCTGACCTGCCAGCACCCGCTCCACCGTTTCCACGATCTCATCGTAGGAGGAGGTTCCGAGCACGGCGTCGACCTCGCTGATTTCCGTCGTGATTTCCTCTCTATAGCGCTGTGCCAGGCATCCGGTGACGATCAGCGCCCGGCAGGTTCCGTTTTTGCGGTGCTCCGCCATTTCCAGGATCGTCTGGACGCTTTCCTCCTTCGCGTCATTGATAAAGCAGCAGGTGTTGATGATAATGATATCCGCCTGCTCCTCATCGTCCGTCATGGTGTAACCCCGTCTGGCGAGAAGTCCCAGCATTTCCTCGGAATCTACCAGATTTTTGTCACAGCCAAGCGATATGAATAATATTTTCATCATCCGTTTTCTCCATCGCCCCTGTCTGCGCCCTTTCGCGCCACTGCTGTAATCTCCTCCGGAGCGTCGACTGTCTCCACATTCACATCCACCACATCGCAGCGTTTTTCTGCATTGACTTTTGGCGGGTGCTTAATCACATAGCCAATCCAGAAAATACCGGCAAGGTTTCCGACGCCGTCCACGATCAGCGATACGCCGATCAGAACGACGATCACCTCCAGCCCCTCAAACGGATTGGCAATCAGCAGTGCTCCCGTAACAAGCAGCGCCACGGCAAAAATCAGCATGATATACCATCTGCGCGAGCCGAAGCGCTTTAAATCAAAGGCGTTCTGTAATTTTACGACCGAACCGAGAAGCGCCACGATGCCGAGTGCAAACGGAATGATTTCCAGCACGTACTCCATTTTCAGCAGGATATACAGACCGGTGGCAATTCCGACGATGCCGCACACCATATCCATCTGCATAACGCTGTGCAGCTTATCCTTCACAAAATACATAATCATATGGGCGCAGCCGAAAATGATCATGCCGACGCCAAAAACATAACAGAAGGTTCTCACCGATATGTCCGGCCATATCAGCAGCACCAGTCCCAGCACGATATAGGCTGCCGACAATACACAAAAGCTCTTTTTCACTTCTCTGATCTGTTCCATATTCTGTCCTCCTGGACCTCTTTTCAGTCTTCCTGCTGTTCCTGGGCAGACGCTTCCTCTTCCGGCTCTTCCTCAGACTGTGCAGCAGTCTCTTCCGCCGCATCCGGCTCTGCCGCCTCTGCGGTTTCCACTTCCTCCTGCATCTCGCTGATCTCCAGCTCCTCTGCAGCGTCCTCCGGCAGGATCTTAATCAGCCCCTTGCTCAGCTCATCTACCGCAATACTGAGCGGCTTGTTGATGGCGGGCATGGACAGCGGCTTTCTGCCGTCGATAAGCTGTCTCGCTCTTTTTGCTGTTGCAAGCACAATCGAGTAGCGGCTGTTTACTACCGGCTCTTCCCCGGCCTCCGCCTCACTGTTGACTACCTTGATCAGTTCTGCATAAGATGGATGTAACATACTTTTTTCCTCCTCATTTTCTGTCTGTGATATTTTCCAAACTGCTACCTGAATTTTTCCATATCTTTGCGGAGCGTCTCCACAAAATCCAGATTCCTGTCCACCCGGAAGTGTTCGCTCTGGATAATCGCGTGCATTTCCTCCACGCAGACATCAATTTTATCGTTGACAACCAGATAATCGTACTGGCTGATATAAGCGGTCTCCTCGACCGCCCGCCGCAGGCGCTTCTTTATAACATCAGCGGTCTCCGTGCCTCTTCCCGCCAGACGGCTCTGCAGAGTGTCCGCATCCGGCGGAACCACGAACAGAAGCAGCGTATCCGGGAACCTTTCCTTGATTTTCAGCGCTCCCTGCATCTCGATCTCCAGAATGACATCCTTGCCCTCGGACAGCTTCTGCTCCACATAAGCGCGCGGCGTCCCGTAGAAATTATCCACATACTGCGCATACTCAATCAGTTCGTCCGCCTGAATCATCGCCCGGAATTCCTCCTGCGACTTAAAAAAATAGTGCACGCCGTCCACCTCGCCCGGACGCGGGCTGCGCGTGGTCGCCGAAACGGAAAGCGCGTAATTATCGTATTTTTCCAGCAGCGCCGAGACAAGTGTTCCTTTTCCGGTCCCGGCAAATCCGGAAATTACCAGCAATATTCCCCTAGCCTTCATCGTTCTCCCCTTTTCCGTCGTCTCCCATCATCTGGAACCGCTTTGCCAGCGTTTCCGGCTGCAGCGAAGACAGCACAATATAATCGTTCTCCGTGACGATCACGGACTTTGTCCGTCTTCCCTGCGTCGCGTCGATTACCTTGCCCAGCTGCCGGGCATTCTGCACCATGCGCTTCACCGGCGCCGCCTCCGGAGAGACCACCGCAATGATTTTCGCCGTGTTTATCACGTTTCCAAATCCAATATTCATTAATCTAGCCAATTTTCTCCCACCTATTCAATATTCTGGATTTGTTCTCTTACTTTTTCTATTTCTGTTTTTAAGTTGATTGCCAGATTGGAGGTCTCCAGATCGTTCGCCTTTGACAGAATGGTGTTCGCCTCCCGGTTCATTTCCTGCGCGATGAAGTCCAGCTTTCTGCCGACGCTGCCACCCCGCTCCAGCTCCGCGCGCATACTGTCAATGTGGCTCTTCAGGCGGACCGTCTCCTCGTCTGTGCAGATTTTATCCGCAAACAGCACCACCTCGGCGGCGATCCTGCTCTCCTCAACCTGCGTATCTCCGAGAAGCTCATGCACCTTATCCGTAAGCTTTTCGCGATATGCCGCGACAATCTGCGGGAAACGGCTCTCCACCGCCTCAACATCGCGTTTCATACCGTCCAGCTTTTCCATGAGGTCGTTCTTCAGCGCCTCCCCCTCGCGGATACGGCTCTCCGCAAACTGCTGGCTGGCACCCTGCAGCGCCCCCTCCAGAATCTCCCAGAGCTCCTTTTCATCCACTACCTGCTCTTCCATCGTCAGAACCTCCGGGCATCTTCCGAGCATGGAGACCCGGATATCGTCCTCCAGATGGAAGGTCTCCGCCATTTTGCGGAAGTATTTCAGATACTCAGCGGCAATCCCCTCATTATATTTCAGAGAAACGTTTCGCTCCGTCATATCCTCATAGGAAATGAAGACATCCACCTTTCCTCTCTGGATATCATTTTTCAGATATCCGCGGATTGCGGATTCGAAAAAGCTGAGTTTCTTTGGCATCTTAATGCTGACATCAAAATACCGGTGATTTACGGCTTTCATTTCTACCGTGAATTTCCGTTCGCCCTGCTGGTATTCCCCGCGGCCGAACCCTGTCATGCTTTTTATCATTTCTTTATTACCCTTTTTATGTTATAATGTGCGGGCAGACATATCTGCCCTTATGGCATAAATAACCACTCTAAACATTATACGGCAATTTGATTTTTCAGTCAATCTCTAACTTGCCAGTTCTGTGTGCATCTGCTATAATCGTTATTGTATTTCTCAGAAAGGATGAATCTGAATGGCTTTAGATGGCATTGTCATTTCCGCAATGGTGCAGGAGCTTAAAAGCTGCATCATTGGCGGAAGAATCAGCAAAATCGCCCAGCCAGAGCCGGACGAGCTGATGCTTACCATAAAAAACGAGCGCAAAAATTACCGTCTGCTGATTTCGGCGGGCGCCAGTCTTCCGCTCATCTATTTTACCGAAACAAATAAACCGGGACCGCTGACGGCGCCCAATTTCTGTATGCTGCTGCGCAAGCATATCAGCGGCGGAAAAATTCTCGCCATCCGCCAGCCCGGTCTGGAGCGCATCATTCACTTTGATATCGAGCACCTGAATGAGCTCGGCGATATCTGCCAGAAAACGCTTACCGTGGAAATCATGGGCAAGCACAGCAATATTATTTTCTGCAGCCCGGACGGCACCATCATCGACAGTATCAAGCACATTTCCTCGCAGGTCAGCTCCGTGCGCGAGGTGCTTCCCGGACGGAAATATTTTATTCCGGATACCCAGAACAAGCACGACCCGCTCAGTGTCAGCTATGATGTTTTCCGGCAGGTTATCTCCGGAAGACCGGTGCCGCTCGCAAAGGCGATTTATACGTCGTTTACCGGCATCAGCCCCCTGATCGCCGAGGAGCTCTGCCACCGCGCATCGCTTGAATCCTCCCGGAGCGCGAACAGCTTTTCTGATGACGAGCTGCTCCACCTGTTCCGCCAGTTTGAGCTTCTGATGGACAGCGTAAAGGAGCACGAATTTTCTCCTTGCATCATCACCCGCGGCAGCGAGCCGGTCGAATTTTCGGTGCTGCCCCTCACCATGTATCGTGATTTGCAGCAGACGCCCTGCGATACCGTGTCCCAGATGCTGGAGAGCTACTACGCCGCCAGAAACGCCGTCACGCGCATCCGGCAGAAATCCGCCGACCTGCGCAGGATCGTGCAGACCGCGCTGGATCGCGAGCGCAAAAAATATGATCTGCAGCTAAAACAGCTGAAGGATACGGAAAAGCGCGACAAATACCGTATATACGGCGAGCTGCTCAACACCTACGGCTACGGCGTGGAGCCGGGCAGCAAAAAATTTACCGCGCTGAATTATTATACAAACGAGGAAATCACAATCCCGCTGGACGACACGCTCTCCCCGCAGGAAAACGCCCGGAAATACTTTGACAGATACAGCAAGCAGAAGCGCACCTTCGAGCATTTAAGCGGGCTGATTCATGAGACGGAGGACGAGATTTCCCATCTGGAATCCATCGGCACTGCGCTCGATATCGCCCTCTCGGAGGAGGACCTGGTGCAGATCAAAGAGGAGCTCACGCAGTATGGCTACATACGCCGCCATCCCGGCGGAAAGCGCGTAAAGGTTACCTCAAAGCCGTTCCACTATCTCTCCTCGGACGGCTACCATATTTACGTCGGAAAAAACAATTACCAGAACGAGGAGCTTACCTTTAAATTCGCCACCGGAAACGACTGGTGGTTCCACGCAAAAGGCGCCCCCGGCTCGCATGTGATCGTGAAGGCGAACAACGAAATGCCCCCCGACACCACCTTTGAGGAGGCCGCCCGCCTTGCCGCCTACTACTCCAAAAACCGCGCCGCCGAGAAGGTGGAAATCGACTACGTGGAGAAAAAACATGTGAAAAAAGTAAACGGCGCCAAACCCGGCTTCGTTATCTACCACACCAACTATTCTATGGTCATCGGTTCCGATATCAGCGGCATACAGGAAATCCGATAGAACCGGAAATGCACCCGGCTCATTGCTCGCGGGAGTCGCTGCCACCCGTCTAACGGGTGGCTCGCGCTTCGGCTATAAGCCTTTGTTACTAGGCCCGCGTCTCAAGGCGCTGGCTCTCACTTCGTTCAAGCCACTTTGCTTTTCACTCGTCGCTGCCCCTTCAAGGGGCGTTTGTATTACCGACTACCCCTAAAGGGGTCCTCATATTCTTTCACGCTCAATTTATCCATCATAATATCCGCTCTCTCTTGCTCCTGAATGTACTTCTTTATGGTGTCCTCATTGAGACCTACTGTGCTGACATAGTATCCTTCTGCCCAAAAATGTCTGTTCCCAAATTTATATTTCAGATTTGCGTGGCGGTCAAACATCATTAGGGCACTTTTCCCTTTCAAATATCCCATGAAACTTGATACACTTATTTTGGGCGGAATACTTACCAGCATATGAATATGGTCTGGCATAAGATGACCTTCTATTATTTCAACACCTTTATAATTACAAAGTTGTTTTATAATATCTCTTAGGTCTTCTTTGTATTGATTGTAAATCATTTTTCGTCTATACTTTGGTGTGAAGACGATATGATACTTACACATCCACTTTGTATGTGCAAGTGAGTTGGCTTTCTTCGCCATTGAAATCACCTTTCCTTTCTATATAGTGGCTTGGACACCTCTATTATAGGCGTAAAGGTGATTTCTTTGTATAACAATCACCGCGCACCCGCATAGCGGGTGGTTGATATTTCGTGCGCTTTGCGCACTCAACAGGGTCGATGCCCCGCATAATAGAAAAAGTGCCGTAAATACGGCACTTTTTACATGGAGCTGAGGGGAATCGAACCCCTGTCCGAAAGCCTGTCCATTGCGGCATCTCCCATCACAGTCATTATTTTTACATTCCCTCCGTCAGACGCCTAATGACAGGCTTCTGACTTCAGTAGCTTCATAAGTTCTTCCGCCCCCGCAAAGCTTTGAGAGTGAAGTGCCTCACAGAATTTGATGCCGGTTGTTCAGGCTGTGAGCAACCTGAGTCCGACAGCAGCCATTAGGCTGCGTACGCTAACTGTTCGTCTGCGTTTATATTTAGTTTCCGGTTTACTGTGCGGTCCCGGCCCGCAGATGGCTTCCCCAACTTCGAAACCCCCGTCGAAACCAGTACAACCCCGAATCTTATATGCAGGCTTCGCTGCTGTCCAGGACAGACTTAAGCATCCGCTGCGATGCGAAGCTGCACAAACGTTGTATGGCTGACAGACGATAGTTTGTGGATAGTTATAGTATAAATGATGTTTTTCCCCGCGTCAAGTATTATTTGTATTGCGTTCTTTGAATTCTTTTTCCGCCTCTCTTCTCTGGTCGCGCTTTGCGATGTCCTCGCGCTTGTCATAGAGCTTTTTGCCGCGCGCAAGTCCCACTTCCACCTTCACCAGACTGCCCTTAAAATAGACCTTCAGAGGAACCAGCGTCATGCCTTTTTCCTTCATTTTTCCGGTCAGCTTGTTAATCTCGTGGCGGTGCATCAGAAGCTTGCGCTCACGCAGCGGGTCCTTGTTGAAAATATTTCCTTTTTCATAGGGGCTGATGTGCATCCCGTAAATGATCACTTCCCCGTTTTCAATGCGGATAAAGGATTCCTTCACGCTGCACTTTCCCATACGCAGGGATTTTACCTCCGTACCGGCGAGGGAAATCCCCGCCTCAAACGTATCCTCGATAAAGTAATCGTGATACGCTTTCTTATTATTTGCAATCAGTTTGACAGACTGTGCTCCCACTTAACCTCACTCCTCTTCTTTCAGCCTTCTCCCGCCGGGCGGAAATCAATGGTCCGCAGCTCCTTATCGGCGTCCGCGACGATTACCTTTATTTTCTGCCCCATGCGGTATACTCTGCCCGTGGAGCTTCCAGTCATTTCATAAGTCGTTTCATCGTAATAATAGTGGTCGTCAATCAGGTTGCTGACATGCACCATTCCCTCCACCGTATTGGGCAGCTCCACAAAAAAGCCATAGCTGTTCATGCCGGAAATCACGCCCTCAAAGGTCTCGCCGATATGTCCATGCATATACTCCACCATTTTCATTTTTACGGTCTCGCGCTCCGCCTCCTCCGCTCGCCGCTCTGTCTTACTGCAGTTTTCGGCAACGCCCGGAAGAATCTCTTCGTAATGCTGTATGCGCTCCGGTGTCATCCGCCCGCGCAGATTCTCCTTTATAATGCGGTGTATCTGCAGATCCGGATAACGGCGGATGGGCGATGTAAAATGGCAGTAATACTTTGCCGCCAGTCCGAAATGTCCGCTGCACTGCGGCGAATACTTCGCCTGCTTCATGGAGCGCAGCGTCAGACGGCTGATCAGCGACTGCTGGGGCGAATCCTCAATGCGGGCAAGAAGCTTCTGCAGCTCCTTCGGATGAATATCGCCACCGCCTCTGATGCCATAGCCGAAATTCGCGATAAAAACCGCAAGCTGACGGATTTTCTCCGGATCCGGATTATCGTGCACGCGGTATACAAACGGCAGTCCCTGCCAGTAATAATCCTGCGCGACGGTCTCATTTGCAATCAGCATAAAATCCTCAATCATCTTCGTCGCCGTGTTGCGCTCATAGGGCTTAATCTCCAGCGGACGTCCCTTTTCATCCAGAATAATTTTGCTCTCCGGAAAATCAAAATCAATGGAACCGCGCGCCCGGCGCTTTTCCCGTAAAATCTGCGCCAGCGTCTCCATCTGTTCAAACATCGGCACCAGCTCCCGGTATTCTTCCCGCTCCGCCTCGTCGCCGTCCGTCAAGATCTTCTTCACGCTGGTGTACGACATGCGGCGGTCTACACAGATAACCGTCTCCGCAATCTCATGCCCAATCACATTTCCCTTTCCGTCAATGTCCATCAGGCAGCTCAGAGCCAGCCGGTCCTCACCGGCATTCAGCGAGCAGATGCCGTTTGACAGCGTATGCGGCAGCATCGGAATCACCCGGTCCGTCAGATACACGCTGGTGCCGCGCTCGCGCGCCACACAGTCCAGCGCGCTGTTTTCCTGCACGTAATTTGTGACATCCGCAATGTGCACGCCCAGATGCCAGACTGCTTTTTCCTCATCGTAGGAAAGCGAAACGGCATCGTCCAGATCCTTTGCATCCTCGCCGTCTATCGTCACCATCGTCACACCGCGCAAATCGAGCCTTCCTGCGCAGTCCGCCTCCGAAACCGGCTTTGCCACGCGCGCCGCCTGGTTCAGCACACGCTCCGGAAACTCCAGCGGCAGCCCGTGCGCGTATACAATCGAAAGAATATCCACTCCGGGGTCGTTTTTGTGCCCGATAATCTGCTTTACCTTTCCCTCCGGATTTTTCATCTGGCTGCCGTAGTCCGTCAGCTCCACCAGCACCTTGTGTCCGTCCACCGCGCCCTTCGACCATTCCTGCGGAACAAAAATATCACGCGTGATCTTCTGGTTATCCGGCACCACAAATCCGTAATTTCTGCACTTCTCATAGGTACCTACCACCTCGGTGACAGCGCGCTCACAGACTTTGGTGATAACGCCCTCACAGCGCTTTCCGGTCCTGCCGGGCAGAACGCTGACCTCCACGGTATCCCCATGCATTGCTCCGCCGACGTGATTTTCCGGAATAAAAACATCCTCCGCGCGTCCCTCAACTTCCACAAACCCGAAGCCCTTCGCAGTAGCGGAAAAAATACCGGTAAGCCTGACGCTCTCCGCCTTTATATACTTTCCGCGTTTGGTGCACTCTATTTTCCCATCCGCCTGCAGGTCCGCCAGAATCTTCTCCAGCTCCGGGCGGTCCTCCCTGGCGACCTGCATCACAATAGCGATTTCCTTTATTTTCATGGGCACATAGTGCCGGTCGCAGATGAGGTCATATACCTTCTGTCTGCGCTCCTCGTATAAATTTCCCATAACACCTCTGTTTAAAATATTTTCTGTTTTATAAATTCCCCGTATCGATAAAAAACACTCTTGTCAGCCACAAGAGTGTTTTTATCATCAAAAGTTCAGATTCAGAATAATCGCCAGTACAATGAAGCCTATTGCAAGCGCTTTTGTTACTTTTACGACAGCGCCCTCCATAGAACGTCCCTTGTTCTTGCTCCAGTAAGTTTCTGTCATTCCGCCACCAAGGCTTGCCAGTCCCTGCTGTTTTCCTTCCTGCATCAGTACAAGAGCAGTCAGCGCGATACAATCAATGATAAAAATTATGGTAAGAATGATTCTCAGAACTCCCACTTCTCCACCTCCTATGTCAAACATAATTACTGTAACACAGATAGGAAGATTTTTCAACTGTTTTTTATGCTAAAAGTGTTCCTCAATGCGCAGAAGCTGATTGTATTTTGCCACCCGCTCGCTGCGGCAGGGCGCGCCGGTCTTAATCTGTCCGGCTCCGCAGGCAACGGCAATGTCGGCAATGGTGGTATCCTCCGTTTCTCCGGAGCGGTGGGAAATCACCGTGCGGTATCCCGCCTTCTGCGCGATCTCTATCGCCTCCAGCGCCTCGCTGAGCGTCCCGATCTGATTTACCTTTATAAGAATCGCATTTGCCGCGCCGAGCGCAATGCCTTTTCTCAGACGCTCCGGATTCGTCACAAACAGGTCGTCCCCGACAAGCTGCACCTTCTCTCCCAGCTCCTTCGTCATTTTCTGCCAGCCGCTCCAGTCCTCCTCATTGAGCCCGTCCTCTATGGAAATAATTGGAAATTTTTCCAGCAGCCCCCGGTAATAGGCGATCATCTCCTCCGCCGTGCGCTCCACCGTTTCCCCGCGCATTTTGCTCTCTCCCGGAAAACGGTATACCTGGCGCTCCTCATCATACAGCTCCGAGGCCGCCGCGTCCAGAGCAAAGCAGACATCCTCGCGCAGACGGTAACCCGCCGCCTCCACCGCCTCGCACAAAAGCTCCAGCGCCGCCTCCGTATCCGCCAGGTCGGGAGCAAAGCCGCCCTCGTCTCCCACGCCAGTGGAAAGCCCCCGCTCTTTCAGCAGCTTCTTCAGACAGTGATAGATCTCCGCGCACATCTGAAGACCGTCGGAAAACAGCCCGGCGCCCACCGGCATAATCATAAACTCCTGTAAATCCACGGTGTTATCCGCATGACAGCCGCCGTTTAGCACATTCATCATCGGTACCGGCATCGTATTGGAGCGGATGCCTCCCAGATAACGGTACAGCGGAATGCCAAGGCTCTGCGCCGCCGTTTTCGCCACCGCCATCGATACGCCCAGAACAGCGTTTGCCCCCAGGTTCGACTTATTCTTTGTTCCGTCCGCCCGCAGCAGAATCTTATCGATATGTCCCTGCTGCAGTACATTTTCCCCGATCACAGCATCCGCCAGAATGGTATTAATATGATGCACCGCCTGCGTCACACCCAGTCCGCCGTATCTTTTTTCCCCGTCACGCAGCTCAACCGCTTCAAATTTCCCCGTCGATGCGCCGGACGGCACCGCTGCCCTGCCAACCGCCCCGCCCTCCGCAAGCACCTCTACCTCCACCGTCGGATTTCCTCTGGAGTCCAGAATCTCCCTGCCGAGCACATCTATGATTTGTCTGTATTCAAACATAAAGCACAATACCTCCTTCTGGAGATATTGTGCCCTGTTTTTTTCAGGTTATGTCTGCTGTAATTTTCCAATTACCGGGAAGCTGCCCGCCATGCGGCAGAGCAGATGCCACTCTGTCACATCCGTGCAGGCAAAGCGCCGCATTATTTTCCTCCCCGATAACCCATATCAAACAATTCATACGCCTCCGGCGCCATCTGCCCCTTGAAGCGGCAGCCCGTGATGAGGCTCTGCAGCCGCCCTCCATTCGGGTAATCCGCAAACGCGGCGGAATCCTTTACAAGCTCCTGCACCTTCTTTTTCAGCTCCAGAAAGTCCTCCTCCCCGCGCAGCTTTTCCGCCTCCGCAGCCGGAATGCCCATTACCCGCAGCCCAAGTCCCGCTGCATAGCAGAATTCATAGACGGAAATCAGCGGACTCTCCTCTTTTGCCTTCATTTTAATCTGCACGGCATCCCGCGCCAGCTCTTTTATCATATTATTTACGCACCAGCAGCGATTTTCCGGTCATTTCCGCCGGCTGCTCCATGCCCATCAGCTCGATCAGCGTCGGGATGATATCCGCCAGGCGTCCGCCCTCGCGGAGCGTATAAGCCGGGTCTGCATTTACCAGAATAAACGGAACCGGATTGGTGGTGTGCGCGGTAAACGGCTCTCCCGTCTCGTAGTCGATAAGCTGCTCGGCATTTCCGTGGTCCGCGCAGATAAACATCTGGCCGTTTACTTCCTTAATTGCCGCAACAGCCTTTCCGACGCACTCATCTACCGCTTCGACAGCCTTGATCGCAGCGCTCTCCACGCCGGTATGTCCGACCATATCCGGGTTTGCAAAGTTGATGATGATGACGTCGTACTCCTGGGAGCGGATAGCCTCGCACAGCTTGTCGCATACCTCGTACGCGCTCATTTCCGGCTGCAGGTCATAGGTAGCAACCTTCGGGGATTTTACAAGAATTCTTGTCTCTCCCTCATTTGGTTCCTCCACGCCGCCGTTAAAGAAGAAGGTAACATGCGCATATTTTTCCGTCTCGGCGATTCTCGCCTGCTTTAGGCCGTGCGCAGCAAGATACTCGCCGAAGGTATTCGTGATGGAAACCTTGTGGAATGCCACCAGCTTGTTCGGAATGGTTTCGTCATATTCCGTAAAGCAGACGTAGGTAACATCCAGTCGTTTTTCACGCGCAAAGCCGGTAAAATCGTCGCAGCAGAAAGCTCTGCTGATTTCTCTTGCACGGTCCGGGCGGAAGTTAAAGAAGATAATGGAATCCCCGTCGGCGATTCTGCCAACCGGCTTTCCGTCTCTTACCAGAACCGCCGGAATTACAAATTCATCTGTCTTGCCATTATCATAAGAATCCTGGATAGCGCCGGTAATGGAGGATGCTTCCACGCCCTCACCCTTTACAAGCGCTTTGTACGCCATTTCCACTCTGTCCCAGCGGTTGTCTCTGTCCATCGCGTAGTAACGTCCCATCACCGATACGCACTCGCCGACGCCAAGCTCCCGCATCTTTGCTTCAAGCTGTTCCACGTAGCCCTTTCCGGATTCCGGCGGGGTATCACGTCCGTCCAGGAAGCAGTGAACATACACCTTAGAAAGACCCTCTCTCTTTGCCAGCTCCAGAAGACCATAAATATGTGTGATGTGGCTGTGCACGCCGCCGTCGGAAACCAGCCCGTAAAGGTGAAGCGCGGAATTCTTTTCCTTCGCGTTTTTGCAGGCAGCCAGCAGCGCTTCGTTTTTAAAGAAGTCGCCGTCCTCAATCTCTTTTGTGATTCTGGTGAGTTCCTGATACACGATGCGTCCTGCGCCCATGTTCAGATGTCCCACCTCGGAATTTCCCATCTGTCCGTCCGGCAGACCAACCGCCAGACCACTTGCCTGCCCCTCAACAAACGGGCACTCCGCCATCAGCTTGTCCATCACCGGCGTATTCGCCTCGGCGACAGCATTGCCGTCCACTCTTTTGTTCAGTCCGTAACCATCCAGAATCATTAAAACAGTCGGTTTCTTGCTCATTTTGCTTCTCCTCATCTTTCTTTATGAAATATTGTAAAGAATGCCCCGGATATTTCCGTGCTTTACGCTTCCGGCATCTTAATAAACGCGGATAACCGCAGATATCTCTTTAATCATCGACATCGTCCGCAGAATCTTCAGCGAATCATTGAAATTGCGCTCCACCACTTCCTCGGTAATCACCACAATCTCCGCCAGCGTTCCTTCCTTGCGCTTCTGGATAAACTGTTCGATGCTGACGTTATTGTTTCCGAATACGCTGGTGACGCCCGCGAGCACGCCGGGACGATCTTCCACCTGCAGACGCATAAAATAACGGCTGACGATATCGTCCATCTTTTTCACCGGAATCGTCTTGTAGCAGGTACAGTTCACATGTCCCGTGCAGTGATAAAGCATATTCTTCGCGATGTCAAACACATCCCCGACGACCGCGCTCGCCGTCGGAAGCTCCCCGGCGCCGCGCCCGTAGAACATGGTATCGCCGACAGCGTCGCCGTGCACAAATACAGCGTTGTAGGAATCGTTGACCGATGCCAGCGGATGACGGCTGTCTATCAGCATCGGGTGTACACTCACCTCGATACCCGTCTGCGTGCTGCGCGCCACACCGACCAGCTTGATCACGCAGCCCATCTCCCCCGCATAGCGGATGTCGCGCGCCGTCACCTTCGTGATGCCCTCTGTGTAGACATCTGAGAAGGTCACGCGGGAATTAAAGGCAATGGACGCGAGGATGGCAATCTTGCGCGCCGCATCCAGCCCCTCGATATCCGCTGTCGGGTCCGCCTCGGCATAGCCAAGCTTTGTGGCAAGCGCCAGCGCCTCGTCAAACTCCATATTCTCCTCCGTCATTTTCGTGAGGATAAAGTTGGTCGTGCCATTCACGATACCAACAATTTCAGAAATGTGATTTCCCTCCAGACTCTGCTTCAGCGGACGGATAATCGGAATGCCGCCTGCCACCGACGCCTCAAAGAAGAAATCTCTCTGCGCCTCTTTTGCCGCGTCCATCAGCGTCTTGCCGTCCGTGGCAATCAGGTCCTTATTTGCGGTAACGACATTTTTGCCTGCCCGCAGCGCCTCCAGCATATAGGTGCGCGCCGGTTCCATGCCGCCCATCACCTCAATGACAATATCGATTTCCTCATCCTCCACAATCTCCTGCCAGTTATTTGTCAGCAGACTGCGGTCCACCTTTGCCGCCGCTTTTTCCAGATTGCGGACAAGGATTTTTTTCACCTCCAGCTCCACGCCGAGCTTTGGAAGCATTTCTTCTTTCTGGCTCTCCAGAACCTTGTAGACACCGGTTCCCACCGTGCCAAGCCCCAACAGGGCAATCTGAATCTTGTTATCTCTCATATCGGTTCTCTTTTCCTTCCGGAGCATACAGCACTAAAAAAGTCCACCGGACGTTTTGTCGTATGCATGGCAACTATAAGCAGGGACCATTTTCAGCCCCTGCTCACATTTTCTCCTCTTATTTTTGACTGCTATTCTTCCTCGTCAAGATTGCGGTGCGCAAAGCCCGCCACCGCACCGGATACCGATACGACAACGGCAACAACTGCCGCCACAATAACAAGCGCAATCGCGATAAAAAATACTGCTAAATTAAATTCCATGACAGCACCTCCAATATGGGGGTAGTATACCACAAAAAGCATCCTTTGAAAAGTTTTTTTTCAATTTCCCCGCAAACAGTATTCCGCCAGCTCAAAATCCCTGCTGTAGACGCGGATATCATACTCATACATCTGGTCAAAAGGCGTTCCAAGGCTGCCGGTGTTTCCGCGCAGCGTGCCCCTTCCGCTCCATTGCCCCATCCGGTTGTGTACCTTATAATCATACGGGATCTGTTTTGCCTCCAGCTTCTCCCGTATCTGGTTGAATTTCTTTAAGTCTTTGCCAACCCACAGGCTTTTTGAATTAAAGATAGTAAACATCCGACCGCCCCCTTTTCATATTCTGCGCTTTTTATTTATATCATACCACGCCGCAGGGAATATGCCAAGAAAAACCAGAACGTCCAGGACTAAAAGTCACTTATGCACTCTCATGTATTTTTTTCTGTACAGTTGAAAAAATTTGCATTTTCTGCTATACTTACCTGCAAAATGGATTGCACACATAAGAAAAAGGGGTGATTCCTCTGGCTGACTCAAATATCACAAAGCGGGCTCTGGCTTCCGCTCTCCGGGAGCTGATGCAGGAAATGCCGTTTGAAAAAATAACGGTATCGCATATCTGCGACAAATGCGATATGAACCGCAAAAGCTTTTATTATCATTTCCGGGATAAGTATGATTTGGTAAACTGGATTTTTGATACGGAATTTATTACGCTGTTAAAGAGTCCTCCGACAGACAAATGGAGTTTTTTTGAGATTACAAGCAAATATTTTTATGAAAACAGAGCTTTCTACCGCAAAGCGCTGCAGATTAAAGGGCAGAATTCCTTTTCTGAACATCTGCGGGAATTCATGTATCCGCTGATTCAAAGCCGTATTGCAGAAATTATCGGACAGAACGAGGTTCCGCAGCTCTGCGTCGATTTTATGGCGGACGGTCTTATCTGCACCACCGAGCGCTGGCTTATGGACAAAAACTGTATGCCGCCCGAAAAATTTTTAAACACGGTAAAACCGGTGATTGAGGCAATCGCCGCAGATATCTATCACGAAACAGAATGCTGACGCTTTTTTGTGCATCAGCATTTCTGTATTACCGCGCGCAGCGCCCGGTCATATACGACCGTCCTGCTGCGGTGTATTTTATTTTTTCGGAAACGCCTGCTTCAGAATATCCGGCAGACTTCTCTGTGAGAGCCGGAAATCCGCGCCTTCCTTCCTGCCCTCCAGAGTGACAAGGCACCCTTCCGTATCAAACCACGCCAGCGCGGCATCCTGCGAGATAATGCCGTCAACCAAAAGGCTGTCGTAGTCCGCCTCCCAGACAACAGTCCGGAATAGCTGCTCCTCCCGTGCTTTTTTCACATACTCATATATTTCTTCTTTTATATTTTCCGGACATCCGGGCGCCGCGGACAGCATGGAGACCGCCGGATAGAGTTGCTGCATTTCCTCAAACATTCCTCCGTCGAGTATTTTCTCCGTTTCCTCCTGCGTGTAGGTATAGTGCAGTGCATACAGAAGTCCATTTTCACGCAGCTTCCGGCATGCAGCTTCCATATCCTTTCCATAATGAACAACAATCATCAGATTGTTGATTTCCCGGACCTCCCGCAGAAATTCCTCCGTAATTTCCTGCGGGGAGCAGAACAGCGCAAACGCGCTTTTGCGGTGCTCACGTACAAGGGCAAGCGCCTCCTGCGCACATCCTTCGGGCTTCAGCATCCACACATGAATTCCCAGCTTCTCCCCTGCAGAAATTGCCGACTGGTAAGTCTGACAGTCTCCGGGAAGCTGTTCCGGTCCAAAATAGAAGCTGAGCATCCACGGGATATTATAATGCTCCTTTTCCTCTGTTTCCCGGATTTTTTTTGCTCCGACCGTGCAGCCATTATACCCCAGATTCATGCCGAACTGCAGCAGACGCTCCGTATCCACATGGGCAACGGTGTCCTGAATCAGCGCGTAGTACGGACTCTGTCCGTTTTCCAGCATCTTCTGCGCCGTTTCAAAAAAATTGCGCTGAAACCGCCCTTCCGAAAAATTCAGCGCCATATCCACCAGATTCCGCGTACTGCGCCGGGGCGAGGCTTTGATATCCTTCAGCGTTTTTCGCACAATCGTTTCTATTAATATACGTGGGGTATCATTACTTCCCATACGTACCACGTTCCTTTCCGCAGTTAATAAAAATGTACATACAATTCACTTCTTCCAGAATAGCGGTCTTTCCGGAAAAAATCAAGGGACATTTGCTTATTTTTGTCAAAAAACACAGCAATTCCGACGATTTGTCTCATTTTTCGACAGGATGTCCCTCCTGTCCAATGACTTTTCCGCTTTTCCCCACTATAATCCCTATAAAATGGCTTCCCAAAAAGGAGCGGAAAGGTGGAAATATTCTATGAGTAACTTTACCTCAATTAAACAACATATGCAGACATTTGCCGTTTCACAGGCTTTAAAGTACGTGGAGGGAAATCCGGAAGAAAATCTCCCGAAGCTGATGGACATGGTCGACCGTTTTTGTCCCAACGGATGGTATGAAAGCCAGCGCGCAATCCTGCGCAATGTATTGAAAGAAAAAAATAACTGGTACGACCTTATTCTGCGCGTGTACGACCTCGACCCCGGCGTGCGCAAGTCTTTTTTTGAAAACTTTCTGTTCAACGCCTGTTTAGAGGGCTATGCCAGACAGAAGGAGGTAAAAGAACGTGAAAACTGCAACGTTCCCTGGGCAATTCTTCTCGACCCGACTTCTGCCTGCAATATGCACTGTGTCGGATGCTGGGCTGCAGAATACGGTCATAAGCTCAATCTGACCCTGGATGACATTGACAGCATCATCCGCCAGGGCAAGGAGCTGGGCATTTATTTCTATATTTATACCGGCGGCGAACCGCTTGTACGGAAAAAAGATATTATTAAGCTCTGCGAAATGCATCCCGACTGCGAATTCCTGTCTTTCACAAACGGTACGCTGATTGACGAGGAATTCTGCCAGGAAATGCTGCGCGTGAAAAACTTTGTTCCCGCTATCAGTCTGGAAGGCTTTGAGGAGGCAAACGATTCCCGCCGCGGCGAGGGCGCTTATCAGAAGGTAAGACATGCAATGGAGCTTCTGAAATCCCACAAGCTGCCTTTTGGTATGTCCGTATGTTATACCAGCCAGAATTATCTGGACATTACCAGCGAGCGCTTCTTTGATGATATCATCGACAGCGGCGCACTGTTTATCTGGCTCTTCCATTATATGCCGGTCGGCAACGACGCCGCGACCGCACTGCTGCCCTCACCGGAACAGCGCGAGACGGTTTATCACCGTATCCGCGAATTCCGCAACACGAAGGCGATCTTTTCAATGGATTTCCAGAACGACGCCCAGTATGTGGGCGGCTGTATCGCAGGCGGCAGAAACTATCTGCACATCAATGCCAAGGGCGATGTGGAGCCGTGCGTATTCATCCACTATTCCAACTGCAACATCCACGATGTTTCCCTGCTGGACGCGCTGAAGAGCCCGTTGTTTATGGCTTATCATGACAACCAGCCGTTCAACGAGAACATGCTGCGTCCGTGTCCGATGCTGGAAAATCCGGAGAAGCTGCGTGCAATGGTAGCGGAAACCGGCGCAAAGAGCACCGATTACCAGAGCCCGGAGAGCGCGGACGCCCTTTGCGACAAAACAACGCCTTACGCGGAAAACTGGAAGGAAACCGCCGACAAGCTTTGGGCAAACAAATAATCCTTAATTGCTAAAATTACATTTTCCGGTAATTCGGACAATGTATGCTGAATTTCAGCCGGTCTGCAAAATGCAGACCGGCTTGCTTTGTTTTGCCGCACATGTTCTTATGCTTAACGTAATATCTTTGTATTTTATGATGCCAGGGTCCCAAGGTCTAAGCCCACATGAGCCAGCTCTATAGTGGGCGTAAGACCTTGGGCCCCGCCCCGATATGAGCATAAAAATGGGATGTATATCCCACGATATGCGAATAGCGGGTAGGGCGCTGGATGTCCGGTGGACATCCGTTTAGCGCGGACCGGAGCGAAGCGGAGATGTGGAAGTGCGAAGCACGTAACCCTAAAGGACTAGCTACGCGTCGCAATCCGCAGGCATCATATTCAGGGCATTTTACCCCAACATCATTTTATTTTGCGTACTGCCAGACCGGGCTTCTTTTTCAGCAAAATAAGCTTTGCTGCTCATACTCGCGATATGCTTTCAGCATGTCCGGCGTCTGTTCAAGCGCCCTGCGCATAAAGTGGTCATCGTAAATCCAGTCCTGCCACTCATTCTCCCTCAGAACCAGCGGCATCCTCGGATGTACAGCACGGACGGATGCATTCGCCTGCGTAGTGAGAATGACAAAGCAATCCTCTTCGCCGGACCGGCTGTAGATTCCGGCTAAGAAAAGTGTTTTCCCGTCTCCGTTTGAAAACGTCACCTTCTCTTTTTCGGCATCCCATTCGTAAAAATGACGCGCCGGAATCACGCAGCGTCTGTGCAGAACCCCTTCGCAGAACATCGGGCGCTGCAGTGCCGTCTCCGCTCTGGCATTAATCAGCAGACCTCTTCCTGTCGGCTGCACGAACCCCCACCGCATCAGCCTTGCGCACACCGGAGACTGCAGGCGGTTCTTTTCCCCGGCGCCCCCCGTCCCACGCAGAACCGGTGCACGCTCCGTCGGATGAATGTCTCCGGGTGTTTTCGTCCCGCACAGAACCGGCGCGCACTCCGCCGGGTGAATGTCTCCGGGTGTTTCCGTCCCACGCAGAACCGGTGCACGCTCCGTCGGATGAATGTCTCCGGGTGTTTTCGTCCCGCACAGGACCGGTGCACGCTCCACCGGGTGAATGTCTCCGGACGGTTGCCGCAGCACCCGCCGGTCAATTTCCTCCACCAGCTCTCCTATCTCCTCTGCAATCGTATCGTCATAATAATAACGTCCGCACATCGCTCTCTCCTCAAACCGTCCAGCTTTCTTCCTTCTCAAAACGATATTTCTGCTTCGCCTCCGGGTACTTCTGGTGATCCACCTCGCTCATAAACATCGCATATCGCATACGGTCTGGCGCTGGTTTTATACGGCGCATACAGCGCCTGATAAATCACCAGAAGCTCTCCAGTTTCCGTATGCTGCGCAAACGTCAGTACCCGGTAGAGATACTCTGACGAATTTTCAGCCGACCATTCCCGTTTAAAATGACGCACCACATCACCTGGACGGATGCCATGCGCATCCGGCAGCTTCTCTGCAGAATCCGGCATATCCTCTGCCGCTTTTCCTCCTGTTTCCGGAGTTTCCTTCAGTTCCATATATTCCTCCCTGTCCAGCGATACCGGCACCCCCGTTCTTCCCGCAACATGCACACCGCCATACCACGTTCCCTCTACCTCCAGAATATCTCCTATCTCATATTCTATCGAGTAATCATCATTTTTCTTAACAATTTTTACTTTTGCCATCTCCGCCAGCCCTCCGTATTATATTTTTCATTTTCTGTTCTTTTATTACATCTCACTCAGAATATGCTCCAGCAAAGCCTTGCAGCCCTCCACCACATCATCATAGGTAACATCAAAATTCCCGGTATACCAGGGGTCTGCAATATTCCTTTCGGATCCTGCAAAAGACAGCAATTTATATACCTTTCCATCCGGATCCCCTTTTAACATCCTGTTAAGATTCCGTATATTCCATGTATCCATACCAATGATGTAATCAAACTTCTTATAATCACTCCATGTAATCTGTCTGGCTCTATGCGGCACTATGGGTATATTTACTTCACGTAATTTCTTAACAGTGCCCCTGTGCGGCGGATTTCCGATTTCCTCCGTACTGGTAGCGCAAGAATCGATTATAAACTGATTTTCCAGACCTTTTTCTTTTACCATGTAAGTGAAAACGCTCTCACACATCGTAGAGCGGCAAATATTGCCGTGACACACGAAAAGTATTTTTATCATAATTTTATATTCCTTTATAAGCCTGTAAAACCCTGTAATTCCGGGCTTTTTGGCACTTTCTTTGATTTTTGCTTTTTCCCAAAATCTACGCAAATCTCCATAAATCTGCGTAGATTTCCGGACAAATGGTGTAGTAATTGGTGTAGTAAAATGGTGTACAATCAACCTGATTTTCTCCGCTGTTCCAGCGTGTCAATCTGCTTGCATGAAGAATAAATCCCTCACTGTCCGGCACTCGTCAAATTCCGCTGCAAGCAGCGAATTTTCCTCGTTGCTCGCTCAAATCAACGATTTTTGCCATCTGCTGGGCAGCCCGGTCATAGCTGGCATGAGTATAGACATTCAGCGTAACACCTACATCAGAATATCCCATCAGATATTGCAAAGTCTTAATATCCATACCCTTATTTGCCATATTCGTACAGAACGTATGGCGGAACACATGAGGGGTAATATGCGGAAAGGGCTGTTCTGGATGCAGCTTCTTATATTTCTTCATCGCCCACCGCATTTCATTCTCGATATGCAGCGCCACTTTCGGATGACAGTCTTTGTCAATCAGAATGAAGCCACTGTACCCGTCCACGATAATCTCCTTTTTCATTTTCCGGCGATTGGCAAGGATATTTTTCAGACTTTGGTACACATCATCAGTCATTGGAATGAAGCGGATACCGCACTCAGTCTTGGTTTTCTCCACATAGTATTTGCCGCCACGTTCCCGGACAAGCTGATGATCAACACAGATTCTGCGATTTTCAAAGTCAAGATCGCTCTTTGTCAATCCACAAAATTCACTGACACGCATCCCGGTTCCCAGTAGCACGACAAATTCATCATAATACTTGCAATAGGTTTTATCCTCCCGAATGAAGTTCATCCAGATTTTTTGCTGCTCGTCAGTCATGGCAATACGCTTCTGCGAATCATTGGAAACAACGTCCACCAGTTTGAAGTCGAAAGGGTTTCTTCGGATAATATCTTCGTTATAAGCCATCTGAAACGCCGGTTTGACAACGCCCTTGACGCTTGTAATCATGCTGTACCCTTTGCCGTCGCTGTGGAGCTTCATAATCCACTTCTGGGCATCCGATACTTTAATATCCCGAATCTGACGGTATCCAAAATCTTCTTTCTTAATCAGGTTCAACACAAAATTATACCCGGCTTTGGTGTTATATCGAGCACCCTGCTTCAAACTGATATAGCGTTCCAATAGCTGAATTACAGTGATCTTCCCCGCCGCATAGTCAATACCATCGTCAAGCTGCTTCTGAATTTCCTTTTCTTTTTCCCGAAGTTCTTTCAGGTCAGAAGAATAAACGGTCTGCCGCTTTCCACGAATGTCTGTGTATCGGTACTGATAAATTAGGTCTTTTCTCTGGCTCTCTCCTTTCCGCAGGATTCGTCCCTTATTGTCTTTGCGTTTTTCGGACATTGTCAAACTCCTTTCCGTGATAGAAAGAGCCTTGATATGACACACTCATTGTATCATATCAAGACCGGATTTTACATCACTTATTTGCAAAAGATAGCCTTAAATTGAATACGCCTGCTCAATGTACTGGTCGAACAGGCGGCGCTTAATCAATCGTTTATTTCCTACCCACAAGACAAAGCGACAATTTTAATCGTTTGTAAAGTCCCGCAGTTTGTTTACTCTAATCCCGGAATAGGCTGCTGCTTCTTCCAGGCTAAGATTGCTCTTTTCCCAGATGGGAATTTCTTTCATAGGCATTTACCTCCATAACTATCGTTGTCGCAGCAGTCGCCAAATGGATATGCAAGCATATCCGCTTGGCTCATTGCCTGCGCAAATGAAATATGCCCGACAAGGCAATGTCAGGCTGGTGTGACGCAGGCTGTTTCAATGTCAACCAAACCGTGTCAACCGGCACAAAAGACTTTGAAAACAATCCACAGGCGCTCTATTATTCTATTTTACTTTTTCTTTGATTTCTTGGTTGACATGGTTGACAAAGAGGAGAAATGACCGGAATATCAAGCTTTTCCTTGTCAACCGACTGTCAACCGAAACGTCAACCAAACTGTCAACCGGGGGCTTTTTTCAGAATGGAAGCTCCATCTGCCGGGCTTCTTCCTCCGTGATCTCCCGAAAACCGGCCTTGTCCGCTGGGGACTGGTTGACACGCTCCCAGCCTTTTTGTGAACCGTACTTCTTATATCTCTTAGGGCTTTTGTAGGCCGTCCAGCCCTGTATGCTGCCGTTTGCAATGCCGGTATTCATAATCTCGCAGATCGCCCGTGTTTCCCACTCTGCCGGGGGATTGCTGTTCCCCAATGCTTCCTCGTAAAGCTGTTTGGAACATACCCTGTCGCCGGTGTAGTCCTCCAAATAGGCGTAGATCATACCGGCCTGCGTGTCCTCCTGCATAAAATCCTGCTGGTGGGCTTTTAAGTATGCGTTCATTTCTGCGCTGAATGACAGCTTATATTTCCCGCTGCGGTAGATCGTCATGGCTTCCGCCCACATCTGGCTGATATACGCCCTCGCCGCCGCTTCATCGTCCAGTATGTGAACCTCCGCCCGTTCCGGGTACACGGTCACGGGAATAAAGCGCCGGTTGCCGGTGCGGTCACGGGGAAGAAAGTCCTGCCGGTTGGTGGTTCCTCCGAACACGCATTGACGAAGCCGGTCTGCCGGATGGGTTTCATACGGCACTTTGTAGGTTTCTTTCTGACGGCTTAGAAACGACTTGATTTCCTCAATGCTTCTGGCATTGGCGGTGGCGATCATCTCCACTGCCAAATTCACGGCTAATTGTAATATTTCGATTTTTCATAATGTGAACACCTCCCTATACATCATTACCCACCGGATGATAAAGTTTTTCTTCCAGCTTCCGTTCTTCAATGCGTAACCAGATAAAAGCAATCACTGCTGTAATCGCCTCTGCAATCAAAAACGACCACCAAACACCATATACGCCCCAAAATTTACTTAACAACCACGCAAGTGGAAGCAGGATAATACATTGACGAAGTGCAGAAATAATCAAACTTGCAATACCCTTTCCAAAGCCCTGGAACGCATAGCTTACCATAATGCCAAGTCCCGCAAACAAGAAAGAAATACTCATGATTTTGATTGCAGGAATACCGATTGCAAGCATTTTTTCCGTAGCATCAAACATTTTCAAAAAAGTTTCCGGAAGTGTAAACAGCAGAATCGTTCCAATCATTCCAATCAACGTAGAATAGATACCACTCAGGAATATTGCTTTTTTAATTCGCTCCAAATTTTTTGCTCCATAATTATATGCAACAATCGGAATCAACGCAGCATCCAATCCAAAAATCGCCATACAAACGAATGTCTGCAATTTGAAAAAGATTGCAAATGTCGCTGCTGCTGTTACAGAATACGAGAGCAGTATTTTGTTTACACCAAACGATAAAATAGCGGACATGGATTGCATAAGTACAGTCGGAATACCAACTGTGCATATCTCTTTTGTTCTTTCCAAACTTAATAGTTTTTCCTTTGTAAGAAAAGCAATCTCTTTATTTTTGGTAATATTCAAAATCAGTGCAAACACCATGCCACAGAAAATGCCAATCATTGTTGCCAATGCTGCACCAGTTACACCCATAGCAGGAAATCCAAATAACCCAAAAATCATGATAGGATCTAAAATCAGATTAACGATACACCCCAGTACCTGTGTATACATACTGTAAATACTTTTCCCGGTGGATTGCAAAAGCCGTTCTAAAATAATCTGAAAGATCTGAAAAAATGATAAGAGGGAAATAATGCGCAAATAGTTACTTCCCATTTCTATGATTTCCGCAATATCGGTTTGGATTTTGAAAAACCAGTTGATTCCCCAAATACCAAAGAGCAGGAAAAAAATATAAATTGCTCCGCCGACAAGCAGACCATTTCGTGCGGCCGCATTTGCTTTCTGCTTTTCCCCTTGACCAAGAAATCTTGAGAGATTAGAACTGATACCAACACCGATACCAGAACCACAGGCGATAACAATACTTTGAATTGGAAATGCCAGCGATACAGATGTCAAAGCATTTTCACCTAACCTTGCAACGAACATACTGTCCACAACATTATACAGAGCACCAATCAGCATTGAAAAGATTAAGGGCGCCCCTGTTTTTAGCAAAAGGGAGTTGACTGGCATGACTCCCATTTTGTTTTCGATTTGTGTTTCCATAGTTACCTCCAATTTTATTTTTCTAAGTTTTTTCTTATTATATCAGACCAAATATAGACTTGCTAATTCGATAATCGCATTGTACAATAAGTAAATGCTAATGATTTGGAGGCGCTACATGAATATAAATCAGCTTAGATATTTTTTAGATGCAGCAAGGCTCTGCAATTTTACAAAAGCCGCTGAAAAGAATTACATTTCACAATCAGCCATCACACAACAGATAAAATCACTTGAACAGGAATTAGAAACGGAGCTTTTTATCCGTGACAAACGAAAAGTAGAGCTTTCACCCGCAGGCAGCGTATTTATCCATGAAGCAGAGGCCATTCTTTCCCGAATTGTCCAAGCAAAGGAAAAAATTTTATCTGTGTCGATGGGTGTATCTGGAATATTACGAATTGGATTTATCAAAGGATATGAAGCCTCTGATTTTCCGAATGTTATACAGTGCTTTTGTGAGAAAAACCCCGGAGTAAATGTGTCACTTACCCGTGAAAACCCCGTTGCTCTGCTTGACAAGTTAAATGATAAAGAATTGGATATTATATTTTTGGTGGGATTTGACAGCGTATTGCATCCCGAATTGAACAGCCATCTTATTTGCAGGCATCCACTTTTTGTTACAATGTCGCATCGCCATCCTCTGTCTTATCGGACGGGGATAAGCAGAAAAGAACTCGCAACAGAAGCAATCATTACCAATAATACCGACGAACAGTTGGAAGAAGATATATCCAAAATACTACAACAATTTTTAGGTGCAGGATATATGCCCAATTTTATCCGGCAAGAGGATATTGATACAATACCTATTATGGTTTCGTCCGGTATTGGAATCTCAATCGTCCCTGAGTTTATTGCAAAGCGATGGCAAAATGAAATGAATTTGATTTGCATACCATTAGAGGGAGAGAATGAAATTGCTTTTTCCCATGCAGTATGGGGACAGAAAAATTCTAATCCAGCATTATCTCGTTTTATCTCTATGCTGGGTTAATGCAACTACTATTTTTGTTTCTTATGAATTTTGCTTTTATTTACGGAATAGCGGTAGGACGGGCTGTCCTTGCCTTGTTCTTGTTGTTGCTTCTCTACCGCACATGAGCATTAACACAAGGAACATAATTTCTTAGCACATAAAGCAAGCGACAGCTTTCTTGCTCTTAGAAAGCTGCCGCCTATCATATCTCTATATTTTTATGTCATTTCAAGGCTCTTTCAAAAATGGTGTAGTAAAACTATTTCTTAGATATTTCGATGCCATTCTTTATTGCGTAAATAACCTTTGGATCATTTATCTTATATAAAACCCCACCATTATTTTTTTCCTGTGTTTACAACTAATCCAATATTCTCCATGCCAACCACATAATTATTGGTAGAACTTCCTGTATTAGCTTGTATATTCATTTGGTTTTTCGTAAATTCTATTGTGGTTAATTTCTGCAAATGTTTTATGTAACTATATATATCTATCGAATTAGACTTTGCTTTTGGATTACGCGGATAATATTCATAAAAATTAAATCCCTTCACAAATTCTACTATACCTTTCCGTATCGAATTTTCAGAAATCTTATCACTATTTGAATCTATTTCGTATTGTTTCATAAATATGCAATTTAAAATATGCCACAAATCTCTTGGATTTCCATTAGATAATTCAAAAATTTCATCAATACTTTCCTTTTGAACACTCTCATCAAATAAAGATTTATAATCTACTATTTTACCATCACTAAATACCAACAATCTTTGACTCAAAGCCTTTTCTAACGCCTCCATCGACCATGACAATAACGGGCAAAAATGTTTTTGAGTTCTAACTTCTGTTAATATTCTTCTAAACGGTATTTTCCAAACACTTATAATAAGTTGAATATTTGAATTTTCAAGTATCTTATTATCCGTTAACAAAGGAAGAAAAAATTTTGACACTGTTTCTGCATTATTTTTCATTCTACCATCTTCATCGAACTTATCCAAAATAATAGTAATTCTACTGTATCCAATTTTTTCAATATATCGCATAATTGAATAATCAAGCTATAGGATGCATCAATTCGTTCAAATTCTATATCGGTATCTAAATTAATTGTGGGAAGAAGATTTTTTATTCCGTTCTCCTCTACAGGTGGAAGCCACGTATAATAATTTCTCAAAACATCATTTACTATATTTGTTCCTGCGGTAAGTCCATAATTTATAATAAACCGGATTAAATTAATATACTTTTTTATTATTTTCTTAGGTTTTGATAATTGTATGGCTTCAATTTTCTGCGCCAATATATTTTTCGTCGTCGAAGTAGTATATTGACTTAATATCATAGATAGAAAAATTCGTTCATTTTGGCTTAATCTCTTAAGTTTTTTCGCATTGCCAATCAGATATTCAAACAAACAGGCCGCCATGTTTCGAATAAGTAAGTTATAGTATTCTTCTATACTGGGCTCTATATTTAACATAGAGTAATCATCAATCATACAAAGAAAATGCTCTTGGGCATTCACTCCTCTTTGCAATTCAAAAAGAAGTGCAGTTTTTCCAATTCCTCTATTCCCCCTCACTATAATACTCCTATTACCCTCAAAACTGCTTTTTATTGAATCGTAATTATCTGCTCTAACAAATAGTTTATCCGCATACTCTTGTTCATTCTCTGCAGTATATAAATTAAAGGGGGGTAATTTCCCAACCCCATATTTTTGATATAATCATTAAATCCTCTCTGATTCATGCAATACCTCTTTCTTCTGTTCCTAAAAAATTCTTAATCATTTTCGTGCTCTTTGAATTGACAAGAACATTCTTCAACCATTTCTAAAGTATAATTGCACTTTTTTAATTTTCACTTTCCATCAACTTCTTCAGTTCCTCTTTGCTAGGCAACACAGTTAGATACTTGCTTGCAAATATCTGATTATTGTCTTCTGGTAACGTCATCTCAACAACAGCATCATTCTTATTCTTGCATAACAAAATCCCTATTGTCGGATTTTCATCTTCCAACTTTACTTTACGGTCATAATAATTCACATACATCTGCATCTGTCCTATATCCTGATGCTTCAGTCGTCCAATCTTCAAGTCAAAAAGCACAAAGCAGCGCAATAAGCGATTGAAAAATACTAAATCCACTCTATAGTGTTCATCTTCAAAAGTGAATCTTACTTGTCGTCCAACAAAAGTAAATCCTCGTCCTAATTCCAACAGGAACTCCTGTAAATGATCAATTATCTTAGTTTCCAAATCCGTTTCTGAATATTTTGCAAGTTCCGGTAAACCTGTAAACTCCAATACATATGGATCTTTTAATAAATCTTCAGGTTTCTCAATTATTTGTCCTTCCGCTGATAATCGCTTTATGCCCTCTTTATCTCTACTCAATGCTAATCGTTCATATAATGCACTGTCATATTGTCTTCCCAGTTCCTTTACGCCCCATCCATTACGAACTGCCTCAATTTCATAAAAATGCCGTTCATCTATATTAGGAATACGCATAAGTAATACATAGTGCGAAAAACTTAGAAAAAATTTTCTCCCTTCTCTTGTTACAGGCAAGTTTTCAAATTGGGTAGACACATTCTGCCCAATTTGATCCTGGGAATATACTACATAGAATCTACGCATCAATTTCAGATTCTCCACAGAAAATCCTTTTCCTAAGCTCTCTGTCAAACGCTTTGATAATTCTTTAAGAATAGCTTTCCCATATTCAGCTCTCTGTTTCCCGTTTTGTTCTTCTTCTATAATCATCCGTCCTACTTCATAGTAGGAATAGACCATAGAAATATTTAGTGCCATTTTTGCTTGTTCTCTGGCTTTTTTAAGGACTTCTAATACCCTATCGAAAAAATCACCTGTCACGATATTTTCCATGCAATACCCTCCCGGTTAAATTGGGTAGAAGCCGTCTACCCAGTTCATATCATAACAAAATATTCCTCAAAATTCTACAATAATGCAAATCTCATCTCGTTTCCACTTTCCCTTGTCATATCAAGGCTCTTGCCCCAATCAAAATGGTGCAGTAGTGGTATAGTAAATGCCTTTTAAGCCGTGAAGCCATTGATTTTACAGGCTTTTCCGGGACTTTTCAAGATCCTGCCGTGGCAAACAAATAATACTTTTATCATATATTTAAACTCCTTGATTTTACTGGATTTTCTTGATTTTTCGGCATTTTTTCTTGTTTGCATTTATCTTCTGTCTGTGGCATATTGTAGCATAAATTCGCATATCTTTTCCCTCAAAAGTAGTAACTTAAGAGGAATATAGCTATTTTACTACTCGGCGTTTGACACCCGTTTTAACTCTTCTTTCGCATCGTCATATCCGATGTGTGTATAAGTATTTAAGGTTAAGCCCATGTCTGAATGTCCCATGAGGTACTGTAATATCTTTGGATTCATGCCGCTTTTTGCCATATTAGAACAAAAGGTATGCCTATGCCTACAAACGTGCGGTGTAACTTTAGGCATCTGCACTTTATAAATACTGTTATACTTCTCACAAATATGTTGAAAGTATTTCTCCCAATGCAAAGCCACCATCGGCATATCGTTCTTGTCCAAATATAAGAAACCACATTTACCATCTATCATAGGTTCAACTTTCAGCTTCTTTCTATTTGTAATTCAGAAATACGAAGCCCTGTTTTGAACAGGATATAGATTCCCTCATAATACCTGCAAAACTGCTTATCATTTTCCAAAAATTCTAAAAATGCCCGTTCCTGTTTTCTTGTAAGCGCTTCCCTTGTCACACTATCATTAACCACGACAGTAGCAAGCTGAAATTCAAATGGGTTCTTGCTTATCAAATCATCATCAACTGCCATTTGAAATGCAGGTCTGACAACACCTCTAACTGAGTGGATTGTGCTGTACCCACGCCCGTCTTTCTGTAATTTGATGAGCCAGCACTTAGCATCTGACAATTTAACTTTGTCAATCCTCTTTTTACCAAAGTCCTCTTTTTTGATGATATTCACAACAAAGTTATAATTAGCTTCGGTATTATGCCGTACACCTGTTTTCTGTAACAGATACTTCCTAACCAGTTCTAACACTGTCATTTCTCCACCACAAGGAACAATCGCATCGTCAATATCTTTCAATATCAACTTCTCTTTTTTCCTTAACGAGATGTCATCTCGTTTCCCTTGTGGTGTTTTATCTGTTTTTTCCAGTTTCCAACTGTAAACAAATTGCGGTTTACCAGTTGCATCAATGTATTTGAACGCATATCGTCCATCTTGGCGTTGGCTCTCTCCATTGCGAAGAATACGTTTTTTGCTGTCTCGTCTTTTTCCGCCCATTTCGATGCTCCTTTCATATGAAAAAGAGCCCTGCCACGATATATTGTAGTATACCATAGGCAAAGCTCTTTTTCTATCTTGAAATTTTGACGGCACTCGTAAAGGAAATATCCAACAGCCGTCCGATGAAATTACCCTTTTTTCCTCTTTTAATTTCTAAATCGCTGTTACATCTTCTAAGAATTTTCAAACTGTTCTCTTTTTATCAAAAACTTTACTCCATTTTGAATAATAAAACCAGTATCTAAATTATCCGTGACAATCTTCCTTAGTTTCTTTTCTCCTATATTAAAGTAAGCAGATGCTTCGTCAACAGTAAAACAAAATTTGTCCTTTATTTCAACCTGTGTCTGTTCCGCCATAAACATGAATCCTTTTATAAAATAATCTGTACCACTACATTATTATTTTGCTCCTTTATACTCCTCATCAACGTAATGAAACCCTATACTAACAGCTAACGCTTTATCTACAGATAAAAGAAAACCTTTATCAAGAAGTTCCTACAAACTCCTTTAGCCGTTGCTTATCAATGGTACGGATTTGCTCAAGCAGAACAACCGAATTTTTTTCAAGAATTTCTGAATCCTTAACAGCAGCATGAGTTGGTAATTTTGCTTTAGAATACAATTTGCTTGTAATTGCAGCAACAATTACGGTAGGGCTGTGCCTGTCTCCTGTATCGTTCAAGATGATAAGTACAGGGCGTGTACCGCCTTGCTCCGAGCCGATAACAGGGTTAAGCTCTGCATAATAAATGTCGCCACGCTTAATAATTCTTTCTATAAGTGTCTGACCTCCCATCAGAATTTAGGCAGGTACATCCTGCCTATGTAACAGCCAGACACAAGGAAGTAATTAAGGTTAGGAGAGCATAAACAATTCTCTGTTTCCATAGACCACCCTGCATCTGGCATCATGATAAAAGCATTTCAATTTGTCCTCGACGCCCCGAAATGCTATGGGAAGTCGCCAAACGGTCAGCAGCGAACTGACACCACAGGAGTTCCACCTCAACTGTCGTTCTGACAGAGCCGCCCTCATTGCCTGTGACGGGTTGGATACCGTTCGGACTGTGACTGGACGGGAGTACCATTATTCTCTTTGTGGGTCATGGCGAAATCGAGAGCTGCCCGATATTTTGAATCGGTAAAGACTGGCTCACCACCTTTCATCGCTCGCTGCCATTTGGCAGGTCATGGCGTACCGCTGCACACGCTTATGCTCATCACAATCACAAAGAGGAAGTATTTGGCGAATGAGTATTCGGTTGTCAAGGAACAGTCCCGTTTTCGCCACACAAGGAAAACTGGGCGGGAGGATTTTGTCCTCTCACCCAGTAGCCGATGGGAAACCGTCAAATTCCCCTCTACCTCAAAAATTTTTTCAATTTTTCTTTAAACCTGTCCACTTCAATTAAAATTTCATAAAGACGGTCATTTTCGATGCTGTCCAGAAAATCATCAACCGTCTTTACCCCGGATTGCGGGGCACTCTCGGCAACTTCTTCCAGATATGTACCTGCTTCCTGCAACTTCTCATAGTACCGTCTGTCAGAATTAAATATTGCCCAATCGTGAATACGGAGCCGTTCTATGGTATCCTCGCTGACACCTAAATTCTCCGCAATTTCTTTTCCTCGGCTTCTTTCCAGAGCCGCCATTTTCTTTCTTCTTTGGCTTTGTTGTAAGCCATATTTGTTTCCTCCAATCAATATGAATTTTTTGAAAATCCAGATTGGCCGGGGGGGGAAACGGCAGCCTACGCCGCAAATCTGCCTTTTACAGAGTTCTGCAAAAAACGACAAAAGAAAAACCGTAAAGGCTGTCACACCTTTACGATTATAAGAGTATCTATTTCTATTTTGTAGATATTTAGCTTCTACTTTGTGGGTATAGGAGTTCCATGCACGGGCATGGCTTTTTTTAACGCATCATCCTTATTTTTACATGATGCTATGTATAAAACCGCTATTTGTATCAAGCGGTGGTCTGGTTTAGACCAACACAAAGAAAATCCCTCCAAACTCAAAACAGAGAATGGGGGATTTCTCATATAGGCATGACAAAACTGCCCACCGAAGCTCCGTTTTTTTATTCGGTGGGCTTATCCAACCTATTCTGTATAAAAAGAAAGAGCCAATGAGCTGTGAGTTTATCTCTCACAAATTCATCGGCTCTGCGTCTGTGCGTCTGGCTCTTTGATGATAGTTACTTTTAATTGCTGAACATTTATAAGCTGTTCCTGCCTGCACTTCGGACAAAAAAGAGGAAAATTAAGAAGTACCGTATTTTCTCTTATTTTTATCCGTGTTTTGTTTCCACAAACGGGGCAAAGTACCCATTTTTCATTTTGCATAAAACATCTCCTTAATGTACTTCATTAGTTCCTGCAATAGCCGCTTGCTTTTCTGATTCATTTAATTCTCTGTGAAGATGGATAGCCATAAATACCGTAATAATAGCCGAAAGCACATCTGCAACTGGCTGAGCATACAGAATACCATTCAGTCCCCATATCATAGGAAGAACGAGAATAACTGGCACAAAGCAAATTCCCTGCCTGCAAGCTCCGAGAATAAAGCCCTCTTTTCCTTTTCCTAAAGCAAGGAATAATGAGGAATATACGGTATAGAAGCCAAACAGCATGAGAGAAATTCCATTTACCCTTAATGAGCTTGCCCCTACTTTAATCATCTCCAGATTGCCACTTGCGAATTGTGACACGATGGACGTTGAAAATAAAGCCAGTATCAATCCATAAACAACACAAAACACGGTTGACCAGATAATAGAGGTTTTAATTGCTTCATGCAGGCGGTTGAATTTTTTCGCCCCATAGCTGTACCCTGCGATTGGCTGAAAGCCTTTAATAAAACCAAATATTGTCAGACTTCCCATTGAAACAAGGCGTGTCACAACTCCCATTCCTGCGATTGCAGCATCTCCATAATCAGCCGCCGCATTGTTGATGATAGAAATGGAAAGGCTTGTTAATATCTGGAACACAAGCGTTGGAATACCAATCTTAAAAATTTCCGATACAACCTCTTTTGAAAGGCAGTAATTCTTTATTTTAAAATCAAATACACTCTTCTTTTCAAAAATATAAAATAGATACACCAGAGTAGATACTACCTGTGAAATTGCAGTAGCAATGGCGGCTCCTGCCACTCCCAAATCCAGTACATAAATAAATATGGGGTCTAATGCAATATTCAGTACGGCTCCCATCAGCAGAGCGCACATGGTCGTCTTTGCTGCTCCCTCGCTTGTCACGATATTATTCATTGTGACATTAAAGACATTGAAGATGCAGGAAATAATATAAATACTTCCATATGTGACCGCATAGGGCAAAATACTCTCTGTCGCTCCCAAAATACTTAGTATCGGCTTTAGAAAAATGACAGACAGGATAATCATAACTGCCCCGACAAAAACGCTGCTATATAAGGCTGTACTGACAACTTGGTTTGCCTTTTCCTTATCATTGCGTCCTAACAATCTGGAAATGTAGGATGCTGCCCCATTTCCAAATAGAAGCCCTAAACCAACCACAACCTGTCCTAATGGGTACACAACTGAAATTGCTCCCATCTGGCTCTCTCCCAATCCTCCAACAAAATAAGCATCCACCAGATTGTATAATGCGTTTACCAACATTCCAATCATTGTCGGGATACCCATTGCTAATAGGGCTTGAGGGATAGGTGCGTTACCTAATAGTTGCATTTTCTTGTTTTGTTGATTCATAATTAACACTCCTTTTCTTGACTTTAAATATAAAGTATAGTAGTATAAATTACAGCATTTAAAACTGCGTTGTATATACTACTATAAATTATAGTAGTTGTCAATAGAGAAAGGAGAATATCATGGCAACAATAGATTTAATCGTATTAGGAATGCTGAAAAAGGAAGCCCTAAGTGCTTACGACATCCAAAAATTGGTTGAATACCGTAACATATCAAAATGGGTAAAAATCAGCACTCCGTCAATCTATAAAAAAGTTATCCAGTTAGAGGAAAAGGGATACATTTCAAGTAGCATAGTCAAAGAGGGAAAAATGCCAGAAAAGGCAATCTACTCCTTAACAGAAGCGGGCGAAAAGCAGCTTGAAAATCTTATGTTTGAAATATCCGCAAAGCCTATTCAAATCTTCTTGGATTTTAATGCGGTCATTGTCAACCTGGATGCCCTTTCGCCAGAAAATCAAATAAAATGTCTAACAGATATTGAAGCCAATGTAAAAACACTAAAGTCATATCTGGAAGAAAATTTGAAAGTGAAAGAAAATGTACCCGAAATCCCACAAACAGGATTAGCGGTCTTGCAACAACAATTCGTTCTTGCACAATCCATTGAAACATGGATTGAAGAATTAAAACTAAAATACGAATAATTACAATCCCCCATAATAAGAACAGCTCAATCATCCTCTGTTTTTGAAACCAGGGCATCTAAAATCATTGCTGCAGAATATGTTGAAATCCAGGAAGCAGATGATCTCGAAGATAATGACAAAATCATCCGTTTCCCAAAGCAGCGTGTTAGTTAACTCGTTTACAATAGTCCAGGCTAATCCAGCTTAATCCAGATTTCAATTTACCCCATCCAAGTGTTGAGCCACTACCGCTCTTTACTTGGGTGATAGTAAACACTCCCACACCAGTATAAGCACCCGTCTTATCCGTATTCGTTCCGGCACCCTTCCTGATATTCAAATCCGGGATACTTACCTTCACTATAAACGGACAATCCGTATTACTCATGCCATCTCCAGAGCCACCCTCTGCCACCTCAGGATAACCCTGCTTACCATTCCAGTCATACACTTCATATCCCGGATGCTTCTCCACCATAGCCTTCGCATTAGCAAGCACCGTATATGCTCCAAGCTGAGAAGTAACATTCTCCCAGCTCTTCCTCCACCTGGATTGCCTTCCAGTTCCTTAATCGCTGCAGGCTTTGGCTTTCTACCTGCCATTGGAATCCCCTCCTTCCATAAATTTCTGCATAAGAAAAGCCCTAAAGGATTACTCCCTCAAGGCTTACTCCCATGTCAACAGACACTTTACTTTATGTATTTCAAATCTCCATTCCGCAACATCTGAAATTTTTCATCATACATTTCATCAAATACTTGCTGAATTGGCACACCATCTCGTTGGTGACCAGATATAGACCAAACCTTATATTCCGTCTGTTTTTTCAAAAATGCAGCCAGATGATCGTAATATTCCTGCATTTCAGATTTTTCCTTTCCCATCTTCATCAGCTTATAGAAAACACCTAATATACTAATACAATGAACCGGTGTTTCTAAACTTGCGATACTCTGTCTTGCTTTAAAATCATCTGAGCAAAATACATACACCCGATTGCTATGCATAATCTCCATCATTTGAATTAACACATAGGTCTTTTTCTCACCCAAACCCATTTTATGCGGAACATTATCATCACATTCCTTTAATGCCGCCAAAAATGCCTCAACATCGTTCAAGTCTTCCATCTCATTCAACGAACCGTAGTACTGTTTATAAAAATTTGCATTAAAAGTATCGCAACTCGTTTCTAGTAATTCTAAATATATAAGTCTGTCAGTGTATAATTTTTGGCGTTTCTTGCCAAATGTGATTTATACAAAAAGTCAGTATCCAGCAAGGCATATCTTTTGTCTATTCCCATAGGCACTACCTCACTGTTTTCTTAAGTTTTTCATAATTTCAGTTAATCTGCTCTTATCACTTGACAACCGCTCATCACGAACTGCATCCATCTGCTCAACGTCATACATCAATTC
This sequence comes from Marvinbryantia formatexigens DSM 14469, assembly GCF_025148285.1. Taxonomy (NCBI): domain Bacteria; kingdom Bacillati; phylum Bacillota; class Clostridia; order Lachnospirales; family Lachnospiraceae; genus Marvinbryantia; species Marvinbryantia formatexigens. The sequence goes on along the minus strand of NZ_CP102268.1, from coordinate 3,972,887 downwards.
TGATAAACTTCCAAATCTAACAAAATCCTTATGTATTTCCTGCCACCGTGCAGCTTTTCCCGTGAGTTTCATTTGTTTGCTAATCTCTTCTTCAGTGACCTGCAAAAGTTTCTTTGCATCTTTTGCATCAATCCTATCTTCCTCCAAAAGGCGAATTACTGCCGCCTTATATGGAATTGCAAAAATGTCTATTATCTTAAGAATAGTTTGCACAGAAATATTTTTATATGATAAATTGTACACATCTGTTTGTTCATCAAGTCGTTCCTTTGGAGCCAATAAAATAGCAGCAAAAGCATTTGCTTCCATATCCTCAATCTCTTTTGCTTCTTCATCTATAATACTAGATGCCAAAATTGATCCAGATTGTAACAATTCAGAATTATGCTCTTCAAAATAGCAATAAATATGATACAGTTCATGTGCTGCAGCAAATATCTGCTTTGATAATGGCAAAGCAGAATTAATCATAACAAACATACGTCCCTTGCGAATAAAAGTACATGCACACAAATCCGTATCCTCAATAGGATATCTTAGCATCTCAAATGGCATATCATGGCGTGCCACATAATTCTCCAACACATTGAAGATATCATCCTGAATAATATTGTTTTTATTATAGAGTGAATTGAAACTTGTTGCACATTCACTTATTTTTATATATTTCTTTCTGTCTTTAACAAAAAGACTATTATCCAAAACTCGGCACATAATTCTAAGCCTCCCACGGTTTCATCATTTCCTCTGCATTCTCACGGGTGCGCGCATAAAAACAAATAAGATTTGCGATCTCATCTGCAATTCCAAGTCCATCTCTTGCTTCCTGGGTTTCCACCTTACCCATAAATGCCTTTATGGCATTAGTTTCTTGAAATACCTCTGGACGCTTAACCAGATTCTCCATGGAAGTGCCAAGAAACTCCGAAATCTTCTGTAGCTCAATTGCATTGATCATCCTGCCACCGGTAAGCATCTTGCTTATAACCTGCTTAGACACACCAAGATAGTCTGCAAGGTCAATCTGCTTTTTTCCATTCTGTTTCATAATATTCATTATATTGTTACTAATAATCTCGCTTTCATGCAGGCACAAAAGCTCCGTCCTCTTCCTACGAAGCAGGCTTCGCGGAAACCCTTATTTCCATCGATTGCACTTTTTAAGTATTTATATCTTTCGCCAGAACAGGCTTTCGGAGGAAGCTAATTTTTTCATAATTGTCTGTACCTGTTCCGGCGGATTATATACGGACAAATTCAAGTCGCCCCATTCAAAGACCAGAAGTGTATTTTCCTGCGGGAATAACACATTTAATGTCCCCGAATGATGTTCTGACATTTCACTGATGATTTCTGCAATCTTTTCCGGCCTGGGATAATCAACCCACTTATTCCAGAAGATAGATGTATGATAATAACACATCAGTTTCAAAATGATACCCTTAAATTTCTCCACAAAGGCCGTGTACTTATCGCTGTTTATCAGATAATTTTCCACGTCAAAAAATTGTCCTCCTGCGTTTTCTTTTACCTGTTCGGGAAGGAAGTCCATGATATAACAGGTTTTCTCCAATAAATTGTCAATTCTGTCCATAAGTTATTTTCACCTCTTAATAGTGATATTTTGATTTTTTCAGACGAATAAATAAAATCGTCACAAAAAAGGAAGCCACTTCCGCCACAACAATCGATGTCCAGATTCCGTCGATTCCCATAAAAACAGGCAGGATCAGGGCTGCAAGTATTTTGAACAACAACGTCCTGAGGAAAGAAATGACTGCGGAAGCCAGCCCATCGTTTAATGCAGTAAAGAAAGCGGAACCGTAGACTGCAATACCGGCAAACAGGAATGAAAAGGAGAAAATCTGGAAAGCCCTGATTGTCATTGCCAGAAGCTCCGCATCATAACTTACAAAAACTCTGGACAGAGGCGCTGCCAGAATCTCAGCCAGGACAAACATACATACCGAAAAAACAGTGATAATGAGGATGCTCTTTTTCAGCAGCCCTTTTGTTTCACTATGATTTTTTGCGCCGAAATGATAACTCACGATTGGAGCGGTTCCGGTGGAATACCCAAGGAATATAGCGGCAAAAATCATATTGACATACATCAGTACCCCGTATGCGGCAATCCCGTTTTCCCCTGCGTATTTCATAAGCTGGGCATTATACAGGATACTTACAACCGAAGTAGAAATATTAGTCATCAATTCAGAAGAGCCATTAGTGCCGGCTTTTAACAGGGTTTTCCCGTCAAACCCTGTCTTTGTCAGACGAAGCAGGCTTGTATTTTCCCTGCCAAAGTAAATCAGCGGTATGATTCCGCCCAGTATCTGACTGGCTGCGGTTGCCAGAGCCGCACCGGCAATCCCCCACGAGAAAACCGCCATGAACAGCGCATCCAAAATCATATTTATAATACCACATATCAGCGTTACCACAAGCCCCATATTGGGTTTCCCAGCAGTCACAAAAAAGCTCTGGAAACCAAACTGCAGCATATAAAAAGGCATACTGCAAAGCAAAATCCGTCCGTAGCATACGCAGTCCTCCAAAAGCACGCCGTCCGCGCCCAGCAAAACGGCAATCGGGCGTATAAAAATAAAGCCCACAACGGAAATCACAATCCCGCTGATTGCAATAAAATATACAAACAAAGAGAACAGGCGCTGTGCCTTATCATGATCTCCTTCACCCATTGTTTTTGATATTAAGGCACTTCCGCCAGCCCCAAACATAAAACCGTTGGAAGCCAAGATCATAATGACAGGTACGATCAGATTGACTGCTGCAAAAGATGTTTTCCCTGCAATATTCGATACAAAAAAACCATCCACAACGCTATATAGCGATGAAAAAATCATCATGATAATGGAGGGAAGCGCAAAACGCAGCAGCTTATTATAATTAAAGTGGTCTGAAATCTGAATGTGCATAAATTACCTCCCAAACCAGCAGGAAACAAACTCTGCAACTGCCGGTGTTAATTCTTTGATATTCCAGTCTGTAGTATTGATCACAAGATGGTAGGATTTGCAATCGCCCCATTTGCTGCCTGTGGTCATCTCGCAGGTTTTCGCCCTGTTCTTATCGATGCGCCGTATATTGCTTTCCACTTCTTTTCGAGATAACGCCTCATTTTTATCTGAGCGTTCGATACAACGCCGGATCTTAGCATCCATCCCGGCACACACAAAAATTCGGAAAGGTTTATATTCCTCAAGTAGCACATCTGCATTTCTGCCTACAATCACACAGTCTTTCCCTGCTCTGGCAATTTCTTTAATGATGCGGCTCTGCTCTATCAGCAGCTCGATCTGCATTTGCTGTAAGGTCTGGATACCGGCAAAAGAGTGCCGGTATGTTAAAGGGATGCTGCGCCACCCATGATTTTCCAGAGTCTGTTCCACATACTGCGCATTCATCTCCTTTTTCTCTGCAATAGCAGTAATGATTTCCCTGTCGTAATAATCGTAATGCAATAATTCTGCAAGACGTTTTCCTAATTCTCTGCCGCCGCTTCCAAACTCACGGCTGATTGTAATAATCTGCATACTAAAATCCTCCTCGTATAAAATAATCTGAAGCCCGCTTTGCTCGTTATCGCAGCAGTCGCCAAGTGAATATGCAAGCATATTCGTTTGGCTCGTTGCTCGCGTAAATAAAATATGCGCCCGGTCATTTTTAACCGAGCGCACCCGACATCTTCTAATCGACTTTATAGCTGCGGCTATAAGTCCTCCGATGACAAATGATATGTTTCTTTTATCTTTTCACGGCACAACATGACGTATTTCTTTGTCAGTTGTATAAGCTGCCGGCATTCTTCCCCGGTAAATTCTTCAAACACACCGTTTTCCAGTTCAAATACCGGCATCATTTTTTCTTCCACAAATTTTTGCCCTGCCTGCGTGAGATATATGTGCATATCCCGCCGTTTTCCCTTTTTTAACTCAATCAAGCCATTCGATTCCAAATTCTTAATGGAAGAATTGATTGTTTTCCGGCTGATAAAATAGTGGTCCGCAATATCTTTTTGCAGACATCCATCTCCAAATTCAACTATCGAATATAAGATAAAAAAGGCGCTGTCAGACAGTCCTATTTCCAGTGCAATTCTGTGATATAGTTCGTCTACCTCCTTATAAAGCATATTAAATTCTTTCAGTTCGTTTCCTTCTTTTACATCCAAGCATCCCGCCTCCTAAAATCCGATTTCGGATTCATTATAATCTGAAATCGGATTCCTGTCAAGCATCTATTTTAGAAAAACTTTCATATTTTTATTTCGGGCTTGTTTTTACATCGAAAACAGGTAAGCTGTGTCACGCAGAATGAAAAGATAATTTTGAGGAGGACTTTGGTTTCCGTTTCTCCGGAACAGAGGTACTCTCGCACAAGAATATTTAACAGGATAAAATATGACGCCAATATCAACACCTGCTCTGCGAACTTCTCCCACCGCTGATTCATCTCCCAGAATCCTTTCGCTGTAAAAAATCATATTTTCATATCCAGACAGACGATTTCACTGTCTGTCCCGACCCGCACCGGAAGCTGAAAATAACCGGTGCCGGCTGATATCACGCCCCGCGTTCTCCCGTTCCCATAAATACGGTATCCGTAAAAATACTCTTTCCCGTTTGCCCATTTTGTAAATAATGTAAACGGGAAAAACTGTCCCCTGTGTGTATGACCGCACAAGACAAGGTCCGCCTTGCATTCAGCCGCCTCCCGGATTTCCTGCGGGTCATGATCCAGAACAATGACAGGCTTCTCCCTGTTTATATTCTGAAGCAGGCTTTCAAGCGTCATCCGCTCTTTTCCTTTGTCAATGATACCGGTTCTTCCGACCAGATAGAACCGGGAGAAAGCAGCCACCTCATTATCAATGAGCCGGATGCCCGCCTTTTTTATAAATTCATTCAGCGCCGGATTCTTTCTGTCCGGGTCGTGATTCCCCAGGATGGCAAATACTCCATCTTTCGTCTGCAGTCTGCGAAATTGCTCCGCAATCTTATCACAGTCAACACATTCCTCCAAATAGGCACTGTTAAAAATATCGCCTGTAATCACCACCATATCAGGCTTCAGCTCATTTACCGCATTCACAACCCGCTCCATATGTGCCGGGCCAATAATCACGCCAAAATGCAAATCACTTAAGTGGACAATTCTGTAATCATCTTTTCCTCTGCCAACAGAAAAAGAATACCTTACCGTCTTTAACTTTCCGGCATGAAGCACGCCATATATCACCGTCAGGGCAGATGCGGCGGCAGCGGCAGCTACAAGTATCCCGTTTACCCCGGACGTATGCGCCAGCAGATTCCATACGGCAGAAACTACGTCCGCTACTGCCAGATAAAGCAGGAAATAAACCAGCAGGCAAATATAAATACCGGATAGCCACACTCCCTGCCGGTACCGCCGCGAATGACTGTGCTTTCGCTGCACCGCTGCAGCAAGAACCAGCATACAGGCTGCAAAAACAAACAGCGGGATGTACAGCCGGACATCCCATATCTGCCACACAGCATACCCCAGACGGAACATACTGTAAAAATCCAGCAGTGCCGCGGCAATCACGAATATCCTCCGGAATGCTTTTCCGGATATCATTTTTCCAAATCTGCTTTCCATATATCCACCTTCCTGTCATCCTTTCCACATAAATCACTTTTCCATAAGAATCGCTGTCCGTTCTCCCGCCATCAGCCTCTGTCCTGTGCCAGTTTTTTAAATCATGTTACATTTCATCCGGTGCCTGTCCGTCGTGCGCCTTCCAGGCGCATTCTGTCAGCTTCATGTCGGAGAACACCGCTGTAAAGGAGGATTCCTCCGGACTGCAGGCATAAATGCCAAAGCGGATTTTCCCGCCGCCTTTGTGCATATGACACACACGCATCTGGTGAAAATGCTCTCCATCCGGGGAACATTCGATGCAGTAATCGTCCTCCCTGCGGCTGAAGCGGTACCACATAATTTTCACATCAGCGGGAATCTCCGTGGTTGCCCAGTCCGAGTAACCCGCATTTGTCACAACAGAGCCCAGGTGCTGGAAGTGCTCATTTTCATATTCTACCGACCCCTTCAGCCAGTTTTCTCCGTCCAGATACATCACGATCCCACACTGGTCAAAGCGGTGATGACTTTCTGTAAAATCCGTTTTTACAATAAAAGAAAAGAATTTCTCATCTGTTTCCATCTGCAGCACCGGCGCGTTGTCATTCCGGAAATGATAATACGTTCTCTGCCACAGATCCGTGTGCGGTTTTGTCGTTATTGCAATCCTCTCCTCCTCTATCCGAAAGGATTGCGGCTCTCTCGTCCACTGCAGATTGTTTTTGTCAAAAGTAATCATTTGTCTCCCTCCACTATTACAAAAAACCCGGAGCCGCAGCTCCGGGATTATCTGTTACTGCTTCCTTCATCCGCAGTAACGGTTTTCGTCAGCAGATGCTGACAGCTATTTTATTCTTTATAGGATTCCGTTGCAGATTAAAGCTGCGGACCAGCGGATACCAGAGCTTTACCATGCTCGTTGCCTTCGTATTTTGCGAAGTTCTTGATGAATCTCTGTGCCAGGTCTTTTGCCTTTGTCTCCCACTCGGAAGCATCTGCATAAGTATCGCGCGGGTCGAGGATACCGGTGTCAACGCCCGGAAGCTCTGTCGGAACTTCGAAGTTGAAGTACGGAATCTTCTTGGTCGGAGCCTTCTGGATATCGCCGTTCAGGATAGCGTCGATGATGCCGCGGGTATCCTTGATGGTGATACGCTTGCCGGTTCCGTTCCATCCTGTATTTACCAGGTATGCCTTTGCGCCGTTTGCTTCCATCTTCTTAACCAGCTCTTCGCCGTATTTGGTCGGATGAAGCTCCAGGAATGCCTGTCCAAAGCATGCGGAGAAGGTCGGTGTCGGCTCTGTGATGCCGCGCTCCGTACCAGCCAGCTTTGCTGTGAATCCGGACAGGAAGTAGTACTGTGTCTGTTCCGGTGTAAGGATAGATACCGGCGGAAGTACGCCAAAAGCATCTGCGGACAGGAAGATTACATTCTTAGCTGCCGGTGCTGCGGAAACCGGACGTACAATATTCTTAATGTGGTCAATCGGGTAAGATACACGGGTATTCTCGGTTACGCTCTTATCAGCGAAATCAATCTTTCCGTCTGCATCCAGAGTAACGTTCTCAAGAAGAGCGTTGCGCTTGATTGCATTGTAGATATCCGGCTCGGACTCCTTGTCCAGGTTGATAACCTTTGCATAGCAGCCGCCCTCGAAGTTGAATACACCGTTGTCATCCCAGCCGTGCTCGTCATCACCGATCAGAAGACGCTTCGGGTCTGTGGACAGTGTGGTCTTACCGGTTCCGGACAGACCAAAGAAGATTGCGGTGTTCTCGCCGTTCATATCTGTGTTTGCGGAGCAGTGCATGGAAGCGATGCCCTTCAGCGGCAGATAGTAGTTCATCATGGAGAACATACCCTTCTTCATTTCTCCGCCGTACCAGGTGTTGATGATAACCTGCTCGCGGCTTGTGATATTGAATACAACTGCGGTCTCAGAATTCAGACCCAGCTCCTTGTAATTCTCTACTTTTGCCTTGGAAGCGTTGTAAACAACGAAATCCGGCTCAAAGTTCTCAAGCTCCTCTGCGGACGGCATGATGAACATGTTCTCTACGAAATGAGCCTGCCATGCAACTTCCATAATGAAACGGATAGCCATGCGGGTATCATGGTTTGCACCGCAGAATGCGTCTACTACAAAAAGTCTCTTATTGGACAGCTCGTTCTGAGCAATCTCTTTTACAGCCTTCCAGGTTTCCTCGGAAGCCGGATGGTTGTCGTTCTTGTATTCGTCGGAGGTCCACCATACTGTATCTTTGGAGTTCTCGTCCATAACAATGAATTTGTCTTTCGGAGAGCGTCCTGTATAGATACCGGTCATTACATTAACAGCGCCCAGCTCGCTTACCTGTCCTTTTTCATAGCCTTCCAGGTCCGGTCTGGTCTCTTCTTCGAATAACATCTCGTAAGAAGGATTGTGCACGATTTCAGTTGTTCCAGTAATGCCATACTTACTTAAATTAATCTCTGCCATCTTACATTTAACCTCTTTCTTTCATAGTATTGGGAAGTTTTTCTTCTTCCTTTATCATATTATACATAATAAATCAATAAAATCAACAAGATTTCCCGATTTTTTTTCGAAATGGCAAAAAAATGATATTTTATTAACAATCCGCAGGCTCCCGGCGCTTCTCCAGGAAAAACAGGCGGTCGCAGACTGTCTCTGCAAATTCCCTGTCATGAGTCACCACCAGAATCAGCATCCCCTTCTGTGCCAGCCGCTTCAAGGCCCTTCCCGCCGCCTGCATACTCCGGTAATCGAGACCGCTGGTCGGCTCATCCAGCAGCAAAAGCTGTTTTTGGGCAACACAGGCAGCCGCCATCACAAGACGTTGCTTCTGCCCGCCCGACAGGCTCTGCGGGTGCCTCATCAGACAGTCCGAAAGCCCCATTTCACTCAGAATGTCCTTCACCTTCTCCCGCGCAGCCCCCGGATTTCCCAGTAAGCATTCGTTTTCCACGCAGTCAGAAAATAACTGGTAATTCACATCCTGCATCACCATTGCGCACAGCTTTCTTCTCTTTCGCCGTCCCGTTTTCTTCCCGTTTATCAGAATGCTTCCACACTTCACAGCCGCAAGACCGCTGACTGCCCGCAGAAAGGTCGTTTTTCCGCTTCCGTTTCTTCCTGTTATCCCGACAATCTCCCCCGCAGAAGCCCGGAACAAAAGATGCTCCTGCACAATCTGCTTTTTGTAAGCTAAAGTCAGGTCCTTTATCTCCAGCACCGTCTCTCTTTTTGGAACATCCCTCTTCAGGAGACTATCCGGAAAGCCGCCCTCCTCCATCAGGCAGCGCAGCCCCATTGCCCTCCGTTTTTCATCGCTAAACGCATAAAACTCTTCCGCCGTATATTTCCTGCGAATTCGCCCCTCCTCCATAAAGCACACCGTGTCCGCAAGTCCTTTCAGGTACGCGACCCTGTGCTCCGCAATCAGAATGGTTTTTCCCTGCCGCTTTATTTTCTCAAGGATGCCGCGTATATTCCTCACCGCCTCTGCGTCAAGATTCGCCGATGGCTCGTCGAGCACAACCACCGGCGCATCGGTAATAAACGCGCTGGCAAAGGCAATCCGCTGCTTTTCCCCGCCGTAGAGCGCAAACATGCTTTTTGTGCAAAGCTGCTCCAGATGAAGCTCCTTCACCGTCCGCTCCAGCCTTCTGTCGATTTCCTCCACCAAAAGCCCACGGTTTTCCAGCCCATAGACAATCTCGCTTTCTGCATCAGTGTTAAAAAACTGGGACTTCGGGTTCTGGAATACGCTTGCCACATACCCGGCGCGTTCATAAAGCGGCATTTCCGCCATATCCCGGATGCCGCTCTCCTCCCTCTGCCCCTCGTCCTTTTCATATTGAAAGCTTACCTCTTTAAATGTAATCACTCTTTCATCCTCCATAACGGTTCCAGATACAAAAGGCAGTTGCCAGCGCCGCGAAAGAGATTGTCAGATAATCAGCCGCTCCCATCGCCCGGTAATTCCGGCAGGTGGGCGTCGCCGGATTATCAATGCCCCTTGTGACAGCCGCCGCCGAAAGTTCGTCCGCTGTTTTCAGACAGGAAACAAACATCGGCGCCAGATAGCACTCCAGCAGACAGGATAGCCTGCGAAACGGATTCCGGATACCCGCCGTTACCCTTCTAAGCCGCATAGCGTCGCAGATATGCCGCCATTCCTCTTTCAGAGCCGGAATATAGCGGACGGCAACCGCCACCGTGACCGTCACTCCTTTCGGCATCCCCATTTTCGTAAAGGTGGCGATCATCTGGCTGACCCTGGTATTTTTATACGTGAGCACCAGGCACATGACGACCGGAAAAAAGCTGCGGATATTCACCACCGGCATCGACAGTATCATCGCCAGCGCTTCCGGCATACGCGGAAGCAGCAGGTACTGCGTCAGAACCATCGCCCCGTATGCCGCCGCAAGCCCTGGCATAAAAACGCCTTTTCCCGATAAAAGCTGCAACACCCCCAGCGCAGCAAACAGTCCCGTCTCCACCCGGATATCGGTATTCATGCTTGCGCAGGTGGCGGATAATACCGTTAAAATCAGATAGGTTCTGATATCCAGCTTCATCTTACAGCATACCCGCTTTCTTTAAATGCTTCTTTATCAGCCTCTTTCCGGTCTGAATTCCGGCAAAGGTCAGCAGCGCCGTAACGGCGATAACGACCAGCCAGAGCGGCTTTATGCCGTACATATGCCGCATCTGCTCTACCACCGTCGCGTTGATTCCATGCTCCAGCGCGTTATCACAGTAGATATCCGTTGCAATAAAGTTCTCCGCCAGCCCCAACGTGGACATATACAGCGTATACACCACGCCGGAGACTGTCACACGCCGCAGGCTGCGGCGGTCTTCTCGTAATATCAGCTCCGCCAGTCCCGCAAACAGCAGCACTCCTGCCGCCCCGATAAGCCCCTCCAGCAGACCGCTGGTGAAGAAATAAATGCAGGGCACAATAGAAAAAATCAGTACGGCGCCGCTTTTTGGCACCTTTGCGGTTATGATAACGTATAAAATTCCGATAAAAAACGCCGCCACCGCCGGATAAAAGATGGCGGTATAGCCCGACAGGTTCATAACAGCCGCCAGTATCATTGCCACCATGCACAGTAAACTAAAAATTCCGCAGGTAATATAATCCCTCCCCTGCATTTTCTGTCCGGTAAATTGTTTCATTTTCTCTCCTTCCGTCATGCTTTAATCTGCCAGCTTCCCGCATTCTGCTGCTCCTGCCAGAGCTGGCTGTAAATTCCCGGCTCCCGCAGAAGCTCCTCATGGGTTCCGCACGCGCTCACCGCTCCCTCCTCCAGCACCACGATCTTATCCGCGTTGCTTATGGACTGCAGGCGGTGGGCAATTACTATCACCGTTTTTTCTTCCACCAGCGCCGAGATTGCCTGCTGGATAAGAACCTCATTTTCCGGGTCCAGCGACGAGGTGGCTTCATCCAGAAGAACCACCGGTGCGTCCTTCAGAAGCGCCCTGGCAATGGATATCCGCTGCTTTTCCCCGCCGGACAATGTGGAGCCGCCCTCTCCCACCATCGTCTGGTACCCCCTGTGCAGCGCCATGATAAAATCGTGGCAGGCTGCCTTTTTTGCCGCCGCCACAATCTCCTCATGGGTGGCGTCCTCCCTGCCCATGCGGATATTTTCCTCAATGGTGTCATGAAACAGATAGACGTCCTGGAACACCACGCTGATATTCCCAAGCAGCGTCTGCGAAGGAATGTTCCGGATTGGAATGCCGCCCATCCGGATTTCCCCCTCTGTCACATCCCAGAATCTGGCAATCAGCCGCGTAATGGTCGATTTTCCGGAGCCGGACGGTCCCACCAGCGCGGTGACGCTTCTTTCCGGAAAGGTCAGATTGATGCGGTGAAGCACCTCCTCCCTGCCGTATGCAAAGCTTACATCCTTAAATACAATATCGTATTTTTCCGGAGCCGCCCCTTCCTTTGCCTCCGGCAGCGGTTTTTCCTCAAACAGGCTCCGGATGCGGCCGCCGCTCCTTGCCGTCCGCGAAAAATCCGCGATAAAGGTAAAAAGCATCAGCACCGGGTCATAAATCGTCAGGGAAAGCAGCATAAACGCCATGTAGTAAAAGGGTGACAGCTCTCCTTTTGTCAGCAGGAAGCCGCCTGTCAGCATGACAACGCCGATTCCGCAGTTCAGCAGACAGCGTCCCACCATACTGACCGGTGCCGCCGCCCCCGTTTCCAGCCGGATGGAGGCATGCTGCCATCCAGCCACAGATGCCTTCAGCGTTTCAAACCGCTCTCCCGCCATGTGAAAAGCCTTCAGGGTCTGTATGCCGCCCACATATTCCAGAATTCCCGCCGCCACCTCCTGCTGGGAAGTCTGCAGCCGTCTGCTCTCTTTTTCCATCCGCTTCAGGGACAGAAAGGCAAAGGGCAGCGCCAGCGGAATAACCAGAAACACAGCCGCCGTCATCCGCACATCAAAAGCGGACAGCACCACAACAGCCAGCAGGAATCGTATCAGAATCGTCGCCACCTGCGGCAGAAGCTGCTGGGCAAAATTTTCAATCTCCGTATAATCCCGCAAAAGCACCGTAGACAAATCTCCGGCATCGCGGCTGGCAAAAAAGCCCATACTGAGACTTCTCAGATGCTCTCCCATCTGGATGCGGGACGTCCGGGTCGTTCCGGCAAAGCCGGTGCAGAAATCAAGATAAGATTTTCTGCGGATAAACAGATAGCCGATAAACTGCGCCAGCAGTATCCCGGTTAAAATCCCCATCCGGTTCAGGGGAAGCTTTGTTTCCGGAGACAATACCGGAATCAGAAGCACATACATCGCCATTATCATGACGGCATACGGAATCGACACCACAAAGCTGTCGAACAGGCTCCACGCCAGCAGCTCCATGTATTTTTTCGTCTGTCCCAGCGTCATGGTCTCAAACCACTCTCTGAAAGCACTCATAACGCAGCCTCCCTATCTTTAATCGTCCACCGGCTTCTTCTTTCATTGGCGTCCACCATATCCCGGTACATGGGGCAGCTCTTAAGCAGAGCCGCATGGCTGCCCTGCCCCTGCAAAGCGCCGTTTTTCATGACCAGAATCTTATCCGCTTTCTCCACCGTTTTCAGCCGGTGGGCAATGATGAGCACCGTCTTATCCTTCGCCAGCCTGGCAAAAGCCGCCTGGATTTTCGCCTCGTTGCCGGCATCCGCATAGGCAGTCGCCTCATCCAGCACCACAATCGGCGTATTGCGCAGAAACACTCTGGCGATTGCCACCCGCTGCCGCTCTCCGCCGGAGAGATATGCGTCCTTCTCTCCGATTACCGTCAGTCGGTCATTTTTTGCGGACAGTTCAATACATACTTGTCTGTCCCTTGTCCTGCTCCTGCGTCTGCTCTCGTTTGACTTCTCCCTCTGCACCTTTTTCGCACATATCGGACAATATTTTGAGATAGCAGAGCCAGGGACATATTCAACACCGCACACCATACAGTGTTTGGCGGGCAATGCTGTCCACCGCTTTGTGGGTGTGATATGTAATTCACCGACAAAGCCGATGAATTTATAGTAAATCTTGATTTCCTGCTTTACTGTTCCGTCCGCTGACTTCTCACGCTCCGAAACAAGTATCTTGTCTATCAGTGCATTTACCACTGTTGCGTCCAGTTCCTTTAAGCCTTGATAGTTGCGGATAAGGGAGAGGAAGTCACGGATTCCCTGCGATTTCTCATAGCTTTCATTGAGCGTTTCCGTTACTTCTTTCAGTCTTGCTTCGATTTCAAGCTGTTCTTTCTGGTATTTCCCCGACATCATCTCAAAATTCCGCTCGGTGATACGTTCCATGACTTTATCCTCATAGAGAGAGGAAAACAGCCTGTCAAGCTCCGCAAGGCGTTTGTTCAGCTTCTTCCGTTCTTTCTCCATTGTTTTTGCTTTGCTCTGGTCTGTTTCCGTGAGCCGCTTCTCAATCGCCCTCACCGCCCGCTCGTCATTCACCGCCATATCCGCAAAACGGTTGATGTCGTCAAGGACAGCGTTAAATAAATCCCTTGCTTCAATGGCGTGTGCGGTACACATGACGTTACCATACCTGCCATAATTATTACAGGTATATTGTACGCAGTCGATGATGTCGGGGCGTTTCCTCCTGTTGGCACTCATAGCCCGCAGAGCGTAGCCGCAGTCCGCACACTTGATAACGCCTGCAAAAATATTCTCAAAGTCGCCCTTATTCTTTTCCCGTCTGCGGCTCGTCATAAGCTGTTGGACAGTGTCAAATTCCTCCTGCGTGACTATGCCCTCATGGGTGTTGGGTATCACTTCCCATTCTTCGGGCAGCTTAGAGGGACGTTTCTTGCTTTTCATATTGGCGGCAATCCGTTTGTAGCCTGCAAGGTTCCCCGCATAGATAGGGCTTCTTAAAATATTCCTCAAGCTGTTCTCACTCCAGATATAACGGTTTTCTTCATTGTCCTCAAAGTATCTCTCATAGCCTGTCGCCCCCTGCTCCGCCGCATAAGCGGCAGGGCGTAAAACGTGCTGACTATTGATGTGCTTGCGAATTTTTCCAAGTCCGTTTCCCGCCAATGCAAGGTCGAATATCTCCCTTACAACGTGCGCCACCTTATCATCAATCAGCAGATGATTGTGGTCGGCAGGGTCTTTGACATACCCATAGGGCGCATACGTCCCCATGAATTTCCCTTGTTGAAACCTCGCACGGTACGCCGATTTTATCTTGACTGACACATCGGCGGAATACATTTCGTTTAGGATATTGCGGAATGGGGTAATGTCCATCGCTGATTTATTGAGCGTGTCCACGCCGTCATTGATCGCTATATACCTCACGTTATGCTCTGGGAAAAAGACTTCCAGATACAGCCCGCAATCAAGGTAATTCCTCCCCAGACGGGATAAATCTTTCGTAATCACGCAGTTTATCTGTCCGTTTTCAATGTCCTTAATCATGTTCTGGAAACTCGGTCTTTGGAAATTCGTACCAGAATACCCGTCGTCCACATACGTTTTTGCCAAGTGCCAGCCCTGCTTTTTTACATAATCCGTGAGGATGGATTTCTGCGTGGCAATGCTTGCACTCTCGTTATCCGTGCCATCGTCTTTTGATAACCGACAGTAAATGCCGACTTCATAAATCTTATTTTCCGTTCTTATCCCTGCCATGCTGTTAAACCTCCGTCTTTGCTCTAATAGGTTTCATGTTCCATTGCGTACATTCTAAGCGGATATATCCTCATTGTCGAAGGTGTCATCTTCGGCTATCTCCCTCCGTATATCCTCGGAGATAATCGGGATAAATGCTTCCGCAACGGTCTGTGTGCCGACATATTCCCGACTGATAATCATTTGCACTGGTGCTTTTGGCATAATACGCTTTCTCTTTTTGTTTGCTTTCTTATCCTCGCCCATATTCAAATCTTCCTTTCCAGACAGGCAGGGGAGTATATAAAATCCCCCTGCTCTGCCAATCAGATACCATCAATCCCCGCTGTTCAATTCTTCCTGCAATGCTTTAAGGAGAGCCGCCGCTTCATCAGCGGTCAACGTGATTCCCTTTCCGCACTTCTCACGGTTAGGGGAAAAGCTGCGGATGTCATACTTTAGCTCGTTCCCGTTCCATGAGATTAAATTGATTTCCTTTGTATAGCCGCTGTCGCTCATAGACAACACGGCGATTTCCTTTACAATCTCATACTGGATTTCTTTCATTCACTACCTCAACTCTCTGTCTTATTTGGCTGTCTTTTTTCTCGCAATGCTTTCTATTTACCTCCCGAAAAGAGAAGATTAGCGGCTGTCCCTGCCCCGTTTCCTCTGCAATTCACGCTCCAAAAGTTTGATGATGGTGTCCTCCATCTGCTTCGGCGTTGTGCCTTTCGGGAAGTATTTCTTTAACCTCTCCATGCCGATTTTCACGGTTTCTTTCTGGTTTCCCTTTTCCTCCGTCATAATCGCAAAGATGGTATCCATGTCAAGCCGCCCGCTCTGGCTCAAGGTTTTCATCCGCTGTGCCTGTGAGAGTGAGGGCGTTGCTTCCTCGCTCTCCATTGTGGCGAATAGGTTTTCCTGCTCGTCTTTCTTCAGAAAGGACAGTTCCACCGCAGGCGTGAGGGCGATTTTCCCCTCGTCCACCATCTGCAGAATCGGCGGTATCAGCTCCGTCAAGCGGATAAAACGCTGCACGGTCATCCTGCTAACGCCGAAGCCCTGCGCCACTTTATCGTCCGTCCGCAACTTCGTCCCAACTTGTGACGAGGTTAAGTCTGTGCGAAATCCCTGCCGCTTCATGGCTTCGGATTTCATTTTGTAGGCAAACGCCCGCTCACTCGGCAGAATATTTTCTCGTTGCAAGTTGCTGTCTACAAGGGTGATGATGGCTCGGTCACGGTCTAAGGGCAGGACAAAGGCGGGGATTGTATTTATCCCTGCAAGCTCCGAAGCACGGACACGCCGCTGTCCTGCAATGACCTCATAACCGTTCCCGTCCTCTTTCGGGCGTGTGATTATCGGCGTTACGATTCCAAACTCCTTAATGCTTTCCGCTAATTCTGATAACATTTCATCCTCCACCACATGAAAAGGATTGTCGGGAAACGGATATAAATCTGCGGTCTTTAATACCTTAAAATCCTGTTTCTTCATTCACATTCCTACCTTTCTTTTGGTCTGGTTTTGCCTGTTCGTTGTAATTCCTCTAATACTTCTGGTGGGATTTTAGATAGTAGCCGCCCCATCTGCTCATTGGTTCTCTGCAACTCAAATATCCTCTGGTTGGCTTTCTGTACCTTTAGTTCCTGTTCGTACTTTTCATCACGCATACGCCCTGCATAGTCGGATTCCTGCCCGATTCTCTCTTTCAAGCTGTCGATATACGCCTGCTGTTTGCCGATTTCCTTAGAGAATTTCTCCACGTCTGGAAGCCATGCCGCAATCAGTTCCAGAGCCTTATCACGCTTTTTCCCTGCGTTAAAGGCGTTGATGTCGGAGAGGGCAGACACGATTTCTTCATACTGTTTATCCAGCCTGCCGCCTAGTTTATAGAGCCATGTGGAGATATGCTTCCGCTTGGTTTCCATTGAAGATTGACCTCTTTCTAATTCGTTCCACCGTGAGGACATCCGCTCATGGTAAGCGGTCTGCCACTCAGATAAGGATTTCTGGTTGCCTAAGATGGCTTTTGCGGAGAGCTTGTTATCTGGAGTAAGCGGCACAAAGCATAGGTGCATATGGGGCGTCCTCTCGTCCATATGAACAACTGCGGAGAGAATATTTTTCTTCCCCACACGCTCCGAAATGAAGTCAAGAGCTGTCTGGAAATACGCTTTCTGTTCTTCGGGCGGTAACTGGTTCATAAATTCTGGCGAAGCTGTGATGAGCGTTTCCACCATCATCACGCTGTCTTTCCTTACCTTGCAGCCCGCTTCGGCTACCATTCGGTTTATCTCTTTCTTGTAGGTGTAACGGGGCGGATTCACAAGATGGTAGTTATCTTTGGAGCGTTGCATATCAATATCTGGGTTGCTTTTATAGGCTTCTTTCTTCCGCTCGTTGTGGCGTTCGCAAGCCGCAACGCCGCCTGCTTTTCGTTTCTGGAAACGCAGGATTGCATAGGGCATAGTTCATCTTCCTTTCTTTCGGCAGGTAATCTTCCAAAGGGTGACGGTTGGTGACGGTGGTGACGGTGTTTTTGGGATACCCCCACGGGAGCCGCCAACTGTCACCGCACATTCTTCCATCCGTAGCCGCAGGGCGCAGGATGGGCAGGGCTCAAGCCCTGCTTTTAGGGAGTCCAGAGGGAACGTCTGGCACACGACTTTGCGGAGCAAAGTGTAGTGTGTTACACCCTGTAAACGCAGTCGGAAAAATCGGTAGATTTTTCTGACCGCAGGAGTGGCTTTACGAGCCGAAAAAGGCGAGTAATGCCCACGCCTGCATGTTGTGTTTACGGGGTGTTCTCCCGAAGGGCAGAGCCGCCGACTTTACATACATTTGCTATGACGGTAACAATAGCAGGGGGTATCCCAAACTAACCGTCATCACCGTCACCACCGTCACCCGACTGCCTTGTGAGGGAAATCTCCCTGCATCCTTTCTTCCTGTGGTAGCCGTAACGGATGTTGTTTTCGCTTAGGAAACTGGCACGGTATTCGTTGAGCCGCTTCGTCATGATGTTGGGCGGCGTTCCCGTTTCCCCCATCTGTTCCAGAAGCTCCGTTGCCGTCCCAGTCCATCCCTCCCTGCCCTGCATGAAATCCACCAGCCGAAAAAGGACGTCTGGTATCGCTTCTTTTGCAAGCTGTTCCTGCTCCTTACGCTCCACCAGTTCCCAACTGCAATCATGGAAACGGAGCGTAAACTCCTGATAGGGCGTGTCCCTGCCCGTCACATACAGCTTGGCGGCATTGGACGCACGGCTTTCCTGTTCTAAAACAAAGGTTGCGTCCGCACTCCCCGTCAATCCCGTCGTTCCAGACACTTTGTTGAACACGTCGCTGTCATTCTGCTTTCGGATGTGGTGGACGACAATGACCGCCAGAGAGTGCCTGTCGGCAAAGTCTTTGATAAGGGAGATGTCCCCGTAATCGCTTGCATAGGCGTTGTCTTTGGAAGCGGTGCGGACTTTCTGCAAGGTGTCAATGACAATGAGTCTGCTGTCGGGATATTCTTTTAAATAATCCTCCAATTGCACGATAAGACCGTCTGACAGCTTGTCGCTTGCCACCGCAAAGTGAAGCCGCCCGCTCGCTTCATCCGTCAAATGGAACAGCCTGTCTTGTATGCGGCAGAACGTGTCCTCCAAACAGAGGTAAAGCACATCGCCCTCCTGTGTGGGCATATCCCATAAGGGGATTCCCTGCGACACGCAAAGGCAGAGTTTTAGCATGAGCCAGCTCTTGCCGATTTTCTGTGAGCCGCAGAACAAGGTTAAGCCCGTGGGGATCAGACCGTCCACCACAAAGGACGGCTTCTCAAGTGGTTCATAAAGGAGCGTGTCGGCGTTGACCGTCTGTAACTTCTGCATGGGATTCCTCCTTTCGGGCGGTGTCTTTGGTTTTGTTGCACATAGGCGTGACCTCCTTAAAATAGATTTACTCCCACGGAAAAAGTGAGAGTATGTAATTCCGCCATCCCCATGCCGATAAAAAGCGGATTTCTTTTTCGGGCGGTAATAATCACGGTTGGAGATACTTTCTCATTTCTGCCTTAACCTTTTCCCTTGCAACTGAAACGGATTTTTGAATTGCAGAAGCGGTGCAATGCTCCATCTCGGCGATTTGG
Source organism: Marvinbryantia formatexigens DSM 14469 (assembly GCF_025148285.1). Lineage (NCBI taxonomy): Bacteria > Bacillati > Bacillota > Clostridia > Lachnospirales > Lachnospiraceae > Marvinbryantia > Marvinbryantia formatexigens. Next base: position 3,953,950 of record NZ_CP102268.1, on the reverse strand, counting down.
TAAAAGTTGAAATCATACTCGTAATAGAGCAGGAAACGCCGCCTTTGTATCTCTGGCAGTTGGGCAACCGCTTTGTAAAACAATTCATTCCGTTCTTTTTCAATCATTCTTTCATCAAGCGTTTTAGGCACTCGCAACGCTCGTCTGTAAAGGGTTTCATCCCATACCTCGTTAAATTCCCTGTGCCGCTGATTCCATTGCTGAAGGTTTCTGTTTTTCCGCTCCATCTGCCGAAATTCAATGAATAACTGCTCGGACACTTCTAACTCGTGGTGTTCCCCCTGCCCGTCCTTAAAACTGATAAGATACCTTGTGCCGCTTTCGGTGGATTCCTCCCGAAGCGTGTATGTCTTTGCCCCGTATGCCATTTCCTTTCCTCCCGAAAAAAATTGAGTGAGAGGATTGCCCTCTCACCCAATAGCCCGTGGGGATGCTTAAATTTCCCCGAAAGGATAAAAAATAGGCTTTAATTTTTTACGGAGCCTTTCAAGGCGTTTGTAGACCGCCCTTTCGGTAAGCCCTGCCATTGCCGCAATCTCCCTTGTGGAATACCCCTGCATTTTCAGCAGGAGAATGAGCAGGGTATGCTTGTCCACTGTAAGCAGTGTCTGGTACAGTGTTTCGTTCTCAATCTCGTCCAGCAAGTCCGCAACGGTATTCGGTTCTGCCTGCTGTTCGGTGTCCGCCATTCCCTCAAGGTATTCCCCGAAGTCGCTCGTCCATCGGTAAAACCGCCTGTTAGAATTAAAGTCCGCTCTGTCTTCTATGCGGATTTGCTCAATGACCGCTTCATCAACGCCATGCTCACGCAATACTTTTTCTTCGGCTTCTTTCCAGATACGCCACTTTCTGTCCTCACGTCCGTGGTTATATGCCATCCTTATTTCCTCCAATCTGAATTTTTGAAAATGTAAAAATCCAGATTGGAAAGGCGGCGAACGACAACCCGCACTAGAAACAGCCATGCGGCATATTCCGATAAAAAACGACAAAAGAAAAACCGCAAAGGCTCTGTGACCTTTACGGTTATAAGTGATATAATTTCTGTTAAGTAGATATTCTACTTCTGATTTCATAGTGAGAAGTAGCGTGACATAGACGGAAACTTTTTTAACTGGCTTCCTGCTAATCCCCGATATGCTATGTATAGATAAACTCTGCATTGCATGAGCAGATAGGTTACTGCCCGAAAAAATGACATAAAAAAATCCCTCCAAACTTCAAAAACAAAGTTAGAGGGTAATTAAGGTACAGCAATACAGCCCATCGAACATCGTTTTTTTTATTCAATGGACGTATTTGCCTTCTTACAATTTATCTATTGATTATTTAATTTTTCCTTAACAAGTTTTTCATGGTAAAAGTAATTGACATAATTTAATCCCAGTTCATCACAATACGTGTTGAGCAAATCAGCCAACGTATTCCAATATGCACTGTCTTTATTTAAATAAATTGCTTCATATTTTTCTTTTAAGTCTGGATAGTGTGTATTGATATAAGAGAGGATACTGCTTTTGTATGCCCCTCTAAGATTCAGATTTTCAAACCAATATTCACATACATTCTCTTTCGTACTATCAATGATGTCTTTCCATTCTGTGATATACGGAAAAATAGGAGACATAAACAAAACCGTATGGATACCCACATTATGTAATTTCTCTATCGCATGAAGCCTGTCCTTTATGGAACTGCCTTTATCCATATCCGCCCTAAAATTGTCATCTAAAGTGTTGATTGAAAATGCCACTTTGAGATTGGACATCCTTTTCAATAATTCTATATCCCGTAAAATAAGCATTGATTTCGTTGAAATTGTAAGTTGGCAATCTGCATTCACAAGCTGTTCTAATATCTTTCTTGTGATGCCGTATTTCTCCTCATAAGAATTATAACAGTCTGTTACAGACGACATAAAAACAGATTTTCCCTTTAATCTCTTTAGGTTAATAGGTTTTTCACACTGCTTAATGTCTATAAATTTTCCCCATTCTTCCTTATGCCCTGTAAATCTTTTCATAAATCTTGCATAGCAGTATTTACAAGCATGAGTACAGACGACATAGGGATTTATCACATAATCACTTGCTGGCAAATTTGATTTCGTTAAATAGTCCTTCGTATTTATTTTTTGTTCTATAATATCCATCTATTGAATCACGCCTCCATGAAAATAACATTCATAAATTTTTTCATCCAAATAAAAAATATCTTCGTACCCTTGAAACCAAACAAATTCACCATCTACTTTACAATGATAATGGTAATCGCCTTTTGTATACATTTGTGGTCCCCGATAAGGGAATTTTTCCGTAACCTGCAACAAAACTTCTTTCAAAAAGCCATTGTTAAAATTATCCCCTATAATCCGACCAGTATAATTCATGCACCAAATAGGATTATCATAGTACCATACCGCTTCTTCACCAGTAAATTTTTCTCCACCTAAATATGTATCATAATATGTATACTCATTTTCTGCATAACAAAAATCACTGGATTTCATTCTGGAAGATTGTACTTTATTTTCATTGACTGGATAAGTATTCTTTTTTGCCGAAACCAAAAAGGAAACAACTTTATTGAGGTCAATATCCGCACTCTTGCATAATAAAATGTTGCACTCATCATCATCTTTCACTATTCTGTCAATGGTTACGCCATATAATTCGCTTAATAATATCAAGCCATTCAATTCTGGAATTGCCTGTCCGTTTTCCCATTTGCTTACAGTCTGCCTTGCTATCCCAATCTTATCTGCCAGTTGCTCTTGAGAATAACCATTCTTCTTCCTTAGCATTTGTAATTTTTCTTCTAAATTCATATATATCACCTCTAAAATAACATTATATATGTTTTTCTATGGAAAGCCACCACGGGAAGTAGGCAATTATGCCACCCTTAATATGCAAGAGTGAATTTTCTTCTGAATGTTGCCTTTCATTTATCCTACTTGACGTTGTTTTCCTAACATCATCTTACTAATATAATCAACGAATCTATTTGGTAGGATGTAAGATGACATAACGAGTATCTTATTGTAAATTCCTGCCACGACTATCGTTTTTCTTTTCATAACAGCTTTATAAGCTATATCAGCAACCCGTTCTGGCGACATAACAAACAATTTAAATAATAAAGTATCTTCCATGCCTGCTTTAGCTGCAAATTCTGTTTTTGTAGAACCTGGGCATAGAGTTGTGATTGTTACGCCAGTGCCTTTGAGTTCTGAACTAATTCCTTTTGACACAGATAAAATATATGATTTTGTTGCCGCATAAACAGCATCATAGGGACATGATATGTAAGAGCCTGTTGAACCAATATTTAAAATCTTTCCCTCTTTGTTATCTACCATTGAGGGCAGGAATAATTTCATCATATCTGTTACAAAAAACATATGTAAGTACATCATATCATGCTCTTTTTCCCTGCTTGTTTTAATAAAACTTCCAAACTCATTAAAACCCGCATTATTAACAAGCACATCAATTTTCAAATCCAATTCCTGTACTCTACGGAATACATATTCAGCGGCTTCTGGCTTTTCTAGTCCATAAACAATGAAAACTGATTTTATGCGGAAAGTCTGCGACAGATGATTTGATAATTCTTTCAATTTATCCTTATTTTTTGCTACCAAAATCAAGTTGTAACCTTGCTGTGCAAATTTGACAGACAGAGCCTTTCCTATTCCGCTTGTACAGCCTGTTATCAAAGCTATTTTATTATTTTTCATATGCAATCCCTCCGAGAAGTTCTTTGAAATGTTCCCATTCCATGAGATAATCCATACACTTTTGAGATTCAGTATTTTTATCATTTAAAACTTCGTCATAAAATTCAATCTTCTTTTTTATCAGCACTAATAAATCTTGGTATGCCTTTATCTTCCCTATAATAAAAGCTTCATGCTCAACTAAAATATTTTTTCGCTCTGGTATGGAGTTTTCCCCACCATGTTTAAGTAGAGAAATATATTGTTTTATTTTGCACATCGGCATATCGGTATCCCGTAAACAACGGATTAAAAATATCCATTCAATATCCGATTCAGAATAAATCCGTCTATTCATTTCATCCCGTTCAATTTGGGGTAACAGACCTTCCCTCTCATAATAAAATAATGTGTCTTTCGTAATCCCTAGTTTTTGCGCTACCTCATTTGTTGTATAGTTCATATGGACACCTCCTCAAATAAAAATAAACTATGGTGTACGCTCCATGTCAATATATAAGTACAAATTTATCTTTTGGAAATTTAGAAAGGCGGCATTTCAGCCGCCAACCTATTATGTATAAATGATTTCCTCGTTTACAATCTCCCTCGCACACGCCCTTATGTTATTCATTCTTCCTAGCCATTCTAAAGCATTTTCTTCCTTTAAGCGTTCCGTTATGCCCTGTGCCTGTTTCATGCCCTCTATGAGCCTTTCAAAGCGTTCCTGTGCCTGCTTGTCGATGTCGGCAAGATAAGCGTTGAGTTTGCCGCTTGTGAGAAGATTGGTGTATGTAACCTTACGGTACTGTTTCAGATAGTCCAAGTGCCGCTGTCCCCATGTGCCTATCGGCTGTTCTTCTTCGGAGGGTACGGTTAAACACGGTATTAAATAATCGCCTTGCCGCTCGTATCTGCCGCCCAGTTCCTCAAATAATGATTTTGCCATTGTCTAGTTACCTCCACATTCTTTTTTATTTTGAATGTCCGCAAAATCCGTCCTACATCTGATAGCCTCTTGGAAGCCGCATAATCACATCATGGATGCCGGCGTTTTCTGCCGCCTCCCGCACCTGTTCCATCGTTGCGCTCCGGTCGCCCATGCGGATGTTATTCTCCACCGTATCATGAAACAGGAAATTCTCCTGAAAGACGTAGGAAACGATGTGCGTCAGCTGTTCCTGGGGAATGTCCCGGATATCCACGCCGCCGATCCGGATGCAGCCCTCTCCCGTTTCATAAAACCGCAGCAGAAGCCGTGCCAGTGTGGATTTTCCGCCTCCGGAGGGACCGACCAGTCCGGTCACGCTTCCCTGCCGCATGGTAAAGGACACATGGTCGACCGCTTTCACGCCGTCCACATAGGAAAAGGATACATCCTCGAAGGATACGCTGTATTCCTGCGGCGCCGCCCCTGTGCCTTCGCTGATTTCCTCCGCAAGAAGAATCCCGTCCATCCGGCTGACGCCCTCAATGATTTTTCCCGAAACAATTACCATCTGCATCATGTTTTCAATCGGCTCCTTCAGACCGCTGCCCACCAGGAAAAACAGAAAGACCACCGGCAGAAAGCCCGCGTAATCCTCCGCCCGCAGCAGAAGCAGCACGCCCGCCGGAAGCAGGAAAAGGAGCTGCGCCCCGAAAAAGGCGTAGTAAGCCGCCATCGGCCACGCATTTGCTTTCGCCGTTTTTTTCACCGCATTGACAAATCGCGTGATATCTCCCTCATACCGGCGGAAGGCGCTCAGGCTGCGGTTGAAAATTTTAATCACCGCCATTCCGTGTATGTATTCCACAATCGTTCCCTGCATGGCTTCCTGCGCATCGTGCATCTCTGTCTGCAGCGCCGCCTTATCCGGCCGCGCCAGGCAGATGCCGAGCAGCAGAAAGGAAATCAGTATCGGCAGCAGCACAACAAGCGCCAGACGCCAGTCCATGCAAAAAAGATACAGCAGCGTAAATACCGGCGTCGCGACTGCCGCCGCGATATCGCAGAGGTGATGCGCGATAAAAACCTCTATCTGCTCCGTATCGTCCGACATAATCTTTTTAATACTGCCCTGGGTAGTCGCCGTAAAATAGCCGGACGGCAGCTTCGCCAGCTTGTCCATCAGCCTGATGCGCAGCTCATAAATCACATCGTAGGCGGCGGTGTGCGCCAGCGCCGAGGAAATATATGCGCAGATCCCGTACACCAGTGCAGACGCCAGCGTAATCCCGGCAGGCACCCCGATTTGCGCCCGCGATATCGCAGACAAATCAAAGCGCGACATGATTAATATGGAAATCACACTGTAAATCGTAAAAAACGGCACCATACGCGCCGCTGACGACAGTACCGACAGACTGCACGCCACAATCAGCTTCCGTCTCTTCTGCCCCGCCAGCTCCATCAGTCTGGCAAATCCGGTCTTTCTCTGCGCACTGTCTTTTTTCATACTGCTCCCTCCTTTTGTTAGTTTTAACTAACCTGCATTCAAATCAAAGACCCCGTTGCTTGCAGCGGGGTCTTTGACCCTCGCGGCAGGTCTGCGTTTCACTTCGGTCGGTGCTAAACGTGTGCCCCCGGCACACAGCACCGCCAAATGCTCGTGCAAGCACGGCACTTGGCTCATTGCTCGCGGGAATAAAATACCCGTTCTCCGGGTCATATCGCATCTGACGTCCTGTCAGCTACTGCGAACGGAATAAGCGGTAACTCCTGTTATCTGATTCGCAGCCTCTAAAAATGTCGCACTTGTGACATCCCTGTATCTATGATATAATGACGGCAGACATTTGTCAATGCCCGGCGAAAAGTGCTACATTTCTGCGTTTTTGTGACATTACAGTTCAGACATGCAGAAAAATAGGAAGTATTTCCATTTTTACAGATGTGCAAAGCGGCTTTCCGTTCTTTGCAGGGAACCGGACAGAAGTATCCTGAAAAGTGAGTTTAAGAAAAGGGAGCTTATCATCATGAAAGATACGACAGATAAAACTATAAACCGGGCGCAGAAATGCTTTATTGACGCGCTGCTCGCCCTGATGGTGGAAAAGCCCTACGGGGAGATTACCGTCTCCGCGCTTTCAGAGCGGGCGCAGTATGACCGGCGCACCTTCTACCGGTATTTTAAATCCAGGGACGATATCCTCTGCCTGTATTACGCGGGGCTGCTGCATGAAATGGCGGAGCTGACCAGCCAGAAGGGCGCGCTCACGCCCCGCTCCTTCTGTCTGGCTTATTTTGAATTCTGGCAGAAGCATACGGATTTTCTTACACTGCTGGATAAGCACCGCCTTCTTCATTTTCTCGGAGAGCGGCAGGAGCTGATGATTTATCACCATGTCGGGCACCGGGTGCAGGATAATCTCCCGGACACCCTCTCGGAAACTGTGGAATTTGGTCAGTACGCCTTTTATTTCACGCAGGGCGGTCTGTGGTCCGCTCTCATTTACTGGGTACACACCGGAATGAAGCAGAGCCCGGCTGTCCTGACAGAGCATATCCTGGATACCTTTTCGGAAATGGCGAAGCTAATCTGAACATGTTACCGTTTATGCACAGGAAAAATGGACAGGCAGACTGTTTAGTAATGGATAAGCTTTTCAAAAGAAAAGGTTGACTTCCCTGCCAGAATGGCATATAATGAAAACAGCTAAGAAATGCGATTACAAATTTCATGAGCAATCGAAAAACCCAGGGGCTGCTTCCCCTGGGTTTTTCTATGCCGTTTATGTAAGGTGGCTTACACCTTTAGACTGTGCTGCCTATTCGTCCCCGTCCAGCCATTTGCAGATATAGTAGCTGACTACACCTGCTGCGACCGAGACAAGAAATGCGATTACGTCTATCATAAGCAATCACCTCCCTTCTGCTGGAGGTTCGGCAGCACATTCATCATAACATATATTTTACATCTTTTCTACTATTTTTTGATACATTTTGTTTATAATTATCTCAAAAACATTTCTTTGTTCACTTAATCAGCATAGCATCGCCAAAACTGAAGAATCTGTACCGCTCCTTCACTGCCTCCGCATATGCCTTCTCGATGTTTTCTTTTCCGGCAAGCGCCGATACCAGCATCAAGAGGGTGGATTCCGGCAGATGGAAATTGGTGATCAGTTCATCCAGAATTTTAAAGCGGTAACCCGGATAAATGAAAATGTCCGTCCAGCCGCTGCCCGCATGAAGAATACCGTTTTCATCCGCTGCAGATTCAATGGTCCGGCAGCTTGTCGTTCCCACGCAGATGATTTTTCCACCGTTCGCTTTTGTACGGTTGATCAATTCTGCCTGCTCCTCTTCCACCATATAAAACTCGGAGTGCATATGATGCTGCGTAACTTCCTCCACCTTCACCGGACGGAAGGTGCCAAGCCCCACATGCAGCGTCACATGCGCGATATTGACGCCCTTATCGCGTATCTCCTGCAGAAGCTCCGGTGTAAAATGCAGTCCGGCTGTCGGAGCCGCCGCAGAGCCGTCGTGCTTCGCATAGACTGTCTGATAACGGTTTTTATCCTTTAACTGGTGGGTGATGTACGGCGGCAGCGGCATCTGTCCGAGCCGGTCGAGGATTTCTTCGAAAATACCCTCATACGTAAAACGAATCAGCCGGTTTCCATCCTCAGCGACCTCCAGCACCTCTCCCATGAGAATTCCATCGCCAAACGAAATCTGCGTGCCCGGCTTCGCCTTTTTACCCGGCTTTACCAGCGTCTCCCAGACGTCTCCCTCGCGCCGCTTCAGCAGCAGGATCTCAATCTTCGCGTCCGTTCCCACCTTACTGCCAAACAGACGCGCCGGAATCACCTTTGTATCGTTGATTACCAGGCAGTCGCCCGGATTCAGATAATGTACGATTTCCTTAAAAATATGATGCTCCATCTGCCCGGTTCTGCGATCAAGCACCAGAAGCCGTGAGGAGGAACGATCCTCCAGCGGGTCCTGCGCGATCAGCTCCTGCGGCAGATCAAAATAAAAATCAGATGTTTTCATATAATAAAAACTCCTATCCGTCAGAATCCCAGAAAACGGCACGCTTCCGCCTGCCGTTTTCTTCTCTGTATTTTCAGTAGTAAATCAGTTTCTCTTTAAGCAGCGCCAGCGTACCGTCCTCTTTGCGCTCCACAATCGCCACTCCGCAGTTGGGCGCAACGCCGCTTCCCCAGAAATCATCTGTATCGCAGGTGCGCAGACTGTTCAGCAGCCCCCGCGACGCCGCGCCGTGCGTGGAAACCAGAATGGTCTTCTCTGCCAGCTCCGGTCGGCTGCAGACATCCCGCATAAAATCCGCAGTCCGCTCTGCAAGCTGCCTGAGTGTCTCGCCGCCCTCCGCGGGCACATAGCGCTCCGGGTGATTGAAGAAATTGGAAATGCGTTCGCCGCCCTCCGCCGAATCCTCCTCTGTCCAGTGCATACCCTCGCAGACACCGAAGCTGATTTCTATCAGCCGCTCATCTGCTATCAGCGGAACATCCCTGCCCGCCAGCACAAGCTGCGCCGTCTCCCTGGCACGCTGCAGCGGACTGGTAAACGCCAGGTCAAACGGAATATCCTTCATTCCCGCCGCCGTCGCCCGCGCGAGCGCACGTCCATTTTCATTTAACGGAATATCGCTTCTGCCCTGCAGGCGGCGTTCCCGGTTCCAGGACGTCTCCCCGTGGCGTATAATATACATTTTCACAGACTATCACCTTACTGTCTCAGCACGATACCCATTGATTCCAGACCGTGCAGAATCTTCTTCATTGCCGCCGCGACGTCCGCTTCCTCCAGCGTCTTATCTTTTGCCCGGAACACAATAGAGTAAGCCATCGACTTATAGCCCTCCTCGATCTGGGCGCCCTCGTAGATATCGAACAGACGGTAGCTCTCCAGATACTTTCCGCCGCGCTGTGCAATCATCGCCTCAATGTCGCCCGCCAGCACGCTCTTCGGAACAACCATACTGATATCGCGGGTAACTGCCGGGAATCTGGCAATACCCTCAAACTTGCGGTCGAAGGTAGCAAATTTCTCCACCGCCGGCATATCAAGCACCGCGATATAAGCGCGCTCGCCGATTCCGTAATTATCTGCAGCCGCCGGGTGCAGCTCGCCGATGTAGCCGAGCAGTTCTCCTTTATAGATAATATCTGCCTGGCGTCCCGGATGCAGGTAGGGTCTGCCGGATTTCGGGTCATACGTAACCGTATCGCGCAGTCCCGTTTTCTCAAAGAGCTCCTCCACGACGCCCTTCATCGTATAGAAATCGCCATCCCCGTACATGCCAAGCGTAAGCTGCATCCGCTCCTTAGGAAGCTCTGTCAGCGGAAGCTGCTTCGGCAGATAGATATTGCCCAGCTCATAGAGACGCACATTTTTATTTCTGTGATTGTAGTTGAACGCCAGCGAGGTCAGCATACCGTTCAGCGGCAGCGTGCGCATAATGCTGAAATCCTCACCCAGCGGGTTGGAAATCGGCACCGCCTGGCGCAGCTTATCATCCGCCGGAAGCAGCAGCTTATCGAACACCTTCGGGCTCTCGAAGGAATAGCAGTATCCCTGGGAGAATCCGCAGTATTCCGCGATATCGCGCGCTACCTGCTCCACGCGCAGATAGAACGGCAGCTTTCCGGTGGTCGCCTCTCCCTTCGGCAGGGTGACCGGTATATTGTCGTATCCGTAAAATCTTGCCACTTCCTCCGCAAGGTCCGCCGTGCGCAGCACATCCTGACGCCAGCTCGGCACAACGACTTCCTTTGCCGCCTCATCGTATTCCAGATCAACGCGCTTAAAATAGCCCAGCATTTCCTCTGCGGAAATATCGGTTCCCAGAAGCGCATTTATCTTCTCCGGCTCAAACGGAACCCGCACGGAGCCTCTCTTTTCCGGGTACACGTCCACCATACCGCCAACTACCTCACCGGCTCCCAGCTCTTCCATAAGCTGGCAGGCGCGGTCGATTGCCGCCTGGGCATTGTTCGGGTCCAGCCCCTTCTCAAATTTTCCGGACGCATCGGTGCGCAGACCGATTTTCTTTGCGGAAAGACGGATATTGGTGCCGTCGAAGCAGGCTGCCTCAAACATCATCGTTTTTACGTCGTCCGTAATCATGGAGTTTTCTCCGCCCATGATACCGGCGATGCCGACCGCCTTCTCGCCGTCGCAGATCATCAGCACAGAATCGTCCATCGTGCGCTCCTGCCCGTCCAGCGTTACAAACTTTTCCCCTTTTTCCGCGCGGCGCACCACGATTTCATGTCCCGCAAGCGTGTCATAATCGTAAGCGTGCATCGGCTGCCCGTATTCCTCCATCACATAGTTTGTGATGTCGACCACGTTGTTGATCGGGCGGATACCGTTCACCGCCAGACGGCGCTGCAGCCAGAGCGGTGACGGGGCGATTTTGATATTTTTCACTACTCTTGCGCAGTAGCGCGGGCACAGATCCGTGTCTTTCACCGTTACCTTCACGTAATCGTTTGCGTCCTCATTGTTTCCGGTCGCCTTTACCACCGGCGGCACAAACGGTTTGTTAAATGTTGCCGCCGCCTCGCGCGCGATACCGAGCACGCTGTAGCAGTCCACACGGTTTGAGGTAATCTCATATTCGAAAATCACGTCGTCCAGGCCGAGCGCCTTCACCGCGCTCTCCCCGACCTTTGCGTCCTCCGGAAAGATATAAATGCCGTACTCCGGCGCATCCGGATACATTTCCCTGGTAGAACCAAGCTCTTCAATGGAGCACATCATGCCGCAGGATTCCACACCGCGCAGCTTTCCCTTCTTTATCGCAATGCCGCCTTCCGTCATTTTTCCGTCGTGATTGCCGGCAACACGGCCGCCGTCCAGAACGACCGGAACCTTATCGCCTTCCTTTACATTCGGGGCGCCGGTGACAATCTGCACCGTCTCCGTCCCGACATCCACCTGGCAGACGATAAGCTTATCCGCATCCGGATGCTTTTCTATAGAGAGAATCTGTCCGATGACAATCTTCTCCAGATCCCGGTCGAGCTTTTCAAATCCCTCCACCTTCGTGCCGGACAGTGTCATTGCGTCTGTGTATTCCTGGGCTGTGCATTCCAGCTCCGGAACATATGCCTTAATCCATGATAATGAAGTATTCATAACTGATATCCTTTCTGTTTTCCCATCTTTCAGCCCTTCACCGTAACACCTTCAGAACCTGCCGCCGGCAGCTCCCTTCGGATGCATGGTAACTAAAACTGCTTTAAGAAGCGAATGTCATTTTCGTATAACAGACGCATGTCGTCAATTTCGTATTTCAGCAGTGCGATACGCTCCAGACCGACGCCGAACGCAAAACCGGTATATTCCTCCGGGTCGATATCGCACATTTCCAGTACATGCGGATGAACCATGCCGCAGCCGAGGATTTCAATCCAGCCGGAACCCTTGCAGAAACGGCAGCCCTTTCCGCCGCACTTAAAGCAGCTTACATCCACCTCGGCGCTCGGCTCTGTGAACGGGAAGTGATGCGGACGGAATTTCGTCTTTGTCTCCGGTCCGAACAGCTCTCTGGCAAATTCCTCCAGCGTACCCTTCAGATCGGCAAAGGTGATATTTTTGTCAACGACAAGCCCCTCAATCTGATGGAAGGACGGCGAATGCGTCGCGTCCACCTCGTCGGAGCGGAACACGCGTCCCGGAGAAATCATGCGGATGGGCAGATTTCCCTGCTCCATGCGGCGCGCCTGCACCGGGGAGGTCTGTGTGCGCAGTACAATGTCTTTATTGATGTAAAAAGTATCCTGTTCATCCTTTGCCGGATGATTTGCCGGAATGTTCAGCTTTTCAAAGTTGTAAAGGTCGTATTCCACCTCCGGACCCTCGATTACCTCATAGCCCATGCCGATGAAGATGCGCTCCACTTCCTCCAGGGCAATCGTGTTCGGATGACGGTGCCCGACGTTGTTTTTCTTCGCCGGGAGTGTGACGTCGATTACCTCCGCTTTAAGCTGCGCCTCTCTTGCGGCCGCCTCCAGCTTCTGCTTTGTTTCCTCCAGAACGTTCTCGATAGCGGCTCTTGTCTCATTGACCATCTGACCGACCATCGGACGCTCCTCCGGAGCAACGTCCTTCATGCTTTTTAAAACAGCCGTCAGCTCTCCTTTCTTGCCAAGAAACGCCACACGCACATCGTTCAGCTTGTCCAGCGCGTCAGACTGCCGGATTTGTTTCATGGCTTCTTCTCTGATAGCCTGCAATTTTTCTTTCATAATCTTCTCCTTCCATCTGGTTGTAAGCGGTATCTTCCAAGCCGTGCCCCTCGGAAATGCTCCGCATTTCCCCGGTCGCGGGCTTTCGCCCTATGAAGACAAAAGCTCATGTCTCTGCATGTATGCCAGCATACGCGAAAGCCCCGCGCTTTTGTCTTCGCACGGCTTGTTGCTTTCGCGCAAAAAACTAAAGCTCCGTCCCGCATAGGGACGAAGCTTATAATCCGTGGTACCACCCTGTTTCCTGCCGCCGGCAGGCACTCGTATCAGCGTAACGTGCCTAGACGTCATTTCCTACTGACATGCGCCTTATAACGAAGAATACTGCCCTGCGTTCAGAAATGCAGCTCCGGTGGGAAATTCGACGCATTACAGGAACCTAGGGATGCTTCCAGCCGCTGACATCCTCTCTCTGGCGGAAAATAATGCTCTACTGACACCTTCATTGCCTTTATCTGCCTTTTAGTTTACCACAAATCCTTTTTCTGTCAAGTGCTTTCTTCTTCCATAAATGCATCCGGATATTCCAGATAGCAGTTTACCTCTGCCCCGGCAAATAACAGCCACATACAGAAGTACAGCCAGAGCATAATCATCACGACGGTCGTCAGGCTTCCGTAAATACTGGTGGAATGGCTGGCGTAATCAAAGTAAAGGGAAAAACCATAGGAATAAATCGCCCAGGCGGACGCCGCAAATACCGCGCCCGGAATCTGCCGGATAATTTTTATCTTGCAGTTCGGCAGCGAGCAGTACATCGCAAGGAATACCAGCGACAGAACCAGCATGGATATCACTGCGCGCACCAGAACAATCATCCCGGTAAAGCTGCCCAGCACCGGGAAATACTGGAATGCCGTATTCTGAAGCAGATTGCCGAACAGAAGCAGTATACAGGCGAGCACAATAGCAAAAATCAAAAATAAAATATAAAGACCGGAGCGCAGACGCATAAAAACATAGTTCCGGTTTTCCTCAACACCGCGCACCGAATTCAGTCCGTTTGTAATTGCGAGCACACTTCTCGCCGCCGCCCACAGAGCCGCGATCACCGTTCCGGAGAGCAGCGCCGTAGAGCTGCTGAAAAGCTCTTCCACAATTCCGGCAATCAAATCATAAAAGCTGGAGGGAAGTATCTCCATCAGCAAATCCATCACCATATCCGACGTCAGCGGCGTATACTGGATCAGGGTCAGCAGAAGCATAAAAAACGGAAAAAAGCCCATGATAATAAACAGAGCGGACTGCGCTGCAAACGCATCTACCCTGTCTTTTTTCATTTTTCTCATAAAGCGGCGGAATAATTTGTAAAACTTCCAGAACCGTTCCATAGTATCCTTCTCCCATGCGTTTTTCTCTTCTGCTCCGTCCTTTTTGCATCCCCGGCGTCCCTCTGCCGTATTTTCAGACAGATAAATCATACCACTTTTCTTTTTTGCTGTCTACCACCTCCATATCCGGGTGTGGACAAATCTTCCGTTACTGTTCCCTTCGTCCACAGTAACTTTCTTCATTGATGTTCACTCCATTCACATTCATTCCTCACTTAATGATAATAATTCCGCATCTTCATAATAATTATGCAGAATTTCCTGATAGTCAAGTCCCTCCTCCGCCATATGCTTTGCACCGTTCTGGCTCATGCCGTTTCCGTGACCGTAGCCTCCGCCCAGCACACGATAGCCGGTAAGGTCGCCCTCCCGGTATTGCGGCTGCAGAATACAGAAAGCGCTCGGCAGCAGCTCCATTTCCGTAAATATCTCGCCGTCCTGCAAAGTGACGGCTCCGGCTGCCCCGGCGAGGTATTTCCGGATTTCATACTCGCCCTCCACAACGGCGCTCCCGCCGTTTTCATATGTGACCTCCAGCTTTTCTATCACCCCGCTCTCCTGCCGCTCCTGCACGGTAAGCGCCAGGACGCCCGGCAGGTCTGCCAGAGAAATCTCCGTCTGCCAGCGGTACCACGGCTCTCCCGCCTCGTATGCCCTTGTCCCGTCCGTCTGCAGAAATGCCGCAAAAACCGTTTCCCCGGACAGATCCATGTGCAGATCAAGCCCGCACGAGGTGGAATAATAAAGCGCGTCAATCAGTCCGTCCGCCTCCGCGAGCACTCTGCCCGCCGTCGCCGCCACCGCATTATCCGCTGCCTGTGAATGCTCCTGGTTGTTATACACCTGATAGGATACGCTGTCGTCCACATCCGCAAAAAAAGCGGAGGCGCTCTCCTCCCGCATCCGTTTTGCAGCGTAGGTTCTGGCGCAGACAGCCTGCGCCTTCAGCGCCTCTTCCGGGTAAGAGGATGGCATCTCACTCGGAACGACGCCGCAGAGATAGCGCTCCAGCGAAAGCTCGTTAATCAGCAGAAGTCCTTCTTCCATCCGGCGGATTTCCAGCCTGCCCTCGTAGGTTTCCGACGGCCGCGCCCGCTGCAGCCCGTGAATCTCAAACTGCCCGTTCTCCGCCTCCAGATACAGCACACCGTCGCTGCCAAAGACCTCCGACTGTGCGGTAAATATCCGGGTTTCCCCGCCCTGCACCTGCCAGACGCCGCTCTCTCCGGATACGGAAAAGCCGGACGCGCTGGAAACAGCAATTTCCTCATGGTATTCCCCGGCAAATCCGGCTGTCTTTATCAGCACGCGGATGTCCTCTCCGGCGTCGCTTCCGTCCGTGGCAGAGTTTCTCCGGAAATCCCCGTCATCCGTGCTGTCGTCTGTGGCAGGGTTTCTCCGGAAATCCCCGTCATCCGCGCCGTCCGTGGCAGGGTTCGTCCGGAAATCCCCGTTATCCGCACCGTCTGTGACAGCCGCCGTGCGCTCCCCGCCTCCGCTCTCTGCCTCCGGGTCTGCCGTATCACGCTTCGTCTGCATGGTTTCCTCCGTCATTCTTTTTTTCTGCATGACGCCATCCGCAAAGCCAAGCAGAAGCACAACGGCTATGCAGCCGCAAAGTATCACGATTTTTTTCATAGATTTCTGCCTCCCGGAACTGTTTTTCAGACAATCGCAGAGGGGACAGACGCCGCCCGCAGGTCCTCATCTGTCCCCTCTTTTGTACTTTGCCAGGAAAACTCCCGCCAGGACTGTGCCCTGGCAGCCTCCTGTGCGTTTACCCGGCAAACGCTCCGTCCATCTGTTCCCGGTGCATCATCCGTCAGGAAAAACGGTAAATCGTTTCCGTGTGATAGGTCTCGCCTGCCTTCAGAACCGGTGACGCAAAGTTTTCATGGTTTACCGCATCCGGATAAAACTGTGTTTCCAGGCAGAGACCACAGCGTTTATCATACGCTTTTCCGTCCTTGCCAATCTGTGTCTTCTCGATAAAATTGCCGGTATAAAGCTGCACGCCCACGCAGTCCGTAAATACCTCCATCACGCGTCCGCTCACCGGCGCCTTCACCTGCGCGATTTTCTTCAGGCTGCCGTCCGTGTTGAGCGCAAAGTTGTGGTCGTAGCCGCCGCCCATCCTGAGCTGCTCGTTATCCTGCTCAATATCTCTGCCGACCGGTTTTTCCGTGCGGAAGTCAAACGGCGTTCCCTCCACCGGAAGAATCTCTCCCGTCGGAATCGACTCCGCATCCACCGCCGTGATGCCGTCCGCATCAATCCAGAGGATGTGGTCAAGGATGCTGCCGCTGTCGTGCCCCTCCAAGTTAAAATAACTGTGGTTCGTCATATTCGCAATGGTATCCCTGTCCGTCTTTCCGTCATATGTAATCTTTACTGCATTGTCCTCTGTCAGAGTATATGCAACCGTCACGTCAAAATTGCCCGGAAATCCCTGCTCCATATCGGGGCTGTGATGCGAGAAGGTGACCGTCAGATTCTCCTCGTCCACCTGCGTATCCCAGATGATTTTATCATAGCCCTTAAAGCCGCTGTGCAGGCTGTTTCCATTTTCGTTTTTATCGATCTGATATTCTTTTCCGTTTATCGTAAAAGCCGCCCCGCCGATGCGGTTTCCGCATCTTCCGATCGTCGCGCCGAAATAACCGCCGTTTTTCGCGTAATCGGTGACATCCGCATAACCCAGCACAACGTCCGCGTACTTTCCGTTTTTATCCGCTGTGACGACCGACACCAGCGTTGCGCCGTAATCCGTCACCTCTATCGTCATGCCGTTTTTATTTGCAAGCGTGATAAGCTTTGCCTCTCTTCCATCGCTTAATTTCCCGAACCTGCTGATTTTGATTCCCATAAATGAAATGCTCCTTCCTGCTGAATTTCTCTCTGGCTCATCGTATTATGAGCTGCCCGGTAAATGAGCTCCACTGATTTTCCATGCTTCGCGCTTTCCGCGCCGATAAAAAGCATTCAAAATCCGCTCATATTACAAAAGAGAGCCCTGCGGCTCTCTTTCTCACCCAGAATGCCGGTTCCTGCCTCTTGACTCCTAGCAATGCTAGGTGGGTAACCGCAACCGCTTTTCTGCCTTCCCCTGACCTATGGGGGCCTGACATCCAATCCGGCAATGTAGGAATCCCGTTTAAAGTAAATGTAGGTTCAAAACGGCAGGAGTTGTCGAACATTCCAGGAATATTCACTTTTTATTACCGACTTCATTATCGCATCTTGCTGTAAAAAAGTCAAGTAGTAATGTTTTCCCGGCTTACGGCTTTTTCTTATATCTTTACACATTGTTAATATTTTATTCATTAGTTTTTATTTCCATATTGTGTTATAATAGATTTGTTATGATGAAATAATTTACAGATTGGAGGATATACCCTATGACGAATTTTTCTGAAATCACACCAGATATCCTTACTTATGCAAAGCTCTGCGAGTCTTCAGGCGCCATTGATCCGGAACTTTATACAACCTACGACGTTAAGCGCGGGCTGCGTGACATCAACGGACAGGGCGTGCTCGCCGGTCTGACGGAGATTTCCGAGATTGATGCTTTCAAAATAGTTGACGGGAAAAAGGTTCCCTGTGAAGGAAAACTTTTCTATCGCGGCATTAATGTAGAAGATATTGTAAAAGGTTTCCTGAAGGACGACCGTTTTGGTTTTGAAGAAGTCACTTATCTGCTTCTCTTCGGACAGCTCCCCGACCGGCAGCAGCTTGCCGATTTCTCGGAGCGTCTGGGCGGCTACCGTTCTCTGCCGACCAGCTTCGTGCGAGACATCATCTTAAAGGCGCCAAGCCCGGACATGATGAATACGCTTGCCAGAAGCATTCTGACGCTCTACGCATACGACGACCGCGCGGATGATATTTCCATTCCGAACGTCCTGCGCCAGTGTCTGCAGCTTATCAGCCTTGTCCCGATTCTGTCGGTTTACGGCTACCAGGCGTACAGTCACTATCACGACGGCAACAGTCTGTTTATCCATGTGCCGCAGCAGAACCTCTCCACCGCGGAGAGCATCCTGCAGCTTCTGCGCCCGGACAGCAAATACACAAAGCTGGAGGCGCGTATTCTGGACCTTGCGCTGATTCTGCATATGGAGCACGGCGGTGGAAACAACTCCACCTTCACAAACCATGTCGTTACCTCCTCCGGCACCGACACCTACTCCGCGATGGCTGCCTCCCTGGGCTCCTTGAAGGGTCCGCGCCACGGCGGTGCAAACATCAAGGTCGTGCGCATGTTTGAGGATATGAAGCAGGTGGTAAAAGACTGGAAGGACGAGGACGAAGTCTCCGCTTACCTCTCCGCCCTGCTGAACAAGGAAGCATTCGACCATGCCGGTCTGATCTACGGTATGGGACATGCCGTATATTCTCTCTCCGACCCGCGTGCCAATATATTAAAGGCATTCGTGGAGAAGCTCTCCAAAGAAAAAGGACGCGAGGACGAATATCAGCTTTACGCCGCCGTTGCCCGTCTGGCACCGGAGGTTATCGCAAAGGAGCGCCGCATCTATAAGGGCGTCAGCGCAAATGTTGACTTCTACAGCGGCTTCGTTTACAGTATGCTCGATCTGCCCACAGAGCTGTTTACACCGATTTTTGCTGTCGGACGTATGGTCGGCTGGAGTGCGCACCGCATCGAAGAGCTGGTAAACAACGGAAAAATCATCCGTCCCGCTTACCGCGCCGTACACGAGACCGTTCCCTATCTTCCAATCGACGAACGATAATACAATTCCCCGGAAGCATTTCCGGGGAATCTTTTTTACCAGTATTTTTTTAACGCGCCGCGCGCCTGCATTACAAACCATACCGTCGCCAGCAAAAAGATGGTGAGCACAAGCATGTATGTGTTTCCGAGGATATGGAACACATCCTCCGCCACTCCGATAAAGCCGCAGACCGTCACCACACAGCCGTAAATCAGCACCTTCGGCGACATTTCCGCCACATATGCCGGCTTGTCCTTGCAGTGCTTCACCTGGACGTCCTTCGGCAGAAGAATGTTTTCCTTAATCTCTCCCTTATATTTCAGCAGATACCAGACGTACAGTATATAGACACCGCACACGGCAATCACAATATCCATCAGTGAAAACATGGAATCCATAACAGCTTCCTCCTTTAAACGTCAGACCCCGGAGCCGCCAGAACCTTCTTAACAAACTCCTTCATGCCATCCTTCTCCACCACCGCATCGTGAAGCACCGGCGCTGTGCGGATCTCCTCGATTGCACGCGGTACCGGCGTCCCGGAAATACGGGAGAGCTCATCCACCAGGTCAAAGTCCGGCATTCCGTCATATTTTTCATCAATGGCTTTCATCACGCTTCTCGTAAACTTGTACGGACTGGCGGTGGAGGCAATCACTGTCACGCGCCCGTCTTCCTGCTCCCGGCGGTATTTGCGGTAAACGCAGGAAGCAACCGCCGTGTGCGTATCCAGCACATAGCCTGTTTTTTCATAAAGGCTGCGGATTTCCTCCGCTACCTCCTCCTCCGATGCGTAGCCGCCGGCAAAATCCGCCAGACGCGCCCTCATTTCTTCTGTAATCTCATATCTGCCATCAGATGCCAGCGCCTGCATCATTTTGCGGTCCGCCTCCGCATCCTCCCCGGCAATTTTATAAATCAGACGCTCCAGATTGCTGGATACCAGAATATCCATCGACGGGGAGCTTGTCAGAATAAACGGACGGTTGCGGTTGTATTCCCCTGTCTGGAAGAAATCATAGAGCACCTTATTGTCGTTTGAAGCGCAAATCAGTTTTCCAATCGGAACGCCCATCTGCTTTGCATAATATGCCGCCAGAATGTTGCCGAAGTTTCCGGTCGGAACCACCACATTCATCGCTTCCCCGTCCTTCAGAACGCCTTTTTCATAAAGACGCGCAAAGGCATAGACATAGTAAACCACCTGCGGCACCAGACGGCCGATATTGATGGAATTTGCGGAAGAAAACTGAAAGCCCGCCCGGTCCAGCTCCTCTGCCAGTGCCTTATCCCCGAACATCTTTTTCACGCCGCTCTGCGCATCGTCGAAATTTCCGCGGATGCCGGCGACATAGGTATTCTTTCCCTTCTGGGTGACCATCTGTTTTTCCTGTATCGGGCTGACGCCGTCCTTCGGGTAAAACACGATGATGCGGGTGCCCGGAACATCCGCAAAGCCCGCAAGCGCCGCCTTGCCGGTATCGCCGGAGGTCGCCGTGAGAATCACGATTTCATTCTTTACGTTATTTTTCTTCGCGGACGTCGTCAGAAGATGCGGCAGAATGGAGAGCGCCATATCTTTAAAAGCGATGGTCGCGCCGTGGAACAGCTCCAGATACCAGGCGCCGTCCGCCTCTTTTAACGGCACGATTTCCCGCGTATCAAATTTTTCGTCGTACGCCCTGCTGATGCAGCCCTTCAGCTCTTCCTCCGTAAAGTCCGTAAGGAACAGCCTCATCACCTCATACGCCGTCTCCTGGTAGCTCATGCCCTTCAGCTGTCCAGGCGTCACCTCCAGCGCCGGAATCCGCTCCGGCACATACAGACCGCCGTCCTCTGCAAGCCCCTTTAAAATCGCCTGCGAAGCCGGCACTGCCTCCGCCTGTCCTCTTGTGCTCTTATACATGACGTTCATTGATAAATTCCTCCACTTCCTCTTTTTCCGGCATCACACTGAGCGCTCCCTTTCTGGTCGTAATCAGCGACGCGGCAGCATTCGCAAATGTCAGCATTTCCTTCAGATTTTCATCTGTCAGATCTTCGATGCCGTGCTCCAGCACATAGTTGATCGCGCTTGCGCAGAAGGTATCGCCCGCACCGGTCGTCTCGATAGTTTTCTCCTGCAAAAACGGCGCGCAGGATACCGCATGGTCCTTATAGTAAGCCAGACTGCCCTCTTTTCCGAGCGTCACCAGAATCAGAGGAATCTGATATTTCTCTTTCAGCATCTTCGCCGCCTCTTCGTAATCGCTGCAGCCGGTCATAAATTCAATCTCATTGTCCGAAATTTTCAGCATATCGCAGTGCTGCATCCCGTAATCGATTTCTGCCCTTGCATCCTCCAGGGAATTCCAGAGCGGCGGGCGCAGATTCGGGTCGAAGCTAATCAGAAGATGGTTCTTTTCCGCCACGGAAATAGCGTAGCGTGTCGCCTCGCGCACACCCTCGTGCGTGGAGGAAAGCGTGCCGAAATGAAACAGCCGTGCTTCCTCTATCAGATTTTCCATCACCTCGTCCTTTCTAAGCATCATATCTGCTCCGGGATTGCGGTAGAAGGAGAAATCACGGTCTCCGTCCGGGAAGGTATGTACAAACGCCAGCGTCGTGTGCACCTCTGTGTCCATCACCAGATTCGTTGTATCAATGCCGGCAGCTTCCACCGCATTTTTCAACTGATATCCAAACTGGTCCTTTCCCACTTTCCCGATAAAAGCCGTCTTTTTGCCGAGCTTTGTCAGCATGGCAAGCACGTTGCACGGCGCTCCGCCCGGATTCGCCTCAAACAGCGGATTTCCCTGCTCACTTTTGCCGTGTTCGATAAAATCTATCAGCATTTCTCCAAGCGTTACTACGTCATATTTTCTATTCATTTCCTTCGCTCCTTTTTTATTGAAATATCCCATGCGTTCAGTGTACCATATTTCCCGGAAAAATCAACTTAAAAAAACAAAGGAAAGCCGGACTTATTCCAGCTTTCCTCTGCTGTAATCCCATTTTCAGGATACTGTTGCGTCTTTTGATAATGTATAATATTCATGTCCGCCGTGCTGGAAAAGCCAGATAAGGTTCTCTTCAAACCACCCTACACTGCTGTCATCCGATGCATTGCGCGCCATGAAGTACAATGCGCCCTGCGAATAATCCTCTCCCGCAAGCACCCGGTCCACCGCTTCAATCGTCTCGTCCGTAATTTCCACAGAATCGATCCTGCCGTCGATGGTCGGCTGAAACTGTGCGCTGCCGCCGATGCGCTGATATACTACCTCTTCAATCGTATCCGGGAAACGCTCGTCCGCAACGCGGTTTAAAATCACATTTGCAATCAGCATCTTCCCTGTGATATCCTCCCCGGTCGCTTCCGCTTCCACAATACGGAGCAGCGTGTAGTATTCGCTCTCCGGCATCTGGTTGTCCCGCACAAACTGTGTTGCGCAGGCTATCACATTTTCCGACGACTTTGCGCCCTCTCCGAGTACCTGCCGGATTACTCTCTGCCGGCTGGTTTTCGACGCGCCGACCAGGATTTCCTCGTTGGCGCCCGCCATATCGATTTCTTCCGCTGCTTTATAATATTCTTCCATCGTAACCGCACTCTGGACCACACCCTTCAGGCCGGCCTGCAGCTCCTCCGTCTGTGATGTTTCCTCCGCCGCCAGTACCTCTCCCGCGCCGACGCTTGCCGACACCAGGCGGCTGTCCCCCTGTCTGATTAGATTTCTGCTTCCCCCGCTCACCCCTATTGCGAACAGAAACGCTATCACCAGCATGCATGTCGTGATTATAACAGCAGAATGTTTCCGATATATCCGTCTCCCAAAACGCCTTGCTCTTTTATACATCATCTCCAGAAGCGCTTTTGACACTTCCATATGCTGCTTTCCTTTCTTGCTCTTTTATACACCCCCATGCACTGACATTATATTTAATTTTTATTACATTGTCAAGCAATATTTTACATTTTCGTAACATTTATTTCGATTTTTTGCAATATTTTTCGACAAAAAACGCGAAATCCGCTGTTTTAAAGGGATTTCGCGTTTTATTTTTTCTTAACATTTATGAAATATTTTGTTTTTTGCCTGTACAGACTCCTTACAGAACGCCAGCCGTCATATTATTGATGGCTGTAAACAGCGCATTGATGGACGCGCGGATAATATCCTGGTCCAGACCGGCGCCCCAGTGCAGCCCGCCGTCCTTATCCTTGATGCCGACATACGCAATCGCGCGGGAGCTGGAGCTTGCCTCCAGAGCATGCTCCTGGTATACGACCAGGTCGTACTGCAGACGGAACTGCTTCTTGAGCGCATTGCTTACCGCGTTCAGACGTCCGTTTCCGGAAGCGACCGCCACCTTCGTCTCACCGTTGTAGTTTACCGTCACCTCGGCGATGATGCCGTTATGCTGCTTGAAATGTACCTCCGCAACGCTGAATGGCTCCGTAATGTCCTCGTATCTCGTCTTGAACAGATTGAAGATTTCATCCGGCAGAAGCTCCTTATGCTGCTCGTCGGAAACCGCCTTCGTCGCATAGCCCATTGCCTCGCGCATCTTTGGCGGAAGATTCAGACCATAATACTGCTCCAGGATATAGCCTACGCCGCCTTTTCCAGACTGGCTGTTGATGCGGATAACATCCGCCTCGTAATGTCTGCCGATATCGGTCGGGTCGATTGGAAGATACGGCACCGTCCAGTATTCGCAGTTGTTCTCCTCGCGGTACTTCATGCCCTTCGCAATAGCATCCTGATGGGAGCCGGAGAAAGCTGCAAACACCAGAGCTCCGCTGTACGGACTTCTCATATCGATGGTCATGCCGGTATACTTCTCATATTCCTCGCAGATTTCCGGCATATTGGTAAAGTCAAGCTGCGGGTCCACTCCCTGGGAATACATATTCATGGCAAGCGTGACAATGTCCACATTTCCGGTGCGCTCCCCGTTGCCGAACAGCGTGCCCTCAATACGGTCCGCGCCCGCCAGGATACCCATTTCCGCATCGCTCACGCCGCTGCCGCGGTCATTGTGCGGATGCAGGGAAAGAATCACATTTTCGCGGTATTTCATGTTTTTGCTCATGTACTCGATCTGGCTCGCATAAACGTGCGGCATGGAATGCTGCACCGTGCTCGGCAGATTAATGATCACCTTATTATCCGCTGTCGGCTGCCACACATCCAGAACGGCATTGCAGACCTCCAGTGCATATTCCATTTCCGTTCCGGTAAAGCTCTCCGGACTGTACTCAAACGCAAAGTTTCCTTCCGTCTCCTCGGCGAGCTTTTTCAGCAGAGCCGCTCCGTCCACGGCGATTTTCAGAATCTCCTCCTTCGATTTGCGGAACACCTGCTCGCGCTGCGCCAGGGACGTGGAATTATATACATGCACAACCGCCCGTCTGGCTCCTTTGAGCGCCTCGAAGGTCTTTTTGATAATATGCTCGCGCGCCTGCGTAAGCACCTGGATGGTCACATCCTCCGGTATCAGATCCTGCTCTATCAGAGCGCGCAGAAACTGGTACTCCGTCTCCGACGCCGCCGGAAAGCCCACCTCGATTTCCTTAAAGCCCACCTTCACCAGAAGCTTGAAGAAGCTGATTTTCTGCTGAAGCGTCATCGGCACGATCAGCGCCTGGTTGCCGTCGCGCAAATCCACGCTGCACCAGATCGGCGCCTTATCCACATAATCCTTTTTCGCCCAGTCCATGCACTCCGTGGGCGGCATAAAATACTGCCGTTTGTACTTCTTAAACTGCTCCATAATGTTCTCTCCCTTTCTTCTGCTTTTTTGAATGGAAACAGAATCCCGCTCCGCAGAATTCTGAGCCGCATAAGCGACATATAAAAACAAAAAAATCTTCCATCTCTCTGACATGCTTATGCTGTCACCAGAGACGAAAGACATATTTTTGTCCTGCGCGGTACCACTCTGTTTTATGAATCTCTTCATACACTCACCCGATACGGATCCTGACAAAACCTTATCTGCCTCTGTCTGAACCTTATATCGTTCCCGGATAACGGTCGGGTATCCGTCTGCGTCTACTCTTCTGCATTTCTTCCATAACAATATCGTCCGGTTTTACACTGCTCCGCTTTACGACGGGCAACAGTTCCTGCTATTGTGCTGCAGAATTTGGGGCAGCCGCTCCGAGGCGAGTTCCGGATATCTTCTCTGCTGCCTCGCATCACCCGGCAGCTTTCTGGATTCAAATATACCCGTACTATTCCTCTTCATCGCTTTTATCTTTACATTTATATTTATTAACAAAGCTGGAATACAAAAGCTTCCAGCTATGACGATACCTGCCTGACCGCCTGTAAAGCTGCCAGAACCGGCTTTTAGCCCGCCCTGCTTTTCCCGCAAAAGCATCTCTCGCGGAAATTCCCGCAGACCCAGTATCATCCAGTCGGAGTGACAAGATTTGAACTTGCGACCTCTCGGCCCCCAGCCGAGCGCGCTACCAAGCTACGCCACACTCCGAAAATCCGTCCAGATAGACTTAATGTAGACTTGTATCAGTATAACAGAAGCCGCCTTTTTTTTCAAGACCTAATTTCATTAAATTTCCCTTTCACCCCCTTACAGTAGCCGTCCCGTCAGACTGCCAGTTTCCCCCTTATGAAAAAGTTCACAATTTTTCCATAGATTATTCCTTCATAATGTGTTAATATAAATGTAACAATTAAATCTCACAAAGAGATTTCCTTTTGAAAGGGGGAGCAATTATTATGAAGAAGAACATTTTTATGCCAGCCAAAGGCACTGCCTGGCTGATGTCGCTCGCGCTGGCTTTCTCCTGGGTGCCCGCCGTGTCGGCTGAGGCTCCGGATGGAGAATACACCACAGAGTCAGCGCAACCGGAAGATGACGGCACATCCGTCTTCGTAATCACCGGTTTTCCGGAGCTTGAAAAGGATTCGGAAGGGAATTTTACGGACAGCAGTATCCAGGAAAAATACGGCAATCTTACAGCAGAACCTGGAACCACACTGGAAAATCTCGGTCTGCCGGTAGATTTAAAGGTTACCGGTTATCTGGAATCTGACGGTCCCGATGCTGCAAAAGATACCACATTTTCCCAGATGGTCTGGAAGTTAAAATCCGATACCGGAGAGCTGTATTCGGAGAGCAGCCCGGAGGGGTCCTATACCTTCGTTCCGGACTTTGATAAATATCTGGAGAGCGGCAGCGTTTCCTATGATGAAATCAAACTGGCGGATGACGCCCGCACTCCTTCCCTGACGGTGACGATCGCCGCACCGCAGACCGAAGAACCGGAAACAGAAACAGAGACGACGGAAGCCGCCTATACCGAAGCTTCCGAAACAGAAATCATTTCCGATTATACGGAAACAGATGCAACAGACACAGAAGCTGCCTCTGAGGGACAGGAATCCGAAACAACAGATGTGCCGGATGACGAAAACGTGCTGTCCTCTGAAACAGGAACAGACGCAGAGACAGAATCGGAGCCGGACTATATTAACAACACGGACGATTCCCTGATCAATGCGGACGGCACCGTCATGGTAAACGGCGAGACCGTAACAGCCTCCGGCATGACAGAATCCGAAACGGAAACTGAGACAACCGCTGCTTCCGGAACAGAAGAAACTGCTTCTTCTGAGACAGAGACCGCAGGCACAGACTCATCGGATGTGCAGACGGAGACGGCCGGACAGACAGAGACCACCGTGCAGGCTTCGGAAACACAGACATCAGAAACACAGGCCTCTGAGACACAGGCATCTGAGACACAGGCATCTGAGTCGGAGACTTCCGAAGCAGAAACCACCCAGACAGACGCACCGGCTGCTGATTTGGCTGTCACATTTGCGATCACAGACGGCACAAATTCTTACAGCGATACGAACAATAATATCGTTACGCTGAAGGCGGATCCGGCTGACGGAGAAAACAGGGCGCAGGTAACGCTTCCGTGTAATTCGTCCATGAATCTGTCCGCCATCACCGTTTCCTTTGCGGATGCCTACACCGGCGCTGCCCTGTCGTATGCACCGGTTACCGCGCAGGATTATACGACCGGCGCAAAGAATTATGAAATCTACGCTGCAGACGCAAACGGCAACCAGATTACGTATCCGTTTACCCTGGAAATTGCAAAAGCAAATCACACCTGGGGCGCGGAGGCTACCTGCACCACCGCCCAGACCTGCACGGTCTGCGGAGCGGAAAATACACCGGCACTCGGACACGATTTCAAAGACGCGACCTGCACAGCCCCGAAAACCTGCACGCGCTGCGGTGCAACAGAGGGAGAGGCGCTCGGACACGACTGGACGCCCGCTACCTGCACAGAACCGAAAACATGTGAACGCTGCGGCGCAACAGAAGGCAAGGCGCTCGGACATGATCTGCGCGATAACTGGAAGGTAGTTACCGCTTCCACCGATACGGAGCACGGCGAGGAAATCCGCTACTGCCAGCGTGACAACTGCGATTATTCCGAGACCAGACCGCTGAATATCATCGGAGACCCGGCAAACAACGGCATTTCCGGTCTGACAGACGGTACAAACTACAATCTCAATACTGCCCTCACCTTTACGGCTTACGGCGCAGGAATGGGAAACAGCAACCCGATTAACGGCGATGTCCGTTACGTTCCGTCCTCCTGGATGGTTGAGAGTACCCCCGGTACCTTCCGCGACAACTTCAGCGGTTCCTTCTCCATCACACAGTCGGGACGCTATACGCTGACCGTCACCTACCAGAAACAGGTCTATGACAACGGCTGGCAGGTAACGGATATTGCAGACAGCAAATCCATCACGATTACCGTCGGCGATGTGATTTCCGCAAACACGACAGCCAATAACAACGCTATCCGCATTAACCCGCAGACCGGCGACAGCACACCGATTGCTGCCATCATCATCGTACTGGTGGTTGCACTTGTAGTCATTATCGCGGCTGTCATTTACAAAAAGAAACGCAACAAATAAAATAACCTGCAAAAAGCCCGGCTTCTTATTCTGAGAATTCCGGGCTTTTCTTTTGAAAAAATCAGCTGTTTTCCTTACCGGGCACACCGGTATCTTTTTTGAAAAATTACAGCCTCTCTCCTTACCGGGCACACCGGTATCTCTTTCGCATATACTGGAATAAAAAAAGGATTTCCATGAATGAAAACCCCTTCTGAACTCAGTCTTGTCACACAAAGATATCTGAAAGAATACCGGAATATTCTGGAGGAAATGATATGCCAGATGACACAGGCGGAGCTGACCGGAAGTATCTCCCACAATTTTATTGTCCAGATGATTCCGCATCACCGCGCCGCCATCCGCATGTCAGAAAATCTTCTTCAGTACACCACCTGCATCCCGCTGCAGGAAATTGCCCTCCGCATCATAACGGAGCAGACAAAAAGCATCCAGGATATGGAGAACGCGCTGAAAAGCTGCTGCCGCTTTCAGAATCCGCAGCAGCAGCTCTGCCGTTATCAGCTCCGCTTCGGACAAATTACGCAGGCTATGTTTTCGGAAATGAAAACCGCCTGCGCAACGAATAATCTCAATTCTGATTTTATGCGGGAAATGATTCCGCATCACCAGGGCGCCGTCCGCATGTCGGAGAATGCCCTCTGCTTTGCCATCTGCCCGGAACTAAAGCCAATCCTCCGGGCAATCATTACCTCACAGGAAGCGGGTATCCGCGAAATGCAGCAGCTTCTTTGCAGCAGCACCTGCCAGTGAATGCCGGCGTAAAAAGCCTGTATCCGTCATTAACGCAGACAACGCGGTAAAGACAGAAAACAAGTACGCCGGAGGGGTCCGTCCCGGACTCTGCCCCGCCCTTCTGCCTGATTTACTGCCGGTTGATATAGTTTATGAGACCTTCCGCCTCGATAATCTTCTGCATGAATTCCGGGAACGCCTGCCCTTTAAACTGCGTTCCCTTCGTGCGGTTGTAGATGATGCCGCTGTCAAAATCCACTTCCACCTCGTCTCCCGCTTCAATTCCTCTTGTTGCTTCCGGACATTCGATAATCGGAAGACCGATATTGATAGCATTGCGGTAGAAAATACGCGCGAAGGTCTCCGCAATCACACAGCTCACCCCTGCCGCCTTCAGCGCCATCGGAGCATGTTCTCTGGAGGAACCGCAGCCGAAATTCTTTTTCGCAACAATAATGTCGCCCTTATGCATCTTATGGATAAATTCCTTGTCGATATCCTCCATACAGTGCGTCGCCAGCTCCGCCGGGTCGGAGGAATTCAGATATCTTGCCGGGATTATGACATCCGTATCCACGTTATCGCCATATTTAAAAACTGTTCCATGTGCTTTCATGCTTCTCTTCCTCCTTATAATCCCAGTTCAGCCGGCGCGGAAATCTTACCGGTCACAGCGCTCGCCGCTGCCACCGCCGGGCTCGCCAGATATACCTCTGAATTTACATGTCCCATTCTTCCGACAAAGTTGCGGTTTGTGGTGGAGATACAGCGCTCGCCCTCCGCCAGGATGCCCATATAGCCGCCAAGGCACGGACCGCAGGTCGGCGTGCTGACAACTGCGCCCGCCTCGATAAAGGTCTTCAGCAGTCCTTCCTCCATCGCCTGCAGATACACCTTCTGCGTCGCCGGAATTACGATGCAGCGCACGCCTTTTTTCACTTTGCGCCCTTCCAGAATCTTTGCCGCACAGCGCAGATCGTCAATTCTTCCGTTTGTGCAGGAACCGATTACCGCCTGGTCGATTACCACATCCTCTGTAATCTCATCGATGGTTTTCGTGTTCTCCGGCAGATGCGGGAAAGCAACCGTCGGCTTCAGTGCACTCAGATCAATGGTGTATTCCTCATCGTATACGGCGTCCTCGTCCGCCTCGTAGATTTTATACGGACGCTGGGAATGCTCCTTCATATAGGCGATCGCCAGGTCATCCACCGGGAAGATGCCGTTCTTTCCGCCCGCCTCAATCGCCATGTTTGCGATGGTAAAACGGTCGTCCATCGAGAGGTTCTTCACGCCCTCACCGGTAAACTCCATAGAACGGTACAGCGCGCCGTCCACGCCAATCATGCCGATAATATGTAAAATGACGTCTTTGCCGCTCACCCATTCTGACGGCTTTCCGACCAGATGAAAGCGGATTGCGGACGGCACCTTAAACCATGCCTTTCCGGTCGCCATGCCCGCCGCCATATCGGTGCTTCCAACACCCGTGGAAAACGCGCCCAGAGCGCCGTAGGTGCAGGTATGCGAATCTGCTCCGATAATTACATCGCCCGCCACAGTCAGACCACTCTCCGGGAGCAGCGCGTGCTCAATGCCCATCTGCCCGACGTCAAAATAGTTTGTGATGTCGTGCTTTGCCGCGAACTGACGCACACATTTGCAGTGCTCCGCCGATTTGATGTCTTTATTCGGAATAAAGTGATCCATAACAAGCGCAATTTTATCCTTGTTGAAAACGCCTTCCTTTGTGAATTTATCCATTTCGTGAATTGCCACCGGGGAGGTGATATCATTCCCCAGAACCAGATCCAGATCTGCCTCAATCAGCTGCCCCGCCTCTACGGAAGGAAGATGAGCCGCTGCCGCCAGAATCTTCTGTGTCATTGTCATTCCCATGAGTTTTTCCTGCCTTTCTTAAATCATTGTCTGTTATTATATCACAAATCTTCTGGTCTGTCAGTAAAAAATATGATATACTAAAGTATAAACATTGAAATCGAGGGAAAGAGAATGAAGAAAAAACTATGTATCACGCTTCTGCTGGCATTTCTTATCGCCGGCATTCTTCCGTCGCTTCCGGGCATCCGCTCTGTGGATACCACAGTCAGCGCGGCTTCAAAAATTACATATAAAAATAAGCTACGCACCGTTGACGGAAAAATTTATTACTACAATTCCAAAGGAAAAATCGTTAAAAACTGCTGGAAAACCATCAGCGGCAAACAATATTATTTCACCAAAGACGGCTCCGCCGCCACCGGTATCGCCGTCATCTCCCGCAAACGCTATATCTTTTCGTATAAGGGAGTCCTGCAGAAAAGCCGCATCTGCACATACCGCGGCAAAAAATATTACGCAAATTCCAGCGGAAGGGTCTCCACGGGCTGGAAGACCATCAAAGGAAAACGCTATCTTTTTGCGTCGACCGGCATTATGCAGACAGGCTGGTATACGAAAGACAAGAAGACGTACTACCTCTCTCCTTCCACCGGAGCGGCTGCGACCGGCTGGACAAAAATCGACGGCAAAAAATACTACTTTGACAAAAACGGTGTGATGGCAAGGAGCACCTGGATTGGAGAGCGCTACGTAAATTCCGCAGGCGCCTATGTGCCCGGCAAAAAGCCGCCGCTTTCCAATCTGCAGAAGGAGCTGAAAACCGCCATCAAATCCTGCAGCGGTACCTGGTCCATTTATGTAAAGAATCTGGACACCAACGAATCCTTCACGATCAACAACCGCCGCGTATATGCGGCAAGCCTGATTAAGCTCTACGCCATGAGCGCCGCCTATCAGCGCATAAAGGACGGAAAGCTGAAGGAATCCTCCGTAAAGAACACTATCAGCAGCATGATTACCGTCAGCGACAATACCGCCTTTAATACGATCGTGCGCACAATCGGCACCTCCTATATCAATACCTGGTGTAAGGCGAACGGCTACACCGGCACCAACCAGGGGCACGGGCTCTCCCCGTCCAGCAACAATTACGGTCTGTCAAACGGCACCGGCTCCAATGTGACGACCGCTGCCGACTGCGGAAAGCTCCTGGAGAGCATTTACCGCGGAACCTGCGTCAGCAAATCCGCCTCCAAAAAAATGCTCGGTTATCTGAAAAAGCAGACGCGGCGCTCCAAGATTCCCGCCGGGGTTCCTTCCGGCGTGACGGTAGCCAACAAGACCGGCGAGACAGATGATACTACGCACGATGCGGCGATTGTCTACTCCAAAGGAGCAGATTACATACTGGTCGTCATGGGCGATACGCCGGGTTCCGGCTGGGCCAGTACGGCGAACATTACAAAATTTTCAAAAATCGTGTATAATTACTTTAACTAAAAAAGCTTTTTAGGAAAAAAATCCCGGCTGAGAGTAAACTCTCGCCGGGATTTTTTCACGCGGGCTCCTGCCTGCAAGCCGTGCTCCGTTCTCGCAATCACTGATTGCTCGCACGCGGGCTCCCGCCCTATACTCGTTTATAACAATTCTCCCGGCTGAGAGTAAACTCTCGCCGGGATTTTTTCACGCGTACTCCTGCTTGCAAGCCGTGCTCCGTTCTCGCAATCGTTGATTGCTCGCACGCGGGCTCCCGCCTCCTGCCTGCAAGCCGTGCTCCGTTCTCGCAATCGGTGATTGCTCGCACGCGGGCTCCCGCCCTATACTCGTTTATAACAATTCTCCCGGCTGAGAGTAAACTCTCGCCGGGAGAATTGTTATTCACTCGTGCACGGCTTGGTGCCTTCGCGCTAGTTGTTGATCAGTTTGTCCTCGCCGTTCCAGCTATACAGCTTGCGGATTTCTTCGCCGACGATTTCTGACGGATGCTCTGCCGCCAGCTTACGCATCGCCTTGAAGTGTACCTGTCCGCCTGCGGAAGACATATCCAGCAGGAAGTCTTTTGCGAAGGTTCCGTCCTGGATGTCGGAAAGAATCTTCTTCATGGTCTTCTTGGTCTCCTCGGTGATAATCTTCGGACCGGTGATGTAATCGCCGTACTCTGCCGTGTTGGAGATAGAGTATCTCATGCCTGAGAAGCCGGACTGATAAATCAGGTCGACAATCAGCTTCATTTCGTGGATACACTCAAAGTAAGCGTTTCTTGGGTCGTAGCCTGCCTCTACCAGCGTCTCGTAGCCCGCCTGCATCAGCGCGCATACACCGCCGCAGAGCACTGCCTGCTCACCAAACAGGTCGGTCTCGGTCTCGGTGCGGAAGGTCGTCTCCAGAACGCCAGCACGCGCACCGCCGATTGCCAGCGCATATGCCAGCGCCGTATCCAGTGCTTTTCCGGTTGCATCCTGATGTACCGCTACCAGACACGGAACACCCTTGCCAGCCTGGTATTCGCTTCTTACCGTATGACCCGGTCCCTTCGGCGCAATCATGGTAACGTCAACATTTGCCGGCGGTACGATGCATCCGTAATGGATGTTG
The DNA here is from genome assembly GCF_025148285.1 of Marvinbryantia formatexigens DSM 14469. Taxonomy (NCBI): domain Bacteria; kingdom Bacillati; phylum Bacillota; class Clostridia; order Lachnospirales; family Lachnospiraceae; genus Marvinbryantia; species Marvinbryantia formatexigens. Next base: position 3,920,805 of record NZ_CP102268.1, on the reverse strand, counting down.
AAACCGTGCGCAAACATCAGCATGTTGCCTTCCTCCAGGTTCGGCTCGATATCCTTTTTATACATTGCAGCCTGCTTTTCATCATTGATCAGAATCATGATGATGTCTGCCTTTTTTGCAGCCTCCGCCGCGGTATATACCTCAAATCCCTGCTCCACAGCCTTTTTCCAGGAACGGCTTCCCTCGTACAGACCGATGATTACGTGGCAGCCGGACTCTTTCGCATTCAGCGCGTGAGCATGTCCCTGGCTTCCATAACCGATAATGGCAATGGTTTTGCCTTCCAGCAGTGACAGGTTACAGTCTTCCTGATAATAAATCTTCGCTTCCATTTTTCTTCTCCTCCATAAAAATATATTGGTTAAAGGTAAAATTTTACCTCTAGCACGCATCTATCGTGCCGCAGTCATTCGTCTGCACACAGATACAAAAACGTCTGCTTTATTCCGCCTGTATGCAGCCAGAAACACATATCCCGCTTTGACCGCAGCCGGAAACAGCCGCACGGCCGGAGTCTGCGCTTACAGATAGCGCACATCCTCCGCGCCTCTGGACAGACCGGTAATACCGGTTCTCGCCAGCTCCAGAATCTCGTAATCATTCATCAGCTCAAGGAATGCCTTCAGCTTGCTCTGGTCGCCTGTCAGCTCGATAATCATAGAATCCTTTGCCACGTCCACGACCTTCGCGCGGAAAATATCGCAGATAGCGTTAATGCCCTGACGGTCCTTCGCCTCCGCGCGCACCTTGATCATGACAAGCTCGCGGTTTACGCTCTCGCCCTCCTTCAGGGTCTTGATATCAACCACATCGATCAGCTTTCCGAGCTGCTTGACGATCTGGTCGAGAATCTGCTCATCGCCGCTGACAACCACCGTCATGCGCGAATAACGCGGGTCTGCGGTTTCTCCTACTGTCAGACTGTCGATATTATAGCCTCTCCGGCTGAACAGACCAGCCACACGGCTGAGAACGCCGAAGGTATTGTCTACCAGCATAGATAAAACTCTCTGTTTCACTCTTCTCACTCCTTTGCAAAAACTGTGCGGATGCACATTTATTTTATTCTACCAACTATGCTTTTTTTTGTCAATCCTCTAAAAATATAAGCAGCGCCTATCCGGCGCTGCTTCCCGTTGCTTCCATATAGCCTTCGCAGATGTACTGCATAATCTGCCTTCTGGTAACGATCCCGATGAAAGTACGGTTGTCGTCAATCACGGGAACAAAGTTCTGGTTCATGGAGGTGAGCATCAGATCCTCAATGTTGCACTGCACATTGACCGGCTGGTTATCCCAGCGGCGCTCTACCGACCGCAGCGGAATATCCTCCGCCTCATACAAATCACCCAGGCGCATCTTTTTAATGTACCAGAGTAAATCCCCCTCTGTCAGTGTTCCTATGTAATGACCGCTCCGGTTGATGACAGGCACTGCGCTGTAGCGGTAATGCTCCATTTTTTCCAGTGCCTGACGGAGCGAATAATCTTCGTACAAATATGCCACTTCACTTTTTGGCTTTAAAAAAAATAAGATATTCATAATCACCCGCCCTGTTCTTCTTGATGTCTCTAGTATACTCCAAAGGCGGGAATGCGTCAACGCGCCCTGTGCAGAATTCACATATTTTTAAGATTTCAAACACATTTTTTTACGATTTTCACCATGAATGCCCGGTCGCATACCGGGGTGCTCCATGCAGCGCGACCAGCACGCTTTTCTGTGCAGAAAAGCCTGCGCTACGGAAGCCCCACTTCGGTGTTGACGGATGCGCTGTCGGACGTCGTTTCCGTAATTTCCTTTAAAACGACTGCATTTTTCCCTGTCAGATTGTAAATCGCGGCAAACTCGTCAAGATTTCTTGTCACGATTCCCTCCAGCGGGTCGTTGACCTGCACGGTTCCCTCCGTGCGGTTGTAACCGGAGAGCACAACGCAGTGCTCCTGGCTGTACCAGCGATAAACGTGCCCCTCGTACTCTGCATCCATGCGGGTAAATTCCGGATCCGCCATATACATGGTCGTCCAGAGAATCACCGGAGTTCCGGCAGCAATATAGGCGAATAAATCCTCAAAATCCGTGTCTGTGATATCGTACGCCTTATACTCCGCCTCCTGGTCTGTAAAGAAAGCGAGCGCGGTCGCGGCGATTGCCGGCGCAAAGCAGCCCGCACCCGACTCGGAAAACGGGTCGCCGACGTAGCCGATTGCCATATTGTCCGTCTCCTGATTATAAATCAGGAAATCACTTGCAATCGTAATCTTGTCCACATCAAAATCCTCGTACTGCAGCGCCATCGTAAGCGACACCGCCTCGCAGCCCGTGGGCAGCTCCGGGTTCTGCAGGATTTCCGGGACCTGCAGATACATCTGCTCCGGCAGCTCGGATGTCTCACTGAGCTGAAAACCCTCCTGCGCTTCCTCTATCCCCGGAATGTCGAAATCCTCCACCGTATACACCTCGTCCGAGTTTTTGCTGATGGTGCCCTCCCGGTGTTCTTCATAGGCAGCCTCGCGTTCGTCCCAGAATTCCTGGCGCTCCTCCGGCTGATACGATTCCTCCGTATAGCTGACGGTTCCTGCTTCCTCATAATAATAGCTTTCCGTCCACTCCTGGAAATTGTCCGTATTTTCCGGAACATAGCCCTCTGTCGCCTCCGGCACATAGCCTTCCGTCTGCTCCGGCACATACCCCTCCGTCGCCTCCGGAATATAGCTCTCCGTCGGCTCCACATACTGCTCCGTACCGGGCGCCTCCGCATAGCCGTCTCCGCCCCCGGCCGCCATTTCGCCCTCCAGGCTGTCCCATACCGCGATATCCTCTCCCAGTACAACGGCATTTCCAAAACCGGCGGACAGAAGCGTACATGCCATCAGAATTGAAATTACTTTCTTCTTTTTCATAAACCGCTCCTTTACTTTACATACACTATGCCGAATGCCCCGGTACCGATATGGCTGCCAATCGTCGGTCCGATGCCGCGCAGCTTCGGCGTCCCGAAATCCATTCCTCTTTTGCTCAGATACCGGATAAAATTCACACAGTTTTTCCGGTCGTACGCATACAGAAAATATACCGGGAAATCCACATCCGGAGCGTCCTCCTCCAGAATGTTCGCAATCTGCCGGAAAGCATGCTTCATTCCAATCTGCTTTCCACACAGCTCCACGCATCCCTCCTGCGTAATTTTCACCACCGGCTTTAAATTTACCAGACTTCCGAGCGCCGCCTGCCCTCTGGAAAGTCTGCCTCCCTTCTGGAGATATTCCAGCGTATCCAGCCCCGCATACACACGGATGCGCGGTCTTAACGCCTCCAGCTCTTCTATAATCGTTCTGGCATCACACCCCTGCTCCCGCAGAAAAACCGCGCGGTCCACCAGCACACGCATCCCAAGCGTGGCATTCTGGCTGTCAACGATGTGGATGTTTTCATATTCTACCATTTCCTTTGCAAGCACTGCGCTCTGGATGGTACCGCTCAGCGCCCCGGAGACCAGAATCGCGATCACCGTATCCTGTGCCGCTTTCGCCTCCTCAAAGCAGTTGATAAACATGGTGGGCGATGGCTGCGACGTCTTGGGAAATACTTTTCCGGAAAGCAGCTTTTCAAAAAACTGCTCTTTCGTCAGGTCCACGCCGTCCTGAAACTGTTCCTCCCCAAAGGTCACGGACATCGGGACACATGTAATCTGCCTGCGTGCAATCTCCTGTGCGGAATAATCCGCTGCCGAATCTGTGATAATCCTTATTGCCATTTTACTTCCCCCGTTTTTTTATACTCTTAGATATAACCTTTTCTGGGTGGCAGACTCTGCCACCTGCTCCCATTGTAACAAATTCTTAACAGAAAATCAACATTTTCCAGGTGCGCCTTTTGCTTTCGGCGCCGCCCAAAATACTGTCAGCATACCGATAAATGCAATAATTGTGCCAAAAATTAACATCATACATACATTTAGATAATCAATTAGCAGACCGCCGATGAGGCTTCCAAAAACGCCGCCCAGCGTGCTTGTACCAGCCATCAGCGCCTGCCCCCGGAAGGTATCCTGCGGATCCATCACCTCATTCACATAATATACCGTCGCCGGAATATAGAGGGCAAATGCGCCCATCTGCAGCACCTGCGCGGCGTACATCTGCGTCATATTGCCGCAGAAGAGATATGCGACCGCCTTCGCGAAGAAAAAGACACCGGAGAGCATCACAAGGCGGCTGCTGGAAATCCGTTTCACCATCCGTGAAAACAGAAACATCGTCGGCAGCTCCATCACCGCGGCAATGGCAAGCGTATTGCCAAGCGCAACGGAATCGCCGCCGAGCGGGGTAATGATCTGAATCTGATAGCTGTTCTGCATATTGTGGTTCATCATCAGCAGTGTCAGACCGATACTTGCAATGCAGACATAAGGATAGCGCCGGATAAAACCGCCCGGAGCCTTCACTGTACGCCCGGTCCCGCCAGACGCCTCTGCGTCCGGTTTCCCGGCAGAGGATACCGCACCCGCGCCTTCCCCTCCGGCAGCCTGGGCTGCATCCGCCTCCGTTTTTTCGTCCGGGGACAGCTTTGCATCCGCCTTCGCTGCAGATGTATACGCGCCCTTATATACAGGCATTCTGCACAGCAGGATAATCATGACGGCAAGCAGAATGCTTCCCACTGCCAGAATTATGCTGCTTCCGCTTCTGGCAATCAGCGCGCCGAGAACGCTGGAGATAATCGCATAGCAGAGGGAGCCGATACCTCTGGCTATGCCAAAATCCACGTTGACGCCGCGGTTGATATAATAGACGCTGACAGAATTCACCAGCGGCTGCAGCACCTGCAGCAGCGCGTCTGCAATGATAAACAGCGCTGCCACCGGCAGAATCCTGTCCGGTACGGCGTACTGCAAAAGCAATGCGAGCAGTGTCAGACCGGCAAGAATTGCCGTCAGCTTCTGTACGGTAATTCTGGAAGAGCGGTCCGCCATTCCGGCAAAAACAGGCTGCAGGATCACCCCGCAGATGTTTCCCACGGCAATACAGATGCCAATCCCTGTGCTGTCGAAACCGCGCGCCAGAAGGTATACCGTAGCAAAGCTGTACACCGTGCCAAACAGCATCCAGTAACAGCCCTGCAGCGCGCTGTATTGCATCATAAGCTTCTTCTCATTCATTTTTCTTCCCTTTCTACAAGTGTCCGGACCAGGAAATCATGTACTGAAGTAATGCCGGTAATTTACAATAGAAATATTTACAGCAGAATCCGGTGCCATACATCCAGCCGCAGACGATAGGCAGATTTTGCAGATTTTGCGAGCATAGCGGCAGCAATTTTGTCCGACCGGCTTCTATGGAGGCAAAATTGCTGCCAATAGGCGGCGCAGCAAAATCAAAAAATCAACGTGTCTGCGACTGGATGTATGGCAAACGGATTCGCGTAAAAAAGCCTTTCGTAAATTACCGGCGTTACTTCAAATACAGACCTTCCGGCGCCGCATCCCGTGGTATAAAAGGAGCCACCTCTTTCGAGGTGACTCCGAAAAAAGCGTTTTACTGTCCGTTATTCTGCTGCTGTTACCGATGTGATGTGCGGGTTTACGCCCTCATACCAGTACAGGAAGCCTTCCATATCGATTTTGTCTCCAACCTGCAGCTCTGTTACCGCCTTGTAAACGTCTGTGGTGTTGTCGCACAGATAGGATTCCACCGTGAAGGTATAGGTCTCGCCGTTCAGAGAAACGTTGAAGTACAAATCATCGCCGTCCTGTCCGGAGCCGTCCCAGTTGTAAAGGAACGGTGCCTCGTTGCCGTCCGCATCCGTGGAAGCCTCCACCGTCATGCCTTTGAAGGAAACGTACTCGTTCTGATGGTCGATCAGCTCATCTGTGCCGAGCAGCTCTGTCACATCCGTTACCGGAGCAACGTACTCGCCGTCCAGAATCTCGAAGGTCGCATCGACGATTTCCACCTCGCCGGACCACTCGGATTTATAACCGGTAACGCGGATTTTTGTTCCGACGTTCAGCTTTTCATAATCTTCCTCGGAGCAAGCCATGTCATACAGGAAGTATGCGCCGTCCTTGTCCTGTGTATAAACGGTCGCCTTGTCCTCCCACCAGGACTGCTTTGCCTGCACGTAGGTCTCGACTACGACCTCGGAATCAAGCTCCGCCGCCACATATTCGTCGTGCGTCATCACGCCCTCCGACTTTACGTCCGCTTCTTCGTCCGCCGCGGCTGCTTCTGTCACAACGGTTTCTGCCTCTGTCTCTGTTTCCTCTGCCATAACGCAGGTTGCGGAAACGGCTGCCAGAGAGAGTGTTAATAATAATGCTGTAAGTTTTTTCATACTTATCCTCCTTCGGTATCAGCAGTCATGCTGCTGTTCACCCGTATTCATCCTCTATTATAATCGAAAATTTCAGGAAATCAATGCCTGACTGACATTTTTTATAACTGTTTCATCATGCGGCAAATATCAGAGGCGGATTTTTCCTTCCGGTCAGATAGTTATCCTTTTTTCTTCACTGCCCTGATAATCACATACAGAAGTATCGCCGCCCACACTGCCGCCAGCGACGCCAGCAGAACCACGGCAGTAACCGGCAGTGGTCCTAAGTCCGCTTTCCCGTCGCCTGTCAGAGCGCCCTGCCCCTCGTCCAGATGATACAGCGATTTCATATCGCTGTAGAGTGATTCGATATAGGCATCGTCCACCGTCTTTTTTCTGCGCGTGGATTTTGCCACCTCCTCTATCATCTGCCCCGCGGCATCGCGCAGGGATGCAGACCCGTTGAATACCGGCGTCACAAAGGTACTTTCCACATTATCCAGCAAAAGCTCCGACGCCTTAATCTTCACATCATAATGTGTGCTGTTGTCCTCGCCGCTCCTTGCCAGATAATCCTGGTATTCGCTGCTCTCCTGTGCCTTTGACGTTACCGGCACATAGCCTTCTGTCTGCGCATAGGCGATCTGCACCTCATTGGTAAGCAGGTACTGCGCAAACAGCCAGGAGGCAAGCACCTCCTGGGCATCGTCCTTCTGGAAGATGCAGACGGACGGTCCCTGCGAAATCATCTGCGGATTTTCCGTGTCAAACTGCGGGATGGGCATCACCGCCGTCTCAAATTCCACGAATTTATCCTCACTGATGTCGGAGAGCGGCGCGTCGCTTCCCATCCAGGTGGCGCCCGCCGTGGAATCGATAGCAAAGATGCACTGACCGGCATTGAGGAAATTTGCCGGATAGCTGGAAATCTTAAAGGTGGAAAACGCTCCGCTCTTTACGTGCTCCGCAATCGTATACAAAAGCTCCTTTGTCGTGTCATTGAAAATCAGAATCTCCCCGTCTTCCGTGGAATACCCGGCACCCTTCTGCTTCAGCATCTGAATCATCATGTTATCTGTCGATTTATAGATAAACGGAATCATCACATTCTGCCCGTTGACAGAAAAATTGCCGTCGGCATCTTTTTCCGTCGCCGCCTCCGATACCTCCCAGATGAAATCCCATGTCAGCGTCTCCGGCAGCTCGTAGCCGAGCTTTTCCAGATACGTTTTATTAATGTAGCATGCCTCCGTGGAGCGCATATAGGGGATGGCGTAATAATGCCCGCTCACCCGGCATTCCTCCAGGAACTGCGGGATAATCTCCTCCTGCGCGGGCGAATCAAAGCGCACCTGGCTGGCGCCGAGCCCGTAATTTTCATCGGAAAACAGCTCATCCAGCGGCACAACGCTGTTATTCCCCGTCAGGTAGGTGGCGATGTGGTCCGGGTAAGTGATGCAGACATTCGGCGTGGTGTTGGTGGAAATATTGGTTATGACATCGTTATAAATCTTGCCGTAATCCGTATACAGACGCATATTCACCGTAATATTGGGGTAAAGCTCCTCAAAATCGCTGATTGCCTGCTCATAAATCCGCGTCTGCGTCTTGTTGGTATCATTTTTTGCCCAGAAGGTTATTTCATACTGCCGCGAGGTATCGAACGTCTCCGGAATCGAAAAGGCGCTCTTCTCCTGCGCCCCGTGACAGCCGGTCAGCAGCGCGCTGACTGCCGCCGCAGCCGCCAGAGGCAGCAGCTTTCTGATTTTTTTCTTCATCCCTTTGTACCTCCTCTGGATACGCCCTCCATAATCTTTTTGCGGAACAGCAGAAACAGAATGATCAGCGGCACCGAAATCACCACGACCGCCGCCATCATTGCCGGAATATTCTCCCGTCCGAAGCCGTTCTCGCGGATTTCCTGGATTCCGTTCGACACCAGAAAATAATTTTCATCATCGGTAATCAGCCTTGGCCACACATAGGAATTCCAGCATTCAATCACCTTCAGAATCGTAATCGTGACAATCGTCGGCTTGCAGATGGGAATCATTACCCTGCGCAGGTACCGGAAATCGGAGGTACCGTCCACCTTTGCCGCATAATAGAGCTGGTCGGGAACCTGCGCGAAATTTTCCTTCAGCAGGTAAATGTAAAAGACCGATGTGACCGACGGCAGAATCAGCCCGGCAAAGGTATTGCGCAGCTCCAGATTCGTGATGGTCACGTAATTGGTAATCACTACCAGCTCGTTTGGAATCATCATCAGCGCGAGAAAGAGCGTAAACGCCAGGTCCCGCCCGCGGAATTTCAGTCTTGCAAAGGCGAACGCCGCCAGCACGGTCACAATTACCATCAGCGCCGTGGTAATCACGGCAAAAATCACCGTGTTGGCAAAATAGCGCGCCAGCGGCACTGCCGTAAACGCTTCCTTATAGTTCTCCAGCGTGGGCGCAAGCGTATAAAGCTTCGGGATGTACTCCGAGTTGTAGGCGCTGTAGCTCTTCACCGAGGTGAGCAGCATCCAGTAAAACGGAAACAGCACGATGACCGCCCAGAGCGTCAGCAGCGCATATGTGAGAATTTTCCCCACGGGAAAATGCGCCCTGCCGTTTTTTTCTGTCTTTTCAAATTGATTTTCCATAGCGCACCTCACATATAATGAACATGTTTTTTGCTGACGAGAAGGTTGATGCAGGTAATCGTCAGCACAATCACAAACAGGATGATGGCTGCCGCCGACGCATAGGACGGATAGCCGCCGCTGCTGCCGTACAGCATGTCGTAAACGTATCCGACGATGGTGTTCATCCCCGCCGCGTTCAAATCGGTTCCAAAGAGCGCCACCGCATCGCTGTACGCCTTGAACGCCCCGATAAAACCGGTGATGACAAGGTAAAACAGCGTCGGCGATATCATCGGCACCGTAATTTTTATAAAAATACGCCAGCGCGGGGTGCCGTCCACCTTTGCCGCATTGTAATACTGCTCATTGACCGAGGCGAGGGCGCTCGTTAAAATCAGTATCTTAAACGGCATGACCACCCAGATGGTGTACAGGCATAGCACAAACATTTTCGCCCAGTAGGGTCCGTCGATAAAGTCCACCGGACCGGTGCCGAAAAGCCCCAGGAGCAGATTGATGAAGCCGTCCGTGTAGGGCGTTCTCTTAAACAGAATCATAAAAACCAGACCGACCGCCAGCGTATTTGTCACATACGGCAGAAAATAAATGGTCTGATAAAGCTCACGCAGCGCCTTTATGGAGCTCAGACGCACGGAAATCAGCAGCGCAAGTCCCGTGGAAAGCGGCACGGTAATCACCACCAGGATAAAGGTGTTTTTCACCGCCTGCAGAAAATACGGGTCATGCAGGATATACGAGTAATTATAGAGACCGACGCCGTAATACGTCTGGGAAGCAAAGTTAAAGCCTTCCTCGAAGGAATAGATAAAGACATCTATCAGAGGATATATCAGAAAACATCCCAGAAAAAGGAACGCCGGCAGCAGATAAAGCCAGCCCTTCAGATTATTTTTATCCATAACACTATTCCCCCGCCCGCTCTGTTTCAAAAGGAATCCGCTCCTGCGTCTCCCGGTCGAAAATGTGCACCTTCTCCGGCTTTACGTGGAAACGGACCGTCCCGCTTCCGGTGTCGACACCGCTCTCTGCGCTGATAATCGAACGGATTACTGTATTTTCACACGCCTCGTTTGTGGAAACCACGCTGATGTCGCGTCCCAGCACCTCGACGCCATTCAGATGGCAGGTAAGCGCCCCCTGCGGGTGCAGGACGAAGCCTTCCGGACGGATACCGGCAAAAACCTCCCTGTCCGCGCATCCCTGCACGCGCAGGACGGCGTCCTTTCCTATATAAAGCATTCCCTGCCGTATCTGCCCGCGGAAAACATTGATGGGCGGCGTGCCGAGGAACTTCGCCACAAAGAGATTTACCGGTCTGTCGTAGACCTCCTGCGGCTTTCCAATCTGCTGTACCACGCCCCGGTTCATCACGACAATCATATCGGAAATGCTCATCGCTTCCTCCTGGTCGTGCGTTACAAAAACGGTGGTAATCTTTGTCTCCCGCTGGATGCGCCTTATCTCCTCGCGCGTCTGCAGGCGGAGCCGGGCATCCAGATTGGAGAGCGGCTCGTCCATCAGCAGGATCCGCGGCATCTTCACCAGAGCGCGCGCAATCGCCACACGCTGCTGCTGTCCGCCGGAAAGCTCGCCAGGCTTACGCTCCATCAGCTCGTCAATCTGTACCAGCTTTGCCACTTCCATCGCCCTGCGCTGCATTTCCTCTTTGGAGAGCTTTTCCTTCCCTCTGAGGTTTTCCAGCGGAAATACAATGTTCTGGCGCACCGTAAGATGCGGATAGAGCGCGTAATTCTGAAATACCATACCGACGCCCCGCTTTTCCGCCGGAAGATTTGTGACATCCTCCTCCCCGAAAAAGATTCTGCCGTCGGTGGGCTTTAACAGTCCGCACAGCAGATTGAGCGCCGTGCTTTTTCCGCAGCCGGAGGGACCGAGCAGTCCGATCAGTTTTCCATCCGGTATCTCCACGCTCATGTCGCTGACCGCCGTCACCTCCCCGCGCGCTTTTCTGCCGCGCTCCGGGAATTTCTTTGTCAGATTTTCCAATACTACCTTCATAATTTTTCCTTTCCAGGTCTGTCGTTATTTTTTTGCCGCCTTCACAAATTGTTCCAGGATTTTCCGGCTGCTCTCCTCTGTTTTCCAGGAAAATTCCGGGTGCCACTGGACGCCCCACACAAACGGCTTTTCCTTCATATAAACGGCTTCCACCAGCCCGTCCTCAGAGTACGCCATCGCCGTAAGCTGCGGCGACAGCTCCTTTACCGCCTGGTGATGATAGCTGTTTACCGCAAGGACCGGAACCTGCAGAAGCTCTGCCAGCGGCGTTTTCTCTACAATCGTCACCTTATGCACCGGTATATCGTAGGGCGGCTTCTGATGGTGCTCTATCCGGGACGGTCTCTGCTGCGGCAGGTCCTGATAAAGCGTTCCGCCGAGCGCGGCATTTAAAAACTGGATACCGCGGCAGATGCCGAGCACCGGCATGTCCCGCTCAAGAGCCAGCGCAAGCAGCTTTTTCTCCATCGCATCCCGCGCCGGACAGCATGCGCCGCAGGCTTCGATGGGCGTCTCCCCGTACAGCGCGGGCGATACGTCGTGTCCGCCCGTCAGCAGGAAGCCGTCGCAGAGCTCTGTCATCTGCCCCAGCATATCCTCATCCTCTGTCAGCGGAAGCATCAGCGGCGTTCCGCCTGCTGATACGATGCCGTCCATATACCCCGGAAGCATCCAGAGGCTCTCCTTTTCGTCATCATATAATGGAATCAATCCGATTAGTGGTCTGTTCAATCTGTCGCCCTCCTTATGTGGTACTGAATAAGAAAGCCCGCCTCTCTGAGGCTCCAGTCCCGCTCCTTACGGAGCTAAGACTGCTTATGCTGGCGGGTTCCTGCTTCGCAGGCTCGATGTGGGTATGCAGGCAGTCTCTTACATGCCTGCAGGCATGACGATTCTGCCTGTATACCCACATCGGCTGTGAATAGTAACATTGTATCACGTTTTCCTGTATTTGTAAGCAGGTTTTCTGAATCGGATTAAATGCAAAATATTCATTATAACAATTCACAATTTCTGATTGACAAGAATTTGTCCGGCTTTTATAATAAAGTACAGTACAAGTGGGCAACGAAGCCGGCTGACGGTCGCGTTGTCTTTTTGTGTTATTCAGATATTTTTCTGAAAAGAAAAGGAGGAAATAAGTATGAAGAAAAATTTTACCGCAAAACTGGTTTCTGCAGCAGCAGTCGGCGCGCTTGCCCTCTGCACAATGGCAGGTGCCGTATCCGCATCTGATAAGGTGTGGGTGATTGCTACCGACACAGCGTTCCGTCCCTTTGAATACACCAACGCGGACGGTGAATTTGTCGGCATTGATGTCGATATTCTTGCCGCTATCGCTGAGGACCAGGGATTTGAATACGATTTGCAGTCCATCGGCTGGGATGCCGGCGTTGCCGCTGTCCAGGTAGGACAGGCGGACGGTCTGATTGCCGGTGCCACCATCAACGATGAGAGAAAGGAAAAAGGCTGGATCTTCTCAGACGGATACTACGATGCAACACAGTCCTTCTTTGTGGCGGCAGACAGCGATATCGCTTCTCTGGAAGACCTGGAAGGCAAAAATGTGGTCGTTAAAATCGGTACCGCAAGCAAGACCTTCGCAGAAAGTCTGATGGATGAGTACGGCTTCACCGTTACCACGATGGAGACCTCCACAGATATGTACCAGGATGTTATCAACGGAAACAGCGCCGCTTGTATCGACGATACTCCGATTACGCTCGCTTATATCACACAGGATGGCGTTCAGTTAAAGAAACTGGAAGCTGAGGGCGCCGAGAGCGAATCTGCACCGTACGGCTTTGCCATCATGGATGAGGCAAACCAGGAGCTTCTCGATATGTTTAATGCCGGTCTGAAGAATATCAAAGAAAACGGAACTTACGACGAAATTCTTGATAAATATCTGAAGACTGAGGAGTAAACCATACTGGCGCAGAGGGTTTTTCCAGCCCTCTGCGTTTTTTATCTCGTGGGAAAATTTTCAGCAGGCAGGCTCCCGGAAGCTGTGATCGCAGCAGGCGGAGCTTCCTCTCATCAGTCTTCCGGAAGGAGAAGTTTACATGATAAGTATCATCCAGGTATATGGCGTAATGCTCTTAAAGTCGATGGGCAACACACTGCTTCTGTGTGTGCTCTCGCTGCTTTTCGCCATGATAATCGGTCTGATTGTCGCCCTGTTTAATGTAGGGAAGAACCGTGTTCTGAATTTAATCGGTACCATTTTTGTCGATGCCGTGCGCGGCGTTCCGCTGATCGTACTGGCATATTTTGTTTATTTCGGCGTCCCGCAGGCTGCGAAAATGATGAATGTCTCCGGCTTCCGCCTCTCGGCGCTGACCGCGGGCATCATCGCGCTCTCCATGAACTGCGGCGCTTATATGGCGGAGATTATCCGCGCCGGAATCGAGAGCGTTGATAAGGGACAGATGGAGGCGAGCCGCAGTCTCGGACTCTCATATGGAAAAAGTATGCGTCTGATTATTATTCCGCAGGCGATACGCACCATGATTCCCTCTATCATCAACCAGTTCATCATTACGCTGAAGGATACCTCCATCCTCTCCGTAATCGGTTTCCCGGAGCTGGTAAACACTGCCAAAAACGTTGCCGGAAATACCTTCATGAATCTGCAGGTATGGGCTATCGTCGGCGTTATGTACATGGTTGTCATCATCACTCTGAGCAAGGTGGCAAAGCGTGTGGAAAGGAGGCTGAAACGTGGACAGCAGTAAAGTAAAGATACAGGTTACAAATCTGAAAAAGAATTTTGGAAAGCTGGAGGTTCTGAAGGATATCAGCATCAGTATCTGCGAGGGTGAGGTCGTGGTGCTGCTCGGTCCCTCCGGAAGCGGAAAATCCACGTTCCTGCGCTGTGTGAACCAGCTGGAGACCGTCACCGCCGGAAAGATTATCGTCGACGGCATGGACGTGACGGATAAGCACACGGACATCAACAAGGTGCGTGAAAACATCGGCATGGTGTTCCAGCACTTTAATCTGTTCCCGCATATGACGGTGCTGAAGAATATCACGCTCGCACCGGTGGAATTAAAGAAGCTCACGCAGGAGCAGGCTGAGAAAAAAGGTATGGAGCTTTTAGCGCGCGTCGGACTTGCCGACAAAGCGGGCACCTACCCCAACCAGCTCTCCGGCGGTCAGAAGCAGCGTGTGGCGATTGCGCGCGCGCTTGCCATGAGCCCGGACATTATGCTGTTTGACGAGCCCACCTCCGCGCTCGACCCGGAAATGGTCGGCGAGGTACTGGAGGTTATGCGCGAACTGGCGCGGGACGGCATGACAATGGCGGTGGTGACACACGAAATCGGCTTTGCGCGCGAGGTGGCAAACCGCATTGTGTTTATGGACGGCGGCTATATCGTGGAGCAGGGAACCCCGGAGGAAATCCTGAAGCATCCGAAAGAAGCGCGGACCATCGATTTTCTGAACAAGGTATTATGAGCCGGAAAACCGGCAGCAATTTGTCTGACGACCGGTATTGTAAAAGGAGTATAGGGAGTATAGCATGAAGAAAATCATCACTATCAGCCGCGAGTTCGGCGCAGGCGGCGGAACCATCGGACGGATGGTTGCAGAAAAGCTGCACTACGACTACTACGATAAAGAGATTATTATGAAAGCGGCAACGCAGTCCAACGTTGATCTGGAGCGTTTTCTGCACTATGACGAGCGGGTGCCGCACAACTTCGGCTTCGCCCAGAGTCTTTTTGATTTTTACAACAAGCCTTTGAGCGAAAAGCTTTTCGAGGCACAGAAGGAGGTTATCCGCGAAATCGGAGAAAAAGGGAACTGTGTCATCATCGGCAGAAACGCCAACAGCATTCTCCGGGAATTCGACCACACGCTTCATGTGTTCGTCCACGCTCCCTCCTACTACCGGATACAGCACATGAAAACGCTTATGCCAGCTACGCCGGAGGCGAAGCTTTCCGATGAGCTGCAGGCAATCGACCGCAAAAGGCGGAAATACTGCACCTACTACACCGATACGGTATTCGGCATGGCACAGTTTTATGACGTCTGCCTGGATACCGCCAAATTCGGAATTGAGGGCTGCGCGGATATTATCTGCCAGCTTGCACAGAAGCCGGATATACCGCCGAAAGTAACGGGATATCCGGGTTAAAGCGCAGCCGGGTCACCGGGTATCCGGTCTGCGCTCTGCTCCGGCAGATGCCGGGCGGGCGCTGCGGCGCTGCCTGCGCACAGTCCCGCCGGATACGTTAATTCTGGCTGTAGCACCAGCCCTCCGCCCTCTGTCTGACTTCTACAAAGCGGCGGTAAATCCCGTCCTCCTCCATCAGCTCTTGATGGGTGCCCTTCTGGACGATCTGTCCGTCATTTACCACCAGAATCTGGTCAGCATTTTCAACCGTCGCAAGCCGGTGAGCAATGGTAATGACTGTTTTTCCCTTCACAAGCTCCGAGATAGCGTGCTGGATCAGATGCTCATTTTCCGGGTCCACGCTGGCGGTCGCCTCATCCAGGATGATGACGGGCGCGTTTTTCAGCATGGCGCGCGCGATGGAAATCCGCTGTTTTTCTCCGCCGGAGAGCGTCCCGCCGCCCTCACCGATTACTGTATCGTAGCCGTCCGGCAGCTTTTTGATAAACTCATGACAGCATGCTTTTTTGGCGGCCTCCACCATTTCCTCTTCCGTGGCATCCGGTCTGCCGAAGCAGATATTCGCCCGGATAGTATCGTGAAACAGATAGACATTCTGGAATACCATCGAAATATTGGAAAGCAGGCTGTCGCAGGTAAATTCCCGCACATCCCGTCCGCCCAGCGATATGCTGCCCGCATCCACATCATAAAATCTCGCCAGCAGATTTACAATCGTTGTTTTTCCGCTTCCCGACGGACCCACGATCGCGGTTGAGGTATGCTGGGGAATCCGGAATGTAACGTTCTTCAGCACCTGCCGGTCCTTCTGATAGCCAAAATCCACATTCTTAAATTCAATATCAAACCGCTCCGGATGGATGTCTTTTCCGTCCTCATCCAGAAAGCTTTCCTCCCGCAGCGCGTCGAGCTGGTTCATGGCGTCGTCGATGACGCCCAGTATATGGGCGCTGTCGCTGACCGGCTCCAGCGAGCTGAAAATACTGAAGGAAAAGAATACAAACATCAGCATCACAGGCAGCGTCATTTCCCCGGAAAGCCCGGCAAGGCAGGACGCGAGGGCAAGCCCCACGGAGCCGCATTTCAGCGCAAGCAGATGCAGGCAGTTGGGCGGAACAAAGCCCCATTCAATTTTCAGATGAATCCGTCTGCTGCTTTTTACCGCTTCCTCCATCGCCGCTGCCGCCGCGCCGTTCTGCCCGAAGGATTTCACCACGGAAAGACCTCTGGCATATTCCAGCGCCGCACCCGTCAGCTCCTTATTGCTCTGCGCCTCCACCGGCGCGTTTTTTCTGCTGTGCGCCGATATCAGCATCAAAAACAGGAAGGATACAAATGCCGCCGCCAGGGCAATCAGGGCAATCGCCGGGCGGATGACCAGCAGGCAGAGGAAAATCGCCAGGAAATTCAGATATCCTCCGACAAAATTGTCCACCATACGGATTCCCATGCTCTCCAGCGTGGTAAGCCCGGTGGTGACAGAGCTTAAAATATTTCCGGTATTCTTCTGCTGGAAATATCCGAGGGATACACGTTTCAGCGCTTCCCCGACAGCCAGCCGGTCCCGCGCCACCAGCTCGTAGCTGATTACCTCCTGGCACTTCGACCGCATATAATCAAAGAGAAAGCGCAAAGCTACGGAGAGCAGAATCAGCAGAGCACTCCGCCAGACCCACCGTTCGTCAAAGGCCACGCCACCTTCGCCGCTCATCAGCAGCATTCCGACCGTGTACGCCGCAATCATCACCGGCACAGCCGCAAACCAGTGCGAGAAAAAGGAAAATACAAAGCCCGCGTAAAGCTTTCCCTTAAACGCCCCGCACCAGGATATTATCCGTTTTACCGTACTAAACATAATTTTCACCCGCCCTCTTCTCCGGCATCTGCCCTCCGGAATTTCTCTTCGTCTGTTTTACCGGCTTCTGCTCCCCGGAACGATTCTTCATCTGTTTTTCCGGCTTCTGCTCCCCGGAATGCTTCTTCATCTGTTTATCCGGTGACTTCGCCTGCCCGTTTTCCGCAGAAGCCGGGACTGCCCATTCCTTCGCCCCGATGTGCGCCTCCCACATATCGCGGTACAGCGGACAGGTTTTCAGAAGCTCCTCCTGCGTCCCCTGCGCCAGAATATTTCCGTTCTCCAGCACCACGATATTATCCGCCTGCCGGATGGTGGAAAGCCTGTGAGCGATCACCAGCAGCGTCTTGCCTTTTGCCAGGCGGGCAATGCTCTGCTGTATCTTATCCTCATTTTCCGGGTCTGTGAAGGCGGTCGCCTCGTCGAGAATCACTACCGGCGCATCCTTCAGTATCATGCGCGCAATGGCAATCCGCTGCTTCTCTCCGCCCGACAGGCGTTTCCCCGCCTCTCCCGCCGGCGTATCATATCCCTGCGGCAGCTTACGGATAAATTCTTCACACTGCGCTGCGCGCGCCGCCTCCTTCACCTGCTCATCCGTCGCCTGCGGATTTCCCATGCGGATGTTTTCCAGCAGGGAGCAGCGGAACAGATAATTGTCCTGCGTCACAAAGCTGACATACTCCGAGAGCTGGGAGAGCGGCATATCCCGGATATCCACGCCTCCTATCAGAATCTGTCCCTTATCCGGGTCCCAGAAGCGGGCAAGCAGCCTGGCGACGGTCGATTTTCCGCTCCCGGAGGGACCCACCAGCGCAGTAAAGCTTCCCTGCGGCAAATCCAGATTTATTCCGTGCAGAACCTCGTTTTCCTCACATTTCTGTGTGCTCCTGCCGCACTCCCGTTCCTGCATGTTTCCGCCGTAGGAAAAATGCACGTCCTTCATCTGTATATCATACTTCTGTACATCAGCGCGCTTTTCCGGCTCCGGCAGCGCCGGCATAGTCAGATATTGCTGCAGTTCCTCTACTGTCGCCTTCATCTGCTGTATTTCATTGGAGAACACTTCCAGCTTTGCCAGAGACGTCACCATCGACATGGACAGCATCACCGCCAAAGCAGCCTGCGGCGCTGTAATCGCTCCGCGCGACGCCAGATAAAGACTGACCGGCAGCGTTCCGAGCAGCGTGGACGGAAACAGGGCAAACGCCAGCTTCATTGTCACCCAGGTGGAGGACATCCACCGCACCACGAAGGTACGGTAATCGCGGATCGCTCCGGCATATTTTTCATAGGAGACCCCGGCGCGCCCGAAGGTGCGGATGACCTCGATTCCCTCAATATATTCCACGATAGCGCTGTTCATATAGGCGTTGGACTGATTATATTTTTCAAAATTCTTTCCGCTTATCCGGAAGGTCAGTATCATACATATCAGCGCCGCCGGAAGCGTAACGAGCGACGCCAGCGCGATCCGGATATCCACAGATGCCAGCGCCAGCAGGCTCACGATGGGCAACGCCAGATGTCCTGCTCCCTCCGGCACCACATGCGCCAGAGGCGGCTCTATCTGTTCAATTTTATCTACGATAATATTCTTGATTTCTCCAATGGAATGACGCTGTACCTCCCCCAGCGGCGCATGGAGGAAGCGGTCCGCCACCTGCAGACGCAGCCCGGCGAGCACATGGTACGCCACATGATGGGACAGCCCCGTGGAAAGACCGAAAAACAGCGCCTTTACCGCGTAAGCGGCAAGCGCCGCGCCGCACCACATCCAGATGTTGCTTCTCTGCACCGTGCCGTCGGCAAACTGCGCGATCACCCTGTACAGGCAGTAATAGGGAACCAGCCCCGCCGTGACACTGATTACCGACAACAGAATGGAACCCAGAAATTTTCCTTTCTGCCCGCCCGCATATCCCAGCAGACTGCCGATCCAGCTCTCTTTTCGTTTCATATTGTTTTACCTCCGTTTCCGGTATTCCGCCGGCGACATGCCCATCTGCCTGCGGAAAGCCATTGCAAACTTGCTGGGGCTGTCGTAGCCCACGCGCCCGGCGATTTCCGCCACGCTCATATCCCTGCTGGTTTTCAGCAGCACTGCCGCCCGGTTCATGCGGCACTCCGTCACATAAGCCCCGATTGTAGCGCCGAATATCGACTTAAAGCATTTTTTCATTGTTGTCTGGGGAATATCAAAGCGCCCGGACAGCTCCTCCTGCGTGAAGTTTTCGTCCAGATGAAGGAGCAAAAACTGCTGGAGCGCCTTTGTCTTTTCCACCTGCGGCTTATAGAAATAAGGCTTTTCCTCCGCGTGCTCCGAGGGTTGGAGCGCTTCCAGAAAAAGCAGCAGCTCCAGAATCTTGATTTTAAAATACGCGCGCTTAATCTGCTCCGGAACCGCATAGAGTTCCGCAAAAATGTGCGCGATCTGGCTTCCGCCGCGCAGAACGACCGGGTAGATATCCTTGCAGAATTTTTTCTGCAGCGCCTGCAGATTCACCGGAAAATCCTTTATCTCCTGCGGCAACGTCCGGCACGCCGTTTCCATATCAAACGAAATCATCACGCCATGATAGTGGGAAAGCGGCATTTCAAACCGCCCGGAATGCGTCAGCCTCCGGTCAAGCTTCAGGTCTCCCGCCTCCACATAACCGCAGGCATTATCGCGCGCGGCATATTCCAGGCGCCCCTCCCGGCAATGGTCGATGCAGAACAAATCCCGCCCCGGCTCAAAGACCGAATTATAGTAGCGCATATGGAAATCATTGTACGCCAGCGCCACCCCCGGAAACACCTCGTAAAGCGTGATGGTTCCCTCTCCCGTCTCATTGCGGAACTGATAGACCTGGCAGCCGTCCGATTCCGCCAGAAGAACGGCGTCCCTGCACTGCTCCGTAATCTTTTTCATATTTCCTCCCATTTCAATTATCCCGTCCCTTTTGCCAGCCACCCTGTCACGGTGGCGGCGCCGTTTTTCAAATACGGAAGACGCTCATTTCACGAATGATGCAGACCTGCCGTCCGCCGCCTCCTGTAATTCCAGCAGGCGGTCGCACGCCTCCTGCATAAATTCCCTGTCGTGGGAAATTACCAGCACGATCCTCCCCTGCTGCGCCAGACTGCGCACAACTGCGCTTACCTGCTTCATATGCCGGTAATCCAGCCCGCTGGTCGGTTCATCAAAAATCAGAATCCGTTTTCCCGACAAAAGCGCCGTCGCCACCGCCAGACGCTGCTTCTGTCCGCCGGACAGTGCCATCGGATGGCATTCCTTAAAGGGAAGCAGCCCGAACCGGTCAAGAACAGCCTCTATCTGCTCGCCGGAAACGCCGCCCGCCGCCTGCTCACATTCGTTCCGGACACTGTCATAAAAAAGCTGATGATTTACATCCTGCATCACAAGAAAGCTCTCCCGGCGGCGCGCCCTCTCGCCCAGAGGAGCGCCCTGCAGAGAGATTTCTCCCTGCCGCTGCTTCATCAGCCCGCACAGACAGCGCACCAGCGTTGTCTTTCCGATTCCATTATGTCCGGTAACCGCCAGCACCTCGCCCGGCTTTGCAGAAAAGGACAGCCTGCTGATTACATCCGCTTCCTTTTTATAGCCGCAGCACAGCCCCGAAACCGTCAGCCCCTCTCCGTCCTTTTCCGTGCGTGCCGCCGGAAGCGACAGCTCTGTCTCTTTAAGGCTCCGCAGCCCCATCGCCCGGCGCTCCTCCTCCGTAAGAGCAAGGAACTCCCCGCGCGAAAATTTCCGTTCCAGCCTGCCCCTGCAAAAATACAGCGCCTCATCGATGACATCCGTCAAAAAGTAGAGACGGTGCTCCGCGATCAGCACGGTATGCCCCTGCTCCTTTAAGAGCTGAATCTGCCGCTTCAGCCGCCCGATTGCCTGCGCATCCAGATTCGCCGTCGGCTCATCCAGCACATAGATTTCCGGATTCATGGCATACACGCTGGAAAAAGCAAGCATCTGCTTCTCCCCGCCGGACAACGTAAAAATATTCCGGTGAAGCAGCCCGCCGATTTCCAGCTCCCGGACGGTCTGCGCCATCCGCTGCTCCATCTGCTCCGGCGCCGTTCCCTGGTTTTCCATGCCGAAGGCAAGCTCGCTGTCCGTATCCAGATTAAAAAACTGGCTTTTGGGATTCTGGAACACGGAGCCGACCTTCTTTGCAAGCTCATAGAGCTGCATATTCTTCACTTCCATCCCGTCCACCAGCACGCTGCCCTGCAGACGGCAGCCCTCCGTAAAATGCGGAATCAGCCCGTTAATCAGCTTTGTTACCGTTGTTTTCCCGCAGCCGCTCTCCCCGCAGAGCAGGACGCACGCCCCCGGCTTTACGGAAAAGCTGACCTGCCGGAGCGTATCTCCCTCTTGTGTATAACAAAAAGATACCTCAGAAACATCTATCATCTTCCCACCCCCTGCAGCAGAAACATGGCCGCCGTAAAAAGCGCGCCCAGTGCCGTCAGCGCCCAGTCCCACGCCGTAAAATGCAGCCGTATCATACTGGTTTTCTTTGCCGGGTCTTCGATTCCCCGCGTCACCGCCGCCGCTGACAGCTCCTCCGCCGTGGCGGTGGCGGACACCATCAGCGGCACAAGCAGCGCCTCGATTTTATCCACTCCGCTGATGCTGCGCAGCCGCATGGCATCCCGGATATGCCCCGCCTCCTCCCGGATTGCCGGAAAATAGCGCAGCGTAACGCAGATGGGAATAATCAGCTTCTGCGGCACATGCAGACTTCGCAGCGCCACCGTCAGCTCCCGCAGGGAAACCGTATGAATCAGAAGGCTTCCCACCATCAGACAGGGCAGCATTCTTCTGGCATAAGCGGCAAAAATAGAAAAGCTGGTCGCAATGATTTTCGGCGATACCGGAAGAATATACCGCTGCAGGCACCAGATACCCGCATAGACCAGCAGCCATTTTATGCCGGAGCGCCGCTGCCCGCAGGCAAAAAGCAGGCAGGCGAGCACCCCGATCCAGGTAATTTCCAGATAAACATTATTTCCGCCGAACGCGATAATATTGGCAAAGACAAGCAGAAGCAGTCCGGCTCTTGGGTCCGGTTTTCTGCACCCGCCCGCTGTTTTCTCTGTGCCCATATTCAGACCATCCCGGCTTTTTCAAAATGCTTTTTAAACATCCGCTTTGTGAAAACAGAGCCGACAGCCGCCCCGATGACAGGCGCCGCTATCATGACAGCCAGCATAGCCGGGGAAGACAGCTTCTCCAGTGTCGCCACGTAATCGGCGGGCATTCCCTGCTCCGAAATCTGCGCCAGAAAATCGCTGCGCATTACCCAGACGGGCAGCGGCGAACCGGTCATTCCCAGGGAAAAGCAGATAAACGCCGCGACATTTCCTGCAAAGCTTTTGTAATGCGTCAGCGCACGGCACAGCTCTGCGAGCGCGCAGGCAATCACAAAGGTCGCCAGAATCAGCAGCGTAAACTGTCCGGTCGCAAAATAAATCAGTCCCGTGATGATTCCCATCAGCAGCACAGCGCCCGGCTTTTGCACCTTCGCGCACATGAGCAGAAACGGAATCCCGGAAAACAGCGCGATAAGCCCCGGCATCAGAATCCACAGCAGCGGATGAAACCCGCTAATCAGCATAAACGCGAAATTAATCACAAAGTAGAGTGCGGAAAAAATACCCGTCGTAATCAGATCACGCCCGGTCAGCATTTTTCCATTTGTTGTTTTTGACATCATCTGTATCCTCCTCTTTTGGTTAGCTTTTTCTAACCATTGCTCTGGAAAAAAAGCGGTCTCCCGCTCTTTCCAGATAAGAATATCAGATGCTCTCTGTTTTGTCTGTCCCGTTTTGTCCGCTCTGTCCCGATGCGACAAAACTTCTCTCCCCAAAAAACGAACATATATCACCGCTCCACACTAGCATCCCCAAAACTGATAGAAATGCCAATATAAAACATTTGCTACTAAAAGGATGCCACTTATCCTTGTGATAAGAAATCCTGCTTTTTGCCGTAGTCCTTTTCCACGATTATGCTTATTGGAAAATATCTGCATTTTCTCGGTATGTTCCTTATCTATGCCGTTAAATAAGCCAAACACCAATGTCACTATTTCCGCAAGTGAGAAAACAATTATCATCACGCACTTTACAATAACCTGCCCTTTGGTTAAACTGCCGCCCATCAGCGGCGGTAAAATGAGCCAGTAAATCAATACGGATGCAAGCACTATAAACAACTCCGCCAATAACTGATACCGCTTCTTTTTCCATACATCAGTCTGCTTAAACCTGTGCAGCGTAACTCCATGCACAATAAGCATAATGAGCGTCCAGAAAGAGGACAGTACAAACAGGCAGAAGAAAATAATCTTGATGACAAAGAGCATGGTATTTTCTTTTTGAAAATCCATCCCCGTCATGTGCTGCAGAGCAACTACATTTCCGTTTTCGTCCCTTTGTATAGAGAGATAGGTTTTTAAGCCGTTTCCATCATCCATGATGCAGGCATCTTTTGAAATCTGCGTTACTGTACCAACCATAGCCGCTGTAAAGTTACCCTCAGTTTCGCCTTTTGATATAGGGAGCAGACCGCTAATCATGCTATATAGCTTGGTAAAACTGCTCTTATAATTTGCTCTGCTGTTGAGGTAAATTCCCGCTATATCATCGTATGTAAATCCTGTTTCCTCTTTGCAATCCCCATATACAAGGCTTACAAGACCATAATTATAGGTGGTTTCTCCCACTTCATTTGTCATGACCACTATACCTGTCCCACCATCTGTATCAAGCACCAGATTAGCGGAAAAACCTGTTGTATTCCCTGCATGACCGATGAGGGTTACTCCGTATCTCTGCGAAAATAATCCGTGGCATATCCGAGGTGTGTCTGTCCCACTAAATGTGAGCGTTGGAGAAAGCATTACAGAAAGGGTATCTGCCCATGTAAATAATGGACATTCCGAGCCGTCCTGCAGAAAGGCTTTTGCAAACCGTACAAGGTCACTCATTGTTCCAGTAGCCGAGCCTGCGGGATAGAGCAGGATATACCGTCTGCACTCTCCGTAATCTTCATATTCACCTTGCACATTATAATAAGCATTTATCTTTTCCCTTTGATTCTCTACCCAGGTATTGTCGCTGCAATCTGGCTTAATAGTGGTATGCTCCATACCGAGCGGCTCAAAAATATTTTCATACACATAGTCCGCATAGTCCATCCCACTGACATATTCCACAATATATGCCGCCAGAGCTGCGCCCCAATTTGAATAGGATACGACAGTTCCCGGCTCATAAATCTGTGCGGGAGCTGTAGAGAGCAGCGCATCCTTCAGGCTGATAATTTTTTCTTTGTCCGTCACTTCCACATCCCACACAGTTTCTTGAAATCCTGCGGTGTGGTTCATCAAGTGAAGCATGGTGATTGGTTCTTTGTAAGACAGATTGGATAAGAACCCGTTTGGCAGATAAGTTCGGACATCTGCATTCAAATCAATCTTTCCCTGCTCATAGAGCTGCATCACACTTGTCCAAATAAGCATTTTAGAAATCGAGCCCCATTCATAAACGGTATCTTCGTCCGCCTTAATGTTCTCTTTCGTATTTGCATCTCCATAAATTACGGATGCAATATCATTCGTTCCACTAAAAACAGTTATAGAAACAGAAGAAGTCGTTTCTTTACGAACTTCAATATAATCCTCTATCTGCTTTTCTAAATCGGAATAGGCAATACCCGATGGCGTCTGTTCATTATTTTCAGCAGCAAACACCGTTGTTGTTCCTGACATCATCAATAGAAGTATTGTCAATACTCCTGCAATCATTTTTCGCATTTATTTTCCTCCCAATACTTCGGCTCTTTAGGCATTGCGATGGTACGATAAGATAAAGCCAAATCCCAATTTTTTGTTCTAAGTAACTCCCCGACAAACGGGAATTTAACCTTTCTTTTTACCCAAACAGGCACAGGCAAATGCAACAAATAATCCCAGTAATATCCATGAAAATGCCGCACTAAAAAAAACAAAAAGCATTTTCAATTCCTCCTTTCAAATTTCGATTTCTCACAAGTCTGTCGGCTCTGTGTCTTAGCGTCCGGCTCTTTGTTAATGTAGTTGTTTTAAGAAATCCATGTATAAGGTTTAGCACTCAATTTCCCTTTACAGCCAATTCGTTTTGCAATTATATTCATAAACCATTTTTGAATATATTTTCCCGTTTTTTCAAATTGGCGGATTTGTTTTTTGGATAAATACTCCGGGCTGGCAAATTGTGAAAAAATCTTCGGTTCAAAATACCCATATTGTGCGAAACAGTTTCCAATATCGACAAACGGCTGAACCATTTTTTCTCCCAGTTTATTTCCAAGAAGTCCAACTCCGAACATATCTCCCCGAATAAAAGTCCCTCCATACTCACACCCTAATTTTCCCGGCAGGGTTTTCAGAAAACTTTCACAGCATCTGCTTTGGGACGCTTCCGGGAAACCGCCTTGTATGAGAAAAGAAAGCCGGGTATCGGGACAGGTTTTAGGAGATAAACTTTCTAAAAATTCTAGCATAATACCAGGAACATTTTCAACATAAAGAGGTAAAGCAAACAAAATTTCTTTGTTGTTGTAAAAAGCGTTTCTTGCTCTGCTCCATTGTGTTCTGTCCGAAAGATACCAAACCTCTACGGTATTATTATCAATCTGAAATCCTTTGCAAAATGCAGCAATAATTTTTGCGGTATTGCTTTTGGTCTGTGAACGTGCCGCACCACTGATAATTGTTAAGTGCATAGTGAAACCTCCCCACATTTTTCAATCGGAAAAGCACCAATACTTACTCCGTTGAAATTCAATGCAAACCGTTCTAACCATTGCTCCATATACTTCATATCCACAACGCCGGAATATACAATTCCAAATTGGAACTTCTTTTCATAGCGTGGAATATGTCGCATTTGCCCGTTTATGATATGAGTATACATAGTGGCGAGCGGCAGCATTCGGTCAACAATATTTTTTGCCTTATAATTGATAAATCCTAACGAAGTATCGGAAATAATAATCGTTGTATCATGTTGCAGACAGGCTTTCAGTATCTTTTCATAGTCGTCTTTTATCGCACAAATTCCCGGTGTCTTTAACCAACAGGCATTGCACCCGATACATGGAGCTATTTTCATTTCCATTGTATGAAAAATGGTATATAGGGACGTTTGAGCAGATAAATTTCTGATAGCTTCTTTTGCTAATGGATCATTTTTTTCTAAAGTATTGATAATCAACAGGCTCATTTTTTCTCCCATCCAAAATTCGAACTTCACTTTTGATTAGTTTTTCAACAAATCGGAAGTTACGTTGTCAATATCTTTTCCGTTTCAGTTATGTCTTTTTCAATTAGCGGACGCATACTGTCCTTGTACTTCGATAAATCTGCGCTCCGCAAACATGATAATATTACTGGAATATATTGCGGCTTTGCTGAACCAACCTGTGCAAGCGCCTTTATGCACTGTCTGGCTGTAATTGGCTTTTCATCCGTTATATGTGCAAGAAAATCGGAAATTATCAAGTCGAAACGGTTTTCTTCGTCCCATTGAGCATTTGCTGCAAGAATATACAATGCTCGATTTCTCACCAATGATTTTGGATGATTAAGCAAAGAAGCAAATTCATTAAAATATTCGTACCATTCATCGGTTTCCAAACTTTCGGATATGATTTTATCAGCAAGAGCGCAAGCATACTTATCGTCTTTTACTGTCAACTTTGCTACAATATTTTCTTTCATGGCTATCTCCCTAACTTTCGATTTTTCGTTCTCTCAATTCCCCGACAAGTGGGAATCTATTATTCGGCATATATTTCCAAAAATGACGTGATTTTCCCATATGTGTATTCGCCCTCAATCAGACCAAACTCTGGGTCATAATATTTATCATCATAAAACAATGTCCAATGGGTATATCCCGCATCCATATGGACTGTCAAAATCGAATAATTATAGGGAACAGGATTCTTTTTTGAAATACGCTTGTTTTTTTCTGCGTGTCGAATACCATAAAAGTCAAGTATCTCGATCAGTTGACCGATACTTGTGGCACCGTCTGTTTTCATGTCTATGATAACTTCATCGACACTTTTTCCTGCAATCATGGCGATGCAAGCCTGTCCACATGTAAAACAAGTAGGCTGCATAATCAATTCCATATATCGTGCCTCCATCAAATTTTAGGTTGTCGCTACTTTTTCCATTTTGTCTGTGTATCTCTCACTATTATACAATCGAGCAATTTACTGCTCTCCTATGAATTTTGAAACAGCTTCTTTGGCAAGCCTTTCTTTGCTTTCTTTCACGGCAATACTACACCGTATTCCTTGAACAATAAGATACACTGCGAGAAGGAGCAAAATTTCTCCAACAATATATATCCACATCCGCTTATACCAAACTGATTTTAGATAGTATCTGAAATACCCTCATTCCTTTTTGAATTTTCTCTAAATTACTCATTCCTTTATCTTCCTTTCTCTGCTGACATTTTTTCAACAAACTTATTTCTTATCCATACGGCAATCGGCGTGATGACCAGATACAGAGCGGTCAAAATCACAAAAAAACCTATATCCGCATCCAGAAATACATAAATGATATTAAAGCCAAAGTGCAGCAATACCGAATAAAGCAGGTTGTTATGCCGTTCCAGAAAAATATTCATCAGTATGGTAATGGATGTAATCACAACTATGTTGGAAATAATATAAGGGATTGCCCTCCAGTCGGTAAAATCCGAATCCACTACCCAAAGCAAAGTATGCCAGAAGCACCATACCAGTCCCTGACAGACAGAGGATTTCAAAAAGCCATACTTTTTATTAAATTCCTCCCGCATAAAACCACGCCATCCCAGTTCTTCCCCTGTCGGTCCCGAAGTCAGGGAGAGAAAAATGCTGAGCGGCAGCGCTGTGGTTCCCAGATCGATGTAGGACAGCATCGGCTTTCCCTTCATAATGGAATAAAGGAACAGCGACAACACGCTGATACCAAAGGTAAGGGCAAAGGAGAGCAGCAGTGGAAGCAGCTTTACTTTTCCAGAAAAACACCGCTTTACAAAAGCCGTTCTTGTTTCATCGGGTCTGAAATATTTCCACCCAATCAAAAGCAGATATGTCGGAGACCATGCGATAAGGTTTCGAACAATCCACATGATAACAGGCGGTGCATGAAAGACAAGGCTTGCCGGGCCTGCCACAAAAATAATGAGCGCCCAGACGAGGATATAGGAACTGATGATATATTTCTTCAGATAATTTGGTTTCATCTCATTTACTCCCCTGTCTGCTTTGTGAATCGATTTCTTTTTTTCTGCAAATGTCATATTCATGACCCCCTTCTATCATTATTTTTATGGGAAACGCATCTTTATAGACCGTCCGCCTGTCGGTTATATGTTAAAAAATAAAGGAATCAGATGTCCTTATTCCCTTATCTTTCTTTTTTATCATACTTTCCATATATCGCTATGAATTTTCTCCAAACAACGGTCGAAGGATGTTCTCCATACTCCCCTGCTCCATGTTTAAAAGACGTTCTATGTTATAAATAAATGCTGCTATCTTCTTTTTCTTTTCTTCCTCATTGTATTCCATGAGGTCATCAAATGCTATGTAGGAATATAGAAACGTCATTTCTGCAGCTTCCTCCGGATAATCTGTCTGACATATCCCCTGCGTGATACCGTCCGTAATTAATGATGCAATAAGCGGTGTGACTTCAGACAATAGTTTTTTCTGTATTTTCTGGTGCATAAGAGCATTTTGCGGTTTATGCACCTGTTCCAGAATTTCATGTTCAAAACTGCCGTCACTTATATTAAGTGCAAGCATCATCATAGTAAAACGCTGTAACACAGGTATATCCTTTTGCTCCACGATGGATTTGGCTTTTTCAAGTATTTGCTCTGTCATGCGGTCAATCAAAGCATCCAGGATTTCTTCTTTGGACTTAAAATGATAGTAAAGCGTACCTCTTGCAATACCAATTTCCTTCAGAATATCATTGGTACTTGTGGCATCATAACCTTTTTCGCCAAATAATCTCCCTGCAACATCCAGTATTTCGTTTTTGCGCTCTTCTGCTTCTTTTACTATACGCATCTGTTACACGCTCCCAATACACCTCGCAACCGACAAGTTGTCGGTTATTATTCTATCATGGAACTTATTCCTTGTCAAGCACTGTATTTAAGCGCCCTCTTCCCGTCCCAGAAGTTCTGCCGCCGCACAGGGAACCTTATCATCGTTCACCGCCAGAAGCGAAAGCCTTCTGCCGTCCCTGTCAGCCTCCCGGAACTGCGGGAGATATTGCTTTTTCAGATGACTTTTTCTTACTTCTTTTCGGTTTTCTGTTCCAACATTTTAATAGCATTCAAATAATCTGTTTCTACTTCGCTAAGCGTTTTAGCTTTGTATTTTTTATACTCATCCGTCGCTTTATCTACAGCCTGCTTATGCGAAATACTTCCCTTTCCATGCAATAACTGTTCTCCGCTTACAGTGAGAATACGGTCCAAATGGTCTGCCCAATCTTTCATGGTCATTGCCTGTTCACGCTCTGCCTGACGTTCCGCAAAATCCAAATATCCAGATACAAGCTGGCCCATCGCACGAAGTTCTTTTTCATCCAGATAGTTTTTGGCCACAACTGCTTCTTTCAACGTCGGCTGTTTTCCTGCAAATGTAGTAAGTCCCATGAAATCCTTCTCCGCATCTGCTCTTGTATAAATAACCTCAGCTGCAGTTTGTCCATGAATCGCATAATGAATTTTATTTTGGACTTTTTTGAAAAATTGAATGGAGATTTCAGCTTTTGGATCATAGTCAATGCTGGTTGCATAGATTTCCAGAACCTGTCTGTAAAATACTTTTTCTGAAGCACGAATATCTCTGATTCTTTCAAGTAATTCCCTAAAATAGCCACCGCCACCTAAGTTTTTCAGACGTTCATCATCCATAGCAAATCCTTTTTTCATATATTCCTTTAAAATATTTGTTGCCCAGATTCTAAACTGTGTACCACGTTTGGATTTTACACGATAGCCAACGGAAATAATGACATCCAAATTATAATAACAAATCTCTCTTGTAACCTGTCTGTCACCTTCTATTTGAACTGTTGTAAAAAATGCAACAGTTCCCTCCCGAACAAGTTCTCCCTCTGAATAAATATTTTTTATATGTCTGGAAATCGTCGATTTATCTCTCTGAAGCAATTCAGCCATTTGATCAATAGATAACCAGACCGTATCTTCATCAAAGGTTGTTTCAATCTTAGTCAGACCATCTTCTGTAGTATAAATAATCATGTGTGATTTTTGATTTATATTATTCTGGCTGTTCACTTTATTCCTCCCCATAATCTTCCGATTTTCCTAATATCAGCAAATCACTTTATTTGTTCGTCCAGCTTTTATACGCTACGTTTTTTAAGCGCCCTCTTTCCGTCCCAGGAGTTCTGCCGCCGCACAGGGAACCTTATCGTCGTTCACCGCCAGAAGCGAAAGCCTTCTGCCGTCCCTCTTTTTATAAACATGAAGGACTTCTTTCTCATAGCATTGTCTCAGAAAATGAAGCTCCAGCTCTTCAATCTGAAAATTCTCATAAAAGCCGCTGTCTGACGCGTTTAAAAACAAATCGACATATTTCAGATTCGTCATGTGTCCGGTCTTATCCAAATCCGTATATCGTATCTTATGGGTATATGCGTACTCCATCCCTGCCATCTCCGTCGGCAGCTTCCGGAATTCCGGCATCGCAAGGTCTCTGTTTTCCGCTATATTCGCCGGAAATTCAATTTCTTTGAGGCGCACCAGCCTCTTTTTCTCCAGATGATAAAGACAGCACTCCAATGTTCCTCTGGCATATTCCTCCCCGTCTCTGGAAATGCGCAGATTCTGATGGATAATAGAGGACAACTTCCACTGGGGCACCCAGGTCTCCAGCTTTATCTCGCCAGTAAAATCAGCCTTTTTGAATACCTGCATCCGGTATTTCGTATACATCCACACAATACCGTACTTCTCCGGTATCGTGTCGTTTCCCTTTCCCAGATTATGCATATAATGCGTCGCCATATCCTGGAAATAATTCATGTACCCGCGCAGCCCCACATAACCGTCCCTGTCAGCCTCCCGGAACTGCGGGAGATATTGCTTTTCAAAAATCATGTTTTATACACCATCCTTTATCATTTAAATTACTGCCGGACCTGCAGGAAGCTTTCCTGAATTACCGGATGCGGTCTGTTCGCTGTCACTGCAGCCCGGACAAATTGTGAAATTAAAGGGTTATCATTATCTGTCCGGTAATACAGACACATATCAATCAGGCAATCCTCATCCATCAACGGCAGGAATTTTAAATACGACCTGTCCATATGGCGAAGCCCATAAGGAAGAATACTGATACCGCCATGCTTTCTGAGACTGATGCCAACCGTATCCACCTGCTGTGCAATCAAAAAATCCTTCGGATAAATACACCTCTTCGCCATAAGAGCTAAAAGATGACGGTTATATCCACTGAAAACACTGTTTTCAAAATCAAAAGAAATAATCTGCTCTCCATGTATCTGCTCAAGAAACAGCGAATCATACTTTGCAAGATGGGAATCCTTCAGACAGACTACAGCAAACCGTTCCTTTGCAAACGAAGCATACCGGATATGATCATCCACATCCAGAATTTTCATATACAGCAGAATATCCGATTTTCCGGACATAATATCCTGCATTCCTTCCGGCGGCTGACAGGAAAAAATCTGTACCTCGGCATCCGGATGGTCTTCCATAAACAGCTCAACCCCAGGCTCCATAAAATCCTCTGTCCAGTAGTACGGACTGCTGATTCGCAAAACCCCCTGTTTCCCGGCAGATAAGGAAATTGTCTGTTCTTTTATTGTCATATAATTTGTCAGCAGGGCACACAGTGGTTCATACGCCGCCTCGCCCGCAGGCGTAAGCGAAACATTCCTGGTATTCCGGTACAAAAGTTTTCCGCCCAGTTCTTCTTCCAGTGCCGCAATATGGCGTGTCAGAGCCGGCTGGGTGACATAGGTCAGTTCGGCAGTTTTTGAAAAGCTTAATGTTTCCGCCAGAATAACAAATTCCCGGATATAATCTATCTTAATCATAGGTTCCCTCCTCCGGCTTCATTTTAGCACGACGATTTCTGCTTTACAATAAATTATTCCATTTTTTGAAATAATCCTTTAAAAACGGCATTTCACAGGGTCTTATTTTCTGCTTATAATCAAACTATCAAAAAACTGTTTGAAAACAGAAGGGAGAATGACAATGATTTTTTCATCGGACAGCAATGTATTTAAAGGCGCACAGACCAGTATGACCATGATGGGAGCAACACTTCCTTATGTCTACACCAGCGCCAGGGATGAGTATCTGGCAGGAAGAGAATCTGCCTGGCTTGGAATTACTCTGAATGTAACACCTATATATGTTCTTTCAGGACCCGACGCAGCCACACTCTTAAACCGGGTATGTGTAAACCGCGATTTTTCACTGATGCAGGAAGGCATGAGCAAACATGCACTAATCTGCAATGAAAACGGTCATTTGATTGCCGACGGCGTAATTATGAAGGAAGAAGGAACCGTATACAGAACCTACTGGCTCGCTCCCGTCCTTGAGTATTATGTAACCACGAGCGGTCTTGACGTTCAGGGAACCTATGTGCAGGACGAATACTTTTTCCAGATTGATGGTCCGAAATCCCTGGAAATCCTGGAAGAAGCAACACAGACTGACCTGCATGATATTAAATTCGCCAAAAATAAAAAGGTACAGATTTGCGGCACCGAAATGACTGTACACCGCCTCGGCATGTCAGGCTGTCTCGCCTACGAAGTCCACGGCAAGGCAGAATACGGCGAAAAAGTTTACACAAAAATCCGCGATGTATTAGAATCCTACGGCGGACGTCCGCAGGGAATCGGAAGCTATGGAATCATCAACCATACTACAGCAGGATATCCAAACCAGATGCAGCATTTCCTCTATCCTTATGAAGAGTGTAATCCGGAGCTCGGTGCATTTATGAAACAGCGCAGTATGCCGCTGACCCCTTATGGGAGCAACTCAGATTACATAGAAGATTATTACGTATATCCTTATGATATCGGCTGGGGATATCTGATTAACTACAATCATGATTTCATTGGAAAAGAAGCGCTTCTGAAAGTGAAGAGCAATCAACCCAGGAAGGTTATAACACTGGAATGGAATGCAGACGATGTTGCAGATGTGTTTGCTTCAAACTTCCGTGGCAAAGATGTCGAGCCCTATGATTCGATTGAGACTCCGACAGACGGCGATATGATACATATGCTTTTACGCGGTGACCAGGTACTGAAAAACGGACAGAAAATCGGCATGGCTGTCGGAAGAACCTGGGCCTACTATGAAAGAAGAATGATTTCTCTGGCTTACATAAAACCAGAATTTGCCATAGAAGGTGAGGAAGTTGTCGTTCTCTGGGGAGATAAGGGACACCGGCAAAAAGAAATTCGTGCAAAGGTCGCCCCATTCCCTTATTATAATGGTGATTTCCGGAATGAGACCTTCGATACGGAAAAAATCCCCCGTCGCTTCTAATCTCTTTGCCTGCTCAGAAAGTTCCGGAAGGCTGCCAGCATACAAAAATGCGGCAGCCTCTTTCCTTTCTCATGGGAGCTGTGCTTATCTGCGTCAGAAACAGACAGAAATTGGCGTCGATACGCCTAATATTTTTCTTTCCTCACAGGTGAAGCAGCCCGCAGCAGCTTTTTACTTCCTCCGCCCATTTTTCCGGGTAGCTTACCAGAAGCTCCTCGTGCTGCAGCTCCTGTCTGCGGATGTCCGGCTGGCGGAAATGCTTCTGATACCGCTGAAGATATTCCTCACCCATCTTCGCGGCATAGAAGCAATGTATCGTCGTTCCCGGCACAGAAATATCCGTCTCCAGCGGCGTCACCAGGTCTGAATAAAACTGGCGGCGGATGCTTCTCACTGTCACGAAGGACATCCGGGTGCTTCCGACGCCAAACATCTCCAGCATCTTCTGATAGTATTCCTGCTCCTTGGGCGGTTTTTTCTCCAGTCTTTTTTTCATAAAGCCAGGCAGCGTCCCCTTCCGGAACATTCTGGCAAGAATCCCCGAAATAAGGGCGGCTTCCAGCCCCGCCTTCAGCGCACCTGCCTGGTCCAGGTCAGAGCTTCCGAGAATCCCGTGCTCAATCTGTATTTTTCTGCGCTGGATGAGAAGCCCCACAAAGGAGCCTCCCAGCGAGCAGCCGTATGCGGCGCAGATGCGCCCGCCGAATTTTTTCTGTATATAGCTCTCCAGCCTTTTCGTCTCCGTAAGCATATCCGGAAATTCTGTCTGCTCTGTCTCGTCAAATCCGTCGTAGGATACGCAGACTACCTGAAAGACGTCCGTAAGCAGCGGAATCACCCCGCCAAAATTTGCCTTCCAGTGACAGCAGGTGCCCGGTAATAAAAAAATAACCGGGTTTTCTTTTTTCCCAAGCCGGTAAAATTTCATGGTCTGTCAGCTTCCTTTCTGTATCATCAGTTTTTTGATTGCCTCAAAGCTTTTCGGACTGATGGCGTGCTCCATACGGCAGGCGTCCTCCGCCGCCGTTCTGCTGTCCACGCCCAGCTCCTCCAGAAGCTGCTGCAGTGTGGCATGGCGCGCATAAATATCCCTGGCAATCGTCTCTCCCGCCTCCGTCAGAAAAACCGCCCGGTTTTCATCCATGCGGATATACCCCTCTGTTTCCAGATTTCTGAGATACACAGAAACCGTCGGCCGCGAGATTCCCAGCTTCTCTGCAATATACGAACCGTGTACCTCACCTTTTTTCGAAAGCATGTAAATCGTTTTCAGATAATCCTCCGTCGCCCGTTTCATAGCTTCCCCCTTCCCTCCTGTAAAATAAGCGCATCCTCACGCTCTTCTGTTGCAAAATGGCGCCTGCCAACCATTGGTTAGCAGGCGCTAACTGTATGCATTATAGCACTGCAGTCTTTCATTTGTCAACATCGCGGATAAAATCCCCTTATCTTACATGATACCTTCCCTTCGGAAGAATATAGGGTGACGCGGACACCGGGTCCTTTTCAACAAGACAATTTAAATGAAAGGTCTCCCAGATCAGCTTTTCCGTAACAATGTCCTCCGGCGTTCCCTCCGCAATCAGTCTGCCGTCCCGCAGCGCGAACAGATAATCCGCATAGCGCGCCGAAAGGTTGATATCATGCAGCACCATGACAATCGTCGTCTTCCGCGTCCGGTTCAGCTCCGTCAGCAGATCCAGGATCTCCACCTGATAGGTGATATCAAGATAGGTGGTCGGTTCATCCAGAAACAGGATGTCTGTCTGCTGCGCCAGCGTCATGGCAATCCACACTCTCTGACGCTGCCCGCCGGACAGCTCCTCCACATTCCGGTCAGCATACTCCGCGACGCCCATCATTTCCATCGCCTCATCCACCGCCTCATAGTCCTCCTTCGTCATCCCCCGGAACGCCTTCTGGTACGGATACCTTCCCCGCGCCACCAGGTCGAAGACCCGGATACCCTCCGGCACCAGCGGAGACTGCGGAAGCAGACCGATTATCTGCGCAAGCTGCTTCTGCTGTATGCTTCCATAATTTTTCCCGTCCAGAAGAATCTCTCCCTGCATGACCGGAATCAGACGCGCGAACGCCTTCAGCAGCGTGCTTTTCCCGCAGCCGTTCGAGCCGATAATCACGGTAATCTTATGGTCCGGAATGGTAATATTCATATCCTTTACAATGACTTTCTTGCCGTAGCCCACCTGAAGCTGCTCCGCTTTCAGTACATGGTCCTTTGCCGTTTTCCTGTTTGCCATATCCATTTTTCGTCTCCTGCTATCCCGCTTTTCTGTTCATCCGCATCAATAAATAAATCAAATAGGGCGCGCCGATAATTCCGGTGATGACGCCGACCGGGTATCTTGTCGAAAACGCAAACTGCCCCGCCGCTTCCCCCAGAAGCACGATCACCGCTCCGGTCATTCCCGCATGAAGAGCGCCCGTTCCGCCTGTCTTCAGGATGCGTGCCGCAATCGGACCGGACATAAACGCCACCGATGAGAGCGGTCCTGTCACCGCGGCGGCGCCCGAACAGAGTATGACAGCACTGTAAATCAGCAGCATCCGGGAGCGCTTCGCACGCATTCCCAGAAGCACAGGCAGCTCCTCGCCCAGCCCCAGAAGCTGCTGCTCCCTGGAGAGCGCCAGAATCACCGCCGTGCACAAAAGAACAATGCCGCCAAGCAGAGGTACATCCTTCATCCGCGCTCCGTTGAGACTGCCGGAGAGCCAGCGCAGCGCGGCGGAGACATCATAATCGGAGGTTTTCAGAATCACAAAATTAATCACCGCCTGCAGCATCGCCTGGATGCCGATTCCGGTGAGAATCATCTTATTTACCGCATCCCTGCGCCGGGCGGCGGGAAGCAGAATGACCGATGCGGCACAGATACCTCCCGCCATCGCGAGCAGCTCTGTCTGCAGCCCGTCCAGGTTCCACACCATCATCGAGACGATGGCGGCGGCGCTGGCTCCGGTCGTAACGCCCATCACGTCCGGGCTGGCAAGCGAATTGCGCATGATTTTCTGAAAGGTATTTCCGGCAATTCCAAAGGCAAAGCCCGCCAGCGTACCCACCAGCACCCGCGGTACGCGTATGGTGCGAACTGCATAGGCCGCGCCCCTGATGTCCTCTCCGAGCAGCACCCGCAGGACCGTCTGCAGGGAGTACGACTCATCCCCGTGCATCAGCAGAAAAACGGACAGGATGGCCCAGATTGCCAGCAGCCCGGCAAAAAACCGGATTTCCCGCTGTTTTCCCGCGCGGAAGCACTCCTTTGCAATACTTCTCTTTTCACTGTTCTTCATTTTCCGACCTTCGCTTTCCCTACGATTGCAATAAAGACGGGCGCACCGATAAACGCCGTCACGATGCCGACCTCCATCTCTCCCGGACGGCCGAGATATCTGCCGGCGACATCCGCCAGAAGCAGCAGAACCGCACCATCCAGCGCAGACAACGGCAGCAGCACCTTTAAATCGTTCCCGCAGAAAATGCGCACGATATGGGGAATAATCAGCCCGACAAAGCCTATCGGACCGGCGACTGCTGTCGTAGCGCCGCAAAGCAGCACGCTCGCCGCCGCTGTCAGCGCCCGCACCCTGGGAACATTGACGCCAAGCCCCATTGCGATATCATCGCCCAGCGCCAGCACATTTAAAGAAGGCACCAGCACGATTGCCAGAACCATCCCCACCGCAAGGAACGGCAGTACCATCCGGATACCTTCCCAGGAGCCTCCGCCGATGCTGCCGGTCTGCCAGAAGCGGAACACCTGCATCACGTTCGTCCGCGGCAGCATGACCGTACTGATCAGGGATGAGCAGGCGGTACTGACCGCCGCGCCGGAGAGCGCCAGACGGATGGGGCTTGCGCTTCCGGCATTTATGGTTCCTCCCGGCGTAAAGGACGCGATGCCGAAAACCAGAAACGCAGTCAGCGCCGCGCCCAGAAGCGCGCAGACAATATACTGCGCGGTGGTGTGTATCCCCAGAAATGCGATACCGGTCACCACAAAAAGAGACGCGCCCGTATTCACGCCCAGAATCGAAGGGTCCGCGATCGGATTTCTCGTGATGGTCTGCATAAGACAGCCGGCCGTCCCCAACGCACAGCCGGCAATCAGTCCCAGGACCGTCCTTAAAATTCTTTTCTGCAGTATCGGCAGATACAGCGAATCCGTATCCGCTCCCGTTATCGTTTTCATCAGATCCGGCAGGGGAATGTTTCTGGCGCCGACTGCAAACGACAGCAGGACGGCGACGCCCAGCAGAAATATACTGATTATTGCAAAAGAAACTGTTCTGCCGTGTTTCATAAGGCTCTCCTCTTATTCCACTTTCTCTGCCGCGGCGCTGATGACCTCCAGATACTCATCGATGGTCGCCGGAATGGAAAGCGGCGTCGGTGTGCAGGATGCGGCAATCAGAGAGGTATCGTTGGAAAGAAATACCACAGAACCGCGCGCAACCGCCGGCACCTGGCTGATCAGCGGGTCCGCCTGCAGCGCCTCCAGCGTATCGCTCTCTCCCCACGTTACGATTAAATCCAGATTATTCAGCACATCAATGTTTTCCGAGCTGATGGTCATAAAGAAGAAGCTTCCATCATCCAGTGCCCGGATTTCCTCCGGCAGCTCCAGCCCCAGGTCCATCAGATATGATGCGCGCGGATCCTTCGGCATATACACGTTAAACGAGCCGAGATTGGTCGTATCAAAGTAGCAGTATGCCGCCGTCAGTCCCTCTATTTCCGGATGCTCCGCCGTTTTTTCCGCAATCAGCGCCTCCAGGTCATCTACCAGCGTCTGCGCCTCCGCTTCCTTTCCCAGAGCCTTCGCATTATCCAGCGTCATGTCCTGCCAGGTGGTCGCCCAGGCTTCTGTCGTGTAGGCAACGGTCGGCGCGATCTCACTGAGCTGCTCATATTCTTCCGCCGATATTCCGGAATATACCGCCAGAATCAAATCCGGCTGGGCATTGTTGATTGCCTCGAAATCCAGCCCGTCTGTATCGTCAAATACATTCGGCTCTTCCACGCCCAGTCCGGTAAACGCCTCATTTGTCCAGGAAAACAGACCGTTTTCATCCGTCGCCCCGTAGGTGGGCTTCGATACGCCGACCGGCGCGATGCCAAGAGCTAACGGCACATCCAGGTTTCCCCAGCCAATGGTAACGACTCTTTCTGGCTGCTCCTCTATCACAGTCTCCCCCAGCGCATGCTCAATCGTCACCGGGAACTGCACCGCATCCTCCGCTGCCTGCACTGTATTTCCTGCGAAAAGAAAAACTCCGCAAATGCCCGCCATAAAAAATCCTTCTGCAAATCGAATCGCTTTTTTCAATATTTTTGCTCCTCTCCATAATGTTTATAGTTAGTTATTACAAACCACAGGCTACATTATAACATCACAGAACGCTTTTACAAGCCATGCACCCATTATCATTATAGTTGCACCCGAAATGATTATATGTTAGAATATACTAACCCATTGATATGTCACCGGAATGAGCGGACCGCAATTACGCTTTTCAGACAATATGGAGAATTTTCAGACGCAGCTTATGGAACATCTGCAATTATATGCCAGACGGCATAACGGACATTTTACTTTATATACAAATCCGGAGCACCCGGATTACGGGCATATGTATCTCTTTGAGCAGCCGGGCAGCTACTTTCTGATGACGGGAAGCTATACGATTTCCGAGGATTTTTCGCTCCCGTTCCATCTGGAAAAAACGCTGCTTCATTTTGGCAATTTCCACACTGGCGCCGCCCTGTACCAGCTCGACGGCAGAGCGCCGGCAAAATCCACGCCCTGCTCCTTCCTTGCGGTGGAGCAGAACCTGCACGGCATCCAGCACTGGAAAAAGGGCGACCACTATTACGGCATCGAGCTGATTGTCTACGAAGACTATCTGAAAAAGCTGGGCGCCTCCCGGCTTCTGGAGGCAGACTTTCTGTCCGCTTTCCGCCCGGATTATACGTACCGCTATCTCCCGGAGGACGTTTATCAGATTCTGGAAGAGCTTATCCGGCTTATCCGGGAAAAACGGCTTTCGCCTCTGATGCTGGAGGGAAAACTGCTGGAATGCCTCGCTCATCTGCAGCAGGAGGTATACAGCAGCGAAAACGGCTTTCTGAAGCAGCTTGATTACGGAAGAATCCGGATTGGGAAAAACCGCTCCTTCCAGCTTACGCTCCCGGATCTGCGCGCGGTGCATAAGGCGCATGAGATTATCCGCCTGAACGCCGTCAATCCCCCTACGATTATGCAGCTTGCCGCGATGGTCGGCATCAGCGTCCAGAAGCTGAAGGCTATCTTTCATCACCAGTATCATATTACCAT
The DNA here is from genome assembly GCF_025148285.1 of Marvinbryantia formatexigens DSM 14469. Taxonomy (NCBI): domain Bacteria; kingdom Bacillati; phylum Bacillota; class Clostridia; order Lachnospirales; family Lachnospiraceae; genus Marvinbryantia; species Marvinbryantia formatexigens. The sequence continues at coordinate 3,880,804 of NZ_CP102268.1, read as the reverse complement.
CGGCGCCTATATCACCTCGGTCCGTATGTCCTGCGCCGCGCGCCTGCTTACCACGACGCAGCTCTCCATCCGGGACATCGCCTGGCAGACCGGCTATCAGCAGAGCGCAAATTTTGCCCGTATGTTCCGCAAAACATACGGGCAGTCTCCGGGAGAGTTCCGCAGCAGAGCCAATCCTGCTTCAGAGCTTCCAGCCGGCAGCCTCCCTGCGTCCGAGGACGAAATCGGCGTAAATACCCGGCTGCCCGATTAAATCCTGATGTTTCCCCTGCTGCACGATGCGCCCGTCATCTACCACCAGAATCTGGTCGGCGTTTTTCACGGTTTTCAGGCGGTGCGCAATCATAACAATGGTTTTATCCCTTGTCAGCGCCTCGATTGCCTTCTGGAGACGGTCCTCGTTCTCCGGATCCACATTGGCGGTCGCCTCGTCGAGAATAACGATGGGCGCATCCTTCAGCATGGCGCGGGCAATGCTGATGCGCTGCTTTTCCCCGCCGGAAAGAGTGGCGCCGCCCTCGCCTATCACAGTCTGGTAGCCGTCCGGGAGCGCTTCGATAAAATCATCGCAGCACGCTTTTCTCGCCGCCTCCGCCACCTGCTCATGCGTGGCGTCCGGTTTTCCGAATTTAATATTATTCTCGATGGTATCCGCAAATAAATACACGTTCTGGAACACCATGCTGATCTGATTCATCAGCGACTCCAGCGTATAATCGCGCACATCCCGTCCGCCGATTTTCACGCAACCGCTGTCCGTATCCCAGAAACGGGCAATCAGATTGACCAGCGTTGTCTTGCCGGAGCCGGAAGGACCGATGACCGCCGTGGTGGTTTTATCCGGCAGCGTCACGCTGATTCCGTGGAGAATTTCCCTGTTTTCATACAAAAAGTGAACATTTTCAAAAGTAATCTCATGATTTTTGGGCGAAAGCGCCTCTCCCCGCTCATCCATCTGCTCCATATGCTCCGTCTCCAGCGTCCGGTCGATGCCCGATGCCGCCAGCCGCAGCATGGTAACACCCATGCCGAACAGCTTGATCTGCCCGAACACCAGGAAGGACATGACAATGCTCATCAGCGCACCGGCAAGCGTCTGGGTGCCGTTTATCCAGCAGAGAACTGCCGCCAGCATCATTCCGGTTCCGGCAACCTGCAGTATCAGCTCCTGCAGGATACTGTAGGGCGTGAGGAGCTCCTCCATTTCCAGATTGCTTCTGCGGCTGTATTCCAGCGCATCCTGCAGCTTCTTATCGCCCCGGCCGCTCAGATGAAAGGATTTTACAACACTCATGCCCTGCACATATTCGAGCACCGCGGCGGTTAATTCCGTCTGGGATTTCTGGGCGTCCGGCGCAATGGCGGCGGATCTGCGCTGCATTGAGGATAAAACCGCGAAATACAGAAGCATCCCCGCCAGCGCAATCAGACCGATGCGCCAGTCGAATACCAGAAGCATGGCGGTAAATACAACCGTGCCAATCAGACCGCCCAGGATATTGACCAGGACCATCGGCACCATTGATTCAATATTTCCCAGAACCGTGGTGCAGACGCCCGTCACCTCTCCGAGACTGTTCTCATTGAAAAATCCCATCGGCACGCTTTTTAACCGGTTTCCGATGGTGATGCGCTCATTCGCCGCCATAAAATAGCCGGCGTGCGTCTGCTGCATCTTGGATACACTGGTCGTAACGCCGCAGCCGATAACGCTGACCAGCATCAGAGCCAGAGCCGTCCATGCCGGCTGCGTTCCCCGCTCTCCCTCCGTCAGCGCCAGAATGATAAAGTAGATTGCTCCCACCTCAAACATATGAAACACCGCGTTCAGAAAGCTGACCGCTACTGACTTATTAATATTTTTCCGCTCACTTCCGGCAAAATCCCAGATTTTTTTAAATGCTCCGATCATCTGACGTCACCATCCTTTGCTCCGATATGCGCCTGCCACATAGATTCATACAGCGGGCAGGTCTTTCTCAATGCTTCGTGCGTTCCCGCCGCTTCAATCTGACCGTCCTTCACCACCACGATCTGGTCTGCATCCGTAATGGTGGAGAGCCGGTGCGCAATCACGATCACGGTTTTTCCCTGCACCAGCCGGGCGATTCCCCGCTGGATGACCGCCTCGTTTTCCGGGTCTATGTACGCCGTCGCCTCGTCGAGAATGACAATGGGCGCATCCTTCAGCATCGCCCTGGCGATGGCGATCCGCTGACGCTCACCGCCGGAGAGGTGCGCGCCGCCTCCGCCCACTTTTGTCTCATAGCCGTGCTCCAGAGCGCGAATAAAGCCGCCGCACCCGGCTGCCTCCGCTGCCTCCTCGACCTCCCTGTCCGTGGCGGATAGCCTGCCCATACGGATATTTTCCCGGATGGTATCGTCAAAGAGATAATTATCCTGCGATACAAACGCGATTCTCTCATAAAGCTGCGCAAGCGGTATCCGGCGCTCCTCTGTGCCGCCGATGGATACGCTGCCCTGCTCTGCGTCCCAGAAGCCTGCAATCAGCTTCGCAATCGTGGATTTTCCGCTTCCGGAGGGTCCCACCAGAGCAGTCATGCTTCCGGCAGGGATGGACAGGCTCACATCCTTTAAAATATTCTTATCTGCATGATAGCCGAAGGATACGTGGGAAAGCACGATATCGTTGCCGGAAATCTCTGCGGTATCCTCCGCGTGATGCTGCTCCGGCGCCTGCAGCAGCCCGTCCACCGTTTCCACGGTGGTGTTCACCTGCGCCAGCGTATCGACAAAATTCATCGCCGCCAGAAGCGGTCCGGCGACGCCGAGCGAGAGAATCACCGACGTGATAAAGGTCTCCACCGGCAGGCTTCTGCTCCGGTACATAAGCCATCCGGCAGGCAGAATCGTAATCAGCGTGGCAGGTACAATGGCGTAACCCATAGACATCCGGAACTGACACCGTTTCATCCAGTCATAGTAATACTGCGCGTTGGCTTTTACGCGGTCCGTAAATCTGGCATAGGAGGTTCTGCCCTGGTTAAACGCCTTGATAACCTCTATGCCGCCTATGTACTCCACAATGGTTCCGTTCATCTCCTGTGTGGTTCTGACCGCTCCCTCGTAATCTTTGGCATAAGTCCCCATAATCGACATCATGAACACCATTCCCACCGGAATGGTCACAAGCGACAGCAGCGCCATGCGCCAGTCCAGCGCAAACATGTAAATCAGAATCAGCACCGGTCCGGCAATGTTCGCCGTCAGCTCCGGCAGAAGATGGGCGAGCGTAGTCTCCATGCCCTCCACCTGGTCCACGATAATCTGCTTCATTTTCCCGCTGGACATATCCATGACGGTTCCCAGAGAAAGGCGCGGCAGCTTTTCCAGAATCCTCTGCCGGATGCTTTTTAGAATCGAAAAGGTTGCCCTGTGCGAGCGCGAGAGCGCCAGATTATAAAGCAGGGTGCGGGCGGCGTAACCTGCCAGCGCGATGCCCAGCCACGGCAGATAGACGGACAGCTCCCGCTCTCCCGCAAGCAGACCGATAATCATCTGCGCCGCCGCGTAATACGGCAGCATTCCCAGCGCCACTCCTGTGAGCGTGCATACAATGGCGAAAATCAGACCGCCATGCTCCTGTTTTCCCAGCTCCCAGACGCGTAGCAGCGGGCTTTGTTTTTTCATGTAAATTCCTCCTTTTTGAAGTTAGTTTTTGCTAACTTTTGATTTTATAAAAAGGCTGTTATCCGCTGCCGGATGCAGCCTGTTTTATCACGGCTCTTCCTTTGCTATCGCCTTAAACCCCGCATGGTGATATTTTCCAAGCATCCCGACGTATTTCTTTGCGTCCTCCCGGCTGATGTCGTGACGGATCACTTCGAAAATGCCTTCAAAGTAAGACGTCACCACCATGTGATACAGTTCCTTCGTCATCGCGGAGGAAATCTCCGGCTCGTAACCTGTGACCTCCATCCATTTATAGGTGTATTCCTCCTCTACCGCCACCAGAGAGCCTACGAAATTCTGGAATTTCGTCCCGTAGGAAGCGTCCAGCAGCAGCCGGAAGGCTTCAAAATGGTCGTAGATATAGTCAATCAGCTTCATCATTTCGTTGGAGGAATACTCTCCCATTTCTTCCTGCTGCCGCTCTTTCTCAAAGGAATGAAAGGTTTCCTGCACCGTCATAAACCGCGCCGAAAATTCCTGCGCCACCGGCTCCACGATTGCGCAGAACAGTCCTTCCTTATCATGAAAGCGCACATATATGGAGTTTGTGCTGGTCCCCGCCTGTTCTGCAATCGTGCGCAGAGAAGCGTCCGTATAACCCTTTTCCAGAAATTCCCTGACAGCGCACTCCAGAATCCTCTCCCGCACGCCCTCTACCCGTTTTCTCATCTGTTATCCTCATCTAAAATGCCGTGTATTTTCATCAATATCCTGCCGGTCCGCCCGGCCCTTTGCACCGGAAATAAAATCGTTTCTCTTTAAAAAACATCGTTTCATAACTACGTTATGAAATATATCATAAAAAATACCGCCTGTCAAGCGGCTGTAAATAAAATTCCATTCATTTTTTCTAACCCGTTTTTGTTTGATAAACTGTCCCCCAAAAAATTCTGCTCACCCTCTGACCATTTTCCCGTCAGTGGGTGAGCAGAAAATTTTTACATTTTATTTTGTGGTATTAAATAATTTTCAATCACTCCCAGAAATTCTTCCGCTTTTCCATACTGCTCCTTTGCGTCTGACTGCGAAACCACAAAAAAGTCTGAGTAATCTGTATTGTTTCTAATCTGGAAAGCCTGACTTAAATATTTTGAATATTTTTTGTCAAACTGTCCTGTTTTGATATATTCCTTCTGAAAATAAGAAATCACCCCGGCATGTTTGGAATAATCTATCCCGTCTTTCGCAAGTAATGCCCGGACAGCCGTAAACATTGCATAATAAGATCTTCCAATAGAATCTTTATAGCTTCCGTTTATAAGCAATATTTTCGCTGAATTCAGACGCTCTTTTGCACTTTCAAGGCGGTAATCCATTAATTCTTTCCTGTTATTAGGCAACGACTACCACCCCTTCCTGTGCAATGTTGCGATAATACGGTAAGTCTTCCCTGTACCGTTCAAATTCTTCATATGGAATTACCGTAGGAGATAGCACCGTATCGTATTCCAGTTCCAGCTCGCTGGACGCATCCCATACCTGCTTTAGCTGCTCCTGTAATACCGTCCGCTCGCCATGCACGATTGCAACAATATCCACATCCGACTCACTATCGTAGTCTCCCCTTGCATAAGAACCATACAAAATCACCTGAACAAGATTACTTCCATAAACGGAATGGTATATCTGTGCCAGTTGCTGTATGATATGATCCAGTTCATTCTTCGTACACATAGACACACCTCCCATCGCTTCTGCTATTGTTTTTATTATAACCAATACGCAGACATATCGCAACAAAATTTAAGGGATGCTTTCCAAAACTTATCCCGTCCGACGCATGGTCCAGTGAACTGCGCCAACTGTCCCCCAAAAAATTCTGCTCACCCTCTGACCATTTTCCCGTCAGTGGGTGAGCAGAAATATTTACTGCTCCCGCCAGCCTCAGACATCCGTTGCAGAACGAAGCATTCCTTCCGGATTGAGACTGATATGAGAACGTGTTTTATATTATCTTGAAACGTTAAACGCCTTCATGCCCGGATATACTGCACTGGCGCCCAGCTCCTCCTCTATGCGCAGAAGCTGATTGTATTTTGCGACGCGCTCTGTACGGCTCGGTGCGCCGGTCTTGATCTGGCAGGTGTTAAGCGCTACGGCGAGATCCGCAATGGTCGTATCCTCCGTCTCTCCGGAACGATGGGAGGTTACCGCCGTATAGCCCGCCTTGTGCGCCATTTTGATTGCCTCCAGTGTTTCGGAAACAGAACCAATCTGGTTAAGCTTAATCAGAATAGAGTTTCCGCAGCCAAGTGCAATGCCCTTGGACAGACGCTCTGTGTTTGTAACAAACAGGTCGTCTCCCACCAACTGCACCTTATCTCCCAGCTCCTTCGTCAGCTTCTTCCAGCCTTCCCAGTCCTCCTCATCAAGCGCATCCTCGATGGAAATAATCGGGTATTTTTCCACAAGCTTCTTCCAGTGTGCAATCAGCTCCTCAGAGGTGTAGACCGTTCCTGCTTTCGGCAGCTTATATTCGCCCGTCTTTCCGGTCTTCCACTCGGAGGACGCCGCATCCATCGCAATCATAAAGTCTTTTCCCGGCTCGTAGCCTGCCTTCTTTACCGCTTCCAGAATCGTCTCGATTGCCTCCTCATCGGATGCAAGCGCCGGCGCAAAGCCGCCCTCGTCACCGACGGAGGTTGCCAGTCCTCTGGATTTCAAAATGGCAGCCAGCGCATGGAACACCTCCGCGCACCAGCGGAGCCCCTCTTTAAAACTCGGCGCGCCCACCGGCATTACCATAAATTCCTGCACGTCCAGCCCGGAGGAAAGCGCATGGCAGCCGCCGTTTACGATGTTCATCATCGGAACCGGCAGACGGTTTCCGGAAACGCCGCCCAGGAACCGGTAAAGCGGAACCTCCAGCGCAGCCGCAGCCGCACGTGCAGCGGCGATGGATACCGCCAGAATCGCGTTTGCGCCCAGATTGGATTTATCCTTTGTTCCGTCCGCATCAATCATTGCTTTATCTACTGCATAAGTATCGGAGGCATCCATACCAACCAGCACTTCACAGATTTTCGTATTTATATTTTCAACAGCTTTCTGTACACCTTTCCCAAGATATCTGGACGCATCGCCGTCGCGCAGCTCCAGCGCCTCAAATTCACCGGTAGATGCACCGCTGGGTGCCATTCCTCTTCCAACGGTTCCGTCCGCCAGGATAACCTCCGCCTCAACGGTCGGATTTCCCCTGGAATCGAGAATTTCCCTTCCGATTACTTTCTCAATCTCTAAATAATCCATTTCATCTGTCCCCTTTCTGACTGTGCAGAGCATCCTCCCCGGAACCAGCAGTGTTCCGGGGAAACAGAGTATCCTACCAATTCTCCGGGAGTCTGCATGATTTATTCACGTTTAGTTAGTTTTAACTAACTTTTGTCAGACTACCATAGCATGATAAGAAAGTCAAGCGTTTTTTCATAGTAAATTATTTGCATCTGCAGAGAACAGGCAGTATCTGTTTGATTGATACTGCCTGGCTCATTCTGCATTTTATTTTAATAACTTCCAAAGCGCCTTTCGGTCACTGTCGGAAACACTCAATACATCCATAGACTGTTCCGCAGACCATCCCATTTTTTCCATAAGGTTCTTAATGCTAACAAACAGTGTGGATATTCTTTCCTTCTGAGCCGCTTCCTCATTCATTTGTTGTATTGCCAAACACACATCAATCGCCTCCTCACCTTCTTTGACTGCTATCTTTGCACCTACGCAGGCATTTAATACATCCACTTCTTCTCTCCCCAAATGGCGGAAAGATTCGTCTGCATCCAATACCTTTTTTAATTCATCCTTGTCTCCTGCATACTTGATAAATGACAGCACTTCTTTCAAAGAACTCTGGAATTTTCCAAAGTCTTCATCCTCTATTGAAGCCGGCGAGAGCAAGTTAATCTTATAATCAGGAACCAGCGCAAGCACTCTCGCATCCTGCCCCGCAAACATCTCATGAATAGACAATGGGCCATCCCATTCTTTGGAATCGAAATATATGACCAATGTTACTACCGGCAGCAAATGATCCGCTTTCATAAAGCCTGACAGATATTCGTCACTATCTGAACCTTTATAATCACCAGACATTTTATGGGAAGTTATCGCCTCTTCTACCTGCTTCGCATATTGAAGAGCATCATACACCATGTTCTTTACCGGCATCGCATAATGGATATTAGACTGGTTCTCGATTGCCAGAAGCAAATAAGCGGTACGTTTATCCATCATCGCGATGACTGATTTAATAACATCCCTGGTTTTCTGCACTGGCTGTCTCGCACCCTTCTCTCCACCATAGGGAACATCTATTTCACGGGTATCAAGTTCCTCCAGGCTTTCCGGATTGATAACCTGCTCACCGCCATATACAAAATAATTAAAGGCATCCGCAAAGATTTCATTCTGTCTCATATATTTTGTTGTTACCGTATCTTTTACTCCCAAAGGATTCACCACCTTTATTATATGCCGCATTCCCGGCAAAGTTTTTTCTGATATTTATATCATACCATAGCAATTTGAAGTTTACAAGCCGGGCTGTTGAATTTCAAATCTCTGCGTCCCCATTCCGTTACTGTTCGCTCTGTTCGCAGTAACCCTGCTATACTCTGGTAATCAGTCAATATCCTGCCAGTCGCTCTACAGCTTCCAGCCTGCCGCCAGCTCTCTCGCCTCGACGAAACGCTTATAGATGCCCTCCTGTTTCATCAGCTCCTCATGACGCCCCTGCTGCACGATTTTTCCCTGGTCCATCACGAGAATCCGGTCGGCCCCGCGGACAGTCTTCAGACGATGCGCAATCATGAAGATGGTTTTTTCTCTGGTAAGCGCATCGATTGCCGCCATCAGCTCCGCTTCATTTTCCGGGTCGACGTTGGCGGTCGCCTCATCGAGAATAATGACCGGCGAATCCTTCATAATCGCCCTGGCGATGGAAATCCGCTGCTTCTCTCCGCCGGAGAGCGACGCTCCGCCCTCGCCGATGACCGTCTCATATCCGTCCGGCAGCGCCATGATAAAATCGTGGCAGCACGCCTTCTTTGCCGCCTCAATCACCTTTTCCATCGGGGCGTCCTCCTGCCCGAAGCGGATATTGTTGGCGATAGTATCCTGGAACAGATAGACATTCTGGAACACAAAGCTGAAATTTTTCATCAGACTGTCCATGCTGTACTCTTTTACATTATGTCCTCCCAGCGTCACACTTCCCGCATCCACATCCCAGAATCTGGCAATCAGATGGCAGAGCGTTGTCTTTCCTCCGCCGCTCGGTCCGACGATCGCCGTCGTCGTCTTTTCCGGAATATGTATGGAGACCCCGTCGATGATTTTCTTCTTCTCGTAAGAAAATTCCACTCCGGACAGCTCCACGTCCGTATTTTCGGGCGCAATCTCTTTTCCCTCGATATCCATCGCCGGAAGGCTCAGCACGCTCTGCGCCTTGTCCACACTGACATCCACGGCGCGCAGCAGCGCAGAATAGTTGCCCGCCTGCTCCAGGCTGGAAAATACCAGGAAGGAGCAGATCGTCATACCGATGCAGGTGATCAGCTCCATGCTCCCCTGCAGATAAAACCAGATGGAGAGCAGCGTCATCACAACGCCGGTCAGCTTAATCAGTCCATTCTGCAGCGCCATAAAGGGAACAAACGTCAGCTCCATCTCTATATTGATATCCGTGTTCCGGTCGATCGCCTGATTGAGCTTCTTTGCCATCCGTCCGGTGAGATTATAGCCCTTCACCTCCGCGATGCCCTGTACATACTCAATCACCTTCTCCACCAGAGACGTATCCGATTTGATTTTTTCCGGAGAAATCTTCTGGGATTTTCTCTGCATCCGGCTGTTTATCACGAAGAAAAGCAGCATTCCCGCCAGCACCACCAGCCCGATGCGCCAGTCGTAAAGAAGCACCATCACAGCAATCAGCGCCGTCGTCAGGATTCCCTGCGTAGTCAGCATTACCACGCGGGTTGCCGTATCCGCAAGATTTTCCATTGTGTTTGTCGTTACGGAGGTAATATAGCCGAGGCTGTTTTCATTGAAGTATCCCATCGGCAGATACCGCAGATGTTCCGCTATCTCCACCCGCTTGTTTGCCGCTGTGCCATAGCCGGCTTCGCACTGCAGGATGGTGGAGCGGTATTTTGCCGCAGAGCCTGCCACAATACTAAATAAGAGGATGCCGAAGCACTGCCAGATAAGCCCGCCGGTAATAGTCCCGCCAATGACTCCCTGCAGCATCAGCATGATGGCGGGTATCTTCAGCGCCTCCATAAAGGCGAGCAGCACGCCGTACGCAAGGGATTTGTAAAATTTTCTTTTATTTGTTTCGCCGCAGAAATCGAAAAACTTCCGGAATATTTTAAGCATAGGATACGCCCTCCCTCTCACTGTTTTTCACGCCGATGTGCGCCTTCCACATCTTTGCGTAGAGCTTTCCATTCTCCAGCAGCTCGCGGTGCGTTCCACGCTCCGCAATCCTGCCGTCATCGACCACAAAAATACAATCCGCATCCGCAATCGTCGAGAGGCGGTGCGCAATCACAATCAGCGTCTTTCCCTGCACAAGCTTCGCCACGGAGGACTGGATGACCGCCTCATTCTCCGGGTCCGTGTAGGCAGTCGCCTCATCGAGTATGACAATAGGCGCATCCTTCAGCATCGCGCGGGCAATGGCGATACGCTGGCGCTCTCCGCCGGAGAGGTGTCCGCCGGCGCCGCCCGCCACCGTATCATAGCCGTTTTCAAGCTGCATGATAAACTCGTGGCAGCCGCTCTTTTTCGCCGCCTCCTCCACCTCCGCGTCCGTGGCGTCCATTCTTCCCATGCGGATATTTTCCCGGATGGTATCATCAAACAGATAATTGTCCTGCGAAACGTAAGCCACCCTGCGGTTGTATTCCTCCAGAGACAGCTCCCGGATATCCACGCCGCCGATGCAGATGCTTCCGCTCTTTACATCCCACAGCGACGCAATCAGCTTCGCAATCGTGGATTTTCCGCTTCCCGACGGTCCCACCAGCGCATTAACGGTTCCCGGACGTATCTGCATATCGATGCCGTGCAGCACCTCCTTTTCCTTATAGGCAAAGGTTACATCCTTCAGCGTCACCGAGTAGTCCGCCGGCTTCTTTTTGTCCTCCTCTGGACGGGAGAGCTCCTCCCAGCACAGGATTTCCGTCACCTCGCCCAGAATCGTCCGCAGACGGCCGATGTCATCCGAATAGGACATCACCGTGATAAGCGGCGCCGTCAGCCCCAGCGAAAGAATCAGGCAGAGCACAAAGTCCGCGACCGCCAGAGTGCCGTTTTTCACAAACAGACCGCCGATGGGGAGCACGGAAACCGCCGTACACGGAAACAAAACCATAGCGATACTGAAAAATACGTTGCAGCGGCGCATCCATTCGATGTAGCAGTCTGCGCCCTCCTTTGCCGCAATTTTAAACTTTTCGTAGGAGCTCTGCGCCTTTCCGAACGCCTTAATCACCTCGATGCCGTTGATGTATTCCACCGCCGTGTCATTGAGAATCCTGGTTTTTATTACGGTGTTTTTAAAGCTCTCCTCATACCCTATCATCATCCCCATGTAAGCAAGCAGGCCGAGCGGCAGGCTGACCAGAGATACCAGCGCCATTCTCCAGTCGATGACGCAGAGATAGACAAACACTGCGACGGGCGCCAGCAGGTTCGACGTAAACTCCGGCAGGATATGCGCAAGCGTTGTCTCGATGCTGTCAATCCGCTCCACAATAATGTTTTTCAGGGAACCGGACGGCGTGTCTTTCACCCTTCCCAGCGGAACCCGCGCCAGCTTGTCGCACACCTGTCTGCGGATATTCCCCAGAACGTGAAAGGTCGCTTTGTGGGAGCAGGTTGTTGAGAGAGCGTGAAAAATTACTCTCGCCAGCCAGAGCACCGCCATCAGCAGCCCCTCGCGCAGATAAATCCCCCACTGCCGTTCTCCCGCGATAAGCCTGGAAACAACGTCCCCCATAATCACATAGGGCACGATGCTGCACGCGACGCCGCATACCGCCAGCAGGACGCTGGCTATGTACAGGTTTTTGTGCGTGCCTGTAAAATCGGCAAGCCAGCCTGTCACTGATTTTTCCTTTTGCTTCATTTCTTCTCCTCCTTGTTTTAGTTAGTTTTTTCTAACCATTAGTGTGATGTCGAGGCATAAACCTCCAACTATGATGCCTATGGATTGCTTCGTGCTATGCACTCTCGCCCCCTGGGCATCATTATATAAGAGAAATCCTCAACGGATTTCTCCCATAAGCATTTTATGTGTTGCCCGGCAAAGAACCCTTCCTTATATTCCCGGAGCCCTTTCAGGATTTTCCGAATTTTACATTCAGAAGCTCCGACCAGCCCGCCGTGTAAAACCGGTGAAACTGTGAGATATATTCCCTAGCTTCCTCCTTCGGCATATCATGCACTATCACCTCGAAAATTCCGGAAAACAGCGCGCTGGCGATAATGTGTATCAGATTTTTATTCAGCGGCTCCACATGACATCCCATTTTGGCAAGCGTCTGTATGTAGGTGAAGGTGGAATCCACCTCCCGCACCACAAGCTGATGTACGAAGTCCGCATAGGCGGTGCCCTCCGCGCATTCAATCAGCAGCTTGAATGCGTCGTAATTATCATAAATATAATCCAGCATTTTTTCCAGACAGACGACAGAGGTATCCGTCATCTGCTCCGTCTGCGTCTGTCCCGGAAGCTTTTCAAAATCATCAATGGTATTGCAAAACAGCTCCAGCACATAGTTTGCCTGTTTATCCACCAGCGCGGCAAACAACTCCTCCTTGCTGTCGTAATACCCGTAAAACGCGCCCGTCGTCACACCCGCCCGCTTTACAATATTGCGCAGGGAAGCCGCCTGGAAGCCCTTTTCCAGAAACTTGCGCTTCGCCGCCTCATGTATTCTCTCCAGAGTGGATTTCTCTTCCTCCATCCTTCTTCTGCCTCCGTATGTAACATCGTTATATAACACTGTTATAATCATAATAGAAAAAGAACAGGCTGTCAAGAGAAAATACAAAATTTGTACATCAGCAGAAAAAACCGCCAGAATCCTTTTTTGATTCTGACGGTCCTTCTCTCAAATTTTCATTGAAACAGCCATGCAATTCTGCCGGAACATCTGTCCGGATTGCTGTTTACGGGAATAACGATGAACGCTTCAACGTCCGATTTCATATACGCTGCGCACACGGATATGACCGGCGTTTCCGGAGAGAATCTGCACACGGCGCTCCCCGGCTTCCATATCAAAATAATTATCGCTTAATACCCAGTCCTCGTTTTCATTCTGCAGCTCCACACCGGAGGCATAGGCGGCTGCCGTCACAATCAGCTCGCTGCCCTCGCGCCGCACGGAAAGCTGCGGATTTCTGTAATTGTAAAATTTCGGCATGGAAAACAGCACGCTGCCAGAGGAAATCACCCCGCCCTCCTGCACGCATGTATAAAACACATGGTGCTCCAGCAGATCCGCCTGCGGGAATTCCTCCTTTTCCAGCCAGACGCCGGAAAGCGGCGGCACCTGCACGCTGATTTCCTTCTCCTGCCCGATGAGCTGCGAGTCCGCGTCGCGGAGACTGTAGCGCACCGTTACGTTCTGTTCCTGCATCGTCTCATTTGCCACATGCAGGCGGACACTCTTTTCCACCGTATACGGTCGGGCGTTCAGATTCGGATTCTGCGTAAGCAGTCCCTCCTCGCAGCACGACAGCAGCACCGGCGCGAAGAAGCGCCTCTCAAAATAATGCAGCGCCTTCCAGCGTCCAAAGTAATCAATCGACGACCAGGACGTCACCGGCCAGCAGTCATTCAGCTGCCATATAATAGCTCCCATACACTCGCCGCGGTGACGCCGCCAGTGCTCCACGGCATAGCGCATTGCCTGCGCCTGCAGAAGCTGGGAAGCGTACACAAGGTCGGACAGATTCTCCGGATAGCGGAAATACTGCGCCATATAGACCATCATCTTCGCATAGCCGTTCTCGCTGCGCTGATGGCGGTCCATCACATACGAGAAGATGTTGCGGTCTTCCGGCAGCGTAAAGCTCTCTATCGTCTTCAGCGCCGGAAGCGACTCAAAGCCAAACTCAGAGGCATAGCGGAAGTTGTGCCTGCGGTAATCCGGGAACGGCTGATAGCCGTGCCATACCTTCCAGTAATGGGCGTCTCCTCTGGATTCCGCCTCCGGCTCGTCGAAATCCCCGCCGGACGACGGGCTGGACGGCCAGTAAAAAGCGTCCGGGTCCTCCCTTTTCACGATTCCGGGAATCACATAGCTGTACATGCGCGTATAATCGCCAATCAGATGCGGGTCGCGCGTATAGCCGTCCATAATCATGCCCTCCATCTCGTTGTTCCCGCACCACAGTCCCAGACAAGCGTGATGGCGGATACGGCGGATGTTTTCCGCAATCTCCTGCGAAATGTTTTCTTCAAATTCCTCCGTAAGACGGTAGGTGGAGCAGGCGAACATCAAATCCTCCCACACCAGAAAGCCGTACTCGTCGCACAAATCAAAAAACCAGTCCTCCGGGTAGCCCGCGCCGCCCCAGACGCGGATAGTATTGTAATTCGCCTCCGCGCACTGCGCCAGCAGCCTCTCTGTGCGCTCCCTGGAAAACCGCGGCAGCAGACAGTCCTCCGGAATATAGTCCGCGCCCATCGCAAAAATCGCTATGCCGTTGATCTCGTGGGCAAAGCTCTCTCCCCACGCATCTTTTTCAATCTTCATACCCATCGTGCGCAGACCGATCCGGCGCTCCCACACATCCTGCACCGCGCCGTCCGCCAGCGCCTCCACGCGCACCGTATAGAGCGGCTGTCCGCCGTAGCCTCTCGGCCACCACAGCGCCGGCTGCTCTATCACAAGCTCCCGCGGAGAATCGTCCCGCCTCTGCACGCTTCCATCCGGCGCCGTCACCATTACCCGGTACGCCACCTCCCCGCCTGTGCGGCGGCGCAGCGTATCCACATCAAACGACAGGCATACCTTTCCTTCCATATGTTTCTGGCGGATGAGCACGCTGTAAATACGCTCATCGCAAACGCCCAGCAGCGTTACCGGGCGGAAAATCCCCATATCCGGCAGCTTTGGCGCCCAGTCCCAGCCGGACATGCAGCTCGATTTTCTCAGATAGTTAAAGCCGTCCAGCGTATCCGTATTGCATGGAATGGAGCCCTGCTCTCTCACCTTCTCCTCCATATAACGGACTGGCGAATAAAAGCGCACCTCCAGGCGGTTATCGCCCTCCCTTAAAAGCTCCTTTACCGGAAACTCCCACTCCCGGTGCATGTTGCAGGTATGTCCGAGCAGCGTGCCGTTCAGATAAATGTCGGCAAGCGTATCGACGCCGTCAAAATGAAGCAGTACCTCCCGGCAGGAGGAAAGCGCCGCCTCCGCCCGAAAGTCGCAGTCATACGTATAGTCCTCTGCTGACAGCGCGAGCGCCGCCTCCGCATTGTCCCGGTAATAGGGGTCTTCTATTTCCCCGTGCGCAAGCAAATCATGATAAACGGAAAACGGCACGGATGCCGGAAGCGCGCGTCCTTTCCAGAGCAGATGCCAGCCATCCCGCAATAATTGTCTTTCCATAATTTCCCTCCCAGTCATTTCCTGTTATGATGCCGGTCAGAGAAAGCCTCCCGTCCCGGTCTGTAAAGCAGCGCAATAGCAGTCTTTTCTTATTTCCGTTTCCAGCAATACGCGACTGCCGTCACGCACCGTCAGAACCGCCCCTCCCGGCTCCACGCGGCGGCGCATCGCGCTGTCCCACACCGCAAACGCCTCCGCCGGCAGCAAAAGCCTCCCGCGCTTTGTCTCCCCCGGAGCCAGCCGGTATTTTCCGAATGCCTTCAGCTCCGCTCTCCGCGGCAGAACGCTTCCGCCCCGGTGCCGGAGAAATACCATCGGGACCGCCGTCTCCTCCCATTCGAATGGATTCGACACTGTAAAGGAGACGACCACACCATCCTCCTGCATTCTGACCGCAATATCCTGATACTCCGCGTCCCCGTATCCCATTCCGGAGCCGAAGGAATACAGCGCCCCATCCTTTTCGTCACAGTAATGCATCGCCTCATAGGATATGCGGGAATTATACCAGACCGGAAGCTGACCGGCGCTGCGCGGCAGCGATACGGGCAGACGTCCGGACGGGGCATACTCTCCGGTAAGAAGCTGCGCCAGCGCCAGAGCGCCCACCGGTCCCGGATAGAAAGCGTACAGAAGCGCATCGGATTGCTCCGCTATCTCTCCCAGCGCATAGGGTCTTCCGCCAGTCACTATCGTTACAACCCGTTTTGCCGCAGCAAATACCTTCCGTGCAAAAATAAGCTGCGTCTGCGGAAGCTGCAGCGAAGATAAATCCACACCCTCGCCGCAATCCATAAGGCCATGCCCTCCGCCGCCTGTGACCGCTGCGCCGTTAATGTCAAATTCCGCCCCGCCAAAACGGCTGGAGCTGCCGCCCAGCACAAGTACCGTCACATCACATTCCGCCGTCTTCTCAGCTCTGTCACAGATTACCAGCTCCAGGTCCTTCCTCCGCGCAAATACCTCATAAAATCCGCGCTCGATGCTCCAGGAGAACTCCTGACGCACCGGCGGCGTATAATCGCCGAGCAGCGCATACACATCCCGGATTATCTCTCCGGTCAGCGCAACACGCAGCCGTTTCCGCTCTGAATCGCCGCCCCTCTTTCCCGCGCCCGCAAGCGGAAGGATACCGCCTTCATTCTTCAGAAGCACCGCCGATTCCAGCGCCAGCGCAAGGCTCTCAGACGCATACTCTGCCGATCCCCGATTTTGCTCTCTTTGTGGAATCTTTCCCGGCTCCGGACTGCCGGACACATATGCCTCCGAATCCGGCGGTACCGGGCAGCGCTGTCCGTCCGCCGTCAGATACGGCGCATCAAACAGCCCCCGCTCAAATTTTAGCTTCAGCACCCGCCACGCCGCCTCATCCAGCCGCTCCCGGCTTACCATTCCCTGCGCAAGCGCCTCCTCCAGATGAGCGAACCCCTCATCCCAGAGCGATACATCCACACCGGAGGAAAGCGCCGCCGCCCCGCACTCTGCCGGGGTATTATACAGAAATCCGAGTCGGTCGACCGCCACACCGTCCGCCATCACAATGCCGTCAAAGCCCATTTCCCCGCGCAGTACATCGCCCAGAAGCCACGGATTATTGTGACACGGAATCCCGTCAATATCATTGTACGCCGCCATGATACCGGCGGCTCCTGCCTTTACCGCCGCATACGCCGACGGCAGATGAATCTCACGCAGCTCCCGCTCTCCTATCCTCGCGGAGCTGGCGTTCACGCCGCCGGTGGTCTCTCCCTGCGCCGCAAAATGCTTCGCCACAACGTCCACACCCTCCGCGCGGTAGCCGCCGACGACCTCCCGCGCAAACTGCGCAGCCAGATATGCATCCTCGCCAAAGCACTCCTCACACCGTCCCCAGCGCGCGTCGCGCAGCACATCGAGCATGGAAACGAGCGCCAGGTCGACCCCCAGCTTTTTCATCTGCCGCGCGCACGCACCGACGGCCCGCCCGGCAAGCTTTGGATTCCAGGTCGCCCCGACAGCCAGATTGACCGGCAGCAGATAGCCGTCCAGCGCCTGATGCCCGTGCGGACTCTCTTCCGCGATCAGCACCGGAATCCCGAAGCGCGACTGTGTGATCACATATTCCTGCACAAGATTATATGCCTGCACGGCAAAGCGTCCCGCCAGTCCGTTCTGATAATCGCGCCCGGACCAGGGGTCGGCGCGGTACAGCCCGTACAGCACGCCGATTCCGCCATATTTCTGCGCCTCCCGGCAAAATTCCTCCGAGAGCTCCAGACCGTTTTCGCTGCGCGTGCAGACGCGAAACCCGTACAGCCTCTGGTTAAGCTGACCCACCTTTTCCGCCGTCGTCATGTGCTCCAGCAAATCCCTTGCCCGCGCACCGGGCGAAAGCGTTCTGTCTTTATATTTTTCCATACTTATTTCAGCACCACCCTGTAGCTCTTGATCTCATATGGACGGATTTCAAAACGGAAGCTGCCGCCCTCCGGGACGATATCGCCGCCCTGCGTCTCCTCCATCAGATCGCATTCCTGTACCTGCCCGATTTCGTATCCCATGCCAAAGGAAACCGTCGCCTGCGTGCGCGCATTTTCATACTCATACATACGGATAATGATGCCGTTCCCGTCATCCGCTTCCTTTACCGTCTCCAGCATGACATTTTTGCTGTCACAGGAGAGGAAGGACGCCTCCGGCTGAAACGCACTGTCCGCGTGGGTATGCACCGGGAAATTCAGACAGTAGCCCTCGCGCACCGTGTCGCATTCCCGCAGGCTCCCACTGTGCGGATACAGAGCGTATGTAAACACATGCTCCTCCTGGTCGGCTGCCGGATTCGGCTCAATCCCGGATTTAATCAACGTCAGACCAATCTCTCCGTCCCGCACGGAATGGCCGTACTTGCAGTCATTCAGCAGACTGACGCCGTAATGTCCTTCCGACAGGTCTATCCATTTCTGTCCGCAGGATTCAAAGCGCGCCATATCCCAGCTCGTGTTCGTATGCACCTTGCGCGTCAGATTTCCGAACTGGATATCGAACGACGCCTCGTCCGTATGCACATCCACCGGAAAATGTACCTTCAGCAGATGCTGGTGCTCCCGCCAGTCCACCCATGTTTCAAAATCAATGCGCGGCGTATCCGCGTAAAAATATATTTTCTGGCAAATCCTGGAATTGCTTATCCGGCGCTCCTGCTCCAGAACGGCGCACACCGGTCCGCACGCCGTCCACTCCATCCGGACAGGCGCCGGTACATCCCAGCTTTTTTCCGTATAATAAATATCAATATCCCAGTTATCGTAGTTCATCGGCTTATCTTCGTACATGCAGAAGCGGTTTCCCGGTCTGCCCGGCTTCAGGATTTCTCTTCTGTTTTTCTTATCATAAATCGAAGAAAACATACCGTCATCATCAAACAGAATCCGGTAATACGGCGTTTCCAGCATATTGCCCTCCTGCACAAACGGCACGCTGCGCGCAGCATCCGGCTTTCCATTCTCTCTGTCGATATAGAATGATTTCCATCCCTTCGCAGGAAGTCCTGCAGCATAAACCACTGCCTCCGCGCCGAGGCTCTGCACCGGACAGCGCGTTCCGTCCGCATCCACAAGCGCACCGCAAATACCTTCCGGCAGGCGCACGATATCGTTCCGCGTAAAGCCTGTCGTGTTAAAGAGCGTCACACAGTCCCCCTCTCCTGCAAACAGATGCATCCGCTCAGAAAGAAGTTCCCCGCCTTTTCTGGCAAGCTGCCCGTATTCCTGCTTTGTCACCTCGTACACCTCGCGGATGCTCGAACCCGGCAGAATGTCGTGAAACTGGTTCAGCAGAATCACCTTCCACATCCGCTCCAGCTCCTCTGCGGGCGTCTGCATTCCGCGCAGCGCCGCCAGCGTGCACAGAAGCTCCACGTCCATCATCAGAATCTCCGATTTTCTGTTTGCGCGCTTATTGCGGCCCATCGAAGTATACGTTCCCCGGTGGTACTCAAAATAAAGCTCTCCTTCCCACACCGGAAGTCTCCGGCTGTCCTTCACGCGCTCATACAATTCATCAAAATATACGCGCGAAAATTCCTGCCGCACCTTCGGGATTCCGCAGATGCCCTTTTCCATGCGCTTTGCCGTCTCCAGCATCTCCCTCGTCGGTCCGCCGCCTCCGTCTCCATAGCCGAACGCTACCAGAATATCGTTGTTGATATCTTTATTCTGATACCGATGCCAGCCGCCTATGATCGCATCCGGGTGCAGCATTCCGTTATAGGTCGTAAAGAAATCCTCCTCGCTCTGCCCGACGCCGAGCGTGGTAATCAAGTGCGTAAACACCGCCGAGCCATCGATGCCCTTCCACATGAATGTATCATACGGCATCTTGTCAATCTGGTTCCACGCAAGCTTTGTTGTCATAAAATAATCGATTCCGCTCTTTTTCATAATCTGCGGCAGCGCGCCCGAATACCCGAACACATCCGGAAGCCACAAAATCCGGCTGTCCGTGCCGAATTCCTCCCGGAAAAATTTCTTTCCGTAAAAGAGCTGACGCACAAGCGATTCCCCGGACGTCAGATTGGTATCCGCCTCCAGCCACATGCCGCCCTCCGGCTCCCAGCGTTTCTCGCGGATGCGCGCCTTAATGCGCTCGTACATATCCGGATACCGCTCCTTCAAAAACTGGTAAAGCTGCGGCTGGCTGGACATAAAACGGTACTGCGGATATTCCTCCATCAGCTTCAGCACGGTGGCAAAGCTTCTCGCCACCTTCTCCCGCGTCTGCGCCACCGTCCACCACCACGCCACATCAATATGCGTGTGACCGATGCAGGTCGCAACCACATCTGCGCACCCCGCCATGTCTCCGTACACGGTCTTCTCCAGATACTGCTCCGCCGCCCGGATGCTCTGATAAAAGTCCTCCGAGTACGGCGTCCGCAAATCGAGAAGATTCACTGCTTCATTTAATACTCTCTCCAGTTCCATCCGGTTCCGGTCATCTTTTTCCATCCGGGAGAATGCGCGCAGCGGCACCACAAGGTCATAGTACAGCTTTTCAATGCGCAGATCCGCCTGCTGCATTTCCAGAATCAAATCAAATTCCGCGTGCAGCGTGCCGGTGTACGCCTGCAGATCGAAGCGCCACTTTTCCCCCGCCGCAGCCGCCTCCGTCATATGCACCAGACGGTGATTCATATCCAGTCCCTGCGTCGCTTCGCCGTTTACAAACAGAAGAAACTGCGGATTTTTTCCATCGTCCCATTCCTCGATCTGCGTCTTCACGCAAAGACGCAGCGCCTGCCCGGCAAGCTCCTCCGGTACGGTATATTCCGCCTGGAACCAGTAGTGACGGTCCGGACCGTACCATTTCATCTTCTCCGGATAAAATTCCCGCCATTCCCCGCCGTTCTCCTGCACCTCCCGCGGATAAAAAAACAGTCCTTCCTTATAGCGGATTTTATCGAACTTCATGGTCTTCACCGTTATCAGCTTCTTCAATTCATCGCAGATTACCTGCACTCTCTTATCAAGATACCACATCTTTCCTTCCTGCCCCCTTTTATCAGTTATAAAAAAGCTGCTGCAAAATGCGCCATATAAATTAAACACAATTTGCAGCAGCTGCTATTTCCGGCTTTTTCGTCCCGCTCAGAGCAGAGCTATTTTATTTTGTGGCATCGATCTGTGCCTGTGCCTCCGCACGGATGGTCTCCCAGCCGGCAGCGTCCAGCTCGCTCTTAATGGTTTCTATCAGCTCGCGCGGGTCCTGCGCACCCGTAAAGAATTCGGATTTATACTTCTCGTATACGGCGCGGCAGTTCGCCAGCTCTGTTTCCACGTTGCTGGTGTCCATATCAAATCCAAGCATCGCGGACGGTTTTGCCGCTTCATTCAGAGCCTTTACTTCATCCCACTGTCCCTCGGAGCCTTCCAGGTCGGTAACTGCGAAGAAGGTACCCTGGGTATAGCCCGCCATACTCCAGTCGCTGTTCAGCTTGTTTACAGTGCCGTTTTCCGTATATTCAAAGTTTTCACCCTCTACGCCGTAGTACAGCCAGTCACGCACCTTGTTGTCCGTATTTACAAGCTGCAGAAGTTCAAGCGCCTTGTCCGGGTGCTCACAGCCGGAGTAAATTGCGCTGATGGAGCCGCGAACCGATGTATTTGACACAACCGTATCGCCGTACTGGATTGCCACGCAGTTTGCAATGCCGTTATTCGGTCCCCATGTGGATTTGGCAGCTCCGCTCCAGCCCTGCGCTGTGAAGAAGGTTCTGTATTTGTTGGAATCGTCTGCTGTCGGTGCATCACCGTTGATGATACCGTCCACATACATCCGGTGAATGATGTCGAGCTTTGAGAGAATCTCCTCGTCCTCCAGCGGATTGACAACCGTCTTTGTCTCGTCGTCATATTTTACGCCAATCGCGGACAGACCTGCGCCAAGCTGGTCATAATATGCCGTTACAAGGAAATCTGCGCCGGACTTTGACATATAATACGGATTGCCGCCTTCGCCCTCCTTGATTTTTGCAAGAGCCGGTTCCAGATCCTCAAATGTAGTAATACTCTCAATATCAATATCGTATTTATCCGCAATATCCTTATCCCAGATAAAATACTCGGTTATCGAACTGTCCTTATAGGTAGGAACTCCGTAAATCGCATCATTCACGGAAACAGCCTTCCAGTAATCCTCCGGAATGAAGGAATACAGATCGGGAGCCGCCTCCGGAAGCAGTTCCGTGATATCCATCAGCACACCCGTCGTCACCTCCGCGCTGTAGCGCGTCTGGTCTGTAAACAGAATATCAAAATATTCACCGGAGTTTGTAATTACACTTCTGCGATTGTCCCAGTCGCCCCACGGAACAATCTCCATGTCGAGATTTACGCCGATTTTCTCCTCCAGATACGGATTAATCTGCGCCAGCCATGCATCATAATTTTCCGGCATCCCGTTGCCCACCTGAATCCATTTCAGTGTAACGACCTCATCCTCCGCCGCTGCGCTTACGCCAGTAGCGGCCGTCATGCCGAGTGCCATTGAAGCTGTCAGAGCCATTGCAAGTACCTGTTTCTTTTTCATTTTGTAAACCCTCCTTTTTGCTTTGCGCTGCCGACGGCAGCTTTTTTATATTCGCGGCGCGGAAAACCGGAAAATCAGTCCGGCGCCTGCCGCTTCGCAGGCGGAATCTCCCGCCCTGTTCTACGGAAATCTGCATTTCCGTTAAAACCTGTGTCATCCTTTTACCGATCCTACCGTCAGACCGGAGATAAAATATCTCTGGAAGAACGGATAGGTACACGCGATTGGAACGATAATCAGAATCGCCATTGCCATACGCGCCCCTTCCTTCGGCATGGAATTCATATACTCTGTCATGGTAACGCCCATTGTCGGATTGTTCGCCATCATTTCAATACTCCTCTGTACATGGTCGAGCAGTGCCTGCAGCGAATACAGCTTTGTGTTCGTAATGTACAGAGAAGACTGGAACCAGTCATTCCAGTAACCGAATGTCAGGAACAGTGCAATCGTTGCCAGCAGCGGTTTTGCCAGAGGCAGCACGATTTTTCCGAAAATCGTAAACTGCGTCGCGCCGTCGATCTGCGCCGATTCCATGACAGAATCCGGTATGTTTGTCTTAAAGAACGTCTTGCATATCACGACATTAAACGATGAAACAAGCAGCGGCAGAATCAGCGCCCAGATACTGTCCTTTAAATGCAGAAGCTGCGTATTTACCACGTAGGAGGAAAGCATACCGCCGTTGAAAATCATCGGGATAAATACAATCATCGTGCAGAGCCCGTTCAGCCTGTAATTGCTCCTGGACATCACATAACCCATCATTGTGGTCAGCATCACGCCGAGCGCCGTGCCGACTATCGTCAC
Source organism: Marvinbryantia formatexigens DSM 14469 (assembly GCF_025148285.1). Classification (NCBI taxonomy): domain Bacteria; kingdom Bacillati; phylum Bacillota; class Clostridia; order Lachnospirales; family Lachnospiraceae; genus Marvinbryantia; species Marvinbryantia formatexigens. The sequence goes on along the minus strand of NZ_CP102268.1, from coordinate 3,857,600 downwards.
CACAAAGGATACGCCGAGCGCTCTCAGAATCATATCCGCCTCGCGGAACAGGAAAATATACGAATCCGCCGAAAACGATTCCGGAATAAAGCGGTATCCGATATGCCGGATGGATTCCTCCGAGGAAATCGAAATAATAAATATAAAGATTACCGGAATAATGCACATCAGCGCCAGCACTGCAAATATGATATTGAAACATATATCCGTCTTTTTTGCTATCCGGTTCAGCCTGTTCGGAGCATCCGGCTCCTCTCTTCTCTTTGCCATCTTCCTGCCTCCTTATATAATCGCGCTGTCTTCGTCTATCTTGCGCACAATTCCGTTTGCCACCAGAATGGTGATACAGCAGGCGACAGACTGGAAAAACGTAACCGCCGACGTCATGCCGATCGGCGTGGACGAGCGGATGGCGTTAAATACATAGGTATCAATCGTTGCCGTCGTATTGAAAATCGAACCGGTAGCGCCCTGCGACAGCTGATAGAACAGACCGAAATCCGAGTAAAAGACCTTGCCCACATTCAGAATAAACATCATGATGATGACATTTTTCAGACACGGCAGCGTAATGTACCACACCTGCTGCCTCTTGGTTGCCCCGTCCACCACCGCGGCTTCATACAGCGTCGTATCGATGCCGGTAATGCTGGAAAGGTAAATAACCATGTTATAGCCGGTTGATTTCCACAGATACATAAAAATCAGCAGAAACGGCCACACGCCCGCCGTCATATACCAGCGGACCGGCTCGCTCCCGGCATCGCGCAGCATACTGTTAATCAGACCGTTGTCCTGGTTCAGAAAAGCATCCAGAAAGTACGCCACGACTACCCACGACATAAAGTACGGAAAGAACATCAGCGTCTGATACACCTTGGACTTCCGTTTGCTGTGCAGAAGACTTATCATAATCGCCAGCCCGACCGACAGAAGCATCCCCAGAATGATGAACGCCAGATTATAAAGAATGGTATTTCTGAGAATCACAAACAAATCCTTTGATTTCAGAAGAAATTCAAAATTTTTGAATCCCGCCCATTCGCTGTGGATTACATTATAGATAAAGCTCTTTCCGCCCGTCACACGGTAATTCTTAAATGCGATAACCAGACCGAACATCGGCAGGAAGCAGAATAAGATATACCAGATGGTGGTCGGCAGCGCCAGAATGCTCAGTTCCGTGTCATTCTTTGTCCAGCGCGGCTTTTTCGAACGGACCTTTTTGTTATTTTTCACTTTTCATTCTCCCTTTCCTCTCCCGTACCGAATCCCGGAAAATCAGTTTTCCCGGTATCCGGTAAACTTCTCCCTCACTATTTTCTGTCCCGGTACGCTCCATGCGTCTGACCATGCATTTTACAGCGGTTCTGCCGATTTCCTTCATATCTACGGCAACCGTCGTAAGCTGCGGCTCGCAGAGCCCCGCATAAATATCATCGTCAAACCCGACAACCGACACATCCTCCGGCACAGACAGACCTCTGCGCTTCAGCTCCCGGACAAGCCGGAAGGCTGTCTCATCACAGTTGCACATGAACGCCTCCGGAAGTTCCTGCGGAAGCTGCAGGTCGACCGCTCTGCCCGCCTGATCGCGGTCCGGAATCCTCCAGCGTTCCTGCTCTTTCAGCCCTTTTTCCATCAGTGCACGCATATACCCCAGATAGCGGTCGTTGATGCTCGTTGTCACACCAAGCGTCCCCACAAATCCGATTTCCCGATGTCCGCTGCGTATCAGATGCTTCGTGATTTCGTATGCGGAATAAATGCTCTCCGTCACAACAGAATCCGAGCGGTATCCGACATCGTACAAATCCACATACACCTTCGGAAGCGGAATCCTGTCGATGCGCTCACGCACCTCTTTATCAAGAATCCCCAGAAAAATAAGACCGTCGAACATTCCTGGCTTTTCGATCGTCTCCGCGTCATGCTCCAGAGTTTCGGGATTCGGTGTAATCATAACGCTGGAGTACGCCCGCATCCGCAGCTCGCGGTTGATGTGCTCGTACATGCCCATATAAAAACGGCCGCTGTCTCCGGAATGAAACCGCTCGCTCATGATAATCGCAATGGTACGTGCCTTCCGCTGTCCGTAATCCGGAAGCACATATCCGTGATCCGCCGCAGTCTGCAATATTTTCTGTCTGAGCGGTCCGCTGACACCTTCTTTTCCATTGATTGCCTTGGAAACCGTCACCTTGCTGACGCCAAGCTCATCTGCAATATTCTGCATGGAAACTGCGCCTCGTCCTGCCAAAATATTCACCTGCCCTCCTGCCCGCATATTGTTACTTAACTTATGTATCTTTATCATAAACCCGCATTACTTCTTTGTCAAGTGCGTTTTCGTCATTTTGCTTATTATTTTTTTAATTTCTTTTTTTCTTTGTTTATTTTTGCAATCGATTTTTGACGGAAATATTTATATAAATGTATTTTTTCATTTTGTTTGGTATTTTAAAAATATTTTCCGTCTTTTTACCCATTTATTTGTTGCTTAACTTTTAATTAACTTTTTTCAGCGACGCGGCTTTCACAAATCCAATCCTGCGGATATCCGGGATAAAGTGCCGCTTTCCCATAAAAGAAAAACCTCCGGATGTTTTTTCGTACATCCGGAAGCTTCTCTGACCGTTCCCTGTTTTTTTGTTTTTTGCTTTTCGTATTTTACTTTTCTATCTTTATCAGCTTTGCATTGACGCTTTCCGTAAAGCCCTCCGGGACCATCGAACCAGCCATTTTCAAGGCATCCTCCAGTGTCATGCTCTTTATCATATCCCACATTCCTTCCCTTCTGGCAAGCTTCATATTGGCCGCCAGCCGGAATGCTTCCGCCGTAATGTCCCACGCTTCCTGCGAATCCGCCAGCTCTTCTATGGTATCCCGGATACTGTATCTGCCCTCCGGAAATTCCATCGGCGCTTTCAGGTCCAGATTTCCCGCCAGCTTAAACCAGTTTGCTACGCCCTCCGCTCTCTCCTTTGCTTCCGGGAGCGCATAAACGGACGGCTCCGCATCCACCTTCTCCAGCGTCATGCTGTCGCTGATTTTTCCCGCCCTGGCTGTCACGATATTAACGCCGTCCGCCAGTGCAACATGAAATACAAAAACCTTATCCGCCGTCTTTTCCTCCACCAGCTTTCCATCAAGGTACAGGGCAACGGAGGGCTGATTGGAATATACGCGGATTTCCGTCGTTTCGCCTGCGCGCTGCGCATAGCGTCTGCCGCACAGATGGACCATCGGCTTTTTGCTCCAGTATGCCTGGTACACATAGTAGCTGTCTTTTTTCATCTTCCGGTCTATCGTCATCAGACCTTTGTTGTTTCTCCCGGCAACGCCGCCCTCGTTGCGCGCCGCGCAGCCAAAATCAAACATATTCCATACGTAGCTGGACCAGATATAGGAGCGTTCCTCCAGAACCTTTGCCATGTGCTCATGATAAAGCGCCTGGTATTCCTCGCTGTAATCCCTGCACGCCGGATTTGCTCCGTGATAGGTGATAATCCCCTCGCATCCGTATTCGGAAAGTCCCAGGCAGATTTCCGGATGCATCCTGTGGAAATCGTCCAGCCAGGAACCGTTGTCCTCCATTTTTCCGCCGTACCAGCCGAAGTAATGGTTATAGCTCTCCACATCTGTAATCCCGTGCAGGGGACCGTCCACCGGCGTCATGGATACGTGCGCAATCGTTGTCAGCCGCGTCGGGTCAAGCTGTTTGCAGAGCGCATTCAGCTCCCGGTGATTTTCCACCAGCTTCTCCGATATGCCTCCGATAAGAATTTCGTTCGAAATTCCCCAGAAGCAGATGGACGGATGGTTGTAATTCTGTATAATCAGCTCCTTCATCTGGCTGATGCAGTTTTCGTGCGCCGCCGGGTCAGTGTTAAACACGCTGATAAACGGAATCTCCGCCCACACAATAAAGCCAAGCTCGTCGCAGGCGTCGTAAAAATCCTGCGAATGCTGATAGTGCGCCAGCCGGATCGTGTTCGCCCCAAGCTCCTTAATCAGGCGGGCATCCTCATAATGCTCCTCCCGTGTGAGCGCATTTCCCTTATACAGCCGGTCCTGATGGCGGCTGACACCGCGCAGCGGCGTCTGTCTGCCGTTGATAAAAAAGCCCTTCTCCGGGTCGCAGGAGAAGCTTCTCACACCCGCACGCACCGATATTTCATCAAACGCCTCGTTGCGCCTCTGCAGCGTTGCCGTCACCGTGTAAAGATACGGTCTGTCGATTTCCCATTTTTCGGCGTCGGGAACGTAAACTGTCACCCCGGCATCCGCCGCCGGACGCGCCGCACCGGCAACCTCGTTTCCTTCGGCATCCCGGATGGAATACAGAACCGTAAAGTTTTCATCGGCATTTTTTACCCAGGAAGCCAGTCTGAAAACGGCTCCTCCGTCATCGCACGGCTCCGGCGTCACCTGAAGTCCGGGTCCCCCGTAATAATCCAGGTCAAAATGCGTATCCGGCACGCTGATCAGATTCACTCCCCGGTACAGGCCGCCGTAAAATGTGAAATCCGCCGACTGCGGATACACGCTGCTCTTTTCCTCATTGCTGCAGGCAATCACCAGAAGATTTTCCTGGCCGTCCCTGCAAAGCCCGGTAATATCCGCGCGGAAGGTGGAATAACCGCCCTCGTGATATACCGCTTCTTTGCCGTTTACGTAAACAGATGCCTGCTGCCCCGCCGCCAGGACCTCCACGTACACCCGCCCGTTTCCAAGCGGCTGCACCGGCGTCTGAAAGTTTCTGGCATACCAGCACCTTCCACGGTAATAGGCGCCATTGCCGTCCTGCCCGTCAACCGCGTTCCAGCAGTGCGGCAGCTCCACCTCCTCCCATTCCTCCGGCAGTGTCTCCGGAAGTCCGGCATCCTCCCTGATAAATCGCCAGCCGTTATTTAAATGAATTATATTCCGCATATACATCCTCCTTTTACATCTCAATTACGTTTCTAGCAAATCAAAAACAGACAGAATTGCCAATCCGCACTGATAATCACGCTGTGCCTCCTGTCCTCTTTTTGATTTTTATATTATACAAAAAAATGAGCGACTTTTTCAAGATATCCGCCAAAAAATGAGCGACTTTTTAAATTCCCCGCAAAAGCCGGGAAGCACTTTCTCAATATAGATAGTCAGGCTGTCTGTTTTTGCATATACCGGATATAAATCAAACAGGGCAGAAATATCGTTTTTCTGCCCTGCACATCACTTTCAAGTGATATTTTTAATCTTTGATTTCAATAATTTAAAAGTATTCCGGACAAATCTTTTATGGCAATAAAGCAACCTTAAAAGCTGACGGGTCCTTTTCCGCCGTTTCAAACGCCTCTTTCCAGTCCTCCAAGGCATATTTGTGCGACAGAATTCCTTCTGTTTTCATCGTCCCATTTATCATTCCCTTAATAACAGGCTCATAGCAATGACCAGACAGGTGAGAACCATAAATATTAATGTGCTTTGTATCTCCTATAATATTCCAGTCGGCTGTTACGTCCTTTGCAAAAACGCCGAATTGTACATATCTGCCCATATTGGCAACCAGATTCAGCCCCTGCGAAACACTCGCCGGTGCCCCCGATGCCTCAATGTACACATCCGCTCCGTAGCCTCCGGTCAGATTTTTTATGATTTCATTCACATCGTCATCCGCCGGATTCAGAACCAGATCTGCCCCAAATTCTTTTGCTTTGTCTCTTCTGTTTTTCCTGAGGTCCAGTCCTATTACCATTTTCGGAGAACGCAGTTTTGCAGCGCAGACCATTGCAAGACCGATGGTACCCAGACCACTGATAATCACCACATCTTCGTACTGGATTTCAGCCCGCTCAACAGCGTGCATACCGCATGCATACGGCTCCACCAGAATTGCCTGCTCGTCTGTCAGCGCATCCGGAAGCTTATGAATCACACTTCCTTTATGAAAATTCATATACTCTGCAAAACCGCCCTCCGCATCATGCTTAAATCCATAAATATAATGACGCTGACACATCCAGTAATGTCCCTGCCGGCAGAACCTGCATTCGCCGCATGGCAGAATCTGCTCTGCCAGGACGCGCTCCCCCACCTTATAATCCTTAACATTCTTTCCAACTTTCTCAACGGTGCCGAAAAATTCATGTCCGCCAATACACGGCGCCTCTATAAACGCCTGCTCCGGCGTTGCGCCCCATACACGCTGCCCTCCATGATATGTCTTGACATCCCCGGCACAAATACCGCATCCGCCAACTTTCACAAGGATATCATCATCACCCGTTTCCGGAACCGGCACCTCTTCTAATCTAAAATCATACGGAGCATACATTCTCAGTGCTTTCAAAATTATCTCCTCCTGAATCCGTCTTTTTCCGGTTCACCCCGCTTCCCCGTCAATCCTCCGGACGCTCTGTCTTTCCACGATAGAGGTCTGCAGTTGTGTGACAAGCGGAATGTAACACTTCTGATTGCAATTTACAAGTAATCTCTGGACGGCTATTTCACCCATTTCCCGCTTTAAAATATTAACCGTCGTCAATCCCGGAGAAGTAATATCTCCATAAGGCATATTATCAAATCCTATAATCGATACATCATCCGGGATCTTATAGCCATATTCCTTTATCGCCTTCATCGCGCCAATCGCAATAATATCATTCACAGCGCAGAAAGCAGATGGAAGCTTCGGTTTTGTTTCTAAATATCTGAGCATATCCTGATACGCTCCCGACATCGTCGGATGTAATTTTATAATGGAATCTTCACCGCCGGAAAGCTTCAAATCATTCATCGCACTCAGAAAACCAGACCTGCGATATTTAAAGTTACGAATTTCAATAGAACTGTCTATCATCTGAATATTCCGGTGTCCTTTGTTATGCAAATACAGAACAGAATTATAAAATGCATCCATATTATCCATGAGCAGCGACTCAAAAAGCCCCTCTCTGAAAAACGCATCGACCACAACCATTCTTTCCCGGATGCTCTGAAAGCGTTTGATGTCATCCCAGTCCATCTCAGTTGCCAGCATTATGATTCCGGAGTTGCGGGAAGATAAGATTTCTTCTATTTTATTTTCAAAATCCGCATCTCCTTCTTTTAAATTGCATATGATAGTCGGGAGATTGTTATTCTGGGCTTCGCTTTCAACACCTTCAATCAAAGCCGTAATCAATGGTGTTTCCGTAAGAATCTCGCCCGATTTTTTATACATAACAATTCGAACATTTTCGATTTTATTGGAATCCAGATAGCCTATTTTATATGCAGTCTGAATAATCAGGTCTGCCGTGGATTTTTTTACATTCTTTTTGTTATTTAGTACATTGGATATTGTCGCCTGTGAAAATCCCGTTAATTCGCTGATTGTTTTAATGTTTGATTTCATATGCCGAATTCTTCCTAAACTTTAATAAATAAATTATTGTAAATTACAATAATAAATATATTAAATTTTCAATCGGTTTTCAACTGTTTTTTAATGTTATGTACGTTTTCTTTATGATCCCTCCTTTCTTAATCAGCAGCCGTATTCTCTCTGCTAAAAGACTACATAGTCTTTATAATCATTAAAAATAAGATATTCTGCCGGTTCATCTTCCTCAATCTCCGGAATGCGGTTCTTCGCCGAATGGAATCGGTTATCGACGGTATCATCATTTGTAGATGACACTTCAAAGAGCATAACCGGACCTGTTCCCGGCACACCAACCCACTGATGATACTGCCCTGGAAGCAGCGTCACGCTGGCTCCTGGCTTAAGCGTAATTTTTCCTCCCGCCGGCACCGTCACTTTCTTTCCATCTACGGTCAGCATAACATCCGACACCGTATCAAAATCCTCATTTTCATCAGAATTGTACACGGTTATTTCCAGATCTCCTCCTCCGCGATTAATAATGTCCTCCATTTTACTCCAGTGAAAATGGAACGGAAGCTTCTGTCCGTCTCCTACAAGCAGGAGCTTCTCCGCATAAGGCTTCGGATATAGATCCTTATGTTTAAAATTGCCATTCCTAAAAGTAAAAATCAGCAGGCCTGTCTCTTTAAAATTCCCCCCAAAATCACTGATATCCCATCCCAGCATATTATCAACAATTTCCCGTTCTTCTTCCTTCAGCTCTCTCCACCTTTCAGGAGACCATTTCGCAAATTCCGGAAAACAAAGACCGCGCCTTTCAACCAGTTCAATACAGTCCCGGATAATTTTATTTAATTCCGACCTTTTCATCTTCCATACCTCACTTTATCTCAATTATCGTATAAATTCCCGCATTCCTGATATTTAATCTGCCATTATTAAGCGTAACTTCAATATTGGGATTTTCCGGGAAACAATAAACGCCTATCGCATCAGCTTTAAAATTCAGCCCAATGTTCAATTCGGGAATGGCATCAATCCGATGCGTCTCTTCATTATAATTGTAACTGACCAGATGCAGCGCCCTGCCCTCTTCCGTCTCCCTGACATCCACACTGTACATCAGAGATTCCGGAGCATCAATAATATTGTCCTCCCCGACCAGTTTCTCAATCAGTTCGTCCATATCCCCGGCTTTATACAGCTCGTCTGCCTTCAGCTCTTCCGTTTTCCTCTCCAGCGAAATCACCGTTCCGCCCCCGGCTGCAAAAGCGTTCAAAGCCGCCGCGTTCACCGAATCCATCAAAAATGCATCCGGAACAACAATCGTTTTATATCCCTTCAGACGTTCCATCGTCAGCGGCTCATCCTCGCTTTCAAACAATACATTATATAGCACGTGCCTGTCAGAAAGCCCCTGAATCAGTCTGAAAAAGTGTCCGAAATTTCCCTGGTTGGAAAATGCTCCCTGTCTGCCCAGCTCCTCTACGCCCTGCAGGCTTACCCTTTCCACTTTACTATAAGTAGAGTTTTCATCAACATACGGCTCTGAAATACTGTTTTCATAAGCCGACGGAGAATCATAAACCACCCCGATATCTGCTATATGTTTTTTCCCGAAAAGCTGTTCATTTTCATCCAGCCACGGTCCCAGTTTCCGCAGCACACGGATATCCGGCCAGAAAGCATCCTTCACCTGATTCTGCAGCCAGGAACCATACGGAAACGCCACATGAAATCCATGAGCAATCGGTTCTATAGCAAACAGGATAAATCTGTCATTTATGCCATTCTTAATATCTTCTACAATATCGCGCACATACTGGTTCGGGTCTTCTACAAAACAACTGTCTTTTCCATTCAGCCATCCGGTCGCAAACCGGTACCATCCATCCTGCCGCATTTTAATATCGGTTTTCTCTCCAGCCAGAATATCAAGATATTTCTTCACGCTGTCGCCAAGCGGAAAACACTGAAACAGATTCGCAGTTACCGGAAATTCTTCTTTTCTGGTCTCCATCGCATATTTTTTCGCGTGACCGGATACCTCACGCACTACCCATTCTACAGACGCCATCTGCATGTCATAGAAATGCCGGTACAGAGGAATATCCCAGCGTGCATTCGCATTAAATGCGAGCAGCATTTCATCTGTATACCCCTTCGCCAGTAAATATTCACGGTAATCGAAGGTTTCTATATTTCCCGCATCCTCCGGAAGCGCAATCTGGTGTTCCTGCAGATATACCCGGAATTTTGCCACACACTCGCGGCAAAAGCAGCCCGCATTGCTCGTCACATGCTTCGGTGTATCATATTCATCAATATGCAGACCGCCAGCTCCTGCATCAATCATCATTTCCACGTTACGCTTCATATATGTCAGAAACGAATCTTTGTTACAGCACGGAGAGTAACATTTATGGTCGTGTTCCGGTGCCATCAGCCAATTTGACAGAATATTCCGTCCTTCCAGAGAAACCGCTTTAAATTCCTCCAGAAAATCGCCGACCTTTTCCCCAAAATAGTTCGTAATTCCATCCGGAAAATATTTTTCTATCGGATTAAACAGTTTAGGATAGCGATTAGTCGAGAGTTCACTCATTCCCACATATTTGTGGTTATCAGAAGCTCCTCTCAGAATATTTAACGACAGTAATTTACTTTCATCCTCATTAAACTCTGCTCCAAACTCCCAGAGCTGTGCCTTCCACAAAACGGCAAACACCTTTACGCCCCGTTTTCTACATTCCTCACAAAATTCACTGTCATTCATAAATCCATAAAGACGCAGTCTTGGAGCCGTATCATCATTGGCTTCTTTATCCAGATACGGAAGACCTATCGCACCGCTTCCCAGGCAGGACCATATCAGCATATCCGCATGGATATCCATGATATCTTCTATCATGTGCATATTCTTCAGCGGCAGACTCGGATGATAATTCCACATATCCCTGTACCATCCCATAAAATACAAACCTTTTTTCATCATCTTTCCCCCTTTTTCTTTTTTGTCTTTCCATTACCTTCTGCATCTTTTCTCATTTCAGTTCTCAGCTTTTCAGTCCCGATAAAGCTGTACTCTGCAGCAAATACTTCTGCCCGAAAGCATATACTATCGTCGGCACTATCAGTGAAATCATAACTCCGGCAAGAATATGAGCCAGATTTCCCGCCGACCGAAAGCCCTGCAGCGTTTTCATTCCCATCGGAAGTGTAAAATGCTCTTCACTGTTTATATAAATCAGCGCCGCAAAAAAATTATTCCACTGTTCTATAAACTTCATAAATATTACAACTACAATACTTGATTTTGTCATTGGAAGCATAATGCTCCAATAGATCCGGAATTTCGACGCGCCGTCGATCGTCGCCGCATCTATATAGGAATCCGGAATGCCGGACATGTTCTGCCGGAGAAGAAAAATTCCAAATGGATTCGCAAAATATGGCAATATCAGTGCCCAGAGAGTATTATACAAATGCATCTTATTCATGATAAAAAACTGTGCAATTACATAAGACTGATATGGCAGCATCAGCCCCGACAGCAAATAGATAAAAAGTATATTTTTCCCTTTAAAATTCAACTTCGCAAAAGCAAAGGCAGCCATTGTCGAAAAAAGTATCTGTACTATCGAAATAATAACTGTTACAAAAATACTGTTTCTGAAAAACCTCATAAAGGGAAGCGCTTTAAAAACGTATGCATAATTCTCCCAACGCCATTCTGTCGGAAAAAAGGATGGCGGAAGGTCAAACGAATCCGCAGGCAGTCTGAGTGATGTGGAAAATGCCCATATAAAAGGCAGTAACATCAGATAACTGAATATACATAAGATAATTACCAGAAAAAACTGACCCCAGAAAGACCTCTTTCTCGTATTTTTATATTTATTTCTAAGTTTTCTTATCATCAGCCACCTCTCCTTACTCCGTATCATATGTAACCCATTTATTCTGCGTGCCAAACATAATAAATGTTACAGTTATAACCATCACAAACAAAATCACACCAAGTGCAGATGCATATCCAAAGTGATATTGTCCAAATCCCTTTCTGTAAATCTGCATAGCCAGCGTCTGAGAAGATACTCCCGGCCCACCGTTTGTCAGAAAATAAGGTTCATCAAATACCTGGAAACAGTTTATCAGCGTCGTTGTCACCACAAAGAAAATTGTCGGCGTCAGCAGCGGCAGTTTTACATGGATATAAGCCTGCCACGTAGACGCGCCATCCAGCTTTGCCGCTTCCATATAAGTTTCCGGTATGTTTCTGAGACCGATATAATAATACAAAAATGCATTTCCGATAAACTTCCAGGCACTGAAAATCGCAATGGACAAAAGTGCCCAGTGCTGGTCTCCGAGGAACCGGATTTTATCAATTCCAAACTGGGACAAAATCCAGTTGAACACACCAAAGTCCGTGTCATACAGATATCCCCATACCAATGCCACTGAAGCGGTCGTTACCACCATCGGAAAATACAGAGCTATGCGGAAAATCGTATGAAAGAAATGGTTTCGCACAGCATTTATTGCTGTTGCCGCAATCAGCCCTCCAATAATATGCGTTGGAACCAGAACAAGAAACAACCGCAATGTATTTTTCAAAATCGTGTATGTCGACGAATCCCGAAATACATCCCTGAAGTTTTTAAGTCCTACCCATTCAAAATCTCCCAGAAGACTAAATTCAGCAAAGCTAAGCACACCCACATTGACAATAATCGGAATACCCACGAAAATTGTAAAACATATGACTGCCGGGGCAACAAACAGGTGTCCTGCAAGGTTTTCTCTCTGTGTTCTTGTCATCTTACGTTTTTTCTTTGTCTCCATTATAGAACCACCTCACCTCGTTCAAATGCGGGAAAGGAAAAAAATTTACATCCTTTCCCGCAAGTCCTTATGCTGCTTCTCATCCCTGAGAGCAGAGCACATCAAATACTATCTTTTGTAAAGCGACTCAATTACAGCAAGTTCTTCATCCGTGTCTCTGTACTGGCTGTTGGCAAATACCTGATTAATCTTTTCACTCGCATCATTCAATACTTCTTCCGCTGTCTGCTGTCCAGAATAAAGAATGCTTAATGTATCAGAATAAATATCAGCCAGTTCCGTATATTCCGGCGGGTCACAGGAACGCTTCCAGTCCCCGTTTTCATAAATTTCATACATGACCTCCCAGTTATCAATTACATTGGAAGCCGCCTCACATACTTCTTTTCCATAAACGAAATTTGACGGAAGGGAACCCGTGGCAAGAAACGTCTTCGTATAATCTTCACCAGAGCACCATGTAGCAACCGTCATTGCCTCTTCCGGATGTTCTGTTGTATTAAGAACAACAAAACCGGCATTTCCCGCACAGGAAGTATTTCCGCCTCCTCCGTTCGGCATGGTATTTACATAGACCTTGTCATAAAATTCTGACGAATTATAATCATCCGATACCCAGCGGCCTGTGAAAATCATTGCCACACGCTCCTGCATCATAAGGTCTGTGTCTGTAATCGTCTCACTTGGTTCCGGCGCATACCCGTATTCAAAAATTGCATCCTGGAAGAACTGACAGGTGTCGATGCATTCCTGTGAATTAAACGCGCTCGCACTCCAGTCTTCATTCAGCGGAGAACCGCCATTGGCATACAGCAGACTCTGGAAACAGAAAAAGTTTGTTGTGCATGCGAATGGATAATCGCAGACACCGGATTCCTTCAACCGGTCACAGATATCAATAAACTCGTCCCACGTCCAGTCATAATCCGGGAGTTCAATCCCCGCTTCCTCAAACAGAGATTTATTGATATGAGTTACTACGCAATTCGCCTCGTACGGTATTGAATAAATATTATCCTGTACGGTAAAAATTTTCATTAAATCTTCATTTTGCATGCTCAGCAGCTCCTGTGCTTCCTCATGCGAATCAATGTAATCATTCAGCGGCAAAGCCATGTCATTCATAACCAGCATTGCCACACCCTCCAGACCAAGCGCGATAACATCAGGCGCGTCATCCGCCGCTATCATTGTCTGAATCTTCATCAGATACCCATTCCAGTTTGAGCCGTAGGAATCTGATGTAATATACTCAAATTCCGGTTTGATATTGGGGTACTCAGCAGTGAATGCGTCAAAAACCGATTTCTGGCTCTCCGTCATATCATTGCCGTCCGTAAACAAAGCCACCCGAATCGGTACTACCCCTCCATCGTCTGCCGCCTGTGCTGTCACGCCAGCCATACCCGTCATCAAGCTCAGAACTAACGCTGTTGAAAGTAGATTTTTTTGGTGTTTTTTCATTTTTCTTTCCTCTTTTTTAATTATATTTCAACAGATTCTCTCTGTTAAAATTTCAAATTATTAAAATACGCTTTATGATTTTCACTGTAATTATGTACAATATTATTCGTTTTTTTTCATTTAATCTCAATCATAATTTATAATTTTATTGAAATCTAATAATTATTTATTGTGCTAATTATACACCACTTGTTTTTCAATTTCAAGTATTTTTTAATATTTTTATTTAAAATTTTAATTGTATTTGTTAAATTTTTACATCTGTAGTGAACAGCACCAGAAATTACTTGTCTGGCAGCCTGCACTTTGATATAATACGACTCAAAGAAGAAAGGAGAAGCTGATATAGAAATGAAAACTGTTTTTTTGCATGGTTTAGGACAGACCGCCCGCGACTGGCAGGCTGTCATTTCCGGAACTACGCTGCCGGATGCAGACTGCCCGGAGCTTTTTTCACTTTCAAAAGGAAACATTTCTTATTCCGGTATATTAGCCGGGCTGGAAAAGCGCTACAGAAATGAAAAAGAGCCCTTCCGCATATGCGGTCTTTCTCTGGGTGCGCTGCTTGCGCTGGATTATGCCATACGGCATGGCAGCCAAATATCTTCCCTCGTTTTAATCGGCGTACAGTATAAGGTTCCCACGCTTCTTATTGATTTTCAGAACCTCCTGTTCCGCTGTATGCCAAAGAAGTCGTTCGCGGATATGGGTATGGCAAAGCAGGACGTTATCAGCCTGTCCCGCTCCATGCGCTCCCTTGATTTCAGCCGCGGACTGCATAAAATCAAATGCCCGGTAACGCTTCTGTGCGGCGAAAAGGACCATGCCAATCTGAAGGCCTCCAGGCAGCTTGAAAAACTTCTGCCGCAGGCAAAGCTGCACATCATCCCCGGTGCAGGGCACGAGCTCAATCAATGCGCACCGGATGCCATTGCCGCTGTTCTTGCCGAAGAATAGTCTCAGGGAGGCTCCCACCATCACGGCAGGGAATATCAGGAGCCCAGGACCAGACAACGGAACAGGTAAAACCTTCTGAATAATTTAGTAAAATTTTTGATATAAAAAACCGGAACCAGCCCCGGATAACGGGCTCTGATTCCGGTTTTTCTCTGCTATATCATACAGAAAGATTGTTCAGCTTTTCCATTTCTGAAAATTCTGTGACAAAGTAAATCTCCATCCTGTTCCCATATCGCTGATTTTTAATCACAAATTATATTTTGTACATACATTTTTCATATTTTTGTTATATATTATTAATTACAGTTATGTATCTAATGTGCACAGGCAGAATCTTCTACCAGGAATATCGCAAAATAGTTCTTATCAGAAAGCATCAGACAATGTATACAGAAAGGAGATGGTTCATCGTGAAAAATGGGCAGCCAGCAGACAATGTTTTACATACACGCTACGAAAAATATGAGCAGATTCTGAAAAATCTGACGATTATGAGCGACATGTTTATGCGGAATGTTTTCAGAAAAACAGAGTGTACAGAATACGTTCTTCAGGTTATAATGAAAAAAGAAGGATTAAAGGTTCTTGAGCAGTTCCTGCAGAAGGATTTTAAAAACCTGCAGGGGCGATCCGCAATTATGGACTGTGTTGCCACAGATACAGACGGAAACTATTTTAATGTGGAGATCCAGCAGGCTAATGAAGGTGCCTCTCCAAAACGCGCCCGGTATCACAGCGGGCTGATGGACATGAATATACTGAATCCCGGACAGGATTTTGATGAGCTTCCGGAAAGCTATGTAATATTCATAACGGTATGTGATTCGCTTGGATATGGTCTTCCCATTTACCATATCGACCGGGAGATCATGGAAAACAGCAGAGGCTTCCCCGACGGCTCACATATCGTGTATGTGAATTCCAGTAAGCAGGAGAATACGGAGCTCGGAAGGCTTATGCATGATTTTCACTGTAAAAGTGCAGATGAAATGTACAGCCAGGTTCTGGCAGAAAGGGTACGTGAATTAAAAGAAACCAGGGAAGGAGTTGATTCTATGTGTCGGGAAATGGAGCAGATTTACAAAGAAGGCATTGAAGAAGGTATCGAGAAGGGTATCGAGAAGGGTATTGAAAAAGGCGAAATGAAAAAAGCAAAAGAAGCCTCCTTTATACTCGCGGATATGGGATTGCCGTTGGAGCAGATTGCACGGGCATTCCATGTTGATGTGTCGCTCATACAGGAATGGATAGCAGAAAATATAAGCACAGCAAAATAGCAGCCGTAAATCCCCGGACGGGCATCTTTCTGATTCAGAATGTCCATCCGGGAATTTTTTCATTAGATCAACCCGTTTCCCACAAAAGTCAGATATCCTTGCAGACGCGTTTTCCCGACTCCCCGCTATGCGGGCATAAGTCACGCACGGCTGCGTTTTTTCTTAAAGCAGATTCCTGCCAGCGCTCCGCCCGATGCTGCCAGCAGAAGCAGCCATACCGCTGTCTGTGTTTCGTCGCCGGTCTTTGCCGCGCCGCTCTGCGTTGTCCCGTTTCCAGTCGTCTGCCCCGTGCCGCTGCCGGATGACGGCTTGTTTCCATCTGTACCGGCTGCCGGTTTCGTAGTCGGCTCCGTTCCGTCTTCCGTCTCTGTCGTTGTAACCGGCTCCGTCTCTTCCGGTTCTGTTGTCGTAGCCGGCTCCGTCTCTTCCGATTCCGTTGTCGTAGCCGGTTCTGTCTCTTCCGGTTTCGTCACCGGTTCCGTCTCCTCCGGTTCTGTCTCATCTTCCTTTGGCTGCACCGCCGCAAAATAGCGGCTATCCGCTGCCGCAAACGTCCAGACACCGCCTGCCGCGTCGGAAGCCTTCTGCACCGCACTGTCCCCGGCGAAGGAATACAGCGCCGCTTCCCGATAGCCGTCCGGCGCTGTCACTGTCACCGTGACCGGCGAGGAGGGCCGGATCTCTTTTCCGTCCCGGTAAAACAGAAGGTAAAACGCATACGGTTTCCCGCCGTATTCCTTCATGGTTTCTGTCACATAGGCAAACGCTTCCGCATCCTCCTGCGTGACCGGCACCACCGCAGCGCGGATATCGCCATCCGCGCTATCCTGCGCCTGCACGGTCACTTTCGTCCCGTCCTGCAGGGTGATGGTTTCCCCGCTTCCAAGCTCCGTGCTGCCGCTCAGTGCTTCCTCCGTATATGTTACTGTCACGTCAACATCCACCGTTGTGTCCACGGACAGCCCCTCCGCCATCACAGGCACCGGCTCTGCCAGTGTCATGACGGATACCGTACCTGCCAGCGCCATAACTGCGCAGAACAGCCCCGTAAAAAGCTTCTTCATTGTCCTCATCTCCCTGCATCGTTATTTCTCTGTGCGAAAGCTTACATCACATTCCCGCACCTCATATTCACAGATAATTTCCAGGTTACGCATCTATGTGCAGCGTTGTACTGAGAGACGCCGCTCCTGCGCTGTAATAGGTATCCGGCTCATACGCCATAATTTTCAGCACTACAGCTATATCTTCCTCCGGCATACTGGTAAGCTCCACCGCCTCCACATATTCTCCCGGCTTCAGAAGCCCGCTCTCGCCCAGCATCTGCCCGGATTCATCCAGAATCCGCACCTTCAGCCACACCTTATTAGAAGCCGGATTTGTCATGTAAAGAACGGCGCTTCCGTTTTTCACCACCGGTGCGCCGCAGATGCCCACCTCATATTCCTGCGCATTCAGAAAACTGTAGCCGAGCTCCTGCGGTACCTCCGGCTCCCCCTGCTGCGCATTTTCTTCAAAGGGCGGCGGGGTAAAGGCGGCGCCGTCCGCTCCCGTATCCCGCAGGAGCGCCCACGCCATCACAAGCAGCGCAAGCGCGCAGACCACAGCCAGAACAAATAAAAGATGTCCGCCCGGCATTTTTTCTGTCTTTTTCCGCACGCCTTTCCCTCCCGTTCTGTCATACTTCGTAATCATCCCGCCTATGCGGCGCTCCATATGTACTTTGTTTTCCCGCTGCGCCGCTGCGGGACACCGCCTTTCTTACTTCACCGCCACTGTGATTTTTCCGACGGTATGGAAGCTGTCCGCTTCTGCCTCCAGCGTGCCGCCCAGCATAAATGCTGTCGTAGCCGTCGGAGGCGCATCCGGGTCCGTCCCCTCCGCCGTGGGAAGTCTCAGCTCCGCCTTATCAAATGTACCGGTGAGGCTGTAGCCCTCCGCCGCCTCAAAGGACAGCACCGCGGTAACTTCCGCATTGGAGTGATTCTCCACCGTAATGGTGTTTCCGGTTCCGCTCCACCGGCTTTCTTCCTTCACCTCATAGGCGTGGGTAGCGGGATTCCAGACGCTCACCCCGGCGGCGGTATAGGTAAACTGCATTTCTCCCCACTTCACATCCACCAGATAAACGGTTTCCGGCGCGGCGCTTTCCCGGTACTGCGCCTGCACTCCTATCTGCGTCCGCGCGGGAACCTCCGTTTCTGAAATATTCCCGGCGGACACGGCAGACGGCAGGGAACCGGTCAGCAGCGCCGCAGCCGCCAGAACCGCCGTCCCTGCTTTTTTCCATTCTCTCATAGTCCACCTCAGGCTTCCGTTTACTGTGCGTCCGCGATGGTCACTTTCACTTCGCCGACCTTTTCTCCATTTGTAAACTCCGCATCCGGCGCTCCCGAAAGGGACAGCGTCGTTGTCAGGGAATCTGCTCCATCCGGATTTGCCAATGCTTTTTCTGCGGCATTCTCCAGCGTCAGGGTATCTGAGGTAAAGCTGCCCGTCACACCGCTGAAACCAGTCGCCGCAGTAAAGGAGACAGTCGCCGCAATTTTCTGATTGGAGTGGTTCGTCACGGTGATATTCCCGGCTCCATCCGCACATGTCCAGGAACCGGTCCCTGTTCCGCCATCGTACTGATGGTCCGCCGGATTCCACGTTCCCTCTGAAGGCGCCGTATAGGTAAATGCCATTGCACCCCACTGCACATCCACGCTGTAAACAGTGTCAGAGCTGCTGCCAGCCACATAGTTTCCGGTAACATTATGCGGCTGTGTGGAACCGCCCTGTGTTGTAATTGTTTCTGCAAATACGGTGCTGCCCGCCGTCATACCGAGCGCCGCCGCCATGCCAAGTACCGCCATTTTCTTTAAATTTTTCATTGTGTGTATCCTCCTTGCTGAAATATTGTGATATCGGGTCAAAATATCTGACCACCTGCCGGGGCAAAGATTTTTTACCCCGTGAAACAGGGGATTTTCCCCTGTCCCTGTATGTAAATTCCGGACGCACAAAAATACAGCTCTGGTCTTTTTGTCCGCTCCGGAAAATACTACCTGATTTTGCTGTCCGCCCCGCAGGGCTCAAAATCTATCCGCCGCCGAATGAAACATAATCCCATCATGATGGAATCTGCTCCGCCGTGTGGAAATAATTCACGACGGCATCTACATCATTCCGTCACAGTAATCTCAATTCCTTCTATACTGCCGTTTACAATCGCCCGCTCCCCGGTGTCCGGATCGTAATAGAGAACATTGAATTTTCCGCTGTAGGTTCCCGCGGAAAGCGTCGCCGCCCCGTCGATTAGCTCCAGCTTCTCCACCTGCTTTCCCGGATGGAGGGTGCCGGACTGGGCGATGACCGTCTCCGTGCCGTCCGCGCCCACGATAATGAGCTGCAGAACCATGTCGTTGACGGATTTGGACGGGTTCTGGAACATCAGCGACGCCGTCTGGTCTGCAAGCGATATGGTGACGGTCTTCTGATAGCTCATGGAGACGGCGCCGCCGCCCTCGTCAGCTTCCATTTTTTCCTCCGTCTCCGCTTCAATCGTCTCAGCGTTTACTTCTTCCTCCACCGGCGCGTAGTCCGGCGAGAGCACCGGAGTGGTACTTCGGAAGAACAGCGCCCAGACCGTCACACCGATGGCGACCGCCGTCACCAGCAGCAGAACCGCAATCAATATTTTTACTTTGTTATTTTTCCCGTCCTTCTCTGTCTGTCCCACCGTCACTCACCTCCGATCGTCACCGTCACCTGGCCAAGGATATCTGCATCCAGCCCGGTGCGCGGCTTTCCTTCCAGCGACAGAATCGCTTCTGTTTCCTCCCCGGACGCCAGCGATACGCTGCTCTCCAGCGCGTTTCCCGCCGCATCCGCAAAACTGCCGGAAAATGCCGTATTTATCTGCCGGTACCGGTAAGAAACGGATACTTCTGCTTCTCCCGTGTTTGCGACCGTAATCTTATCCCCGCCCTCGTCGGAGGCTCGCCAGCCGCCGTCGCCGTAGGTGTGGGTTTCCGGGTTCCAGCCGCCGTCCGTATAGGTAAAGTCCAGGGAACCCCAGGTCACATCTACCGAAACAACCTCCGCGCCCGGATTCTTTACCGTAACATATCCATCGCTCCTAAAAGATCTCCCATCCCCGGTCAGCTGCGCGCCATTTTCATTGTAATAATAGCAGCCCTGCGCCAGAAAATTACTTACAACCCCATTTGCTGTCCAAATATGATAGACTTCTCCCTCTATTATCCCGCCGGAAAGCGTAATAGAATAGTTACGGTCAGTGACACGCAATCCATAACTTTCTCCTCTGATATTCCCGCCGCTGACGGCAAGCGTTCCATCCTCCACATATACACCGTATCCTGCGGAATTTTGCGAGAAAATACCAGTAATCTGTCCGCCGCTTATCACAACGGTTCCTCCGTACATGGATATCCCCGTGCCTCCATTTACCCCATTTACCCGGCGTTCTCCTCCGGTAATTGCACTGCTGCCGCCGACAGATATCTCTCCGCCCGTCACATACAGCCCGTACGTTCTGCCGTTTACGGTTCCGCCGCTTAAGGATGCTTCTCCGTCGGATACTGCAATCCCATAGCAAATTACCGTTTCGTTAATGGTTGCTTTTACCGCTCCGCCGGTCATGGAAAACGCTCCGCCGGACACGGAGATACCGTTTCCCGCGCTGTTGCTGACCACACCGCCCGCCAGCTCGAAGCTTCCACCGGAAACAGTAATGATATTACTTACCGTCCCCTCCGTGCTGCTGGAAATGGTGCACTCTTTTCCGCTCACGCAGGTGAGGAAGATAGAATCTCCACCCTCCACGGTCAGTGTTTCCGTGACCACGGCGTCCGCAACCAGCGTAACGACTGCCGGTATCTTTGCGCTGCCGCACTCCTTTGCCGCCGCCCACGCGTTCTGAATGTCCGCATAGTATATCGCGGCTCCGCCAGCCGATACCCGCGCGACCATCTGCTGCCCGCAACTGCTGCAGTAGTAGTTTTCATCAAACACATGCTCCTTCTTTCCGGCAAGGGAAGCATCGTTTGTGTAGATGACCACCCCGTCGCAGCTTTCGCTCCGGTAGACGTCCGGACCGGCAAAGCCGGGCAGACTGCCCTCTGCCCCCAGATTGTCCTGCTTCCAGACATTGCCCGCCGGTTCCGTCACCGTGCCGTCCTCCGCCACACTGCCGCCGTTTAACAGCCAGGCAACCTCGCCGGAGGCAAATTCCGCCGCCGTCTTGCCGGAGGTGTTAGTAACGGAGCCGCTGCCGACGCCGATACTGTTCTCCGCCGTTCCCTCCAGATAACAGCAGTCTGCAATCGTACCGCTATCTCCTGCAATACCACCTGCGTATGTACCGCTCACCGCGCCGGTACTAAAGCAGCCGGTGACACTGCTGCCGCCCACATTGTATCCCGTTATCCCGCCTGCCCAGCTGCTGCTGTTTACTGTGCCGATGTTAAAACAATCTTTGATAACAGAGTTCGCTCTATTTCTTCCTGCAATTCCTCCCGCGCATCCGCCATTCACCGCTCCGCTGTTCGAGCATCTTACAATAGTGCCGTAGTAACTAAATCCTGCAATACCGCCCACGCCGTCATCGTAACCGTTGCTGGTCACGGTCACACTGCCGCTAAAGCTGCTGTCTATAATCGTACCGTAATTAACCCCCGCTATGCCGCCCACACAATCTACTCCGGTCACGCTGCCGCTAAAGCTGCTGTTTATAATCGTACCGTAATTATTTGTCGCTATACCGCCCGCATAACTTACGCCGGTCACGCAGCCTTCTGTTATATTAAGATTTTGTACCACACCATTACCGTCTATTATGCCAAACATTCCAGATACACCGGGAGCGTTGATAAAAAGTCCTCTTATAGTATGCCCGCCGCCGTCAAAGGTTCCGCTATATGGAAAGTCATCGTCTCCGATTGGCGTCCACGGACGGCTCTCCAAATCGATATCCGCCGTCAGAAGCGCATCCGCTCCCGGATTTTTTTCAGCATTTTCGTCTCCCGTCCCGTTTACCAGCTCTGCAAACCAGAAAAACTGCCCGCCGTTTCCAATCTCGTACTGACCGGTCTGTTCATTTAAGTTTGCCGGTTCGTATTCCCCGCAGACGGTGCAGAAGCCGTTTCTATAAGTCTCATGCTGACACACGCCGACCGTCACCTGTCCGGTCAGCGTCCTGCCGTCCAGCCCTTCCGTAACCTGCGCTCAATTCTGATAATACTTTGCTTCCCCGTCCAGAAGGTCCTTCAGCGTAACAGAGTTGCCGCTTTGAATAAAGATGCCGTATGCGCCGCTGTAGGTTCCGCCGGAAAGAAGCGCACTGCCGGAGGTCTGGATACGGAGCGCCGCGCCGTCGGCGTCGTCCTTATCCACTGTATTGGAAGCGCTGAAACTGCCCCCTTTGATTGTAACCAGTGCCCCGGAGCCGCTGACATACACGCCGGTTGCTCTGCCGCTGATGTTTCCGTCCGTGATTGTGATGGCGCTTCCCTCGGAAGCCGCTGCCACGCCGATATCCCCGCTGACATTTCCTTTTATGATTTCCGCCGTTCCCCCGTTGTACACGCAGACGCCGGAATGTCCGTTCGCCGACGCCGCAGCCGTTCCGCCGTTCAGAACAAAGTGCCCGCCGTTTACCGCAATAGCGTTGTTTCCGCCCGCTCCGTTTTCAACGGTGCCGCTCTCCAGCGTGAGGGTTCCCCCGGTGACAACATCAATCAGTCCGCTCTGCCGGTTGAATACATTTCCGGAGAGAGTATAGGTATTTCCGCTCTCGTCCGCTTCACTCTTTAAGGTGATATTGCTGCCAGCCGGTACGGTAAGCGTCGCGCTGACCTCTGCGTCCGCCAGCAGGGTGATGGTCGCTGTATTCGCCCCGACGGAAGCGAATGCCTCCGCGACGTCGGTGTATTCCTTCACACTGCCGTCCGCCAGCTCTACTCTGGCGACCGCGGCGATCTCAAATGTGACCTCCCGTGTTCCGCCGTAGCCATTCTCCAGGATGCCTTCCACACGCACCGTGACCCTGCCCGGCTGCGTCCCGGCGCTGGTCGGATTTCCGTCCGCGTCGGTCCCGTCCTCACTGACGATTGTCTGGATGTAGTGTTCGCCCTCCTTCAGCATCTCCCCTGTTTCGCTGTCCTTTACCGTCAGCGTATAAGAACTCTCTGCATCACCGGTATAATGCGCCTCCGCGGTCACGCCGTCTCCGGACATCCGCTTTGCGCGCCAGAACACAGGCTCCCCGGCAAAAACGGTTTCCTCATTTTCCGCCGCGACCTCCGTGACGGAGCCGTCCTCATTCTCCATGAACCATGCCTCCGCGCCTCCGTCCGTGAAATAAAACGATGCGTCGTATTCGGTGCCCTCGTACCGCGTCCCGGATGCAACCTGGGAGGGCAGAACTTTCCGGGTCGTATCCGTCTCCCCGCCGCTTTCCCTCAGGGTGACGCTGTAGACAGTCCCCGGCGTTCCATCCATATAAAATATCTCATAGGTGAGAACCACATCAGACAGATTATAAACCACTTCCGGATTCACTCCAGCAAATGCCGTCTCCCCTATGGAAGAAACATTTTCCGGGAGAATCAGCTTGTCCAGACAGCTCCCACCAAACGCATATTGTCCAATCGTTTTCAGCGTATCCGGCAAATCAACAGACGTCAGAGGACAACCTCTAAAAGTGTCGCTATATATATACTCCAGTCTTTTCGGCAGAACAACCGATTTTAAACTATAACACTCTGAAAAAGCCCCTATCTCAATGTCAGAAACATCATCCGGAATTTTTATGCTTTCCAGAGAAGAGCATTCCAAAAAAGCGTAGCGTCCAATATTCCAGAGGCTTTCCGACAGGTCCGCTTTCTGCAGAGCTTCCATACGCGCAAACGAATACTCGCCTATCTGGGTAACACCATCTTCCACCACAAGGGCAGTGATGCTGGTCCGGTATTTCCTCCAGGGCGGTTCTTCATTATAATAATAATTTTTCATTGACGTTCCCGTTCCGGTGCCGATCACCAGCGTATCCGCCGTCCCATCCCCGTCCTTGTCATACACCGCCCAGACACAGTTTCCGGTCGTTCCGCTCTCAATTTCCGTTCCATACGCATTCGCCGCTTCTGCGATTTTGACGGTAATCTCCGGAAGCGGCACGCCGTCCCCGACAGTCAACGCGTATTGTGCCGTTCCCCCGCCTGCGGCTTCCGTATTTACGGTTTCCGGCAGTACCGGAACGTATACATAGGTATTCCCGGCCGCTTCTTTATCGGAACGGAACTCTGCCGCATCGCTTTTTTCCGCGTCAAGCTTCCATGTAATCCCCGTCAGCATGACATTTTGGGTAATCTGCGCATCCGTATTCTGCGATTCCGCCGCATGGACCGTCACAGGCGGAAATACTGTGTCCAGTAGGGAGGACAGGATGCCGCCCTCTGACGGTGTGTCCTGCTGCGCCTGCCCTGTCTCTGCTGCCGCTGCGGTATCCGGCTGTGCGGAAGTCTCCGCCATGCTCTGCGCCGCCGCTTCCGTACCTGCGATCTGTTCCGTCTGTCCCGACGGTCTGGCAGGCTCCGCCTGCAGTACGGCTGCCGTTTCCTGCTGCGCCTGCGCCGCGATATCTGGCTGCGCGGAAGTCTCCGCCGCGCTCTGCGCCGCCGCTTCCGTGCCAGCTTCTGCAGCGCCCGGCGTCGCCGCTTCTGTTCCGTTTTCTTCCGCGCCCTGCGTCGCCGCTTCCGTGCCGTTTTCCGCCGTGCCCGGCATCTCTGCCTCCGGAGCGGCTTTCGTCTCACTCTGCGCTTCTGTCTCCGATACGCCTTCTGTCCCGCTTTGCGGCTCTGTCTCCGATATGCCTTCCGTCCCGCTTTGCGGCTCTGTCTCCGATACGCCTTCCGTCCCGCTCTGCGCTTCTGTCTCCGATACGCCTTCCGTCCCGCTCTCCGGTTCTGTTTCCGCTCCGGAGTTGTCCGCCGGAAGAGACAGTGTGACGGTCAGCGTATCCGGGAACTGGATATCCGCCTTATCCGCGCCAATCTCCAGCGTCTGTGTACGTGTTTCCTCCGGAAGGTCAGAAAATGCTGTAATCACCGCTGTTTCCATGCCGACAGCTCCGCTTCCCGCGTTCCCATTCTGCGCAGTCGCCGGGATTTCCACAGAGCTTCCCGCCAGCACTGCCGCCAGCGCGAGTGCCGCCGCCCGGCGCAGACCGCCTTTGCGCACCTTTTTCCTGTTTTTCATATCTGTATCACTCCTCGTTCCTTATATCAGTTTCCGCAGCCTCGCCTCGTGAATAGCGGCGGTACGGCTGCTCACGCCCAGCTTCCGGTAAGTTTCCCGGTTGTGATATTTCACCGTGTCCTCCCGGATTCCCAGACGGCGCGCGATTTCCTTTATGGAAATACCCTCCGCCTGCATCCGCAGGATTCTGACCGCCTGCCCGGAGAGGCGGACCTCACTGTCCGTTCCCTGGCAGAGGTATCCGGGATAAAGCTTTGCCATCTTTCTGCATTCCTCCAGCACCTGCTTCTGAAAGCCTTCGTCCGTCCATTCTATGCCGCCCACTTCCAGAAGGTCCGGAACCGCCCCGCATTCTCTGGAGAACAGCCGCACGAAATGGTAGCCTTCCGCACAGGTGATGCAGCTCTGAAGCGTTTCCCGCCATTCTTCGCGCCCCAGCCGGTACAGCGTGACGGCAAGAAGCAGGGACGCTTCCATTTTTATGTAAGTCCGTTTCATTTTTTCCGCATAATACAGAAGCTCCTCCAGAAGTCCCAGCGCCGCCTCGTATCTTCCCGCCTGCAGATATACCCGCGCCTTGGTAAGGTAGCGGAACCGCTCCAGCGTACAGAAGGTGTCCGCCTCCTTCGGCGCCGTATCCAGCCATTCCATTGTCTTTGCCGGGCGCTTCTGATAAAGAAATATCCGGCAGAGAAAAGCATCGATGTTCGGGAGCATCCGGGGCGCCTCTCTTTTTGCGCGCCCGCGGAAGGTTTCCATGATTTCCTCCGCATATTCCGCGTTTCCGTTCAGAATCGCCAGCCACGCCAGCAGCGCCGAAGCCACAAAGCACAGCTCCACTCTGCCCTCCGCGTTCAGCCTGCCCTTTTCCGCCAGCCGCATCACCTCAAAGCTGTCCGCGCCCTTTTCCAGGCCGCTCTCCGCCAGCGCCAGCGGCACCAGCCCTTTGCCGTATTCTCCCAGCGCCAGGGACACCGCCTTTCCGATAGACGCCGCCAGCTCTTTGTCTCTTTTGCTCCATTCGCAGAAATCCTTTCCCCCGTTCATCAGCGAGGGCAGATTGGTGGTCACGGAAAGCTCCGGCAGCGCCGTCCGGTGTCCCGCCGCCATACTCCCGGCGCTCTTCAGCAACGGAATCAGCCCCGCGCTTCCACGGTGCGGCAGGGCGATATCCAGATAAACGAGCCAGCGCTTTGCTTCCCGCTTTTCGCTGCCGCCATGCTCCCCGGCGTATTTCTCCAGCATCCGGTACCAGTATTCGCTCTTTTCTTCATCCATCAGAATGGAGTGCAGCATACTCATATAGGAAATCAGCGCCGGATTTTTCATCACCGTTTCCTCCGGCAGGGAAAGATAATATTCCCGCAGCTCAAAATACGCCCCGGCCGCCGGATTTCTGCGGGCGTTGGCGCAGAGCACCCTCAATACGCTCTCCTCATCCCGGCATGTTTCATAGGCATCCAGCGCCTCCCGGATCTGCCCGTGCATTTCATAATAAAGCCCCGCGTTGGAATAAAGACGCTGTATTTCTTTACTGTTGTATTTTTTCCGGATCCGCTGGCGCATAGCCTGCCGCATTCCCCAGCGGTATTCCCACACGCCGTCCTGTCCGGTCTTTGTCATAAAGTTTCCCAGCTCCTCCGCGCGGGAAATCAGCTCGTCCACATTGTTTCTGCCGGTAAGCATGCCCGCCAGCTCTCTTGTATAATTCTCCACAATGGAGGTTTCCATCAGAAATTCCTGCAGCTCCGCCTCCCACTGATCAAATACATGGTTTTCCAGCCAGAGCCACATATTTTTTACAGCAAGACGGATGTCCCCCTTTTCCATAACCAGAAGGCGCAGCGCCGCCGGATGCCCTTTTGCGAGCTCCCACGCCTGACCTGCCGCATCCGGCTCCAGATAGATGCCGCACCGCTCCAGATATTCCTCCTGCTCCTTCTGTGTGAAATAAAAATCCCTTTCCGCTATCTCGACAAACCGGTATTCCATATGAAGCGGCAGAAGCCAGCCGGGCACCGGCGCGCGGGAGATCAGCAGCAGACGCACCCGCTCCTGCCCCAGCAGCTTCTTTATCAGCGCCGCGTATTCCTCCTGGCGGGTCTGCAGCGTGACGCCGTGCAGACCGTCGATGACCACGATGCGCTCCGCTTCCGTCTCCTCCGTTCCAGACTCCTCTTTCGTTGCAGTTTTCTCCGCCCTGTCTTCTGCCGCAGCGGTTTTCTCCGGTCGTCTCCCGGTTTTCGCCAGCTCCGTTTTTATTTTCTCCGGCTCTGTCCTGATGTCCTCCGGCTCTGTCTCCGCCGCCGGATAGTATTCATAAGGTCTGCGCGCAAGTACATCCCGCACCAGAGCCGTCTTGCCGATGCCCGTGACGCCGTACAGATAAACCGCGTTTCCCATCTCCAGCGCCACCTTCAGCTTCCTCGCCGCCTGCTTCGGGCGCAGATATACTTCTCTGTTTTTTTCCTTCGCTTCCTTTTCCGTTCTCTGCATAAGATTTTCCTTCCCGTTCCCGGACAATTCCCGTTCCCCGCTCCCGTCTGTTTCTCTGTACGACCTGCAGAAGCCGCCGCCCGCAACTTTCTTCAAATGCATGAGCCGCCGCCGGCAGCTCCCTCCGGGTGCATGACAACGACAAAAACCGCCGGAGGGCGGATGGTCATCTGCCACCCGCCGTCTGACGGTTTCCTCTGTAAATTATAACCAGGTAAAAAACACCATAAAAGGACAGAACGTCAACGCTCTGCTCTGCTCTGCTCTGCTCTGCTCTGCTCTGCTCTGCTCTGCTCTGCTCTGCTCTGCTCTGCTCTGCTCTGCTCTGCTCTGCTCTGCTCTGCTCTGCTCCCAGATTATCGCCTCTTTTACTCATGGTGTCAACCCCTGCTTTATCACTTTTTATATGATAACTATCAGGCAGGCGTGACGTATACCTTTCTGGTATCTGACGCGCGCCCGGATAGTTACAGTTTATTATAGCAGGCGGAAGTCAAAAAATCCACTGCAAGAAAGTGTAGTCGGGGTGTTGCCATTATCGTTATGGTTCACGCCAGCCTCAGGCACATGCCACAGCGGGAAGCTGGTTCTGTGGGTTTGAGGCTGGCGCATATGCTATCCTCTCGGATGCGCCTTCGCATAGATTTCACGCACTCTTCTGACGTTCATGTCCATATAAATCTGCGTCGTGGAGATATCGGAATGTCCCATCATCTCCTGCACTGCCCGCAGGTCGGCGCCATTCTGCACCAGATGCGCGCCAAAGGAATGCCGCAGGGTGTGCGGCGTGATGTCCTTGGTGATGCCTGCCTGCGCGGAATAAAATTTGATGATTTTCCAGAATCCCTGACGGCTCATGGATTTTCCGGAGCAGTTCACAAACAAAAATTCGCTCTCTTTTCCCTTCAGCAGCACAGAGCGGCTCTCCTCCAGATACCGCTTCAGCGCCTTCTCCGCCTCCGTCCCGAAGGGAATCACGCGCTCCTTGTCGCTGTCGCGGCAGAGCACATAGCCCATCGCCATATTGACGTCTGTCAGCTTCATGGAAATCAGCTCGGAGACACGCATCCCGGTGGCATAAAGCAGCTCCAGCATCGCCTTATCGCGGATGCCCTTTGCCGAATCCAGCTCCGGCTGGTTTAAAAGCTGCACCGTTTCCTCCAGCGTCAGTATCTCCGGCGTCTTTTTTTCCACGTGCGGCGCCTTCAGATTGTCGCTCGGATCCTCCGTGACCGCTTTTGTTTTCACCAGAAAATGAAAAAAAGCGCGGATGGATGCAATCGTCCGCGACACAGATGAGGTGGAAAATCCCTCTTTTTCCATCTGCAATATGTAGGAGTTCAGGCTGGTAGCCGTCACATCCTGTACTTTTTCCACACCTTTACCGGACAAATAATGAAATAATTTTTTCAAATCCCTCTGATAGGACATCACCGTACTGTTTGACGCATTTTTTTCCTCTTCCAGATAGTCTGCAAACCGGCGCATATCCTGCTGTATTTGCGGAGCCAGCTCTCTTGTCATATCCATATTTCATAATCTCATCTTTCTTTTGTGTTGCATACGCTGCTCCCAGCGTGCGAAAAACGTCCGCCGGACGTTTTTTATCGTATGACTGGCAGCAAAAAAATAAGAGTCACGCTCCCTTATAATTCTCCCCAGAATCATTATTTATGTAAACATTATATGTGGTTTCTCCGGGAAAATCAATGACTTTTTTTTCGCATTTTTCCCTTGAATACGCGCTTTTTCACACTTTTTACAAAATATCGGAGGAAGAAATTATGTATACCACTATATCTGGTAAAATTCGCCCGGAATTTTTAAAAAAAATATTTTACCGCCTGCTTTAAAAGCCACGGTCCGGCGCTGCTCTCCAGCAAAACGCCCACCAGAAACAGCGCCGCGCACAGGCACATGTCGCGCAGATAGGTCTTTTCCCCGGTATACAGCTCCGGCCTTTTCCTGCCGCGGAAGCGGTCAATCCCGCGCTCCATAACAGCCTTTGCCAGAATCCAGATGAGCGGCGCGTAGACAAACGCCTGCGGCAGGATGGACGCCAGGAAAAGCAGGATTCCCAGCATGTGCATACGGACCACGAAAATGCCGAGGAACATCCCCGCAGCAAAGCCTATCCAGCCAAGCGCCGCCAGCACGACCGGTATGCCCGCCGCGGTGCAGCCAATCAGTCCCAGAAACAGAAACACCTTTCCCCTCTGCAGCAGAATATGGAAAAAAAGCGCCTGCTGATCGATCTCCGTATTTTTGATGGAAAGCAATGTGGATTCGTTGAGAATTTCGTTTTCTTTCAGATAGGTATTTCCCCACAGATTTACAAATAAGCTTCCCGCCAGAAACCCAAGGAAAAAGATTCCGGCGATTACCAGGTCCTTCCAGTTTTGTTTTTTCATATGAAAAACCCCTGCACCGTCTTTTTACAGCGTATGCAGGGGTTCATCCTTTTATACTCCGGAAAGTCCGTCTTTTATGCTTCCGGTCATTCGTTCTTTATGCTTCGGAAAACTGGTCTTTTCCTACGCCGCAGAGCGGGCACGCAAAATCCTCCGGAAGGTCCTCCCACTTTGTTCCCGGTTCAATTCCCTCCTCCGGGCATCCTGCTTCCTCATCGTATTCCCATCCGCATACGTCGCATACATATTTCATTGTTTTGTCCTCCTTAACTAAAATGATGATGCCGCGGATCGCACTCTGCCGCCGGCAGGCTGTCCATCTCACAGCCGCACACAGCAGACCGCAGGCACCGCGGGGCGGATATTTCCGCCCTGCCCTCATACTATATCATGTTTGCCGGATAAGTCAATATTAATCCTCATTTGTATTTACTTTACCCGCTCTTGCCTCAACTTCCTTCGCCTGGATATCAGACGGAGCCTGCTCATATCTTGCAAATTCGTAGGAGAAGGTTCCGCTTCCGCCTGTCATGGAGCGAAGCTGTGTGGAATAGCCGTACATCTCCATCATCGGAACATCCGCCTCGATGATCTGGTTGCCCTTGTGGTCCGGGTTCATGCCGAGCACACGACCGCGGCGCTTATTCAGATCGCCCATAACATCCCCGGTATATTTATCCGGAACCGTGACCTTCACCGATGCGATCGGCTCAAGCAGTACCGGAGAAGCCTCCATGAAGCCCTTCTTGAACGCCTGGATAGCGGCTGTCTTGAATGCCATTTCGGAGGAATCCACCGGATGGTAGGAACCATCATACAGGGTTGCTTTCACACCGACTACCGGGTAAGCTGCCAGCGGTCCGCGCTGAACAGATTCCTGGATACCCTTTTCCACTGCCGGGAAATAATTCTTCGGAACGGCGCCGCCCACAACTACCTGCTCGAATACATACGGTGTCTCCAGGTCGCCGGAGCTCTCAAAACGCATCTTAACGTGACCGTACTGTCCGTGTCCGCCGGACTGCTTTTTATATTTCGCTTCCACATCGGATTTCTTGCGGATGGTCTCGCGGAACGCCACCTTGGGACGCGCAAGCTCCACTTCCACTTTATATTTTGTCTGCAGCTTGCTTGCAATAATGTCGAGATGCTGGTCGCCCATGCCGTAGATAAGCGTCTGACGGTTTTCGGCGTCGTTCACCGCTTTCATGGTGAGGTCTTCCTGCATCATCTTTGCGAGCGCCTGGGAGATCTTATCCTCATCGCCCTTGTTCTTTGCAAAGTATCTCTTATAGGTATACGGAACGGAAACATCGATGCCCGCATACTGGATAGGCGTCGTCTTGGTGGAGAGGGATTCTCCGGTCTTTGTGACATTCAGCTTTGCAAGCGCGCCGATATCGCCCGCATGAAGCTCCGGCACCTCGATGGTTCTGCTGCCTTCCATGACATACAGTTTATTTAATTTTACTTCCACATCCTGCTTCGGGTTATAGAGCGTGTCGTCGTTCTTGATAACGCCGGAAGCCACCTTGATGAGTGAATATTTTCCGATAAACGGATCCACGATCGTCTTGAATACGAAAGCGGATTTTGCCTTTGCAAAGTCGTAATTTGCCTCGTAGATCTCGTTCGTCTTTGTGTTGATGCCTGCGATATGGCGTTTGTCCGGGCTTGGGAAATACTGCACCATGTCGTCGAGCAGGTTCGCCACGCCCTGCAGGTTCACCGGCGAGCCCATTGCCACCGGAACGATGGAGCCGTCGGATACGTTCATGGTGAGCGCCGCCATAATCTCTGCTGTGGAGAACTCTTCTCCCGCAAAATAACGATCCATAAATTCCTCTGAGGTCTCCGCTACTGCTTCAAGCAGGTTCTCGCGGTATCTCTCCAGATATTCCATCGAGTAATCCGGAATCTCGCACTCTACCTTTTCGCCCTTTCCTACCCAGCGTCTGCCGGCTTTCTTTACGACGTTTACATAACCGACAAATTTCTCATTCTCACGAATCGGCAGATGGATGGGCGCGATTTTCTTTCCGTAAAGCTCTGTCAGATCCTCCACCACCTGGCGGAAGCTGGCATTGTCCACGTCCATGTTGGTAACAAAGAACATTCTCGGCAGTTTGTATTTCTCACACAGCTCCCAGGCTTTCTGGGTGCCAACTTCCACGCCGCTCTTTCCGGAAACGACAATGATTGCCGCGTCCGCCGCAGCCGCCGCCTCTTCTGCCTCGCCCACGAAATCGAAGTAGCCCGGCGTATCCAGCACGTTTACCTTGATGTCGCCCCAGATGATCGGAACCACCGTCGTGCTGATGGAGAACTTTCTCTTAATTTCCTCTTTATCAAAATCGCTTACCGTATTTCCTTCCGTTACGCTTCCCATACGGCTGGTAATACCGGATAAGTAAGCCATTGCTTCTGTCAGACTGGTCTTGCCGGCGCCGCCATGACCCAGGATAACCACATTGCGAATTCTGTCTGTTGTATAAACTTTCATATACTTTCCTCCAATTTTCGTTTTAGTCCGGGCAGAAAAACAATGCCTCTCCGCCCTCTCGCAAAGCCTATGGTTATATTCTACTAAAACTGCGCATAAATAGCAAGCAAATTATTCAAGATTACCAGAGATATTTTTGTGAGCCATTGCTTTTGCGCTTTAAAGTGAAAAAACATTGACATCCGCTTCCCATCGATAGTACAATACTAGAAGTCAAAAGCGAAAGAAGGATTTTTTATGAATACTGATTTTACTGCAGGCTTTGTCGCCCTGGGGCTGATCGGCGGCTCCATCGCCAGAGCCATTAAGCATTTTTACCCGGACGCCACCGTTCTTGCCTGCGCGAGAAGACGCGAGACGCTGGATTACGCTTTAAAGGAGCATATCATCGACGAGGCATACGACGATATCTGCGAGGCGTTTTCCCGCTGTGATTTTATTTTTCTGTGCGCGCCGGTGGAGGTAAATATCGCCAGCCTTCCGAAAATAAAGCCGTTTTTGAAGACGGACTGCATTTTAACGGATGTCGGCAGCACAAAGACCGATATCCATGAACGCGCCGCCGCGCTTGGTCTGTCAGATTGGTTTATCGGCGGACATCCGATGGCGGGTTCTGAAAAGACCGGCATCGAGCATTCCCAGTGGGCTCTGATAGAAAACGCTTATTATATTCTGACGCCCTCCGCCGGGATTGCGCCGGAGAAGGTGACGCGCTACACAAAGCTGGTTTCTTCTCTGAACGCGCTGCCGCTGGTGCTCGACTGCAAAGAGCACGATTACGTGACTGCCGCCATCAGCCATCTGCCGCATATTATCGCAGCCACGCTGGTAAATCTGGTGCACGATGAGGACACGCCCAACGAGACGATGCGGACCGTCGCAGCCGGAGGATTCAAGGATATCACGCGCATCGCCTCCTCCTCCCCCGATATGTGGGAACAGATCTGCACGACCAACGCAGGCAACATTGTTTCCGTGCTGGACGCCTACACGGAAAGTCTGCAGAAGGTGCGCGCGCAGCTTCTTGCGAAAGACAGCTCCGCCATCCACAGTCTTTTTGAGCGCTCGCGCGATTACCGCAATTCCTTCTCCGACCGCTCCAGTGGACCGCTGAAGAAGGTTTATATGCTCTACTGCGATATGGTGGACGAGGCGGGCGGTATCGCCACCCTTGCCACGATTCTCGCAAGCAGCGGCATCAGCCTGCGCAATATCGGCATCGTACATAACCGGGAATTTGAGGAAGCCGTGCTGCGCGTGGAGTTTTACGACGAAGAATCTCTGAAAAAATCGGTAGAGCTGCTGCGCAGATACCGCTATACTGTATACGAAAGGTAGGTTTCCCGATGATTTTTAAAAAACATGCTCCCCTCAGGGGGGAAATTACCGTACCCGGCGACAAATCCATTTCCCACCGTGCCGTCATGTTCGGCGCGCTCGCGGAGGGTACGACCGAAATTACCAATTTTCTGCAGGGAGCGGACTGTCTCTCGACGATACATTGCTTCCGTATGCTCGGTATTGATATAGAAAATACTCCGGAACGCATCCTGATTCACGGGAAGGGGCTGCACGGACTGTCCGCCCCCGCCGATACGCTGGATACCGGAAACAGCGGCACGACCACCCGCCTGATTTCCGGCATTCTCGCCGGGCAGCCGTTTTCCTGCACGTTAAACGGCGACGCTTCCATCCAGAGCCGCCCCATGAAACGCATCATGGAGCCGCTCTCGCAGATGGGAGCGGATATCGTGAGCCTGAAGGATAACGGCTGCGCACCGCTTCGCATCTGCGGCAGCCATCTGCACGGCATTCACTACAGCAGTCCGGTGGCTTCCGCGCAGGTGAAGTCCTGTATTCTGCTCGCCGGTCTTTACGCCGACGCTCCCACCAGCGTGACAGAGCCGCAGCTCTCCCGCAACCACACGGAGCTGATGCTTGCCGGTTTCGGCGCAGACGTACAATCTCACGGCACTACCGCCACGATTTTGCCGGAGCCTGTTCTGTCCGGCATGAAAATTACTGTGCCGGGCGATATTTCCTCCGCAGCGTATTTTATCGCCGCCGGGCTGATGATTCCCGGCTCCGAGATTCTGATACGCAATGTCGGCATCAATCCCACCCGCGACGGCATTCTGCGCGTTGTGCGTGATATGGGCGGCGACGTTACTGTTTTAAATGAAAAGGTGAGCGGCGGCGAGCCGGTTGCCGACCTTCTGGTAAAGCACAGCGCGCTCCACGGCACGGATATCGGCGGCGGCATCATCCCCACGCTCATTGATGAGCTGCCCGTCATCGCCGTACTCGCCTGCATGGCGGAGGGCACCACGGTTATCCGCGACGCCCAGGAGCTGAAGGTGAAGGAATCCGACCGCATCGCTGTGATGACGGAAAATCTCACCGCTATGGGCGCTCATGTGACAGCGACCGATGACGGTATGATTATCGAAGGCGGGCATCCGCTGCACGGCGCTGTCATCGACAGCCATCTTGACCACCGCATCGCCATGAGCTTTGCCGTCGCCGCGCTCGCCGCCGACGGCGAAACGGAAATTACCGGCGCCGACTGCGTCAGAATCAGCTATCCGGATTTTTATGAAACATTAAAGGCACTGATGGGTTAACCCGTCAGTGCCCTGCTTCTTTCGTCAATCAGATTTAATACCCGCTCCGCTTCTTCTCCCGTCAGCGGCGTCGGCTGGTAGTTGTTAATTGTGCTGTCGGAGGATACCGAACAGGGAATCAGATTTGTCTCGCTCTCTGTAATCTCTCTGTCTGTGTTAATGACAAATTTCTGCTGAAAAATCATGGTGTCTGTCTCCGTGGGATGCGTATTTCCGCCGAAGCAGAAATTTCCAAGACTGTAGGCGATTGTTTTGCCCTTGTATGTCCCGATTCCCTGCAGGACGTGCGGGTGATGACCGACCACCACATCCGCTCCCTCGTCGATTGCCAGATGCGCCAGTGTCACCTGGTTCTCATCGGGAACCGTCACCAGCTCGTTGCTCCAGTGAAAAACCGCCACGATAATGTCCGCGCCCTCCTGCTTCAGTTTTGCGATATTCGATTTCACCTGCCCAGTCCGCTCCAGATGGTCGTCCAGCTCATAAATTCCAAATATCCCGACCTTTACGCCCTTCACTTCCATCAGCGCCGTGTCGTCATAACCAAAGGTCCGGATATGATTCTGCTCCAGGATATTGACGGTGTCCAGAAAGCTCTGCTCCCCATAATCATGACTGTGGTTGTTCGCCACATTTGCCGCCTCCACAGACGAGGAAGCCAGAATCTTTACAAACTCCGGCTTTCCCTTAAACGCAAATTGTTTCTCCTCTCTTGTCGTTTCCTCTGTCAGCGTTCCCTCCATATTAACAATCGTCAAATCATCCTTCTGAAAAATGTCCCGCACATTTTCCAGAAAATAATCCGCCCCGTACATATCGTAATAAGCATTGAACCCGGTATCCCAGGCAAAATATTCGTCCGTTCCCAGAATGCAGTCCCCGGTAAAGCTTAAAAGCAGCTCCACCGGTTCCTCCAGCTTCACGATTTCTTCCGTTTCCTCCTGCTTTTCCGTCTGAGCAGGCTGCGCGCTTTGTCCTTCTCCCAGCAGCACGTCCTGTATTCCCACCTCCGGCAGGGCGGATGCATTCTCTCTATCCGGTGCGGATGCGGATTTTTGCACACCGCTTTTATCCGCCGTTCCTTTTTCGGACATGACCGCCGCCATCCATAGAATCAGCGCCGCCAGCACAATACACAATGCTCCGCCTGCAATGCAAAGCCGGGTACGCCGTTCTCTCCGGTATTTCCGTATCAGCTTTCTTATGCGGCCGATTTCCCGGCGCTGCCCGTCATCTCCGGCTGCCAGGAGCAGCCTGCCCAGCATCTGTTCCGCCTGTTCCAACTCCCGGCTGCCTGTCAGATAACTTATAAAACGCTGCAAAGCATTCTCTTTTTTCATGTAATCACTACTCTTTCCCGTTTTTCTTCTGACAGTATAAACGGGGAATGTATCCTGATTTTATCATGTTTGTATCAAAGTTGTATCATCAGCACAGTACCACAACTCTGTCCGGCGTCGTCTGCGGCGGAATGCTTCTTGTGACCGCAGTATAGTAAACCAGCAGGAACCGGTTCTGCAGACTGCAGGTAAATGCCTGCCCGTTTACCGTTCTGATTACGGTATTTCTGCCGACATTCAACTGCAGAGAACGGTCAGCCGCAGTCAGATTCCGGTCAAAGAAATTTAACATCACCTGTTCGTTTCTTCCAGGCACCGCAATGATCTGCGCACGGTACTGCGGCGGGAAAATCAACGGCACCGGCAGGCTGCTGTCATAGAAGGCAATCACCTGCATTCCTGGTCTGAGCTGCCGGTTATCCATTATCTGCGTATCTGCCTCCACCGTAAAGTTTATGATTCCTTCCGCTGTACGGAGCGACATCATCTGGCTGCAGCAGTTATTTCCTCTGGAAATGTTAATAATCGTGCCTGCCACGCCCACATAATCTGAATATCCCATAGCACACCTTTTTTATTTAAGGTATGTTTTCTCCCGGAAAATGTGCAAATACCCGATGCGCTGCTGCCAGCCGAATATACTGTCCGGCGGATGCCGGACGCACCGCGCCGCCCGGTCTGCTGTCCTTCCACCACTGGATGCGCCGCCCGGTCTGTTATCCTTCCGATGCCGGATATGCCGCGGCAATACGGCACATCCGGCAGCACCTCAGCCCTCTTTCTTAAAAGCAGTGCCGCGCAAAAAGACACGGTCGATATCCAGATTTTCCGTGAGCAGGACAAGATCCGCATCCTTCCCGTCTGCGATGGAACCCTTGCGGTCATACACTCCAATCAGTTTTGCCGGATTTTCCGTAAAGAGCGGCAGCAATTCCTCCAGGGAATATCCGGTAAATTTTTTCAGATTGCGCAGCGCCCGGATCTGCGTAAGCGTGCTGCCTGCCCGCGTGCCGTCGGATGCCAGCTTTGCGTCACCGTTTTCCACAACGACCTCGTTCACGCCCAGGTGATACCTTCCGTCCGGCAGTCCCGCCGCCATAATAGAATCCGTAATGGCGACGACACGTTCCGTCCCCTTGGTTTTCAGCAGGAGCCGCACGATCCCCGGATGCAGATGCAGCCCGTCGCAGATCATTTCACAGTAAATATCCGTTTCCAGCGCCGCTCCGAGAATCGCCGGCTCGTGCTGGTGCAGAAGCCGCATGGCGTTAAAGGTGTGCGTACAGCTATCTGCCCCCGCCCCGATTGCCGACATGGCGGTCTGATAATCTGCGCCGGAATGTCCGATCGCAACCGTCATTCCAAGCTCCCGCAGCTTCGGAATCATTTCCACAACGCCCTCCACCTCCGGCGAAACGGTAATATAACGGATATTTCCCTTTGCGCGCTCCTGATACTCTGCGGCAAGCGCAGCGCAGCCGTTTCGCAGCAGGTGCTCCGGCATCGCGCCCTTATACTCCGGCGCAAGAAACGGTCCCTCCAGGTGAATCCCCAGAAGCTCTGCCGCCGGCACGTCCGACTGGTCAGACTGCAGATACTGATCGATGCACCACTCTGTCTGCTCCTTCGTGTCCGTCAGCACGGAGGCAAGCCAGGCGGTCGTCCCGTTCCCGGCAAAAAATCTGCCGATTTTCTTTAAATCCGCCGCCGTCGCCCCGTTCACATCCACGCCGACAGCCCCGTGCGTATGGACATCCAGAAAGCCGGGCACGACCCATCTGCCGGACGCATCCACAATTTCACATCCCGCCGGCGGCGCATCCGCCCGGCATATCCGCGGCTTTCCTTCCTCCGGCGGCGCGTCCTCTCTGCATATCCGCAGCTTTCCTTCCTCCAGCAGCAGGTTCGCCTTTTCAAACCGGTGATTAATATATACTTCCCCATTCACGATATAATACTTTTTCATGAGATTTCTCCCTTCTGCACTGTCCTTCGGATTACTGGATTACTGTTCACGCCAGCCCCTGCCACCTGCTCTCTGAGGCGTAAGAACGTGACCCAGTTTCTCTGTCCTTATGGCAGCTCCGCCACAAATTCCGTGATGCGCAGCAGCACATCCGGATGCTCCTGCAGGAGCGTCACCGGGAAGTGCGCGGACACATCGCCGTATGCCGCATGGCGCACAACGCTCCGGTGCCAGTCACGGAAGCAGCCCAGACGGATTTTCCGTGCGTTGTAGATCTCGTTCATCCCGATCGTAATACAGTAGACCGGCATATCGTCAATAGCGCCGTTCAGATCGCCGATTGCATTTGCTGTTCTGGTTTCCCGGCTGATTTTCAGTACCCGCGTGTGCAGATTACGGAATTCCTCCGGTGACAACTCGTCCTGCGCCTCATTAAACGCCACATGTCCGTTGATGCCGATGCCGCCGAAGCAGATATCCACGCCGCCGAGCTTCTCTATCAGCTCCTGCAGATATCCGGTGTTCTGCGGGTCGGGAAATACTCTCTGATTTTCCGGCATCACCAGCTCCGGATCGATCTGCGAATACACGGTACGGTTCATAAAGCCGCGGAAGCTCAGCTTCTCCGAAGCGTCGATCCACTGCTTATCGTCCGTCAGATACTCGTCCATATTAAGAAACCACACATTTTTCAGACTGATCCGCTCCCGGTTTACGATATCCACAAAATACGGATACTGACCGACCGGTCCCACCGGGCAGATAAACACGGTGCGCTCCCCAAGCGCATTCTTTCTTTTTATCTCCTCCGCCATTTCCTGCGCCATCGCCTGGAAAACGGCTGCATTATCTTCCATCACAGCAATCGGCAGCTTCGGCGAAGCAAGCAGCTCCTCCTTTGTATAATAATAATATGCATGTTTCATCCCGTTCTTCCTCCTGATTCGATTTATAATGTCATGACACGCATCCTTTTACTGAAATCCGGTATATTTCCGGGTAACCTCCAGCACACGGTAAACGTCCAGATACGGCTGGAATTTTTCTTCCTGTCCGCAGAGGCAGCGGCGCAGATTGCGCCAGCTCTCATCCGCCTCCCGCTGCCTGCCCTCCGCCAGCAGCTCCAGCGCCTCTGCAAGCTGCCGGACGTATTCTTTATGAAAAGCGAGCAGCTCCCGCAAAAACGGCGCCGGGTTTCCCGGCAGGGCGCCGGATTTCTGTTCTCTTTGCCGGTCTTTTTCATCCGCCGGCTGCTCCGGATATGCTTCCGGATGAAACGCCGCGCAGATTTTCTGTATCTGCCGCATCCGCTCTGCCATCCGCGCATCCGTGCGCGCGCCCTTTCCATTCAAGTAATCGCAGCACTGCAGTGCGGAGAGCTTTTCCAGATAGCATCTGACGTCCCCGGCGCTCTTTCCGTATGCCGCCGCGAAATATTCCTCCGTCAGCGCCTGCACGTCCGTCTGTTCCTCAAAAAGGGTGTATCCCATCACGTAATTTGGCAGCGCGTTCGGCAGAGCCGCACGCAGCTCCTGGCAGCTTATGTAGCCGTCCAGCCCCATTTCTTTCAGCTTTTTGATATCCTCTCCGATGATCCGGGCAATGTGTACATACCCGAAGTCCCCATAATGCGCCCGTCCAAGCGGATAGTCGTACACGAAGCTGTCCCCCGGAAACTGCGCCTGCCATGCCCGCAGAAACGCCAGATTTTCTCCCAGTCCGGACGGCAGCACGATCCGGTTGCGCACATACTCCGGCAGCGTGTCCGCGTTCTGTCCGCACAGGCTCTCCATCTGCCCGTCCGCATCCTGCCCATTCCGGCGCTCCATCTGTCCATCCGCATCCTGCCTGTTCCGGCGCTCCATCTGTCCATCCGCGTTCTTTCCCTGCTTCAGCTCCTGCGCATACGATTTTTCAAATGTCCGGCTGATCGGCGCAAACATCAGCACAAACCGCTGCGGATTTTTCAGGCGCTCCTTCACCGGCGGCCATAAAAGCTCCTGGTACAGCAGAAAAGCGATCCGTGTGTCCAGATGCGCTTCGCAGAAGCGCCGGTCAATCTCATTGAGCAGCGCCGCATACTGGTCGGAGGGCGTCGTTCTCCGGCACGCCTCGCACTCGCACACATTGTTGTACTCATCCGCCAGCCAGATATGCAGATAATCCACATCCGGATTTGCTTTTGCATACGCCGTCACCTTACCGGCAAAGCGCTCCACCGTCTCCGGATTCGACAGGCAGAGATTCGTATTTGTGGGAGCGCCTCCGTAAAGGTCCCGCATGCCTCCCACCATTGCCGCATACGATTTTTCCGGCTCCCGCAGCGGCTCCTTTGCCGTCTCCCAGGAGGACATTTCATAGCCGAGCACCTCTCCCGTCCATCCGTGTCCCACCTTGTGCAGAATCAGATCCCGTTTTTTCAGCTCCGCCTCCAGCAGATGCATATAGCGGCAGGCGTCCGCATACGTAAACTCTTCCGCCTCCCGGTAAGGATTCTGCTCGTGGTGATACCACCGCGCAAGAAAAACATACGGCACCTTAAACTGCAGAAAGAAGCTGTTGTACCCCACCTTCGGCAGCCACGCAATAAAGTCCCGGATATTTTCAAAAGAATCCGCTCCCTCTATGCAGACGCCCCGGTGATAAAAGGATGCCGTTTTTTCGTAAGCTGCCGGAAGCCTCTCTTTTGTGATGCGCGGAATATACTCTCCCTGCGCGCCCGGCATCAGAAAACGGCAGCCCAGATAATGGAGATAATCGTAAACGCCAAGCAGCACGCTGCGCGGACGATTTCCGGTAATTGCGCCGCCCTCCGCCGTCACCTTTACACAAAAGCTGTCATTTTCCCGGTCCGGCGCCGCTGTACATCCATGCTCCTTTTCATTCCCCCGCCGGTACGCACGCGCTCCGGTATCCGGCGCCAGTGCAGTTTCTGTCTCCGTGCCCTGTGCTCCCGTCACCTCCAGACGCATCGTCCAATCGCAGTCCCCCAGCTCCGGGAGCATCTTTTTCAGATACGCCTCCAGCTCCTCTGCCGCATACGCGACTGCCTGCGGGCTGTCCTGCTTAAAAAATACCTTCATAAATTCCGTCATCCTTCCCGCACAGGAAAATCCCCCGTGAAATCCTGCGCCATATGCCCCCGCCGGTCCTCCGGTGACTAAAAAACGTCCACCGGACGTTTTTGTCGTATGCATGGCAACAAAAGCCCCGTGGAACAGACTTTCCTGCCGCTCCACGGGGTCTATTCCGCTATTTCAGAATAATCGCCGTAACAGATACTATTCGCCCAGCGCCTCTGTCATCAAATCAAACAGCACATAATTTTCAAGCGGAACCTCTGCTTCCACGTCGCCGCTGTCGATGAACATCTGCTGCTGTCTCTGATAGTAATCCTGCATTGTTCCGTCTGCAATACCGTTCTTTACATCATCTGCGCTGAACCAGGTTGCATCGCCGGTCTCCACCATGCAGGCATCCTTGTCCTTCGCACACTGTGTTGCATACAGTCCGACCGCATAATCCCAGTTTTCCTCCTGGGAA
Organism: Marvinbryantia formatexigens DSM 14469; assembly: GCF_025148285.1. NCBI lineage: Bacteria > Bacillati > Bacillota > Clostridia > Lachnospirales > Lachnospiraceae > Marvinbryantia > Marvinbryantia formatexigens. The sequence continues at coordinate 3,815,547 of NZ_CP102268.1, read as the reverse complement.
GAGTAAGCCATCGCCTTATACAGCGCACGGCTGAAGCGGAGCAGGATGTCTCTGTTTTCTTCCGCATAGGACGGCAGGCAGATCCAGCTCGACAGGTTTACGGAATCCGTCGCAAATTCCAGCTCCAGAGCGCCTTCGCAGTTCTGCATGATCTGGTTGCTGTACGGGTTCCATGCCGTGCAGGCATCCACAGAACCGGAAGACATTGCCGCTACCATGTTTGTTGCATCCATCTCATAAGCCTCAATATCGTCCATCGTAAGACCTGCCGCCGCCAGCGCGCCGTTTAAAGCCGTCTCGGAAGAAGAGCCTGCATTGTAGGCTACCTTTTTGCCCTTCAGATTCGCGATATCATCCACGGAAGTAACCTCAGAAGACGGGAGCACGATGATTTTGTCCGTGCTGTGCACAGAGCTCGGCGCGAAAATGGTCGCCTGTCCGTTGATACAGAGCTTATGCGCACCGTGTCCGATATAAGCGATATCAATGCTGCCGCCCTCCATCGCCGCGATCTCAGACGGACCGTCCGCAAACTCCCACAGCTTGATCTCCAGCCCTTCCTCTGCAAAGAAGCCCTGGTCAATACCGGTCAGAACCGACCAGAGGGATGCGTAGTTCGGCATGTAAGCCACGTTCAGTTCGATGGTTTCCTCCGCATGTCCCACTGTCGCCATCGCCAGTGTCATCGCAGCCGCTGCCGCCACGCCGAGAAGTTTTTTCATAGTGCCTTTCAACATAATTCATGTCCTCCTTAAAAAATTATTTTAACCGCTTTGCGGTTAGTCACATCATCAGGGTCCGCTGCATCTGACCCGGCTTCATTATTTGCGTACCGCCAGGAATTCCTGGTATACCTCGTTCCAGATCTCCGCCTTCAGCTCCAGGAAGCGCGGATCTGATTTTGTCTCCTGCGTTCTCGGATACGGAATATCGATATCCACGATTCTTTTAATACGTCCCGGACGCGCGCTCATGATAATGACGCGCTGCGCCAGAATGATTGCCTCATCCACATCATGTGTGATGAAGAAGCAGGTCTTTTTCTCCTGCTCCCAGGTATTTAAAAGCTCCGTCTGAAGCTGCACGCGCGTCTGCGCATCCAGCGCTCCGAACGGCTCATCCAGAAGCAGCACCTCCGGGTTTGCCGCATAAGCGCGGGCGATCGCCACACGCTGCTTCATGCCGCCGGAGAGCTCCTTCGGATAGGAATGCTCAAAGCCCTCCAGACCAACCGCCTTTATGTATTTCCGGGCAATTTCCTCCGCCTTATCCTTCGGCACCTTCTTCATTTCCAGCCCGAACATGACATTTTTGATGACCGTCCTCCACGGAAACAGCGCATACTGCTGGAATACAACGCCGCGCTCCACGCCGGTGCCCTCAATCTGCTTTCCGTCCAGATAGACTGCTCCGCTGGTCGGCTCCAGGAGCCCGGCAATGATATTCAGCAGCGTCGATTTGCCGCAGCCCGACGGACCTACCACACAGATAAACTCATTTTCCGCAATGTCAAGACTTACCCCGTTCAGCGCGACCACCTTGCCGTTGCGCCCCTGATATTCCTTGTATACATTATCGATTTTTAATTTGACTAATTTATCTTCTCTTGCCATCCCGTTAATTTCCTTTCTATGATATCCACAATCTTCACCAGAATTAAACCGATGATGCCAAGCAGAATAATGTACATCAGCATCGGAGCCGACTCAAAGGAGTTCGACAGTGAGCGGATACGCATACCGATACCTGCCTGCGCGCCGGTCGATTCCGCCGCCAGCAGCGTCGTCAGCGCCGCGCCGAGTCCGAGACGGATTGCCGTGATGATAAACGGTACCGTCGCCGGACAGATGATCTTCCAGAAAATATCAAAATCATTTGCTCCCAGCACCCTTGCCGCCTTGATCAGCGTAACGTCGATGTTTTTGATTCCCTGATAAATGGTGATGCTCATGGTCATAAACGTACAGATCCAGATGAGGATTACCGCCGGCTTCTGTCCGACACCAAAGGTGATGACCAGAAGCGGCGCATACGCCAGCGCCGGGATGTTGCGGATAAAGTTGATCCACGGCTCTATAATTTTCTGCACCGGCGTGTACCACGCCATCAGAAACGCTACCGGAAGCGCCGTGACAAAACCAAGCCCGAAGCCGATTCCCACGCAGGTCATACTGCTGGCGATATCCTTCCAGAATACCCCGCGCTCAACCATCGTGCCGACCGCCGGCACTACCTTGTCAGCAAACGGAAAGCTTCTCCCGGTCGCCTCCCCGATGGACAGCAGAAACCAGACGAGCATTGCCGCAAGAAACGATATCAGCAGCCAGACCTTATCGCTGATTACGATTTTCTTCTTTTTTGTTCCCTTCTCATTCATGTTTTACCCTCCTTTTATCCCATTATCCACAGCAGGGATGTCCGTGACCGTCTCTCGTATGACTGTTCTGGGACGGATCCTTCATACAGAGATGTACGGCAGCCGTGGTAAAGGTCTTCGGCAGCGCCAGGATGTTCGGATTTGGACCTACATATTTCTTCATGGCATCCTGCAGCGCTTCCTCGACGGTCGCGCGCGTTTTCAGTCCCATGCCTCTGGCGATTCCCGGTTCGCGCGCTCCCACAATATAGATTGCGCTGGTGTGCTCCTCCGCCAGATGTCCGCAGCTCATCATGGAGAAGCCATGAAATGGATGGAAGGCATTGGCAAAGCGGTATTTCCGGATATATTCTTCGTTTGTCGCAAAATATTCACCGTAACGGTTCATGTCCGGCAGAATATTCATGGAATCGTGCTGGAACATCTCATAAAGCTCGCGCAGGTAGGGCCATCTCTCGTCGTGGAACCAGCCGTCGCAGATGGACGGTACGATAAATACGCAGCGGTCGCTGAGTACCCGCTTGTGGCGGATGACCTGCGCAGACAGCGCCTGCATCATCTGGATGGGGTTGGTGCCCATGCCGTCGCCGTAGTGAAAGTTTGTCGGCATTCCAAACACGACCACGTCGTATTTCTTTTCCGCCCAGTGTACATAGGTGCGCTTATCCGCCATCTTCCAGCTCACCGGCTGCATTTCTTTTGCGTAGCCGGAATTAATTTCGATCTGACGCGACTTCGTATCCAGCACGGCGTCGCAGCAGAAGAATTTTTTGCCCATCTTCTCTTCCATAAACATGCCGTGGCGGTCAAATTTCTGACGCATCACGCTGCTTGTGGAGACCGGCACAAAGTCCGGCTTGTGCATCACCTCCGGCACATGGTGACTGGCGATGCTGCGCCAATGGCTGATGCCCGTCGCACAGTGCTTGTAGCCGCCGGAATAACCGCCGTAGGGGTTCCCCTGCGTGTGTCCGATAAGAATCGCCACGTCCGCGTCAAACACATATTTATTCATAATCACATGGTCGCCCGCCTCGGTATAGCCAAGGTCCACCAGATGGTCATAATCCTCGCTGTCGTGGCTGGTGATCTGCCCGTGCGGATAAAATTCGTTAAACAGCGCATCGCCGAGAATCGTGCGCATTTCTTTTACGGTAGCGCGCGGATGCAGTCCGTTGGAAATCAGCAGAAGCACATCTTTTTTCTCCACGCCGACGCTGTAAAGCTCATCCAGACAGGCGCGTATTGCCACCTTGCGGTGGGAGGTCGGCTGATTGCCGCCCTTTACGATATCGGGAATGACGATGACAACCTTATCGCCCGCCTTCGCAATTTCTGTGAGCGTCGGCATTCCGATGGGATTGCGGATGCTCTGCAGGGTCGCCTCATAGAGGCTGTCCCAGTCCTGCGGCAGGCACGGCGGGTCGGAAACCGTTTCGCCGGGTATAAAAACATCTGTGGTATCCGGCAATTCGGCGCTCATCATGCCATTGCCGTACTCAAATTCTAATCTCATTTTTCTCCTCCTGTTATTCTCCCAAGTATAAACGAATGATTTCCAGATATTCCTCCGGATAAAAACCAATTTCACCCGTGAAACGTGTGAGCGCAATCAGTCCGCCGTCTATTTCTTCGATGGAGGCAAGCATCGCCGCGTTATCCGTCTTCAGCCCGCCGCCGTACACCACGTCCATGCCGCCCGTCTGTTCTTTTACAAAGCGTGCGATTTTTGTGATGTAATCCTTGCCCGCAGGCGTCTTGCCTGGCCCGATGCTCCACACAGGCTCGTAGGCGATCACAACCTTTGATTTATCAACGCCCTCCAGACCAACCGAGAGCTGCTCGCCGAGCACCTGCTCCCACTGCGGCTGTTCCTCGCTTGTCTCGCCGATGCAGTAAACCACCTTCAGACCGGCATCCATTGCGCATTTGATTTCCTTATTTAACAGGCGGTTTACGGCTGACATATTGGATACACCCGCCTCCGCCAGAATGCCTTTTTTATCGTTGCGCTCCTCGCAGTGCCCGATCAGCGTCGCCGCACAGCCCATCGCCTTCACAATGGAAGCCGGACGGTTTGTCGTAAACGCGCCGAAATTTCCGCCAACCGCCGTGTTGTCGCGGTACACGCTCTGGCTGCCTATCTGCAGCAGGCTGTTTTCGGAAAGCGCCGCCACCGCCTGCAGAAGATGCGCCTCCGGCAGGAACTGCACAAATTCCACCTCCTGCGGATTATATTTTTTCAGCGGCTCCTGGGTGCTCTCCACAATCGTTCTGCCCCACTCCTGTACCGGTGCCAGACGATTCACGCCGCCAAGCTCTGCCGGAACATCAAAACGCTTTAAGTTTAAATATATATGCTTCATAATTGTTCTGCCTTTCTGTACAAAATCCTGTCCGGACTGTTATCTGAGGAATGCATACTGCGGGAAGTCCTCTCCCATCAGCGGCTTCGCATAATCGAAAAATGCATCGTCGATCTGATTGCCGTCCACGATCCATTCCAGCGGAAAACGCTTTTCCGCATTCGCCACGCCGGACAGCGGCGTCAGAAACAGTCTGCTTCTGTACTGCGGTCTGCGGACTGCCTCAATGGCGACCATCTGTCCGCTCTCCCCGCGCAGCGCCGACTCCAGCGCGTATCTGCCGACCTCGTAAGCCTCCCCGGAATCGACCGGCGACACATAGGGAATGCTGCATCTGCCGAGCAGTCCCGGCTTCTCCGCACGCGATTTGATGCCCAGCTTCTGCATAATCTGCCCGGATATGTACTGCGCCGTGCCGCCCGGAACGACATGCCCGAAACCGTCCACAATGCCGGTGTCTGCCAGCGGCTTTCCGTCCGGTCCGCAGACGCCCTCGCTCACCGTCACCAGCAGTCCGTTTCCTTTCGCGTAGACCGCCTCGATATCGGCAAGCATCCTGTCCATATCCACCGGCACCTCCGGCAGATAGGTAAGCTGTCCGCAGCGCGTCAGACGCCTTGCCATCGCGCCCGCCGCCGTCACCCAGCCGGCATTTCTTCCCATCAGCTCCAGCACCACCACATGAATCGGCAGTCCAGAAGCGTCCAGCGCCAGCTCGGAAGCGCTGATCGCCGCATAGCGCGCCGCACTTCCAAAGCCCGGACAGTGGTCCGTCACCTCCAGGTCGTTGTCCATCGTTTTCGGAATACCGATAACAGACAGATTCAGACCTTCCTTTACGGCAAGCTCATTCACCTTGTTGCAGGTATCCATCGAATCATTGCCGCCGTTATAAAAAAATGCATCGATTTTAAATTTCTTTATGGTTTCCAGCACCGTCGGATAATCGTCCTGCGTCAGCTTTCTGCGGCAGGAGCCGATTGCCGAAGCCGGGGTGTGCCTCAGACGGGCTATCACCTCCGCCGGAACCTCCGTCAGGTCCATGAGATCCCCTTTCAGTATCCCCTCCGCGCCAAACCGCGCGGCATATATTTTATCCACTCTTCCCGACGCGCGCGCCGCCTCCACCACGCCCTGCAGCGAGGTGTTGATGACCGCTGTCGGTCCGCCGCCGTGAGCAACCAGGATATTCATGCCCATAATACCGTCCTCCCTCTTTTCCAAGGTCCGCGCATTTTCTGCGCCAAAGCTGTGCTACTGTCCAGGCATCCGCCATGCAGACCACAGACCGCCTGTCAAAGCAGGCTATCCCTTCCGGCGGTAGCGCTCCGCCATTTCATCCAGGGAAACATTTTCAATCAGCGGCGCCCTGCCCACACTGTCAAATTCTACGATCAGTGTTCCGACAACCTCCTTCACGCCGCGCTCGATGCAGTCCACGATCTTCGCCACATCGTCATCCGGCACGTTTCCGTACATCACGGTATCCATGATCGGCGGGAAGAACACGCGCGGGTCAAACGCCGACGGATTTTTGCAGAGCAGCTCGTAAATCTCCCCGATAGAAGCGCTGCCGCGCAGGGACGGATCGTCCCGGAACAGCTCGCGCAGATTGCGGGTAACAGCAAGACGGATATCGGTATCAACGTTTATCTTGCGGATACCAAGCTTTGATACTTCCTTCAGCTGCTCCTTCTTAATGCCGTATGCGTCATGAATATCTCCGCCGAGCGCATTGATCTCGCTGACAATATACTGCGGCACCGTGGAGGAACCGTGGCTCACCAGCGTGCCCTCGATTCCTTCGTGCAGCATACATTCCTTCGTCGCGATGGCGATCTCCTTGCGGATGACCGTATCCTTTCCCTTATTTGCGCCGTGCTTCGTTCCATAGCTGATAGCAAGTGCATCCACGCCGGTCTGCTTGAAAAATTTTACGGCGTCCATCGGATTTGTGTAGGTGGAGTTCGCCGCAAATACATGGTCCTCCACACCGGCGAGCACGCCGAGCTCCCCTTCCACTGTGACGCCGCGCTCGTGCGCATATTTTACGACCTCGCGCGTCAGCTCCACGTTTTCCTCAAACGGAAGCGCGGAACCATCTATCATAACAGAGGTATAGCCGCCCGCGATCGCCGCCGCGCAGGACTCGAAATTTTTGCCGTGGTCCAGATGAAGCGCCACCGGAACCGGACTGTTTTCCGCATATTTTTTCACTGCGTTGGCAATATTCTGAGCGCCCCGCTTCTTATCCTCCAGCGTCCCGTTAGCAAAATCGGTCCGTCCTCCCATAAAAGCGTTCGCCAGATCCGCTCCCTGCAGAATCGCCGCGGAACGGAACATTTCATGCACCTCAATCACCGCTTTCGCCTGACACACCGCGTTTACATTGAACGCCCCCTGCGCATAATTGTATTTCTCCGTTGCGTCCAGAATCGCCTTCATTGGTACTAATGGCATTTTCTTTTTCCCCATCCTTTCCGATTATTTCTGGCAAATTGTTTTATTGTTTCCTTTTTTTGTCATTTCTTTTGCCATTTTCAACAATTAATTAAAACTTTTAAATATTGTTACAAGCATTATATCACAGCACTTCCAGAAGTACAACAGGTATTTTGTTAAATTTCAGGTGAAAATTTTCCTGCTCAGAAAGACCGGGCGCCGCAGCGGGCGTCTGAGGCTGACAGGAACTAAAAAACATCCGCCAGACGTTTTTGTCGTATGCATGGCAACAAAAAACGCCTCTGTATGTTCACAGAAGCGTTTCTTTCATTACGTTTGTTTATTCTATTGTAAGGTGTGTCTCCAGCGCATGGTTGATGGCAACGGCTGCGGCGCCGAGCGCCCCGCCCGTCCGGTCCGGCTCCACGAAGAGAAATTCCGTTCCCCGGTAAGTCTTATTGCAGAGGTTCTTGTCCGTCTCCGCCAGAAGCAGGGTGCGGTTGCTCATTTCACTGAACATCTTGCAGTCAATCAGCATCTTATCCGGGCAGATAAAATTGATGATATTGGCTACCGCCGTTCCGAGCACCCTTACCGCATCCTCCACGATTGCGGAAACGTCTCTGTCTCCCTGGCGCTGCGCCTTCATAATCTGTGACATCTGCGGTCTCGCCTGTCCGCAAAGCTCCTTCAGCTTTGACGCTTTTCCCTGCCGAATCGCCTCCGCGCAGCGCTCAATCACCGCGTAATCGCTGGAATACGCCTCCAGACAGCCGCGGTTTCCGCAGACGCACTGCCTGCCGTCCGCCTCCATTACCATATGTCCGACCTCCCCGGCGCCGACCGCCGAGCCGATATAGTTGGCTCTGTTGACAATCAGAGGGCACGCAATACCGGTATCTACCAGAAGATACGTAAAGCTCTCCACATTCTCCATTTCCTTCCGGCGGCGGAACTGCGTGCCGATCGCCCGCACGCAGGCGTTATTCTCCACAAGCACCGTTCCCTTATAGCCGGTAATTTCCCGGAAATCCTCACGGATATTTTTGTTGCTCCACTGGTTCCGCGGATGTACCCGCAGGATGCCCTCCTCCCGGTCCACCCAGCCCGGCAGCCCGAAGCAGACACCGCTGATATCGTCCAGCTTCAGGTGACAGTGTTTCAGACAATCCAGCACCACCTGGCAGGTCTCCTCCATGCTCCGCCGGTAATCCGCGCACCCCTGCTCGTCATAGTGGGAATAAAGCGGACGTCCGCAGTAGTCCACCACGCTTACGCAGCGGTGTATGCCGGTGCTCTCGATCCCGACAAAATGGTACGCCTCCGGAACGACCTCCAGCAGATGCGCCTTTCTGCCGATGCGCGCCTGTCCGTCATCCCTTATGCTGACCTCCCGCACGATTCCCGCCGAAATCATGCTGTTTACATTCGTTGTGATGGTGGGAAGGGTAAGCTCTAACTGTTCTGCGATCTCCGCGCGCTTCACCGGTCCCATATAATAAATCATGCGAAGAATCGTCGACTGGTTGGCAGCCTTCACACGCAGCAGACTGTTGCCCTGCTCTACCCGCATGAATCCGCCCCTTTCCCCGTCTCCGCAGACGCCGCAAATGCGGCATGGTTTTTCTGGTAAATTGTCAGCATTCCTTTCAGAAGCAGCTCCTCATCCAGGATAATCTCCCGGCGGCACAGCGGCAGGACCGTTTTGGCAAGCCCGCCCGTCGCCAGCACCGTCGCTTTTTGCCCAAGCTCCTCCTCAATGCGGTCGATAATGCCGTCAATCGCGGCGGCATTGCTGTTTAAAATACCGCTCTTCATACAATCGATGGTATTTTTTCCGATGACGCGCCCCGGACTTTCCAGCGCCACGCCCTGAAGCTGCGCGGCATTCTCGGTCAGCGCGTCCAGCGATACACGCAGTCCCGGATAAATCATGCCGCCGATATAATTTTTCTTATCATCCACCACGCACACGGTCGTCGCCGTTCCCAGGTCAAAGATGATCAGCGGCACCTGATAATGCGTGATGCCGGCGACCGACGCCGCCACCAGGTCGCTGCCGAGCTGGTTGGGAAAATCCATCAGAATATTCAGCCCGGTCTTCAGCCCCGACTTTACCACCATAATATCACGGCGCAGAATTTTTTCCGCCGCCACACGCATGATATTGGTAATCTGCGGAACGACCGAGCATACGATACCGCCCGAAATATCTTCCACGCTGTAACCGTAAATATCCAGCACATTTTTTATATCAATGGCATATTCCAGCTCTGTTTTTGTCCGGACCGTCGAGACGCGCTCTATAAAATACGTTTTCTTTTCATCGATGCCTCCGATGACAATATTGGTGTTTCCGATGTCAATCGCTAAAATCATAATACCCTCCAGCCTGCGGCAGCCAGGATTTTAAACCGGCTGCGATTTCTGTTTCAGCGCCGGGATAAACCGCGCCTTATATAAAGCAGCTCCCACTGCACTTGTCAGCAGTGTCGAAGAAATCATTTCGCACACAGCGTTGATTCCGACAAAGGTGCAGATAAACATAAGGATGTTCTGTCCGCCCATCAGACCCTGCACATACTCTGTGTTTCCATACAGAAGCACCAGCGCCAGCATGAAAAACACCGTGTTCAGAAACGCCGAGCAGAATCCGGTTATCGCGCACGCCACGTATATATGGAAATGTCTGCGCGCGAAGTTAAAGATGTAGCCGAGCAGAAATCCGTCGAGCACACGCGGAACAAAGCGCTGGATAAAGGCGAACACCGGGTTGATGTCGAACAGTATCACGCCCATCGCGCTTGAACCGCCGATACCGATGCACTGCAGAAAGCTGGTAAGACCAAAGACGCCCCCTGCAATCGCGCCGCCCAGAGGCCCCAGCACGATCGCGCTGATTGCGACCGGTATGACGTTAAAGGTAATCGCCAGCGGTCCGATGTTCAGATAGCCGAGCGGTGTGTACGCCATCAATAAGAGAAGTGCGGTCATAAGACCAAGAATGGTAAGCTGCGTTGTTGATAATTTTTTGTTCATGTTTTCCTCCTTGTTATCGCTCCATTCGGATGCAATACGGTGATGGAACTGCGGGTATGCTCCGCCGCCTTTTTTCTGTCTGCGGCAGCGTGTTCTGCCATCTGAGCAGAACCGTTTCCCGCCTCGTTCGGTTTACGGGTTTCCTGTCTGCTGCAAAGAAATGATTTTATCCAGAATGCGCGCGGCTGTCTCCTCCTTGCTGAGTAACGGGAGTGAGATTTCCTCATCTCTGGTAATCATTGTCACGACGTTCGTATCTGTCCCGAATCCTGCGCCAGCCTCTTTCAGGTTGTTGGCGACAATCATGTCCAGATTCTTTTTCGTGAGCTTTTCCTTTGCATTTGCCAGCATATTCTGTGTCTCCATAGAGAAGCCGCAGAGAAACTGTCCGCTCTGCCTGTGTTCTCCCAGATATTTCAGAATATCCTGCGTGCGCTCCAGCGCGATGGATGGCGCGCCGTCTGTTTTTTTCACCTTTTCCGTGCTGACCTCGGCGGGACGGTAATCCGCCACAGCCGCCGCCTTGATGATGATGTCCTGACTGGATGCCAGAGCGGTCACTCTGTCGAACATCTCCTGCGCGGTCGTAACCGGTATGGTGCGCACAAGCATCGGCTCCTTCAGCGCCGTTTTTCCGGTGACAAGCGTCACCTCTGCTCCGCGGAGCATGGCATTTGCGGCAAGCGCATAGCCCATTTTTCCGGTGGAATGGTTGGTGATATAGCGTACCGGGTCAATCGCCTCCTGCGTCGGCCCCGCCGTCACCAGAATCCGCTTTCCGCGCAGATCCTTCGGGAAGGCAATCTCTTTCTTAATATAAGAAAGAAGCTCCTCCGGCTCCGGCATTTTTCCCGCACCCACGGTGCCGCACGCCAGATAGCCGGTCGCCGGCGCGATGACCTCCCAGCCATATTTTTCCAGAATCTTCAGGTTGTCCTGCACGACCGGGTTTTCGAACATGTTCGTGTTCATCGCCGGTGCGATGATCTTCGGACACTTACATGCCAGCGCCGTTGTCGTCAGCATATCGTCCGCAATGCCGTGCGCCAGCTTGCCGATCACATTCGCCGATGCCGGAGCTACCAGCAGCACGTCCGCCCTGCTGGCAATCGACACATGCTCCACCTGAAACTGGAAATTGCGGTCGAAGGTGTCTACCAGACACTTGTTTCCCACCAGACTTTCAAAAGTAACCGGAGTAATGAAATTACATGCATTTTTTGTCATCAGAACGTGAACGTCCGCGTGAAGCTTCTTCAGAGCGCTCGCCAGATATGCAATCTTATAGGCTGCAATGCTCCCCGAAACACCAAGCAGTACCGTTTTTCCCTTCAGCATTTTTCTTCCTCCTTCCGCCGCGTCAGATGTATTATAAGCTTTTCATGCCCGGATTGCAAGAAAAATCATTACTGCTCACTTCACTTCGTTCGCAGCAGGTATCTGAGGCTGGCGCGACTGCTCTATCATCCGCAGCCTTTTCTCAAGCTCTGCCCTGCGCCCCGCCGCCTTTTCTTTTTCCAGCCCCCGCAGCTTTTCCAGAATGGCGCGGCAGGTGGCTTCCTCCTTCTGCAGAAATTCCAGAAGGACAGGATTTTTCTGCAAAATCAGATATCTGCCGAAGCAGTATTCATAATCCTCCCACGGCGCATCGTCTGTGCGCACCGCATTTCTGTTCTGCGCCGCCGTATCGTCCATGCGCGCCGCATTTCTGTTCTGCGCCGCCGCATCGTCCATGCGCGCCGTATTTCTGTTCTGCGCCGCCGCATCGTCCATGCGCGCCGCGTCCCCGGTCTGCGCCGTGGCGGCATCTTCCGTATTTTGTATCCGCATCGCATCATCCATGCGTGCCGTCTCTCCGCCTCCGCTTCCGGCGCGCACCGCTTTCATCATCGGGTAGAATTTGCCGTCGTCCTTTACCATATCCTCCGCCGTGATGCGAAAGCCCTCCGCGTGCAGGAATCTGCGCACGCTCTCAATTTCCGACTGCGGCTGCAGCACAAAGGTTTCTGTCTGCGCAAGCTGCCGCCTGCCCTCCGACAGGATTTTTATGGTGAGCGGTCCGCCCATACCGGCGATGACCACACAGTCCGCCTCGCCCGGCAGCAGCTCCTGCGCTCCGTCCGAGAGACGGGTCGAAATTTTCTCTTCCAGATGATACTGCCGGATGTGCTCCTGGGCGCGCAGCAGCGGTCCCCGGTTGACATCCATCGCCACCGCAGATTTCAGTTCTCCCCGCTGCACAAGATAAACCGGCAGATAGCCGTGATCCGTCCCGATATCCGCCAGCCGCTCTGCCCCCTTTGTCAGACGGGCAACCGCCGCCAGACGTGCTGATAGCTGTATACTCAAATTTTCCACTCCTTTTCCCGGATGCATTTTCCGTCCCGCCGGTGCCGCATCCGCCGCCCGGATTTCCCGGACATGTTTTCCGTCCCGCCGGCGCCGCATCCGCCGCCCGGATTTCCCGGACACGTTTTCCGTCCCGCGCTATGCCTGGAACGAAAAATTTGCCGCGGCAATCTCGCGCACTCTTTTCTGCTCCGTGATCAGCTTCTGCAGCCCCGCCATGTCGGTGGGCGAAAGCTCCTTTCTGCGCCGCTCCAGGCTGCTTAAAAAGATATTCTGCAGCGTTTCCTTAAACGCTTTTTCCCGCTCCGCCTCCGACTCCACCGCCAGCGTGGAGTGGAACAGCGCCGCCGCCTTGCTCTGCTCCTCCGGGTCCGTAAAATGGTTGATGATTCTGGCAGGCGACTTCTCTCCCGCCTCATACTGTTCAAACAAAAGCTCCGCCACCGTGCGGTACGGCTCTCCGGTAAAGTCATCCGGTGTGATAAACCTGCGCGCACCCTCATAGAGCGACGGATACTCGATCAGCCAGGTCAGCAGCAGCTTCTGGGATTTCAAAATTCCCGGCTCCTTGTCCTGCCGGGCAGTCTGGCTGCGCACCGGCTCCGTCCGCGAAAAATTCATCCCCTTCAGAGCAATGCTGTTGACCATCTTCCGCAGACTGTCCGCGCTCACCCCATAGCGCCGGGCGACAGCCTCCAGATAATTTTCGCGCTCCAGCTCCTGCTCAAAGCCCACCAGTTTTTTTGCCACCGCCTCATAAAACGCCGTCTTGCCGCTGGGGTCGCTCATATCATACGACTGCTGCAGGATATCCGTCTCAAACAGAAAGCTGTTCTGGGCGTCGTCTATCCGCTTCTGGAATTCCTCCGCTCCCAGCGCCTTGATAAATTCATCCGGGTCTTTATAAGGGCGCATGTTCAGCACGCGCGCCGTCACGCCCGCCTCCGCCAGCAGCGGAATTGCCCTGAGCGCCGCGCGCACACCCGCCTCGTCACTGTCGTAGGTCAGTATCACTTCATCCGTATAACGGCGGATAAGGCTGGCGTGCTGCGAGGTCAGCGCCGTCCCCAGAGAGGCAACGGAATTAATAAAGCCCGCCTGATGCAGAGAAATCACATCCATGTAGCCTTCGCACACCAGAAGCTGCTTTTTGCGCGCGGTCCTGGCAAAATTCAGCCCGTAAAGATTGCGGCTCTTATCGAACACCACCGTTTCCGGGGAATTCAGATATTTCGGCTTTCCATCCCCCATCACGCGGCCGCCGAAGCCGATTACCCTGCCGTTTACATCCATGATGGGAAAAATCACGCGGTTCCAGAATTTATCGTACATGCCGCGCTTTTCATCCACCTGCATCAGCCCGGACTGCGCCAGAAGCTCATCCGGAATGTTTTTCCCCTTCAGATAACGGTAGAGGTCGTCGCTGTATTTGTTCGCATAGCCAAGCCCGAAATGATGGATTGTCTCATCCGAAAGCTGCCGGTCCTTCAGATACCGCATGGCGTGCGCGCCGCCCTCCTGGCGGAGCTGATAATAAAAATACTTCGCCGCCATCTTGTTCAGCTCCAGAATACGGCTGCGCAGGCTCTGCTCCCGCCGCATCTCCTCATTCATTTCCTGCTCCGGAAGCTGCACGCCCGCACGCTCCGCCAGCACCCGCAGCGCCTCCGGAAACGTATAGTGCTCGTATTCCATCAGAAACGTAAAGACATTGCCCCCGGCTCCGCAGCCGAAGCAGTAATACATCTGCTTCTCCCGCGACACGGAAAAAGACGCCGACTTCTCGCTGTGAAACGGGCACAGCCCGAAATAGGAGCTGCCCTTTCTCTGCAGCCGCACATAACCGGAAATCACATCCACGATATCATTTCTGGAGCGTACCTCTTCTACCAGTTCCTCCGAATAATACATTGCCCTCTTCCTTCCTTTTCCTTAAAGCTTCCATGCCTTCGGAATAAAATATTCCGCATATTTCGTCATGGCGTACTGGTCCGTCATGCCGGAGATATAATCGCACACCACGCGCGGCACGCTCTGCCCGCCCTTTGTCACCATATCCTGGTATTCCGGGGGCAGCAGCTCCAGATGCTTCTCATAGTATTCGTACAGGGCGGCAAGCATATTCTCCGCCTTAGTCTCCTCTCCCTTTGCCGTCGGATTGGTGTACACGTTCTGGAACATGAATTTCCGGATGTTCTTCATCGCCAGCCCCACCTCCGGGGACTGGCAGATATCCGGCTTTCCCTGGCTGTTGCTCACAATATCGTGAATCATGGTATTCAGCCGTTCCTTAATCGTGCTGCCCAGCACCTGCCGGTATTCCAGCGGGATATCCTCCTCGCGCAGAATGCCCGCGCGCTCCGCGTCGTCGATATCGTGATTGATATAGGCGATTTTATCCGAGAGGCGCACCACCTTGCCCTCCAGCGTGGCGGGATGCCCGCTCGTGCGGTGATTGCGGATGCCGTCCCGCACCTCCCAGGTAAGGTTTAATCCCCTGCCCTTTTTCTCCAGCAGCTCTACCACGCGGATGCTCTGCTCGCTGTGAATAAATCCGTCCGGGCAGACACGGTTCAGCGCCCGCTCCCCGGCGTGACCGAACGGCGTATGCCCGATATCGTGCCCCATCGCGATAGCTTCCGTCAGACTTTCATTCAGGCGCAGCGCCTGCGCAATCGTCCGGGCAATCTGCGACACCTCCAGGGTATGCGTCAGCCGGTCCCGGTAATGGTCTCCCTGCGGGTTTAAAAAAACCTGCGTCTTGTGCTTCAGCCTCCTGAACGACTTGCAGTGCAGAATACGGTCGCGGTCGCGCTGATACACCGGACGGATGTCGCACTGCGCCTCCTGGATATCCCTGCCGCGCGTATTTCTGCTAAGGCTTGCATATTCACTTAAAAATTCTTCTTCTCTCTGCTCCGCCATTTCCCGTATATTCATAGACTGCCCCTCCTTTTCTGAAATACCATTTCACAAAATCCCCGCTCTGCGCTGTGCGCACTTCGCCAGCCGCCGGACACTGCCGCACCTGATTTTCAACCGCGCGTTTCATCACGGGCTTAAATGTCCGGTCACTGTATAACCGCCTCCGGATACCGTGACCGTGACTGCTCCCAGCAGATCGGTGCGCGCCACACGGGAGCCGCTCTCTTCCAGCCGCGCAAGCAGCTCTTTATGCGGATGTCCGTAGGAATTTCCCGCTCCGCAGGAAATAACGGTAAGCTCCGGCTTTGTCTGCGCAAGAAACGCCATCGGCGTGGAATTTTTTGAGCCATGATGCGCTGCCTTCAGCACATCCACATCCCCTGAAAGCCCTTCCGCTAAAAGCTGCGCCTCCCCGGTTCCTTCCACATCGCCGGTAAACAGTGCCCGGAAGGAGCCGTACTCCACCGCAGCAACGACAGAAGCCGCATTGCTGTTTTCATACACGCTCCCGCGCTGCGGCGCTAAAACCCGCACCGTCATTTCCCCGGCGCGGATGACGTCGCCTCCGCCCACAAACTGCACCGCTATATCCTGCTGCTCTGCCAGCGCAAGCAGCCTCTGCCCCAGCTCCGGCGTATCGTCCACCTCCGGCAGAAGCAGGGTTCCAATGGTGATTCCCGCCGCGTTCCGCCCGTCCAGCCCCCGCTCGTATCCCTCCAGTATCTCAAGCAGCGCGCTCACATGGTCCTCATCGTAGTGGGAGATCAGCCAGTAGTCCACCCGTCCGGCGCCGCTGCTTTTTAAAAATGGCTCCACACAGTTTTCCGCCAGATTTTTCTCACTGCTGCTTCCGCCGTCAATCATCCAGACGGAATGCTCCCGGTTCCGGATACAGCAGCCGTCCCCCTGCCCCACGTCCAGAAAGGTCATGGAGAAGGGACGCGGTTCTCTGACAAAAAATATCCCTGCTAACAGTATAATTGCTGCGCCGCACTTTATCAAATCTATTTTTCCTGTTTTAACAAATTTTTCACGGATTCCCGGCTTTTTTTCAAATTTTCCGCAAAACGCCAGCAAAAGAAGCAGCGCCGCGTAATACACGATAAGCCGGCAAAGCTCCGGCTGCCCCGTCACGATGCCCGAAAGAGGCAGCAGACGCACTTTCCCGCACAGAATCCGGACAGCCTCCAGCAGATAATGCGCCGGCGCCAGCAGAAATCTGCCCGCCTCCCGGTTTAAAGCGGCGCCGGCGATCCCCGCCATGCCAAAGCCCAGGACAAACGGCATCAGCGGCAGCACACAGAGATTGACCAGCACATTATACAGCGGAAACTGATAATAAAAGTACGCTGTCACCGGAAGCGTCATAATCTGCACTCCCAGGCTCATTCCCAGCGTCGTGCCCTTCAGCAGACGGCTCTTCCACCCGTTCGCAAGGAGAATGCCGCCCACCGCCCCGAAGGACAGAAGAAATCCCGCCTGGTGCAGCGCCTGCCGCTTTCCGAGCAGAATCGCCGCAGCGGAAAGCGCCAGACTGGTGGCGGAATCCGCCGTGCGCCCCGTCACCTGCGCCAGCAGAAACATCCCGAACATCAGCACCGCCCGCACTGCAGAGACCGGATATCCGGTCATGCAGGCATACGCCGCCATCACCGCCGCGCAGACGCCCGCCGCTCCCGCAAACGGAACGCGCAGCTTCCGCAGCGCCCCGAACAGCGCCATGCCGGTCATGGAGACGTGCAGCCCCGAAATCGCCAGCAGATGCAGAATCCCGGTATCCGCATACAAATCTTTGATTTCTTCGTCCAGAATCCCTTTATCGCCGAGCAGCATGGCGGATAAAATGCCGGCGTCCGCCTCCACGCCTGCCTCCTTTAGAAGTCCCCTGGCGTACAGCCGGAAATCGGAAATCGCGTTGCGCAGCGGATACACCCGGTCGTCCCGCCAAAGAAGCTCTGCTTTTCGCAGAAGCATTCCGACACCCATATCGCTGTAATACATCTTCGCGTCAAAGCCGCCCGGATTTCTCTGCTCCTTAAGGTAAGTGCAGACGCCGGAAACACGCACACGATTTCCAAGGGCAATCTTCTGCGCTTCCTTTAAATATACGATTATTCTGTTTTTATATTCACTGGTTTTCTGCGAAGAACCCGCAGCCTGTGATTCAATGGAAATGTCTTTCAGATAAATTCTCTGACTGTTTTGTTTAAATTCCTGTCTGTAAACTGTGCCGCTTACCGTCAGTTCGTCCCCCTCCGGCGCCGGGCGGACATCCTCCCCGGATGTCCCTCCCCGGAAAGTGCCGGAGAGCACAAACCACAAGAGAAGCAGACAGCAGATACAGCATAAATGCCGCTCGTGCATCCGTCTCTCCTTTTCTTACTGTTTTTCTGACGCCAGGTCTGACCCCGGCCGCAATGCTGCGGATCGCGGCGCGCCGCCGATCCTTCAAAGATTCGCGCCGCGCACACCTACAATCCGATGGAGGGCTTTGCATCCTGCTCCGCCTCCGTGCTCTCCGCTGTCTCGATCAGAGCGCTGTTCCGGTGGAACGGTCCCGTCAGATTCAGGCTTTCTTTATAAAGCACGTTCGTCTGACCTTCTACCTGGAACTGTACGCGCTCCACGCCAAGCATATCGCAGAGACTGTTTACAATGCTGTAAATCGTTACCTCCGGCTGAAGATTATCGTCATCGCGCACGCTGAGAAACTCCTTGCTAAGATTCAGCGTGCAGAGATTGTCCTCCACCGTTATACTGATAACACTCACATCCTCCGGCAATACCGGCAGGAGCTGTGAATTCATCGGTCCCTTCAGAAGCTGCTCCATAACCACCCGCTCCAGCGTAGTGTTGCTGGAGTAATGCACATTGCGCACCTCGCGCACCAGCTTGTTGCCCTCTTTATTGGAAAAATAAAGCGAGAGCGACGCATACCGGTAGGAGTTGGTGCCAACCTGCGCATTCAGAAACATACTGGCGGTCATCGCACCCACCGGTTCCCCGGAAATGTCCCGCAGCACATCATTACCAATGTGAAAAACGACTGTGCGCACCTCCTGCATCTGCGTCATCGTCATGACGACCGCCGCGCGCAGAAGAATCTCCGCCGCCGGGTCAAGATTCTGGTATTCCTCATTAAAGGTTACGGTAAGCTGCCCGTCCGAAAGGGAATTTCCGGTAATTTCCACGCCGGATGCCAGCACGCTGGCGTGCTCCGCCGGCGCGGAGGGCGACGCCATCTTATCAAGCAGCTCCGGTATCAGCTCCCCGGTATCCGCTGCCTGCGCATGATAGCTTTCCGTCGCAAGCCTGGTCTTCTCCATATTTGTATAGTAAATCTGATATCCGGAGCTGTCAGTTCCTTTTTTCGCACAGCCCGCCATGCCAATCAGCAGAAGCACAGCCAGAAAACTGCAAAAAATCCTTTTCATCGCTTCCTCCTGCCTATTCCGAATAGAGCAGCGGAACACGCACGGTAAACGTGGTTCCGGCGCCCTCTTCACTGTATACCTTAATTACGCCGCGGTGCATCATGATCGCGCTCCTCGCAATCGCAAGTCCGAGACCGGTTCCGCCGATTTCCCTGGAATGCGACTTGTCCACACGGTAGAAGCGCTCAAAAATATGCTCCTGGTCCGCCTGCGGGATGCCGATACCGTTGTCCTCCACCTTCACGTAGAAGTATTTGTGATCCGTGTTAATCGACAGATGCACCCATCCGCCCTCCCGGTTATACTTCACCGCATTCTCCACCAGGTTTGAAATCGCCAGCGTCAGCTTTGTCTCATCGACCTCGGCAATCACCGGCTTGTAGCTGTCCAGCACCAGCTCAATATTGCGCTTTGCCGCAATCGGACGCAGGCGCTTTAAAATCAGCTCGATCAGCTCGTTGATGTTCGTCGCCTGGATATTTACGTCAGACGCCTTGCGGTCCATCTTTACGAGCGAGAGCAGGTCATTGATAATCTTGTTTTCGCGTTCGATCTCCTCCGCGATATCCTGCAGAAACTCCTTATAGAGCTCCGGCGGCACGTCCTCCTGCATCAGCAGGGAATCCGCCAGCACCTTCATGGAGGTGATCGGCGTTTTCAGCTCGTGCGAGACGTTCGATACAAATTCCTGCCGCGAATCGTCCAGCGCCTTCATACGCCCCAGCATACGGTTGTACGCTTCCGAGAGCACCTGCGTCTCCGTGTAGTCCACCAGTGTAAGGTCGTCGCCCAGAAAGCCGCCGTTGATGCCTTCCATAGCCTCCGTCACCTTTTTAAACGGCTTCACCAGAATGCCGGACGTATACAGCGCCGCCACCAGCACGGCGACGATCAGCCCTATCTGCAGAATGGATACCTGCCTGCCCAGCTCATCCTTTCCCTCCAGAACGCTTGCCGTCTCCGAGCTGACGATCAGCGCGCCGACCACCTCTTTTGTGACCGCCTCCTCTATCGGAATCGCCAGCTCCACGAACCGGTTTGACGAATCGCGCGTAAGGCTGTCCTCCCCGCGGAAGCACTTAATCACCTCTTCGGATACCAGATATTTCCCGACATCCAGACCATAGGTATCCTCTATAATCTCAAATTCGCGGTTTACCACCACCAGCCGCCCGCCATACAGCGTCGCAAGCTGCTCCATTTCGGTCACAAAGCCGCTGATATCCAGATTCAGACCGGTAACAGAGCTGCCCATGCGGTCCGCAAGATTCTCGCTCTGGTTCTGCAGCATCCTGCCGCGCTGGATAATCGACTGCTCCTCGTATTTTTCCAGAATGCTCATCTTCATCAACAGAATCGGGATAATACCGACCAGACCGACGATCAGAAAAATGCGCAGCCGGAGACTTTTCAGCAGCCGGACTACTCCTTTGTATTGAAAAATCGACTTCAGTTTATTTTTCATGGTCTTCCTTTAGTGCTGAAAATAGTAACCCACACCCCATTTTGTATGTACATATTTCGGCTCGCTGGGATTTTCCTCAATCTTTTCGCGCAGCCGGCGGATGTGGACGTCAACCGTGCGCACATCGCCCGGATACTCGTAGCCCCAGACCGTATCCAAAAGGTTTTCCCGGCTGTACACCTTGCCCGGATTGAACACGAGCAGCTCCAGCACATCGAATTCCTTTGCCGTCAGATTGATTTCTTTGCCCGCAATGGTCACTCTTCTGCTCTCGCAGTCCAGCACCAGGTCTCCCGCTTCCACAACTCTGCTCCTGCTCTCCGCCGCGGCAGGCTTTCCGGTGCGGCGCATGATCGCCTTGATGCGTGCCTTTACCTCCAGGATATTAAACGGCTTTGTGATATAGTCGTCCGCCCCGTATTCCAGTCCCATGATTTTATCCATATCGTCGCCCTTTGCGGTCAGCATGACAATGGGAACATTGGAAAATTCCCGTATCTGCTGGCACACAGAAAGACCGTCCACCTTGGGCAGCATCAAATCCAGCAGCACCATGTCGTACTCCTTGTTTTTTGCCATCTGCAGTGCTTCTTCCCCGTCATATGCGCAGTCCACTTCCATTCCGTCCTGCTCCAGACTGAAACGGATTCCCTTCACTATCAACTTTTCGTCATCCACTACCAAAACCTGCTTCGCCATCTGTCTCTCCTTTACCTGACTGCTATCTCATCTTTTATCTTCTGAAAAGTGGCTTCTTTGATGCCGCTTACATTCATGATCTCTTCCGCCGACTGAAAGCCGCCGTTCGCCTCGCGGTACGCGATGATATCCCTTGCGCGCGCCTCCCCGATACCGGTGAGCGTACAGAGCTGCGCGATATCTGCCGTATTGATATTGACCTTCGTCTCCTGCCCGGCTGCGCTTTCCATCTGCTGCCCCGGCGCCTGCTCCTGCCCGCCCGCCGCGTTCTGCACGGGCTCCGGCGCCGCTATTCCCTGCGCCGCGGCTTCCTCCTGCGTATACACGTAGATTTTTGCCGCATCCTGCAGAAACGCCGCCTGGTTAAGCGACGCAAGATCTGCGTTTTCCAGAAGCCCGCCAGCCGCCGCTACTGCATCGCAGACTCGCGCTCCCGCCGCCAGCTCATAAACGCCCGGACGCTGCACCGCTCCGCAGATATCCACAAAAATTGCCGGCGTCTCGGTGATGCCTTCTGTCTCCGCAGCCATCCCGGATACGCCGAAGGCGCCGTCCACCGCCGGTTCCCCGCCAGCCGCGCTCTCTGCCCCGGCATTGCCGTCCGCCTGCCATGCTTCTTCTGCCCCGGCACTGCCATCCGCCTGCCGTGCTTCTTCTGCCGCAGTACCGTCCGGCTGCTGTATTTCTTCCGCCGCTGCGCCGTCCGCCTGCCGCGCTTCTTCTGATGCGTCGGTCGCTCCCGGCTGTTTTGCGGTGGATTCCCAGATTACCTCCGGCTTCCTCCCGGCGCAGCCTGCGCCGCACAAAAGCACAAATACGGTAATCATTCCCATAAAAAATCTTTTTTTCAACTGCATAATCTCCTTTGCCTGCCGGCAGCGGAGGTCCCCTTATGCCTTACTTATTTTAACGGAAATCTTGCGGAATTACAATAGCCTTTTTATATTTTTGTAATATTTTACAGACCGGGATCCTATTTCTCAAATATAATAATTCCGGCAATCGCCACCAGCATCCCGATAAGCCTGCGCACGGAAAATTCCGTTTTCTCCATACCAAATATTCCAAACAGCTCAATCAGCCATGCCACTGCAAGCTGCGCGATGACGATCAGCATCGCCGCCTTTGCCGGTCCGAGCATCCCCATGCTCTTTACGACTGTGACAGTGATAAAGGCACCGATCACTCCGCCGAGCAGCGTATATTTGTGCGGCACCTGCATAAGCGCGCCGAAGCTGCTGCGGTCGGTAATCAGCCACGCCGCCAGACAGACAAGCAGCGCCGAAAACTGCACAAACGCCGTCGACACCCACAGGCTGGTATTTTTTGTGACGTCGGTGTTAAAAACTCCCTGCACGCTCATCAGCGCGCCCGATAACAGTGCGATCAGAATTCCAAACATAATAAAAACTCCCTTTCCCAGACATTCTTTCCGATAGTATCTGCAAAAAGGAGTTTTTCATACACGTTCATCCGTTTACTGGAGAGAATCCAGCGCCGCTGAAAGTTTCTGCACCATTTCGTCAATATGCTCTTTTTCAATAATGAGCGGCGGCACCAGCCGGAGCACGTCGCTGCCGGCGGAGATTACGATCAGTCCGCATTCACGCGCCGCGTTTATCACCTCGCCGACCGTTTTTCCGTTTCCGACTACCACGCCCTGCATCAGTCCCATGCCGCGGCGCCCCGTCAGGCAGTCATACTTCTCTGTCAGCTCATCCAGCTTCTGCTCCAGATACGGCGCTACCTGCCGCACATGTCCGGTGATATCCTTCTCTTTAAAAATCTCCAGTACCTTTGCCGCCGCCGCGCAGGCGAACGGGTTGCCGCCGTAGGTCGTCCCGTGGTCGCCCGGCACCAGAGACGCCGACGCCGTTTTTTCATTCAGAACAAACGCCCCCACCGGCACGCCGCAGCCGAGCGCCTTCGCGCAGGTCATGATATCCGGCTGCACGCCATAGGTCTGCCACGCGAACATTTCCCCGCAGCGTCCCATGCCGCACTGGATTTCATCGAGAATCATCAGCAGATCGTGCTCGTCGCACAGTGCGCGGATACCCTCCAGGAACTCTTTATCCGCCGGATAGATTCCGCCCTCTCCCTGGACCGTCTCCAGGAGAATGGCGCAGGTTTTCTCATTTATCTGTGCCTTTACGCTTTCCAGATCGTTAAAATCAGCAAAACGCACGCCGTCCATCAGCGGCTTAAAGGCTTCCTGGTAATGCGGGTTGCCCGTCACCGAGAGCGCCCCGACGCTCCTGCCGTGGAAGGAATGGTTCATGGCGATAATCTCATAGCCCGGCTTCGGCCCCTTTAAGAATGCGTATTTGCGCGCCGCCTTGATGGCGCCCTCAATCGCTTCCGTCCCGCTGTTGGTAAAGAACACTTTGCTCATGCCGGACGCCTCCACCAGCCTTTCCGCCGCATCCGCCAGCGGTACATTATAAAACAGATTGGAGGTGTGGATTACTTTGTCAATCTGCGCCTTCAGCGCCTCATCAAAGCCCGGATAATGATAGCCCAGTCCCATCACGGCAATCCCGGCGGCAAAATCCAGGTATTTCTTTCCGTCCGTATCCTTTAAATAGACGCCCTCGCCGGATTCAAAGACCACCGGCGCACGGTTGTAGGTGTGCAGCACATAATTTTCTGTCCGTTCCATATAATTATCCATGAAAATACCTCTTTTCTGTATCATTTATGATAGCGGTACCGACGCCGCGGTCCGTGAAGAATTCCAGAAGCAGGCAGTGCGCAATACGCCCGTCCAGAATATGGACGCGGGAAACGCCCGCCTTCATCGCCTCGATACAGTTCTGCAGCTTCGGCAGCATTCCGCCGCCCGCCATGCCGCTCGCCAGAAATTCCTCCGCCTCCGGGATCGTCATCTCGGAAATCAGCGAGGATTTATCAAGCGGATTGCGGTAAACACCCTCGATATCCGTGAGAAACGCCAGCTTTGTGGCGCCCATCGCCGAGGCGATCGCGCACGCCGCATCGTCCGCATTTATATTGTAGGAATGATATGCGTCATCGGAACCGATCGGACAGATTACCGGCACAAAATCGTCGTTTAAAAGCTTTTCCAGAAGCCCCGTGTTGACCTTCTTAATCTCGCCCACATAGCCGATATCCTGCCCCTTTGAGAGCTTTTTCTCCACCCGCAGCAGTGTTCCGTCCTTTCCGCTGATGCCGACCGCATGTACGCCGAGCTTTTCCATCATGGAGACAAGTCCCTTATTGATTCTGTTCAGCACCATTTCGGCAATCTCCATCGTTTCTTTATCGGTCACGCGCAGCCCGTTTACAAACCGTGTCTCCAGTCCGGCTTTGTTTACCCATTTCGTGATTTCCTTTCCGCCGCCGTGTACGATAATCGGCCGGAAACCGACCAGCTTCAGAAGCGCAACATCCCGGATGACGCTCTTTTTGAGCTCGTGGTCCACCATCGCGCTCCCGCCGTATTTTACCACCATAATTTTCCCGTGAAAACGCTGTATATAAGGCAGCGCCTCATTTAATACCTCGGCTTTCTGCAGCCAGTTTTCCATTGATTCCATTTTACTGTATCCTTTCCCTCATGCTTTCCGGTAACCGGCAGCTATTTCTTTTGCCGGCGTCTCTTACCGCGTCCCCTGCAAAATCTATGAACGGTAGTCCGCGTTTATTTTCACATAATCATATGTGAGGTCGCAGCCCCACGCCGTCGCCTGGGCGTCTCCCATCTTTACATCGGCAATCACGATTACCTCTTCCTCGGAGAGAATCCTGCTCGCCTCTTTTTCGCTGTAATCAAGCGCCACGCCGTTTTCAATGATTTTCAGACTTCCCGCCGCACTCTCAAACGTCAGGTCCACCTTCTCCGGGTCAAACTGCGCCCCGGAATAGCCCATCGCGCAGAGGATTCTTCCCCAGTTGGCGTCATGGCCGTAAATCGCCGCCTTGGTAAGACTGGAGGTAATCACAGATTTGCTTAAGGTCACCGCCTGCTCTTTCGATTCCGCATGAATCACCTTCACGGTAAACAGCGCTGTCGCGCCCTCCCCGTCGCCCGCCATTTTGCGTGCAAGATATGTATTTACGTAATTCAAGGCGCTTAAAAATGTGTGATAATCCTCATTTTCTTCTGTGATTTCCGGATTTCCCGCCTGCCCGTTGGCGAGCAGCAGCACCGTATCGTTCGTGGAGGTATCCCCGTCCACCGAAATCATATTATAGGTATCCTGGATATCCGTGCTCAGCGCCTTCTGCAGCAATTCTTTTGAAATCGCCGCATCCGTCGTCAGAAAGCTTAACATGGTGCACATATTCGGATGGATCATGCCGGAGCCCTTGCACATGCCGCCCAGGGTTACTTCCTTTCCGCCCAGCGTAAACTGCACAGCAATTTCTTTTTTTACCGTATCCGTCGTCATAATTGCTTTTGCCGCTGCCGTTCCGTTTTCCACGGAGCTGTTCTTCGTCTCTGCAAGCTCCTTTATGCCCTTTTTGATGCGCTCCATCGGAAGCTGCATTCCGATAACGCCCGTGGAACCGACCAGCACCGCCTCAGCAGGAATATCCAGCGCCGCTGCCGCTGCCGCTGCCGTCTCCCTGCAGTATCCGTAGCCTTCCGCTCCGGTACAGGCATTGGCGATTCCGCTGTTCACCACCACCGCCTGCGCGTACTCCGAGTGCTTCACCACTTCCATATCCCACTTTACCGGAGCCGCCTTCACAAGATTGGTCGTAAAGGTTCCCGCCGCGCGGCACGGAGCCTTGCTGTAAATCAGCGCCATATCCGTCCTGTCTTTGTATTTAATTGCCGCTGCCGCCGCTGCCGCTTCAAATCCCTTCGCGGCTGTCACGCCGCCCTCTGTCTGCTTCATTTTTCCATCTCCTCCTGTTTTCTCCGTCCTCAACTGCCTGGCTTACGCATCACAGACATCATTTTCTGCTTCTGACACGCCGGTGCCGCCTGCCTTACTTGTTAAATGCCGTGATATTCTCTTCGTTCAGCACAAAATCATAGTAATTCAGATCTTCCCGCCTGGTCCAGCCGATTTCCTTCCAGAAGGTGTTGCCGATATCGTTCCGGGTAAAGGCAATCAGCGAGACTTTATTGATTTTCTCTTTTTTTAACGCTTCCATCGCAAATACGACCATCGCCTTGCCGATTCCCTGCTTGCGGAAATCCGGATGCACGCACACATGATAGAGACATCCGCGTCTGCCATCATGTCCGCAGAGAATGCTCCCGATGATTCTGCCGTCCCGCTCCGCCACCACACTGCATCCCGGATTCCGTTTAAGGAACCGCGCAACGCCCTCATAAGAGTCGTCCACACTGCGGATGCCGAAGCCGCTGATCTGCATCCAGAGCTTATGCACCTGCGCAAAGTCGTCGATTGTCATACTGCGTATCATATCCTGCTGCTCCATTTTTCTCTCACTTCCATTCTACGGGAATACCGGCGCCAGCTCCAGTCCCATGCTCTCCGGCAGTCCGAACATCAGATTCATGTTCTGCACCGCCTGTCCTGCCGCTCCCTTTACCAGATTATCCATCGCGCCCATCATAATCAGGCGGTTTGTTCTGGCGTCGACCACAACGTTCACATCTACGTAATTACTGCCCTCCACCCATCTGGTCTGCGGGCAGACGCCCTCGTCGAGGACGCGGACAAATTTTTCCTTCTCATAATATTTCTGATACAGCGCCTTCACATCTGCATAAGTGACATCCTTCTTCAGCGAAGCGTATGCCGTAATCAGAATGCCGCGGTTCATCGGCACCAGATGCGGCGTGAAATTCAGCGTCACCGGATGCCCCGCCGCATAGCCAAGCTGCTCCTCTATCTCCGGCGTATGGCGGTGATTTGCCACGCCGTAAGCCTTGATATTTTCATTTACCTCGCAGAAAAGATTATCCACCTTTGCGCCTCTCCCCGCTCCGGAGGTGCCGGACTTCGCATCGATGATCAGCGTCGCCGTATCAATCAGTCCTTCCTTCACCGCCGGATAAACCGACAGCGTGCTGCAGGTCGGATAGCAGCCCGGATTCGCCAGCAGCCGCGCCCCTCTGATCTGCTCCCGGTTGATTTCGCACAGGCCATAGACCGCTTCCTTAATAAACTGCGGTGATTTGTGCTCCATCCCGTACCATTTTTCATAAACAGCGACATCCTTAATACGGTAATCCGCACTCAGGTCTATCACCTTTGTCTGCGATAAAATCTCCTCCGACATCAGGGATGCGCAGAAGCCCTGCGGGGTCGCCGTAAAAATCACATCCGCCTCCCCCGCAAGCTTTTCCAGATTATCGTCCCGGCAGACATCCTCCACAATCTCAAACATATTGCGGTATACATCCGCATATTTCTTATCTATGTAGCTTCTGGAACCGTACCAGACAATTTCCGCCTCCCGGTGTCCCATCAGGAGGCGCACCAGCTCGCCGCCCGCATATCCTGTCGCTCCGATAATTCCTGCTTTTATCATATTCTCCGTCTCCCGTATTTTTATAATTTCACATGATGCCTGCCGGCTGCAGTATCTCTGATTCCGGCATCTTTTCATCATACGCGCTTTTTGCGTATATTGCAAGCGCATTCTTTTTTGCTTTTCGCCTTTCTGCACCGTCATGCATAACTATACATTATTTCTGCATATTATGCAAGTATGTTTTTGATTTTATGCACTATTTTCTTTATTTTATGCATATTTATAAATTTTTTTGAATTTATGCTTGCATAATCCGCGGATATGATGTATAGTAATCTCTGATAAAAGAACGGCTGTAATACGTTACTGCAGGCAGTAACCGTGCTACCGAAGATTTTGAGGAGGACATCATCATGAAAGAAAAAGTAATTCTGGCATATTCAGGCGGTCTGGATACTACGGCGCTGATTCCGTGGCTGAAGGAAACATTTGACTACGAGGTAATCTGCTGCTGCATCAACTGCGGACAGGGCAACGAACTGGACGGTCTGGAGGAGCGCGCAAAATTATCCGGCGCTTCCAAATTATATATTGAAGATATTATTGACGAATTCTGCGACGATTTTATCATGCCGTGCGTAAAAGCAGGCGCCGTATATGAGCACAAATATCTGCTCGGCACCTCTATGGCGCGTCCGGTCATCGCAAAGCGTCTTGTGGAGATTGCCCGCAAGGAGGGCGCTACCACCATCTGCCACGGCGCAACCGGTAAAGGAAATGACCAGATCCGCTTTGAGCTCAGCATCAAGGCGCTTGCCCCCGATTTAAAGATTGTGGCTCCGTGGCGCATGACCGATGTCTGGACCATGCAGTCCCGCGAGGATGAAATCGAATACTGCCGCCAGCACGGCATCGACCTTCCGTTTGACGCAAGCCACAGCTACAGCCGCGACCGCAACCTCTGGCACATCAGTCACGAGGGTCTGGAGCTGGAAGATCCGGCAAACGAGCCGAACTACGACCATATGCTGGTACTCGGCGTTACTCCGGAGAAAGCGCCGGACGAGGCGGAATACGTTACCATGACCTTTGAAGCCGGTGTGCCGAAGACACTGAACGGCAAGGCGATGAAGGTTTCTGAGATCATCACGGAGCTGAACGCGCTTGGCGGAAAGCACGGCATCGGTATCGTGGATATCGTGGAAAACCGTGTAGTCGGCATGAAGTCACGCGGTGTTTATGAGACGCCGGGCGGCACCATTCTGATGGAGGCGCACGACCAGCTTGAAGAGCTGATTCTGGACCGTGAGACGCTGGAAACGAAAAAGAAACTCGGCAGCCAGTTTGCCCAGATCGTATACGAAGGAAAATGGTTCACACCGCTGCGCGAGGCAATCCAGGCTTTTGTGGACAGCACACAGCAGTATGTGACCGGAGAAGTAAAATTCAAGCTCTACAAGGGCAATATCATCAAGGCAGGCACCACCTCACCGTACAGCCTGTACAATGAATCCCTTGCTTCCTTCACAACCGGCGAGCTTTACGACCACCACGACGCAAGCGGCTTCATCACGCTGTTTGGTCTGCCGCTGAAGGTGCGCGCTATGAAAATGGCAGAAGTAGAAAAAAATAAAGAAGCATAAAAAATTGCAACAGAAAAACCGCCCGGCGGGCAGCCTCTGCAGAAAGCAGGTCGTTTACACGACGCATCTGCGGTGCATATTCCCGCCGGGCGGTATTTTATTCCCCGAAAGCAGCCCGGATGGAAGGTTGAAATTCTTCGTCACAGAAAGCCGTTCTGTGCAGGTGTGGTGCGCTTTCGCCCTGCCTCTCAGCATTTTTTACACTCCATCCCATCGATATCCGAGCGAATCTGCATCATTTCCTCATCAAGCGCAAACGCCCTGTCGGCGCACTCCTTCAGGCGGTCTGCGATATCCGTTGTCCCGCTGATTTCCTTTTTGTATTTCAGCTTGTGCTCCAGACTTGCCCAGAAATCCATCGCCATCGTTCTGAACTGCACCTCCACCGGCGTTTCCTTCGGACCGTCGGTCAAAAATATCGGCACCGTCACAATAAGGTGCAGACTCCGGTAGCCGTTCGGCTTTGGATTGCGGATATAATCCTTCCTGCGGATGACCGTGATATCGCTCTGGCTGCACAGATGCCGCTCCAGCTTATAAATATCGTCAATAAAATCGCAGATTACGCGCACCCCGGCGATATCCAGCAGGTTTTCCCGCATACTCTCCAGCGTCTTCGGATAATTTTTGCGCCGCATCTTCTCCAGGATACTTTCCGGGCTCTTCAGCCGGGTATGTATCGCCTCAATCGGATTTTTATCACGGTCAATGGAAAGCTCATTGTCCAGCACGCGCAGCTTCGTCTCAATCTCCATAATCGCGCTGCGGTACTCTGTAAACACCAGCCGGTAATTTTCGCTTTTATCGAGGAGCTCCATAACCTCTTCTACATTTAACACCCTGTTCTCTGCCATGTCCTCTGCTTTCCTTTTGCCGCCTTATTCCTTTCTCCTCAGCAAATCGTACTGCTGCACCTCTCCGGACAGCCGCACTGTCAGCTTCTGCTGCGGATGCGGAGCACTCTCCATCGGATTGCCCTCCTCATCGGCAATAGAAAGAACCGTCGCCGGCACATTTCGCCCGTCCGGCTTCATAATCTCAATTTCCTCGCCGACGGAAAATTTATTCCGCTGCTCTATCTGGCAGGTGTTCTCCTGCGCCGTCTCCGCAATGCCAAGATAAGTGTATTCCTTTATATAAGTATTATTGTCGTAAATCTGCGTGCTCTCATCCGGTTTTCCATAGAAAAACCCGGTGGTAAACTGCCGGTAGGTACAGCTCGCAATCTGCTGCTGGTACCACGGCATATTCTCCTGATATTTTTCCGGGGACGTCTGATAATCGTCTATCGCCTTCCGATAGGTGCGCGCCACGGTCGCCACATAGAGCGCCGTCTTCATCCGCCCCTCAATTTTGAAGCTGTCTATGCCCGCCTCCATCAGATCCGGAATATGCTCGATCATGCAAAGGTCCTTGGAATTAAAAATATAGGTTCCGCGCTCATTTTCATAGACCGGCAGATACTGTCCGGGACGCGTCTCCTCCACGACGGCATATTTCCAGCGGCACGGATGGGTACACGCCCCCTGGTTGGCATCCCTTCCGGTAAAATAATTGCTTAATAAGCATCTTCCCGAATAAGAAATGCACATGGCACCGTGCACAAATGTCTCGATTTCCAGCCCGTCCGGAATATTTGCGCGCAGCTCCCTGATTTCCGCCAGGGAAAGCTCCCGCGCGGATACCACACGCTTCGCCCCCAGCTCATGCCAGAAGCGGTACGTCTCATAATTCGTATTATTCGCCTGCGTGCTGATATGCACCTCAATCTCCGGACAGATACGCCTGGCGATCCGGAAAACACCAGGGTCCGCAATAATAAGGGCATCCGGACGGATATCCTTCAGCTCCCGGAAGTACGCCTCCACCCCGGCAAGGTCATAATTATGCGCCAGAATGTTCGCCGTCACATACACCCTGACGCCATGCTCATGCGCAAACGCGATTCCGGCGCGCATCTCGTCCATCGAAAAATTTTTTGCCTTCGCGCGCAGCCCAAAAGCCTCTCCGCCAATGTACACGGCATCCGCCCCGAAAACGACCGCCGTCTTCAGCACTTCCAGACTGCTCGCCGGTATCAAAAGTTCTGGTTTCCTCATCATACTCCTCATTTCCCGCATTTTCCGAAGCCGCCGCGCCCGCATATTATGCAGGGTCTTTTCCACAGCCTGCGTTACCGTATCTTCACGCTCACTGCCGCCCCGTCCCCGACCGGAACAATGGACGTCAACAGCTGCCCGTTGTGCTTCAGCTCATAGAGATATTCCCGCATCCGCTTATAAATCGTCCGGTTCCGGCGCTCCACCGCAAAATGCGACTCAATCAGATCGCCCTCCTGCAGGACATTGTCCGACACCAGGATGCCCTCCGGCTCCAGCAGCCGCAGCACCTCCGGCAGAAAATAAATATACTGCCCCTTGGCGGCATCCATAAAAACAAAATCAAAAGAGCCTTCCAGCTCTTTCAACCGTTCCATCGCGTCACCCTCCAGCAGCGTAATGCGCCCGGACAGACCTACCCGCGCAAAATTCTCCTTCGCCTCAGAAATCCGCTTTTCATATTTCTCAATCGTCGTGACCGTCGTCTCCGGCGGCGTATTCTCACACATCAGAATCGCGGAAAAACCGGTTGCCGTCCCTACCTCCAGAATCCGGGCAGGGCGCTTTATCCGCAGGAGCATCTTCAGAAAGCTCTGCATCTGTCTGCGGATAACCGGCACAGCGTCTTTTTTCGCCTTCTGTTCCAGCTTATCCAGAAACTCCCCGTTTCCGGTCTCCAGCGAATCCAGATAAGCCGTCATTCGTTCCTCTACAATCATCCGTCGTCCTCATTTTCTGACAAATCTTCCTCATTGCCGCTTAAAATGGCAAGCATTTCCTCCGCAGTCTGCGACGTATTCAATATATAATTGCCCGCCTTCAACTGCCCGTGATATCTGGAAAGGCGCTCCTGCACGCGGAACACCTTTTCATCGCGTATCAGTCCCCTTGCCTCCAGAAGCTTTGCCACCTGGCTGATACTGCTGCCATCCGGAATCACCACCGCAACATCCCTGCCCGGCGGGTCAGACACGGTCTCATTGTCATAGATGCTGTGTCCGAAAGAATAGGCATATTCGCCAAGATGATAAATTCCCACCGCGATGAGCACCGCAAGAAGCAGCTTCACCAAAAGCATCAGAATCCCCGTCAGTATCCGTCTGGTCTGCATAAGCATCCCCCTTCTTTAAGAGCGGATTTCCTGCGCCACTTCATCCAGGTCCAGATCCAGCGCGTCAGCCAGCCCCGCCGCCACCTTCTGAAGCATCCGGCAGACGGCAAGCTCACTGTTTAAATATTCGTTTACCAGCGGGTCTCTCCTGAACTGCGCATGCTCTGTATTAAATTCCTGCACCCGGTCATACAGCGTTTCGGTATCCCCCTCATACTGCAGACGGTAGACCTGCGTCCGGTAATCGTCAATCTGCTTTTTCAGCTCCGGCATACCCGACACCTTATTTTTAGCGCGGCAGAACGCGCGGTATTCCCGGCTGTCCTGGATGACGCGTATCAGCGCCTTTGTATAAATATCTATCGTATCCTGCATAGCTGCTCTCCGTTAAACTTCCATGATAATCGGCAGAATCATCGGACTTCTCTTCGTCTTTTTCCAGATAAAATTGTTCAGCTCGTCACGAATCGTATTTTTAATCTTGCTCCAGTCGGAAATGCGCTTCGTTTCGCAGTATGCGAGCGCCTCCTCAATCACCTTGCGCGCCTCTCCCATCAGGTCCTCCGATTCACGCACGTAGACAAAACCGCGCGATACGATATCCGGTCCCGCGAGCACCTGGTTGGTATAACGCTCCAGTGTGAGCACCACAATCACAATGCCGTCCTCCGCCAGATGCTGACGGTCGCGCAGCACGATATTTCCAACGTCCCCGACACCAAGACCGTCCACCAGGATTGCCCCGGTCTGCACCTGTCCGGTAATTTTCGCAGGTTCGTTCTCATCCAGCTCCAGAACCTGTCCGCTCTTCATGATAAAGATGCGGTCCTTCGGAATGCCCAGGCTCTGCGCAAGCTGCGCCTGCGCCTTCAGATGACGGTACTCCCCGTGCACCGGAATGGCATATTTCGGATGTACCAGAGAATAAATCAGCTTGATTTCCTCCTGGCAGGCATGTCCGGAAACATGAGCATCCTGGAAAATCACATCGGCACCCTTCGCGGACAGCTCGTTAATCACCTTCGACACCGCTTTCTCATTTCCGGGAATCGGATGTGAGCTGAAAATAACCGTATCGCCCGGCTTGATGGACACCTTGCGGTGCATATCGGACGCCATACGTGAAAGCGCCGCCATCGATTCTCCCTGACTTCCGGTCGTAATCAGAACCATCTGCTCGTCCGGATAATTCTTCATCTGCTCAACGTCAATCAGCGTATAGTCCGGGATATTCAGGTAGCCCAGCTCGGCAGCGATGGAAATAATGCTGACCATGCTTCTGCCCTCCACGACCACCTTTCTGCCGTACTTGTACGCGGAATTGATAATCTGCTGCACGCGGTCCACATTGGAGGCAAACGTCGCGATAATAATACGTGTGTTGCGGTGCTCGGCAAAAATATTATCAAAGGTTCTGCCGACCGTGCGCTCCGACATGGTAAAGCCCTGCCGCTCCGCATTCGTGCTGTCGCACATCAGCGCAAGCACGCCCTTTTTCCCGATTTCCGCGAAACGCTGCAAATCAATGGCGTCCCCGAACACCGGCGTGTAATCCACCTTGAAGTCGCCGGTGTGGACCACGATTCCCGCCGGAGAATAAATGGCGAGCGCCGCTGCATCCGCGATACTGTGGTTTGTCTTGATAAATTCAATGCGGAACATGCCGAGATTGATGGATTGTCCATGCTTTACGATTTTGCGCTTCGTCGATTTTAACAGATTGTGCTCGGTAAATTTGTTTTCGATGATTCCCATCGTCAGCTTGGTGGCGTAAATCGGGACGTTAATTTCTTTAATCACATAGGGAAGCGCGCCGATATGGTCCTCGTGACCATGCGTGATGACAAAGCCCTTTACTTTGTCGATATTATCCTTCAGGTAGGTGACATCGGGAATGACCAGGTCGATGCCGAGCATGTCGTCCTCCGGAAAAGACAGACCGCAGTCCACCACAATAATACTGTCTTCGAATTCAAAGGCAGTTATGTTCATTCCGATCTGCTCCAGACCGCCAAGCGGAATGATTCTCAATTTGGAATTGTTAATATTTTTCAAAAAAATCTCCTTTCTTTATCAGAGCGTAATATCAACGTCTTCCAGCATTTCACTGAAAACCCTGGATATTGCCGCTAATTCATTATCATCTTCTACGATCTCATAAATTGCTTCCTGCTCGCCGTCTTCTGACAAATCACGCAGAATCAGCGCTTCCGCGTCATCTTCCTCGGAATCGGTGACCAGTATATAGTTTGTTCCATTTATTCTCGTTTGTTCCAGCACAAAAAATTCTACAGATTCCCCGGAATCTGCCATTTCAAATAATATTTTTTCCATATGCCACTTCTCCGCATGCAATTTTCCCGCATAAAAAGCCAGAGGTACCCTCACCTGCTGCGTCCGTCCGCCACCTGCTCATGGCTGTCCGCACCGTTCATTGCGAGATAATCCAGATAACCCTGCAGTATATACACTGCCGCCAGCTTATCCACATAATCCTTCCGCTTCTCGCGGCGCACTCCGCCTTCCATCAGAGTGCGGTCCGCCTCCACCGTCGTCAGACGTTCGTCCCACATGACAACGGGAAGAGAGGTCCTGCGCTCCAGCATTTCTTTGAATGCCAGAGATTTTTCTGCACGTTCCCCAATCGTATTATTCATATTTTTCGGAAAGCCAAGCACGATCCTTCCGACATGGTATTCTCCGATAAGCGTTTCGATTCTCGCGCATGTCTGCCGGAGTTTATTTTCAGACGTTCTTCGAATAATCTCAATTCCCTGCGCGGTAATCAGCAGCTCATCGCTGATTGCCACGCCCACGGTCTTAGAGCCGAAATCCAGCCCCATGATCCGGTATCTGTTTTCCGCCGTCATGACCTGTTCTTAATATACTCGCGCAGAAGCTCCTCCACCAGCTCGTCGCGCTCCACCTTCATAATCATGGCGCGTGCATTGTTGTGGCTGGTGATATAGGTAGGGTCGCCCGACATGATGTAGCCCACAATCTGGTTGACCGGATTATAGCCCTTTTCCACCATTGCATTATAGACAGTGTCCAGAATATCCTTTACACTCACTTCTGTGTCAAGATTCATTCGAAAATATTGTGTGTTACTGATTTTTCCCATTTTTTCACGTCCTTAACAAACATCCTTTTGCTCTATTCTACATCAGAGTTTCACAAAATACAATCACAAATTTTATTTCTTAAATCACAGTCCCCGGCAGGAACCGTTACCAGGATATATTCTCTGGTGTGTCCGCTGTAATATTCCCTGCCGTCCTTTACCGTTTTTTCCTCAAACAGCACCTCCGCGCGTCTGCCGTGAAACAGCGCCTCGTACTGTGCCATATTCCTTTTATTCAGCTCCTGCAGCACTTTGCTGCGCTCATTTTTTATCTCCTCCGGGACCTGGTTTTCCATCGCTGCCGCCTTCGTCCCCTTCCGTCTGGAATATTTAAAAATATGCGTCTCATAAAATTTCACTTTTTCCAGGAAGGCGCAGGTCTGTGCAAATTCCTCCTCCGTCTCCCCCGGAAAACCAACGATCACATCTGTCGTCAGCGCCGGATCGTCAAAATATCTGCGCAGAAGCACGCACTTTTCATAATATTCCTCCGTCGTATAGTGACGGTTCATACGCTTCAGTGTCGCATCGCAGCCGCTCTGCAGGGACAGATGAAAATGCGGGCAGATTTTGGGCAGCTCACTGAGGCGCTCTGCAAATTCCTCCGTAATGATGCGCGGCTCCAGCGAGCCCAGGCGGATGCGGCGGATTCCCTCCACCTCGTGCACCGCCTCGATAAGCTGCAAAAGACCGATGCCATCGTCTTTTTCCTTCCCGTAGGAGCTTAAATGAATCCCGGTGAGCACCACTTCCTGATAGCCGTTTTCCGCCAGCGTGCTCACCTCCGCCAGCACGTCCGCCAGCTCACGGCTGCGGATGCGCCCTCTGGCATATGGGATAATACAATAGCTGCAGAACTGGTTGCAGCCGTCCTGCACCTTAATATAAGCACGGGTGTGCTCCGCCGTCCGCGAAATAGAAAGCGTCTCATACTCCGGCGCATGGGCAACATCCTGCAGATGACACGCCGCCCGTTCCTGCTCACGACAGCCTGCCTGCTCACATTCCTGCTCCTGCCCGCAGCCGTCTGCCTGCTCCTGCTCACAGCTACGACAACCGGTCCGCTCCTGCTCATACTCCTCCAGAATATCCGCCAGATCCTTCTTGCGGTTATTTCCAATCACAATATCCACCGCAGTATCCCCGGCAAGCTCCTCACCCGCCGCCTGCGCGTAGCAGCCCGCCGCCACCACCACCGCCTGCGGATTCATTTTCTTCGCGCGGTGCAGCATCTGCCGTGATTTCCTGTCTGCAATATTCGTAACGGTACAGGTATTGATAACATAGACATCCGCAGGTCCGTCAAACGGCACAATCTCATAGCCGCGCGCCTGCAGCATCTGCTGCATCGCCTCTGTCTCGTATGCGTTCACTTTGCATCCCAGATTATGAAATGCCACTTTTTTCTTTTTCATCTTGACTTTTTCCTTTCCAAAAGGTAAGATAAAATTGATTAAATATAAGGGAGGTCTTTCGCAATGAAGACAGTACAAATTTCTTTAAATTCCATTGACAAGGTAAAATCCTTTGTGAACGACATTACAAAATTCGACTATGATTTCGACCTTGTATCCGGCAGGTACGTTATCGATGCGAAGTCCATCATGGGCATCTTCAGTCTTGACTTATCAAAACCGATTGAATTAAACATCCATGCAGAAGACGACATCGACACCGTTCTGACTGCCCTGAAACCCTACATCATCAACTAATCCCGGTTCGCCGGACCCGCCACCAGCCTCCCTTTCACGGGAGGTTTTCTTATCGCAGGTCATTTTCTGCACGCTCCTGCTCATTTCATCCTTTTCCCCGCCGCATCCAGCATATGCACTGCACCATCCTGCTCTGCCGTACACGCGCTGCACAGACCCCGGCTGCCGGAATAGCTGTCCCGCAGACGATAGGCAGCTTTTGCAGATTTTGCGAGCATAGCGACAGCTTTCGAAGCTTGTCTGAGCCTGCATGGCAGGCGAGTTTGCGTAGAAAGCTGTTGATAAGCGGCGCAGCAAAATCAAAAAAGCAACGTGTCTGCGGGACAGCTATTCCGACAGCCGGGAGCGGACAGCGGGCTTTCGCAGCACCACCTGTCCGTCGCAGCCCGCACACCTCTACTCCACCCAGATTTTCTCCGTCGTCTCTATCGCCGTCTTCACAAGCTCCTCTATTTTTTCCGAAAGCTTCCCTTCCGACCGTTTTATGATATTCAGATTCGGCTTTGTAACGGGATGCTTAGCCACAAAAATAGTGCAGCAGTCCTCAAACGGCTGGATGGACGTCTCGTAGGCACCGATTTTCAGTGACACATCGACGATTTCCTGCTTGTCAAAGCCGATAAGCGGTCGATAGACCGGCAGCGTGCACACCTCGTTTGTCGCCGCCAGGCTCTGCATGGTCTGGCTTGCCACCTGACCGATGCTCTCCCCGGTAATCAGTCCGAGAGAGCCGCTCTCCCTGGCAAAATGCTCGGCAATGCGCATCATATAACGGCGCATGATAATCGTCAGCTCCTCATGCGGGCACTGCTCGTAAATATAAAGCTGGATATCCGTAAAATTCACCACATGCAGCATAATCGGTCCGCTGTAATGCGACACGATGCGCGCAAGGTCGATGACCTTCTGTTTCGCGCGCTCGCTCGTGTAGGGCGGCGCATGAAAATAGACCGCGTCAATCTTCACGCCGCGCTTTGCAATCATATACCCGGCAACCGGGCTGTCGATACCGCCGGAGAGCAGCAGCATCGCCTTGCCGTTCGTTCCCACCGGCATTCCGCCGGCGCCCGGAATAATGCGGGAATAAATATAAATCTTTTCGCGGATTTCCACCGAAAGCATAATCTGCGGCGCGTGCACATCCACATGCATTTCCGGGAACGCCTGCAGAATCCGCTCGCCAAGATCCGCGTTAATCTCCATAGAAGTGCGCGGATAGTTCTTCCGCGCCCGCCTTGCATCCACCTTAAAGGTCTGGTTCTTCTGCGGATACATTTCCCCGATATAGGAAATAACCGTCTCCGCCAGCGCGTCAAAGCCCTCATCCGCCGTCACGACGACCGGGCAGATGCCGACCACGCCAAACACATGCTGCAGCGCTTCCACCGTCTCATCAAAATCGTACCAGCCCAGGCAGTCCACGTAAATACGCCCCTGCTCCCGGCGCACCTCAAAATCACCCTCCGCCTTTTTCAGCGCATGGCGGATCTGCTTCACCAGCGCCTCCTCAAAAAGGTAGCGGTTCTTTCCCTTGATACCTATTTCCCCGTATTTTATCAAAAAAGTTTTAAATGTCATGGCTCCCTCCTGCCCATGTGTTTCTATCGTTACTCTTCACTCCGTTCGCAGTAACCTTCTATTGTCTCGTAAACCTGCGCAGCACAGGCAGCAATTCCCTCAGCTGCTCCAGACAGTAATCAATTTCTTCCTCCGTTGTAAATACACTGAAGCTGAAGCGTACTGTCGATTCCAGCAGGCTGCTCTCCAGCTTCATTTCCTTCAGCACACCGCTCACCGGCAGCTTTTTATTCGACGAGCACGCGGAGCCGGACGACACATAGACACCGCGCTCCTCCAGCGCATGCAGCAGCACCTCGCTGCGCACACCGCGAAAGCTCACACTGACAATATGCGGCGCTCCTGCATTCTCCCCAGCCGCGCACTGACTGTTTTGCATATTTGCCGCCTGCCCCTGCACGACCGTATCCGGCAGCTCTGCGATTCCACAAAGGAAGCGCTCCTTCAGCGCGTTCAGATGGCTGATTTTATCCTCAAAGCCATTGTACGCCTCCCTGGCGGCCAATCCAAGTCCTGCCGCTCCCGGCACGTTGTCCGTCCCGGAGCGCATTCCCTTCTGCTGCCCGCCGCCCAGAATCAGCGGCTTTATTTTCACCTTTTCTCCGATATATAAAAAGCCGGTTCCCTTCGGTCCGTGAATCTTGTGTCCGCTCACAGACAACAGATCGATGCCGGACCTTTTCGGA
Source organism: Marvinbryantia formatexigens DSM 14469 (assembly GCF_025148285.1). Taxonomy (NCBI): domain Bacteria; kingdom Bacillati; phylum Bacillota; class Clostridia; order Lachnospirales; family Lachnospiraceae; genus Marvinbryantia; species Marvinbryantia formatexigens. Next base: position 3,776,075 of record NZ_CP102268.1, on the reverse strand, counting down.
TAAATCCGGTACTTTCCGTATGCCTGGATGGCGTCCACGTGAAACAGCGTCTGCGGATTATGCTCCTTCACGATTTTTGCCGCCTCTTCCACCGGCTCTCTGGTTCCCACTTCATTATTGACATACATGATGGAGACAAGAATCGTCTCCTTTTTCAGTGCTTCCCGCAGCTCCTGCAGACGGATACAGCCCTGCTCGTCCACCGGCAGATATGTCACCTCAAAGCCCAGCTCCTGCAGATACGCCGCCGGCTGCAGAATGGCGGCATGCTCCACGGCAGTCGTAATAATATGATTGCCCGCGCGCCGGTTGGCAAGCGCCGCGCCGATAAACGCCCAGTTGTCCGATTCTGTCCCTCCGGAAGTAAAATAAATCTCTTTTTCCGACACCTTCAGGGTACGCGCTATCTCCTCGCGCGCCTCCCGCAGATACCGTTCCGCCTGCACGCCCTTTGTGTGTCTGGAGGACGGATTTCCAAAATCCTCCGTCATTGCTTTTACAACGACGTCCCTCACACCGTCCAGGCATTTGGTTGTCGCCGAATTATCCAGATATGCTTCCATTTTCTTCTTTCTTCTCCCAAATTTGCTATGAAAGTCCCGGACGGCAGCCGTGAATGCTCTATTCCTGCGACGCAAAGCCGGTCCTTCAGAGCATAAGCGAATTTCACGGATATCGTACAGGCAGCAAAATCCCCAGGATTGCGCCTGCGGACAGACGCTTACTGCTCCAGCACATAGCCGAGCATGGCGAGCGCGGAAAGTCCCGCGGTCTCCGTGCGCAGAATGCGCTTTCCAAGCGTCACGCGCACAAAGCCCGCTTCCTCCGCCCTGCAGACCTCCTCTTCCTCAAAGCCGCCCTCCGGTCCGATAAACACCGCTACGGACTGTCCCGGCGCGATCTGCGAAAAAATCCTGCGCGTCTTCTCCATGCCGCCCGCAAGCTCGTAGGGAATCAGCCGGATCTGCATATCCTGCGCCATCTGCAGCGCCTGTGCAAAGCTCACCGGCTCCTTCACCTGCGGCACCAGCATCCGTCCGGACTGCTTTGCCGCGCCCTCCGCGATGGCATTCCAGCGCGCACACCGCGCCTTCTCCTTTTTCGCGTCCAGTCTGACAACCGTGCGTTTCGTCATCACCGGAACGATTCCATATACGCCCAGCTCCACCGCCTTCTGCACGATCCAGTCCATTTTATCACTTTTAGGCAGTCCCTGAAAGAGCCAGATTCTGGAGGGAAGCTCCGTTCCCTCCTCACTGACACTCTCAATGGCTGCCCATATTTTTTCTTTCTCCACAGACGTGATCCGGCAGGTATATAAGCGGCTGCTCTGTCCATCGCTTAGCGTGAACCTTGCGCCCGCCTCCATGCGGAGCACATTTCTGATATGATTTACGTCACTGCCCGTCAGACAGACTACGTCGCCGGTAATCTGCGCAGGCTCTGCAAAAAAATGATGCATCGCTACCCGTTCTTTCTCGCTGTCACCGATACCCACTCTCCCTGGCGCGTCACTTCCACCAGAGACAGCCCGGCTGCCCGCACAGCCTCCGTAACAACGTCCTCCTTCACATCCAGGATGCCGGAGGTAATGTACACCGCTCCCGGCTTCATCTGCGCCGTGATGACCGGCGTCAGCTCCGTCAGAACATCCGCCAGAATATTGGCGACCACGATATCATATTTTTCATAGCCCGCCGCATCCTGCACGGTTTTATCGTCGATAATGTTTCCGAGCACCATATCCATCGCTCCCGCAGGGATCCGGTTTGCCTCCAGATTCTCCGCGACCGCCGAAGCCGCACACGGGTCGAGGTCGGTTCCCAGCGCGTGCTTTGCGCCAAGCTTTAAAGCGGCAATCGATAAAATACCACTGCCGGTGCCGACATCCAGAAGCTCCGTTTCCGGTGTCACATATTTTTTGAGCTGCCGAAGACAGAGCTGCGTCGTCTCGTGCATCCCAGTGCCGAACGCCGTGCCAGGATCAATATGGATGATCATCTTATCCGCATCCTCCGGCTTTACCTCCTCCCAGGAAGGGATGATAAGAATATCATCCACGTAAAACTGATGGAAATACTGCTTCCAGTTATTGATCCAGTCCTTATCTTCCGTCTCGCTCTCGGTAATCGTGCCCTCCCCGATGTCCATAAACATGCGCAGATCGTCCAGCTCTTCCTTCACTCTCTGAAGAAGCGCTTCTTTGTCGGTGCCTTCTTCGATATAAAAGCTTAAATACGCCACGCCGTCATCCGGCGCACCTTCCGGCAGAATATCCACAAACATCTGCTGTTTGTCAGACTCTGTCAGCGGCACCTTATCTTCTATTTCCACACCCTCAACGCCCGCATCCGCCAGAGACGCGATTACGATATCCTCTGCCCCGGACAGCGTTTTCAGTGTAAACTTATGATATTTCATCGCCTAGTCCTCAAATGTCTCTTTTAATTTATCCATGAAGCCCTTCTTTTTCGGCTTCTCCTTTTCCTTCTCGTTCTCCGCCTTTCCCGCCGGCTGTCCGAGCGAGCGGTCTGTCGCCGCGTCAAATGCCCGCAGCGCCTCTTTTGCCTCGCTGTTCAGCTTCGTGGGCACCTGGACCACCAGGGTGACATACTGGTCGCCGCGCACAGCCTTATTGCGCAGAGACGGCACGCCCTTGCCCTTCAGACGGATTTTCGTATCGGTCTGCGTACCCGGCTTGACGTTGTAGAGAACGTCCCCGTCGATCGTGCTGATTTTAACATCCCCGCCGAGCGCAGCCTGCGCAAAGGTAATCGGCGCCGTGGAGAAAATATTCATATCCTGTCTCTGGAAAATCGGATGGCGCTGTACAACCACCTCTACCAGAAGGTCGCCGCGCGGACCGCCGTTCTTTCCAGGTTCTCCTCTGCCCGCAATACGCACGCTCTGTCCGTCGTCGATGCCCGCCGGAATCGTGACCTTGATGGTCTTTCTGCTGGAGGTGTAGCCGGTGCCGGAGCACGCTGTACATTTCTCCCGGATGATTTTTCCGCTGCCGCCGCAGTCCGGACAGGTCGATACATTCTGCACCATGCCGAACAGAGACTGCTGCGTCATCACTACCTGCCCCCTGCCGCCGCACTTCGGACAGGTCTCCGGGCTGGTTCCCGGCTTCGCGCCGGTACCGTGACAGGTCGTACATTCATCCTTCAGGTTCAGCTCAAGCTGCTTCTCGCATCCGAACACCGCCTCTTCAAAGGTAATGCGCACAGAAGCACGAAGGTTCGCGCCGCGCATCGGTCCGTTGCCGGAACGCCGTCTGCTGCCGCCACCGAACAGATCGCCGAAAATATCGCCGAAGATATCTCCCATATCCGCGCTGTTGAAGTCGAATCCGCCAAATCCGCTTCCGCCGCCACCCTGCTCAAATGCCGCATGACCGAACTGGTCATACTGACGGCGCTTCTCCGGGTCAGAAAGCACGGCATATGCTTCCGATGCCTCTTTAAATTTCTTTTCCGCTTCCGCATCGCCCGGATTCATATCCGGATGATACTTCTTTGCAAGCTGTCTGTATGCTTTTTTTAACGCTGCCTCGTCCGCATTTTTATCCACACCGAGGACTTCATAATAATCTCTCTTTGTCTCTGCCATTTTTCCTCACCTGCTTCTATCCATTACCATAAGCTGCCCGCTAAATGAGCTCTATCCTTTTTTCTCTTTCAGAATCGATGGCTCATCCGGTTCCCGTACCGCAAGATACCCGGAACCGCTTTGCCGCCCGGCCGGGTACAGCCCGCCGGTAATCGGCGCCGCGGGAACCGGGCGTTTCTTACCTTATCGCTTTATGACGCCGGCGGCAGACTCTTCCTCCACATCCGCGCGGGTATGGATGAGCGCTCCCTGCCGGCCTCCTCTATTTTACACTTCTTTGTAGTCCGCGTCAATGACATCATCATCCGGCTGTGAATAATCTGCCTGCTGCGCGCCGCCCATATCCGGACCTGCGCCTGCCGCACCGGCTGCGCCCGCCGCGCCCTGTGCCTGCTCATAAACTTTTGCAAACACCTTCTGCGCGCTCTCCATCAGTTTCTCCTTCGCCGCCTTGATTTCAGCAACCTGGGCATCTGTCATTTCGTCCGGATTCGATTTTTCAACCAGTTCCTTCAGTGCCGTCAGATCAGCCTGCACAGCGGTCTTATCAGCGTCAGCCAGCTTGTCGCCGACCTCTTCGAGTGCCTTCTCGGTCTGGAATACCATTGCATCTGCATCGTTTCTGGTATCGATTGCTTCCTTGCGCTTCTTATCCTGCGCCTCAAACTCAGCCGCCTCTTTTACTGCCTTCTCGATATCCGCATCAGACATGTTGGAACCGGAGGTAATCGTGATATGCTGCTCCTTGCCGGTGCCAAGATCCTTTGCCGATACGTTTACGATACCGTTCGCATCAATATCGAAGGTAACCTCAATCTGCGGAACGCCACGTCTTGCTGGCGGGATTCCATCCAGACGGAACTGTCCGAGAGATTTGTTATCTCTTGCAAACTGTCTTTCGCCCTGTACAACGTGGATATCAACTGCGGTCTGGTTATCCGCCGCTGTGGAGAATACCTGGCTCTTCTTTGTCGGGATCGTTGTATTACGCTCAATCAGTCTGGTCGCCACGCCGCCCATTGTCTCGATGGAAAGGGAAAGCGGGGTAACATCCAGCAGCAGGATATCACCTGCGCCTGCGTCGCCTGCCAGCTTACCGCCCTGGATAGCCGCACCGATTGCCACGCACTCATCCGGGTTCAGGGTCTTGCTTGCTTCATGTCCGGTCAGCGATTTTACCTTATCCTGCACTGCCGGGATACGTGTGGAACCGCCTACCAGCAGCACCTTGCCCAGCTCGGAAGCTGTGATGCCGGCATCCTTCAGCGCGTTCTGTACCGGAATGGTTGTTCTTTCCACAAGGTCATGTGTCAGCTCGTCAAATTTCGCACGGGACAGTGTCATGTCAAAATGCTTCGGTCCCTCTGCAGTCGCCGTGATGAACGGCAGGTTAATATTAGTCGTGGTTGCGGAGGACAGCTCCTTCTTTGCCTTCTCTGCAGCCTCTTTCAGTCTCTGGAGCGCCATCTTATCAACGGAAAGGTCCACACCCTCCGCCTTCTTAAATTCGGAAATCATGTAATCGGTAATCTTCTGGTCGAAGTCATCGCCGCCCAGACGGTTGTCGCCGTTTGTCGCAAGAACCTCGATAACGCCGTCGCCGATTTCAATGATGGAAACATCGAAAGTACCGCCGCCAAGGTCGTATACCATGATCTTCTGCTCTTTTTCATTGTCAAGACCGTATGCCAGCGCCGCCGCTGTCGGCTCGTTGATGATACGCTTTACATCCAGACCGGCAATCTTGCCCGCATCCTTCGTCGCCTGACGCTGTGCGTCGTTGAAGTATGCCGGAACAGTGATGACCGCTTCTGTTACCTTTTCGCCAAGGTAGTTCTCAGCATCCGCTTTCAGTTTCTGAAGGATCATTGCGGAAATTTCCTGCGGCGTATAGTTTTTGCCCTCAATGCTTACCTTATAGTCGGTTCCCATATGTCTCTTAATGGAAGAGATCGTTTTGTCCGCATTGGTGACTGCCTGACGCTTTGCCGGCTCGCCCACCAGACGCTCGCCTGTCTTGGAGAACGCCACAACGGACGGTGTTGTTCTTGCTCCCTCTGTATTTGTAATAACGGTCGGTTTTCCGCCTTCCATAACTGCTACACAGCTATTTGTTGTACCTAAGTCAATACCAATAATCTTGCTCATAATAAGTTCCTCCTGCTCATGTAATATTTAATTTGCTACTTTTACCATGCTGTGTCTCACAACCTGGTCTTTGTAGGTATAACCCTTTAAAAATTCTTCCGTGATGGTGTTCTCCGCGGTATCTTCTTCCTCCACATGCATCACTGCGTTGTGGAAATCCGGATTAAACTCGCATCCGACCGCCTCAATCGGCTTCACACCGAGCTTATCAAGCATTTCGGTCATCTGCCGGTAGACCTTATCCATCCCGCTCACAAAGGCATCTTCCTTTGCTTCCTCAGAAACCGCCGCCAGCCCGCGCTCGAAATTGTCCACAATAGGCAAGAGCTGTTCAATCACGCTTTTTGCGCCCATTTCAAACATCTTCGATTTTTCTTTTTCGGACCGTTTGCGGAAGTTTTCAAATTCCGCCATCTGGCGTTTTACCCGGTCCTGCAGCTCTTCAATCTGCGCATCCTTCTTATCTTTTTTGCTTTCCTTCTGTGGTGCTTCTTCTGTCTCCTCTGCAGGTTCCGAAGCTTTCTGCTGCCGGGAAGCTTCTTCCGTCTCCGGTGCCTCCTCTTCCTGCGTATTTTTCTCTATCGCTTCGTCCATGTCTTTTTCCATGTTTTCTTCTGCCACTGCAACCGCCTGCCTTTCCATGCTTTTCTAATCTATGGTCAATCCCGGTCAAATATGGTATCCAACTGGGACTTCAGGTTTTTCAGCGAATCGACTACTTTCTCGTAATCCATCCGCTTCGGTCCGATGATGCCTATCGTGCCCTGGACGCCCTCGCCCAGCTCATACGTTGCGGTCACCACACTGCAGTCCCGCATTGTCCGTATAGGCGCCTCGTTTCCGATGTATACCTGGATACCGGTGCTGTTTTCCTCCTCCATCGACTCGCTGATAAGACTTGCCAGCTCCTTCTTTTCTTCAAAGGCGCTGATCAGCTCGCTCGCCCGCTCGCTGTCACTCAGCTCCGGGTACTTGAAGATATTGGTCGCACCGCTTGTGTAAATCTCCACATCATCCTCCATCTGAATGGCTTCCGCGACTGCATCCAGAACCTTGCTCACCACCTCGCTGTGGATTCCCGCCTGTTCCTTCAGCTTCGTAATCAGTCCAAGATTGATCTCCTCCAGCGCAAGCCCATTGAGACTTGTGTTCAGCAGAATGTTCAGCTTCAGTACCATTTCATTATCCAGGCCGTGCAGAAAATGAAGCATTTTGTTCTTTACAATATTTCCCTCTGTCACGATCACCGCCAGAAGCTGGTCTTCACTGATTGCGGAAAGCTGGATGAATTTCAGCTTCGTCGTATGGTAGCGCGGCGCAGTGATCATGGTCGCATAGTTGGTGTTGTTTGCAAGCACCCGGACCACCTGCTTCAGCAGCAGCTCCATCTTATCCTGCTTCTGGATCAGCAGCTCCTGCTGTTCCTTCACCTGCTCCTGCTGCTCTTTTACATCCTGTTCCTGCCGGCTCAGCCGTTCCCGCTGTTCTTTTACATCCTGCTCCTTCTGCTCCATCAGATAATCCACGTATACGCGGTATCCTTTATCGGAAGGAATCCTGCCCGCGGAAGTGTGCGGCTGGATTATCAGCCCCATCTCCTCCAAATCTGCCATTTCATTGCGGATAGTAGCGGAACTGAGGTTGAGGTCTGCATACTTGGAAATCGTCCTGGAACCCACCGGCTCTCCTGTTTCCAGATAAGTCTGGATGATAGCGTAAAATATTTTCCATTTTCTATCATCTAACTGCATCCCGGCTCCTCCTTTCCTTTTGTTGTTAGCACTCTTTCGAATCGAGTGCTAACATCTACGGTTTTAAGATACCACTGCTGTCTGTGATTGTCAATAGCTATTTTAAAAAAATTTTGTGAACTTTCCTGTCGAATCGCATCGACCTGTTATATTTGACATTTTTTGTATTTTAAGATACACTAAAAAAAGATGCCGGGCAGTATAAAATACGAAAGATGCGCAGGCATCACGAAAAGCTGAATATACGAAAGGAATCCGCAATGAAGATACGAAATTTTCTTACGATTCTGTTTGCCGTTCTGGCAATTCTGGCACTGGTCGCGCTGGCAGGTTTTGTAACCCTCTATGTGGCGGACGATTCCAGCCCGCTGCACAGACAGCTTATGCAGCTTCTCTATCCGGATACAGACGACGGGGACGTCTCCGGACAGATGACCGGCACAGAAGCGGAAGTTGCCAGGACAGTTAAGGCGCACTCCCTTGTTTTTGTCGGTGATTCCCGCACCATCGGTATGCGCGACGCCGTAAACGACGGCTGCACCTACATAGGAAAAGAAGGGGAGGGTTATATGTGGTTCTCCTCCGAGGGCGTCCAGGAGCTTGACGCAGTTCTTGCCGGAAATCCCGGACAGACCGTCATTTTCAATTTCGGGGTAAACGACCCGGCAAACATCAGTCTCTACATCGACCTTTACAATGCTCTGGAAGAGACCTATCCCGGCGCCAGCTTTTACTATATGTCCGTAAATCCGCTGATAGACAGCGAAGGCTTTAACACCACGAACGAAATGATTTCCATATTTAATGCCACCCTGCAGAGCGCATTTCCGGACAGCTACCTGGACTGCAATTCCTATCTCAATGAAATCGGATTTGAGACCGTGGACGGTCTGCATTACACAGACGCCAGCTACAACGACATTCATAACTATGTGGTGGATAAGGTAGCTTAACAGAAAAAGATTCCCCCTGCGCATCCGCAGAGGGAATTTTTCTTTCTAAAATTATATAATGATGTTGGGGTCAAAAGCCCTAAATATGATGCCTGCGGATTGCTACGCGTAGCTAGTCCTTCAGGGTTACGTGCTTCGCATCTCCGTTTCACTCCGGTCGTTGCCAAACGAGTGCCACTGGCCTCATTATATCAGATAAATATAGCCTCTCAGGCTTCTGCCGCCTGCCCAGTTGTAAATACTCTGATACTTAAAGACGATATTTGATTTTGCTGCATTGGGCTGCGTAGTGGATTCTGTGTAACCAGATTCCGATACATACGGAACTCCATTGATAATATTTTCTACTACAGCAATATGCGCGTCTCCGCTGGAACCGTAGTTGAAAATCGCCAGCGCACCGATTTTCGGCGTTGTGCCGTATTCAAACACACCCTTTGCCGCATTGGAATTATAAATACCAACCGGGTCTCCGCCGAAGATGGACTGTACCTTTGCGATATTTCCGCCGGCATTCGCCACGATTTCCATTGCACGTCCGCACGCATACCAGGTGCAGTTGCCAAGCACATAGACATTTCCGTAATACGGCTTACCGGTCGGCGCAAGGCTGTTATACTTGTAATAAATATTGTAGCTGCCATTGTAGTAATACGGACTGCTCGCAGAAGGTCTGGTGGTGCGCGGCGTAAAGTTTGCCGGAATTGTCACAGCACCGCTCGTATTCAGGTAGTCGCCTGTATTGCCATTGCTGCCATTGCCTCCCGTAGAACCCGGCGTCGTATTCGACCCATTTGTCGTTGCCTTCACCGTAATGGTCCGTGAAATCAGCGTTACCTTTTTGCCCTGGCTGTCCTGCGCCGTCAGCGTATACTTATAGGTGCCAGCCGCCAGCTTATCAAACAGCATTGCGCTGTCCAGCGCAGTGTTTGCCACACTGTAAGAGGTCTTTTTCGGCTGTACCGTTTTTGTATAAACAGTCGTATTGCTGCTGTTTGTAATAGAAGCCGTAACACTGGCAAGCTTATAGGTAGACTTAATCGTACCGCCAATCGCATAAGCTGCGCCCTGGTTGATGGAAACATTTCCCGCCGGCTTCGGATTTACTATCTTTATCGTTCCGGTACCGACAATAGAAAACTTTCTGTTTACTACAACCTTTTTCCCGCCGGAAACGGTGCAGCGCACCTTCAGATAATAGGTCCCCACACCAAGCTTGTTAAACTCGATATACGGGTCTGCCTGTGCCAGATTAAAGGTCTTGCTCTTTGGCTTTGCTATGTACCTCTGATAACACTTCTTGCCTGAGATATCATAGATCGTAACACGGACTTCCTTCATCGTCTTGTTGCAGGTGATTTTCCCCTTCAGACTGAAGTAACCGCCTTTTTTAATGGTACTTGGCTTTGATATGCCCGAAAGCGTATACTTTGTCGCGGTAGCCGCCTTTGCCGACACCGGAAGCGCCAGCATAAGCACCATTACTCCGAATAAAAGCCACAGCCATTTCCTTTTTTTCTGCATAACTCTTTCCCTTCTCCTATATATGGTGTTTATTCGATTTTTTCCGTCAATATTTTGTTAAAAAAATTTTACGTTTCGCAATTCCAAGTATACTATATTTTTCCTGCCTTTGCAACAACTTTTCTTACTTTTTTAATACTTTCGTAATCATTTTTCGTTATTGTTCAGAAAAGAAATTCCGCGCAGACATAGTTGCTGATATCCGTCCCCCGTTTTGTAAGGAATATGCGCTCTTCTGTCCGCTCCAGCAGCCTCTGACGCTCAAGCCGCTGCAGGACCTCCCCGTAAATTTCTTCCATTGTCACCCCGAAGGTCCGGTAAAAATGCGCAAAGGACACTCCCCGGCGCAGCCGAAGCCCAAGAAACATGGTCTCTTCCATTTCTTCCGCACGCGTCAGCCGCCCCTGCGTCTCTCCCCTCCAGCGCCCGTCCAGATACTGCTGCAGACTGGCTGTATCTGCAAAGCGCGTATGGTCCATCAGCGACGCCGCTCCCAGACCAAAGCCCAGATACTCCCTGCGCTCCCAGTAGCCGCAGTTATGGCGGCATGCAAAGCCCGGCTGCGCATAGTTTGATATCTCATAGCGCTCATAGCCCCGCTCTTTAAGCAGTTTTTCCGTCATCCAGTACATTTCCCGCTCTTCCTCCTCCGACGGCAGGATACGGCAGACTTCTCCGCGCTCACGGCGCTGCGCATCCTCGCGATAGCGCTCATAAAACGGCGTTCCCTCCTCAATTATCAGACTGTATGCGGAAATATGCTCCGGCGCAAGCGCCAGCACCTTCTCCAGTGTGTCCCGCCACGCCGCCGGGGACTGTCCCGGAAGCGCCGACATCAGATCGACATTGATATTGGCAAAGCCCGCCGCCCGCGCAAGCCGGTAGCTCTCCTCAAACTCCTCCCAGGTGTGAATCCTGCCGAGCAGCCGCAGCTCCTTATCCTGCGCCGACTGCAGACCAATACTCAGCCGGTTTATTCCCGCCCGGCGATACCTGGAAAGCCCCTCCGCCGTCAGTGTGCCGGGATTACACTCCAGCGTGATCTCCGCATCCCCGGCAAATGAAAATTTCTTTTTCAGAGCCTCCATAACCAGCGTGATTTCCTCCGCCGGAAGCACCGAGGGCGTTCCTCCGCCAAAAAAGACCGTGGAGATAACTTCATCCCCGCGGTCCTGCCACGCCTCTATTTCACGAAGCAGCATACGGATGTATGCGCGCTGCGTCTCCTGGTCTGCCGCAAAAGACAGAAAATCACAATATGCACATTTCCGTACACAGAACGGAATGTGAATATAAATCTGCAGTGGTCTCATACGCCTCTCCTGTCTGCCCGCACCGCACCGGGCGGCATATCCTCTCCGTCTTTCTGCGCCGCGCAAAGCAGCATTTCCGCTCTGCCCGCGCCGCACAGTCTCTTATTTATCATCCAGCTTCAGCACGCTCATAAAAGCCTTCTGCGGGATTTCCACGTTACCCACCTGGCGCATCCGCTTCTTTCCTTCCTTCTGCTTTTCCAGAAGCTTCTTCTTACGGGTAATATCGCCGCCATAGCACTTCGCCAGCACATCCTTGCGCATTGCCTTCACCGTCTCGCGCGCGATAATTTTACTGCCGATAGCCGCCTGAATGGGAATCTCAAATAACTGGCGCGGGATTTCCTCCTTCAGCTTCTCGCACATTTTCCTGCCGCGCTCATACGCCGTACCGGCATGTACAATAAACGAGAGCGCATCCACTTCCTCATGGTTCACCAGAATATCCAGCTTCACCAGCTCGGAGCGCACATATCCCTTCATTTCATAATCAAACGAAGCGTACCCTCTGGAGCGCGATTTCAGCGCGTCAAAGAAATCGTAGATAATCTCATTGAGCGGCAGATCATACTTCAGCAGCGCCCGCGTCTCCTCCATGTATTCCATGCCGAGATACGTGCCGCGCCGCTCCTCGCAGAGCTGCATGATCGGACCGATAAATTCCGTCGTCACCATGATTTCCGCACCGACGACCGGTTCCTCCATATATTCAATCTCCGACGGATCCGGCAGGTTCGCCGGATTGGTCAGCTCCATCACTTCACCGTTTGTTTTGTGCACCTTATAGATAACGCCCGGCGCCGTCGTCACAAGGTCCAGATTGTATTCGCGCTCCAGACGCTCCTGGATAATTTCCAGATGCAAAAGTCCCAGGAAACCGCAGCGGAAACCGAATCCAAGCGCAATCGAGGTCTCCGGCTCAAATTGCAGGGAAGCGTCGTTGAGCTGAAGCTTTTCCAGCGCATCCCGCAGATCCGGATACTTTGCCCCGTCCGCCGGGTACATGCCGCAGTAAACCATCGGATTCACCTTTTTGTAGCCCGGAAGCGGCTGCGCGCACGGACGCTCCGTGTTCGTGATGGTATCACCCACGCGCGTATCCTTCACATTTTTCAGGCTTGCCGTAATATAGCCGACCATCCCGGCGGAAAGCTCCTCGCAGGGAATAAACTGTCCGGCGCCGAAATAGCCCACTTCCACTACCTCCGCCTTCGCCCCCGTCGCCATCATGGTAATCGGCGTTCCCTTTTTCACGCTGCCCTCCCGTATCCGGCAGAACACAATCACGCCCTTATAGGAATCGTATACCGAGTCGAAAATCAACGCCTTCAGGGGAGCCGACGCGTCTCCGTCCGGCGCCGGAATCTTTTCCACGATCTGCTCCAGCACCTGGTCCACATTCGTTCCCAGCTTCGCGGAAATAAGCGGCGCATCGTGCGCCTCAATGCCAATGACGTCCTCAATCTCGTTGATGACACGCTCCGGGTCGGCGCTCGGCAAATCAATTTTGTTAATCACCGGCATGACGTCCAGATCGTGGTCGAGCGCCAGATAAACATTCGCCAGTGTCTGCGCCTCGATTCCCTGCGCCGCATCCACCACCAGAATCGCGCCGTCGCACGCCGCCAGGCTGCGGGATACCTCGTAGTTAAAGTCCACATGTCCCGGCGTATCGATCAGATTAAAAATATACTCTTCCCCGTTCTTTGCCCGGTAGACCGTCCGCACCGCCTGCGCCTTTATCGTGATGCCGCGCTCCCGCTCCAGCTCCATATTATCCAGCACCTGCGCCTGCATTTCCCTGCTGGTCAGAAGCCCCGTCATTTCGATAATGCGGTCCGCCAGTGTGGATTTTCCGTGGTCAATATGTGCAATAATACAAAAGTTCCGAATTTTACTCTGCTCAACCATATATCTGTCTGTCCTTTACTCTCTTTTCACGCTTTTGCGCAAAAGCACCCCTGGCGCCCCGCGCTTACCGCCTATTGTATCATAACTTCCAAATATTTGTCTACCCGGATTCGCTGTAACAACTGTCGGAGACCGGCATCCGGCGTGAACATTACCCCTGCAGAACCGCATCCAGTACCTTTGCAAAGGCTTCCATCGCGTTTTTTTCCTCCGCAACGGTACTGAGCTGGGTACCCGCCTCCACCAGCAGGCTCCTCGGACGCAGATGCAGATTAAACCGGTATGCCATCAGATAAATATTGCGCATCAGCCCCGGCGTCTCCCGCTCCGCCGCCAGCTGAAGCTGCAGGGCGAACGCCAGATTATCCTGTATGTAAGGGTTCGGGAGATATGCGATATCCTGCCCGTCTGCCGTCCGGCTCATGCCGGCAATAAACATAAGCTGCGCCGCCGGTTTTCCGTTATATTCCGTCACAAAGCGCGTCCCGTCCACGCCATCCCGGTGCAGGTCGATTACAATCTCGATCGAAGGATACTGCTCCAGAAGCTCCGCCACCGCCGCCCCGGAAAAATCATACGCCAGGTTACGGTCCAGAACTCCGTCCACCAGATCAAAGATGCCGTCCTCATGAATAACATTGTAGCCGTAATCCTCCCGCAGAATCTGCGCCAGATACTCCCCGACGCCAACAATCGTGGTGGAGACATCCCCTTCCACCGAATCGGCAAACGCCTCCTGGGAATGCGAATGGTAAATCAGAATCTGCGGCTGCGATGCGTCCTTCTCCATCGTCATATCCATGCCCAGCAGCGTTTTCCCGTCCAGCCGCTGCGCATCGATCGTCGTGGTCACGTCCATCGAAAAATAATGATTCAGCAGATACGGATAATCCCACAGCGGATTTTCCCCCGCCGGCGTCTCTGTCTGCGAGGCTTCGCTCTCTGTCTCGCGCGGGCGTTTGTTTTCCTCCGCCTGCGCCTGTGCCCGCAGAATCATTTCATATTCGCCTGCGCTCTCCACCTGCGCTCCGCCCTCCTGCTGTCTGCGGATGTAACCGTACACCGGAAATACCCCATCCTCCATTTCCAGCAGAATGTCCGGCTTTTCCGTCTCTTTTCCGGCATAGGAAATGACGGGTATGTAAGTACCCGCCGTCCATTCTTCCATCTTTTCGTAAACCGCCGAAAGCAGCGGCGTGTTTTGAAACAGACCGTTCTCCCCCGCAATCGTCACGCTGCGCACAATAATATAGCCGCACAGCGCAAGCAGGGCACCTGTCAGAACCGCCCGGATAATCCTGTCCAGAAGCTTCATGCATCTTGTCCATCCTTACCGCTCATACTATGGTGCCAGGGGCTTTTTCCCCGGCATCATAATATATGCGCGGCAGAACCGTTTTATGACAATGCAATGTTTAATCCCTCGGAAATCGTGTAGCTGACACGCTTAATCGTCTCGTCGATATCCTTCGGCGTCACAAACATAGTGTTGAGCTGCGGGGATATCTGTTCCCGCAGGCTCTGTCTCCGCTCCTTCGTGTCAATCAGATGCTCCATCGTGTCATTGACAATGGTGGCGGCATCCACCACCGTCGGCACGCCGATGGCTATCACCGGTACGCCGAGCACCTCCTCGTTGATGCCGTTGCGGTGATTGCCCACGCCGGAACCGGGATTGATTCCGGTATCGGTAATCTGGATGGTGCGGTTCAGCCGCCGGGTACTCCTCGCCGCCAGCGCGTCCACCACGACCACCGCCTGCGGAGCAGTTTCCCGCACCACCCCGCGAATAATTTCCAGCGTCTCCATGCCGGTCTGCGCCATCACCCCCGGCACGATCGCACTCACAGGGTGCGCACTCCCCTCCAGGGAAGCGCGTCCGTACTCCTTCACAATATGGCGCGTCACCCGCAGATTTCCGACGACCTGCGGACCGAGCGCATCCGGCGTCACCTCACGGTTCCCAAGACCCACCACCAGGACCGTCTTTTCTTCCTCTCCCAGCAGCTGCCGCAGATGCCCCGCCAGCACCTCGGAAATTTCCCGGTGATAATTTTCATCCTCGGACGACATGTTCGGCGCCTCCAGCGTGATATAGGTTCCCACCGGCTTTCCCATCGTCCTGGCGCCGTTCTCCGTCTCTATTCTCACAACCGTTGTATAAATCTCGCGTTCCTCGTCCGTCTCCTCCTCGATCCGCACACCCCGGATTTTGACGTCCTCTTCCCCGAAGCTCTCCTTCGCTTCCAGCGCAAGGTCTGTGCGCACGTTAAAATCTCCCAGCATAACAACCTCCTCGTAAAAGTTCAGACGAATCTTTGCGCCTGCTGCGACGCGCAGCTAGTCCTGTGGGCAAAGACCGTAAGAAAATGATGCTGATTTCCGGGAGATAGTTTCTGCACTTTCCGCAAAAAATATACGTGTCCGCATCCGCCTGCGTCTTTCGCTCTGTCAGAAGAAAAAAATCAGCGTTTCTTTATGCGCGCATAGAAGCGTGCCTCCAGCTCCGGATCCACCGTGCTGAAATACTGCGTATCCCTTTCGCGCTCCGCTACCGATTCCTCCACCGTCATGCTGCCCTCGCGCGCAAACACCGCCAGCTCACCGGTGCGCACCGGATATCCCAGCTTTTCAATACTGCATTTTTCCGCAATATGATGCGCCCAGCAATCCGGGTGCGGAACCTTGCTTTTCGGCCGGTTCCAGCCGACCTTCTCCTGCAGAAACGCCATCTTTTCCTCGTCCGTCACATCATGGTACATAAAATAGGACAGCGAGGTCACCTCCGCCTCCGGCAGATAATCCAGCCTCTTCGTGGATGCCATTTTTTCCACCAGCCTGCCAAACATCTGATACTCAAAATCCGCAAGATTGCGGGAAATCTCAAACGGCTCGATTCCCTTCGTGGAATCCGCCGCCTGCAGCACCTGCATATGGGTTCTTCCGTTGACAATCAGCGGAATTTTGTACTGCGACGCCAGCAGATGGCTGTAATAGTGACAGAGATGGAAGCAGACGCTGCAGAAATTATGCATCAGCTTCATACAGGCTGAGTAATATCCGCGCAGCTTCGATTCGTTCACCGTAATGCGGATATGGTCCACATCCATCTTGTCGACCAGATTCGCGATATTATCCTTGCCAAAATCTGTGGAAAAGCCATTGTCCAGCGTGTAGGTGAGCACGCGCATTCCATATTTATGCTTCAACTGATACGTGATATAAGCACCGTCCTTGCCGCCGCTCACCCCGACGATACAGTCATATTTTGCGCCGTTTTCCTTCGCCTTCTGCTTTGCCTTCTCAATCTCGGCGGAAAACTTCTTCTCCAGCGCCTCATAGTCCGTCAGCTCTTCTTTGTGCTCATCATAAAAATGACAGTAATTGCATACCCCGTTTTCGTCCAGCTTAATGCCCGCGTAATTCTCCGGCAGACCGCATCTTACACATCCGCTCATTCTTCATCCTCCTTAACGCTTCCCTTAAAATCACTCATTGTATCATAAAAATATTCCTGCGGGCTGCCGCTCTGCAGCACCTCCGCGAAAATCTCCGAAAATAACGGTCCGCCTTCCGCATTAAAATGCTTCGTGTCCCCGAATTTGTCGTCCGTAAAAACAGACTGCCGCTCTTTATACAGCATGAAATTATAATAGCCGGCATCCAGTTCTTCGGCGAGCGCGCGGCAGACCGTATCCAGATTGTCCATATCGCCCGCGCCGTCAATATAATCCTGCGTGACCGGCAAAAGCACCAGATACAGCTCTATATTCTCCTCACGGCAGAAATCCGCTATCTTATAAAGATACTCCAGCGATTCCCCGCTGATTTGCGCCTCTTTCGCATCGCCATCCCAGTAATTCAGATAATTATTCTGCTTTCCGGCATTCTGCCCCTGGTACTGCTTCTGGCTCGCGCGCCAGCCGCGCTGCCCGTAATAGCGCTTCACCGTTGTCTTTTGCAGCTTATTTTTCACATTTGCCTTCACCGTTTTTAAATCCAGATACTCCTCCACCCGCGTGGAATACAGCAGCGCCGATACCGTCAGCTCCTCACTGTGCACAGACAGCAGATAGCGCGCCTTCCACCGCGCGGTGCGCAGATTTTCGTATGCGGAAAGATATTCCTGTGCATTCGCCGTTTCCTTCAGAGACGAAATGGACGGCGCCAGATAAATCTGCTTTACCGGATTCTCCTCCACGGTTTCCCGGATAAGATAATACGTACCCTTCAGCGGCTGCGAGTTGTTTGCAAGATTAAAGCCCGTTGTGCCGAGCAGCTCATCTAAGACCGCCGGCTGAAAAGCACGGGCGGCAAGCGATGTCCCGCAGTACAGCGTCTCAATCGTCCCCTTCATTTCCGTGCGCTCCCGTTTTGACGTGAGCAGGTAGGTCTTCCAGTTTTCGTAACAGAAACGCGCCATAGCCTCAAAAGCGGCAAGAAACAGCAGTATCACACAGCCTCTGACAACTATCTTTTTCACATTTTTCATGAACCGCTCCTCCCGCCGTCAGTTGCCCGGAGCATACGCAAATTCTTCCATGCTGTCATAAAAATATTCCTGCGGATTTTCACTCGCTACCACCTCTGCCAGAAGGTCCGTAAACGTATTTCCACCCTTTTTATTAAAGTGCTGGGTGTCCTTAAACTTATCGTTTCCGAACTCTTCCTGGCGGTTTTTGTAGAGAAGAAAATTGTAAAAGTCAATATCCAGCTCCTCCGCCAGCTCCTGGCAGACGCGGTTCATATCATCCAGGTCGCCCGCCCCGTCGATATAATCCTGCGTCCACGGAGCGATAAAAATGGTAAACTTAATATCTTTTTCCTTACAGAACTCTGCAATTTTTTTCAGATATTCCAGCGTCTCCGGTTCAATCTGCTCTGCGCCAAGTGTACCATCCCAGTAATTCCCGTCGCTGTTTTTCTCAGAACCGCCTCCGCCCTTATAGACCTTATTTGACGCGCGGAAGCCACGCTGCCCGTAGGTCCGCGCCTTTTTATTTGTCAGCTTGCTCTTCACATTTTCCAGCACCAGCCGCGGCTGGTAATAATGCTCCACGCGCGTCGAATAGAAAAGCGCCGTCGTAAGAATCGGCTCGCTCTTCAGGGACATCAGATAGCGCAGCTTCCATTTCCAGGTGAGCATATTTTCAAATGCCGACACATAGCGGATGTCCAGACGTTCCGCCTTCAGCGTCGGGATCGTGATGCCAAGATAAATCTCCTTAATGGGATTCTGCTCCACCGCCTCCTGAATCAGATAATAGGTTCCCTTCACCGGCTGCGAGGCCGTGGCGGTATTGTAGCTGCTTGTCCCCATTTTTTCATCGTAAGTCACCGGGTTGACGGCGCGGTAAACCACCGAAGTCCCGCAGAAAAGCGTATCCAGTGTCCCCGTCAGCTCTCTGCGCTC
Source organism: Marvinbryantia formatexigens DSM 14469 (assembly GCF_025148285.1). Lineage (NCBI taxonomy): Bacteria > Bacillati > Bacillota > Clostridia > Lachnospirales > Lachnospiraceae > Marvinbryantia > Marvinbryantia formatexigens. The sequence goes on along the minus strand of NZ_CP102268.1, from coordinate 3,757,447 downwards.
CGTTCTGGAGACGGTCGTCAGCGTATCCCAGTCTTCATAGGCAAAACGCACGGCGCTTTCAAAAATAATCACAAACGCCAGCACTGCACAGATGCGCGGGAAGACCTTTTTAAAATTGCGCATAAGCAAATCCTCCCGTCATCGAAACGTTAAACTGTCCGATTGCCAGAATCACGCCCAGCACTGCAAAATAGCAGAACCAGCGCACCAGCATCGGTTTTTTCGCAAGGGTATCGCGCACCGGCTGCTTTTCCTGCAGCAGATCCACCGCAAACATCAGAAGCAGCGCGCACCCAAGAAAGAGCACGTTCTCCTTCGACAGCCCCGGAAGAACCTCCGACCACCCCGCCGGCATACGGATATCCGTAAAAATCTTCTTCGTAAACTGCAGCGTCGACGCCGTATCCGCCGGTCCCGGAAATACCTTCAGAAGGCTTACCAGCAGAAACGTCCTTATGATGCAGAACAACTTCCACCCCCTGCTCTCCTGCCGGATATGCAGAAATTCCTTCGCCTTTGTAAAGTACGGCTCCAGAATCATGGCGCCCATGATAAAGACGCCGTTCGCCGCGCCCCACAATATGTAACGCCAGCTCGCATCATGCCACAGTCCCGTGCTTGTCCACACAAACACCAGCGCAAACAGAGACGGGAACAGCTTTCCCACGCGCGTTCCGAACCATTTTCTCCCCAGCTTTCCGAATTTCGCAGCCGGCGAGGAAACAGCCAGCGGATAAAACATATAGTCGCGGAACCAGGAGCTTAAGGTTATATGCCAGCGTCTCCAGTATTCCGCCAGCGACTGTGCAAAAAACGGCCGCCGGAAGTTCTCTTCTATATGGATTCCGAAAAGCTCCGAGGCGCCTGCCACGATATCCATATAGCCGGAGAAATCCGCATACATCCAGACCGTCATATAAATGCAGCCGAGGAAACAGGTAATCCCGCTCAGCTGCGCGTAATTATCAAAAATACTCTGCATAACCGGGCGCAGATTGTCCGCCACTACCATTTTCTTAAAAAATCCCCACAGCATCCGCTGACAGCCATAGGAAAAGTTATGATAATCGAAGGTATGTCCCTCGTAAAGCTGCGCCGCCATCGGCTTATAACGGTTCATCGGTCCCTGGGTCATCTGCGGAAAATACGCAAGAAATAAAAGAAGCTTTGCATAATTCTTCTGCGCCTGTATTTTCCCCTTATAAATATCCATCAGATAACCAATCGCAATTAATGTATAATACGAAATACCAAGCGGAATCAGAAACTTTGGAACAGGAATGTGCACGCCGGTAAAGGAGAGCAGCGTATTGCCGATTCCTGCAAAGAACCCGCCGTATTTTAAGATTAACAGAATACCCAGATTGAAAATGACCGCGATCGTCAGAATCTTTTTTTTCTTCTTTTTGTACTGCTTTTTCAGTGCCGCCGCCGAATCCTTTTTCCCGGCGATCATCTGTCTGCATTCCTGCTCCAGACGCTCCATCCCGATTCCTGCCGCCCAGATGCTGATGCTGGTCAGCACCAGATAGACGGGGGACGCCGCGCACGCCAGTGCATAAAAAATCACACTGGCGCCCAGCAGCGCTATCCAGCGGTACTTCAGAGGACATACCACATAATACACCAAGTACAGTATGCCCAGAAACAGCAAAAAGAACAGTGAATTGACTGTCATTTTATGCCTCCTGCTGCAGCCTCTGAATCAGTTTGTACATATCCTCCGCGCTGTTAAAGTTTTCCGGCTCCATGTCCTCAAACTCGATTTCCACGCCAAATGCGTCATTCAGCTCTCCAATGAGGGAAACAATGTCGAAGGAGTCCAGAATCGCATCGTCAATCAGCGCCTTTTCTGCCTCAAAGTCTACATCCGGTCTGAGTTCCTTTAAAATTTCCATTAACTGTTCCATGTGTTTACTCTCCTCTTTCTGGTTATCTTTCTTATTTTTCTCTCAGCAGAAACTGCCGTGAGATAATCCCATCATATATATAACCCATTTTCTGATAAATAGCAATAGCATGTTTATTTTCTTCATCTACCCAGAAATTCACCTTACTGGCGCCGCCTTCCGTCAGAAGGTACTCCGTCGCGCCGCAAAAAAGCGTTCTTCCCATGCCAAGCCCGCGAAAGCCGCTGCTTACGACCAGGTGCTGCATAAAACCCGTCTTTCCTTTCGGAAGCGCCATGATCACCGCCCCCGCCGTCCCGTCCGGCAGCCGCATACCGATTACCTGCTTTTTTTCACAGTATCCGGCAAACTCCGCCGCTCCCGGAAGCAGGGTGCTGTAAATATCCAGGCTGCTCTCCCACAGCGCTGCCACCGCCGGATAATCCTCCGGCGCAAGCGGCACGATTGGATATGCGGCGAGCTTCTCCGTCTGGTCCGCCGGCGGGCAGAAGTCCTCTTTTGCGCATTCCATTCTGCGATAACGCTTATACGGCGCAAAGCCGTGCGCGCACCAGCGGGAAACCCCGCATTTTTCCAGCGCCGCCGTCTCGTCCCCGCGGAACACCGTATCCAGAATCACCGGCTGCTTCCAGTCTGAAAGCGCCGGAAGCTCTGCGTCCGCCCTCATGTAATAGTACAGGCGGCTGTAATACGTCTCCCGCACCTGGATGCAGAGGGCGCCTTCCGTTTCCTCCACATACAGCTTCTCCTGCCGGACCATATCCTCCACCTCGGACGGCACGAAAAAGCAGTTGGTGACAACCGGACGGTTTTTCTTTTTAAATTCCCTCACCCGTCCGCCAAACAGCTCTGCGGAGGTCATCTTCTCCATCATGCCTCACCTCCCGTCTCTTTCTCTTCTGCAAAGAAAAGATAGGGATTATCCAGCACGCTCTGCGGCAGCCGGCAGTCCTCGCAGAACTCCCCGACCAGCGTGGGCGTGCATATCTGGGAGAGATACGTCTCTGCCGCATCGTCCTCCATATCCAGACTCACGCAGTGAACGCCCCGCCCGGTCAGCGCCTGCTTCCACTGCTCTGCCGCTTTGCCGCCGCCCAGCAGCACCGCCTCTTTGCACAGATCCTCTCCTGCCTGTTCAATAAACCTCTGCTTCAGAAATACGCGGTCTGTTTTCCCGCGCTGGTTCATCGGCATCTGCTTCATCCAGATAAGACGGTTCGGGCACATATATTTGGGCAGATAATTCTGCAGCTCTCTGATAATCCTGCCGTCGCACGGCTCCTCTGCCTGGTAGATAAGAACAATTTTTCCCTTCGCCTCATCATACTGGCAGCAGCAGCGCACGATCCACGGAAACGCATTGACGGCGCTTTCAATCTCCGAAAGCTCGATACGGTGCCCCATGTGCTTGATCTGCCAGTCGCGCCTGGCGGCAAACATCAGCAGACCCTGCTCATTTCTGCGCCCGTAATCGCCCGTATGATAAATCTTCTCCGGATATGATGTGTTGCGCGGGTTCTGTCTGAACGCCGCCTCCGTCGCCTCCGGATTGCGGTAATAGCCGTGCGAGAGACAGGTTCCCCGCACACAGATCTCACCGGTCTCTCCATCCGCCACCTCCTGTCCCTTCTCATCCAGCAGAAGAATCTCCGTATTCGGAAAAGCGCCTCCGATCGGCAGCGTCTCCTGGTCGGAAAACTCCCTGTCCAGTATATAATAGGTACAGTTGCAGGTAATCTCCGTCGGTCCGTACAGATTGACATACATGGCGTCCGGGAGCTGCCGCTTCCAGTCGTTCAGCACCTTCATGGGCATCACTTCCCCGGAGAACATCACCTTCTTCAGATAAAGCGGTCTGCTCTTTTCCAGCACCTTCATGGATGAGAGGATACTCAGCGCCGATACCGCCCAGATAATCGTCGTCACCTTATGCTCATTTAAATAAGGCACCAGCCCCTTCGGCATGGAAAACATCGCCTGCGGCACAATGTACAGCGACGCCGCGTTGCGCAGCGTGCAGTAAATATCCTTTACTGACACGTCAAAATCGAAGGGCGCCTGATTGGCAAATACCTCCGTCTCATCAAACTGAAACGCTTCCGCAAACTGCTCCGCAAGGTCGATTACCGAGCGGTGGCAGATAAGCACCCCCTTCGGCACACCCGTAGAGCCGGAGGTAAATATCACATACAGCGGGTCTGTATCCAGATGACGTCTCCGGATGTCCGCCAGCAGCGCCTCATCCGCCTGCAGCCCCTGCTGCTCCTCGCGGATGAGCAGCTTATCCTCCGGCACAAATTCCTGGAATTTCTCCATCTCCTTCTGCGGAACAATGACAAGCGCCGGCTGCGTAACCTCCAGAATCGCACGGATACGCGCCGCAGGCAGCTTCACATCCACCGGAACATAAAAATTTCCGCTGTATACGACAGCCAGAAAGGTGACAAGGCACTCTGCCGAGTGATTGGTCGCCACCACCACCGGCTGATTCCGGTAACCATATCCGGCAATTCTGCTGCCGAGCGCCTTTGCGCGCTTCTCAAGCTCCCGGTAGGAAACCCGGCACGTCTGGTCCGCGAAAGCCGTTTTCTCCGGAAACCGCGCCGCCGAGCGCTCCAGATAATCCAACACATTCGTAATCATAAAAAAATCCTCTGATTGTTTTTTGGGTCTGTTTCTCCCTCGGCTCATATTATAACATACTTGTGATAAAAATGTGAGAAAAATGAAACAAATTTGTAGGATTTTTGAAATAAAAAAGTATAATTTTTGTATTGACATGGCGAACCGGATGCACTAAAATATAGAAGTATGTGTATGTTAGAACGTCCGTGTCCGGGATTAACATAACACACTTTAAGATGAAAACGAATGGAAAATATTTTGGAGGTGTCTGGGAATTGGCTAACATTAAATCTGCGAAAAAGCGTATTCTGGTAAACAGAACAAAGGCTATGCGCAACAAGTCCATCAAATCCGGCGTTAAGACAGCTATAAAGAAAGTAGAAGCTGCCGTTGCCGCACAGGATAAGGCTGCTGCCAGCGAGGCTCTGCTGTCTGCTACATCTGTTATTGACAAAGCAGCAAAGAAGGGCGTTTACCATAAAAATAATGCTGCAAGAAAAGTTTCCCGTTTAGCGAAGCTTGTAAATAATATGTAATAAGCCAGGGGACTGCTGCCCTGCCTTATATTACAGAAACAAAAAAGAACCCCCGTCGGTCCGTCATCCGGCGGGGGTTTTCTTTTTCTGTTTCCATGCATACGACAAAAACGTCCAGGTGATATGCTCTGACATGCCCCCGGACATTACATATCGGAAAACAGATCTTCCCGGTATACTCCGTCCGCAATCAGCTTTTTAAAGGCTTCCATCACCGCAGGTTTATCGTCCTTGTAGGTAACGCCAAACCACTTATCCGTCGTCTCCAGCATCTCCACCGTCACTTTTTTCTCGCGCAGAAGCTCTCCTATGTATGTCGGAAGCAGATACTCCGCCTTTAATTCCTTCCCGGAAATGTCGCGGAAAAATGACGTAAAGCCCTCTTCCAGCAATCCCATAAACTCCGGCGTCAGTCCCCACATATTCATGGAAACGTGACTTCCGGTGTCCACCGGGACGCCATCCGCCTCAGCCCCCTGCGCAGTCTTTACGATATCATGCGTCTCCACCACGTCCTCCAGAAAGCCATTCTCATTCACACGGCAGATTCCGCGCGTCACGCCGCCGTTATCACTGAGGGTATTTTTCAGAATAAAGCCCGCCATACAGAAGCGGTACGGCTCTTCGGGAGAATACTCCTGCAGAAAATCATGCAGTCTGATGTATGCCTGCTTTCCATAATAATCGTCCGCATTTATCACCGCAAACGGCTCTTTGATAATATCCCTGCAGCAGAGCACCGCCTGCCCCGTCCCCCAGGGCTTTGTGCGTCCTTCCGGAACAGTTACCCCCTCCGGCAGATCCTCCAGTGACTGGAAGGTGTATGCCACCTCCACATCCGCCTTCCGGCAGACCTCCTCAATGCGGTTTCCGATAACCTCCCGGAAATCCTTTTCAATATCTTTGCGGATAATAAAAACGATTTTATTAAATCCCGCCTCAATCGCATCATGAATGGAGTAATCCATGATAATCTCCCCGCAGGGTCCGACCGGCGCAAGCTGCTTGATTCCGCCTCCAAAGCGTGCCCCGATTCCGGCAGCCATAATAACCAACGCTGTACGTCTCTTCTCACTGTTCATCGCATTTTCTCCTGTCTTTTACAGTTCTTTTTCGCACATGGCAAGTGCGGATGCAATCACGGCGTCCATATCATAGTATTTATATTCTCCAAGCCTGCCGCCGAAAATCACGTGCTCCTCTTTGTCCGCCAGAGCCTTATACTGCGCATATAACGCCCCGTTTTTCTCATCATTCACCGGGTAATACGGCTCGTCCCCCGGCTTCCACTCCGAGGAATACTCCCGGCTGATTACCGTTTTCGGCTGTGTGCCGAATTCAAACCACTTGTGCTCGATAATCCGCGTCCAGGGCGTCTCCCTGTCGGTGTAATTCACCGCCGCATTTCCCTGGAAATTCGGCATATCCAGCACCTCCGTCTCAAAACGCACCGAACGGTATTCCAGTGCGCCCAGCCGGTAGCCGAAATAAGCGTCCACCGGACCGGTGTAAATCACTTTATCCGCCAGCTTATCCAGCTCCGTCTTCTGCTCCAGGTAATCCGTGTTCAGCCGCACCTCCGTGCCCTCCAGCATGCCTGCAACCATCTTCGTGTAGCCGCCCACCGGAATTCCCTGGTAAAGCGCATTAAAATAGTTGTTGTCAAACGTCAGGCGCACCGGCAGCCGTTTGATAATAAATGCCGGGAGCTCCCTGCACGGTCTGCCCCACTGCTTTTCCGTATAGCCCTTCACCAGCTTTTCGTAAATATCTGTGCCGACCAGACTGATCGCCTGCTCCTCCAGATTCTTCGGCTCCGTGATACCGGCGGCTCTGCGCTGCTCCTCGATCTTCTGCTCCGCCTCCTGCGGCGTCACAACGCCCCACATTTTATTGAAGGTATACATATTAAACGGCAGCGAATAAAGCTCCCCGTGATAATTGGCAACCGGGGAATTGGTAAAGCGGTTAAATTCCGCAAACCGGTTTACATACTCCCAGACCCGCTTATTGTTCGTGTGGAAAATATGCGCTCCGTAAACATGGACATGAATCCCTTCCATCTCCTGCGTGTATACATTTCCCGCAATCTGCGGACGTTTATCCACCACCAGGGCAGTCTTTCCCGCCTTCTTTGCCTCCTGTGCAAACACCGCGCCGTACAGTCCGGCTCCGACTATCAGATAATCGTAATGATTCATTGCGTTCTCCTTTGTTTTCTCACTCTGTCTTTATTATAATCAAATTTTCTACCCCTGTCTATCAATTTCCCGAATAAGTACAATTTAATTTTCCTTGACATCTTCCCTGGTCGGTGCTACGATAGTACCACTAAAACATGATGTGGATTTTTCTGGAGCAATCCATTTTTCGCCGCATAACTATTATCCAATGGTTATGCGGCATTTTTATTAAGAAAGGAAGATTTTTATGGAACAGACATTTATGAAAGAACGCCCGGTACTGCCTCTGCTGCTGTCGATGTCGCTGCCTATGGTACTATCCATGATGGTGAATGCGCTCTACAATATCGTTGACAGCTACTTCGTCGCCCAGATCAGCGAAAGCGCCATGACGGCGCTCTCTCTCGTGTATCCTGTCCAGAATTTTATCAATGCCGCCGCCATCGGCTTCGGGGTCGGCATCAACGCCGTCATTGCCTTTTATCTTGGCGCAGGCAGACAGCGCACCGCCAGCCTGGCAGCATCTCTCGGACTGCTGCTGAGTGTGCTGCACGGCGTCCTGTTATCCATCGTCAGCATTTTTATCATTCCGCATTTTCTTAACCTGTTTACGTCCGACCAGGAGGTGATCGCCTCCGGCGTGCAGTATGCCCGCATCACCTTCGGCTTTGCCGCTGTCATCGCCGCGGAGCTCTGCTTTGAAAAACTCTTCCAGGCGGTTGGAAAAATGACCGTCAGTATGCTCGCCATGCTGATCGGCTGCATTGCCAACATCCTGCTGGACCCGCTGCTGATTTTCGGAATCGGTCCGTTTCCCGCCCTTGGCATCAGCGGTGCCGCCCTGGCAACCGTAATCGGGCAGGTTCTGACGCTGATGATTTATCTGATTATCTATTTTACGCGGCCGCTCCCTGTAAAGATAAGCTTCCGGAACCTGCAGTTTCCGCGGGAGCTCATCGGAAAGCTTTACTCCATCGGCATCCCCGCCGTTCTGAATCTGGCGCTGCCTTCCCTGCTGGTGTCTGCACTCAACGCCATCCTTGCCGCCTTTTCGCAGGATGCTGTGCTGGTTCTCGGCGTCTATTACAAGCTGCAGAATTTTCTGTATCTGCCCGCCAACGGAATCATCCAGGGAATGCGCCCTCTGATCGGCTACAATTACGGCGCCGGAGAGCACCGGCGGGTGCAGAAGCTTTACACGCTTACGCTGACCTTATGCGCCTCCATCATGGTGCTCGGCACAATCTGCTGTCTGGCGGTTCCGGAGACGCTTATCGGGCTGTTTACCACAAATGAGCAGACTGTCGAAACCGGCGCCGCTGCGCTGCGCATCATCAGCGCGGGCTTTATCGTCTCCTCCGTCTCCGTCACCTCCGCCGGTGCACTGGAGGGACTGGGCATGGGCGCACCCTCGCTGCTCATCTCCCTGCTGCGCTATATCGTCATTATCATTCCCGCCGCCCTCCTCCTCAGCCGCTTCCTTGGGGTAAACGGCGTGTGGCACGCCTTCTGGATCGCGGAGCTGATTACCTCGGCAGTTGCCTGGGTGATATATAAAAAAGCGAGCCGCCGCAGTGTGTCACGCAAAGGGCAGCCCGGCTGATTCGTTCCCGGTAATCACGTGAGTCCGGGTTGTTCATCCCAGATGTATCATCACGACCTCGCAGGGATTTCCCCATCTCGGAACAGAGGCAGTGTTGGCGGCGCCGGCTGTCACCACCAGTCTGCCATCATAGATGCCTTTTGTATACTTTGGGAAAACGCCCTGTCCCGGCGCATACAGCCCCTGCTTTCCTATCCGTATCTGCCCGCCGTGCGCATGACCGGACAAAATCAGCGGAAGATTTCTGTCTTTTAAATAATCGTCATAGTATTCCGGATGATGGCAGAGCAGTATCCTGTAGCCGTCCTTTGCGCAAAATCTGTCCAGCCATTCCACATCCGCCACAGTGGACAGTCCGCCGATGCGCACCGCCATTCCTTTTATATAAACCAGGCAATCCGCATTGTCCAGCAGCTTTGCCCCGCTCTCCTTCATGACCTTTTCATCCTCCGGCAGGAAGTACCACTCATGATTTCCGACGCTTAAAAATACCGGTGCGATTTTTCCCGCCTCCCGCAGGAAGCGCCAGGCATATTCCGTATCATGTTCATATTTTCCAAATACCAGCTCCAGCACATCATCCGCCTTCATCAGTATCCCGCGCAGCAGCTTCTCCAGACTTCCTTCCTTTGTTGTCCGCATAGTGTCCCTGCTCTCCCCATGCCGCTCAAAGGTATCCCCGGCCACCATAATCACATCCGGTCTGCCCTTCTTTAAGAGGGCAAGCGCCTCCTCCGGCTCCTCCTCATGCAGGTCGGATATCAGACCGACTGTCAGCTTTTCCGGCAGAGGAGCAGACACCGTGTATTCCGTCAGAATAAACTTATTTTTCATTTTTCTATATTTTAAAATCCCTCTTTTCTGCGCAGTCTGCGGTATTCGTTCCGCTTTTTTGCCGCCTCCCACTCTGCCCGTGCGCTCTCTCCCTCTGTCAGAAGTCCCGGAACCGGTCGTGCTTTTCCTTTTTCATCCACCGCAACCATCACTACATACGCACGATTAATCATCGTTCTCGTCCCATCCAATGCTTCCCGGTAAGTATCCACCCGCACTTCCATCGAAGTATTTCCCACATAGGTAAGATGCCCCCGCACAACTACTGTATCATTCAGATAAGCACCCGCCTTAAAAATCAAATTATCAAAGCACGCCGTCACGACATCCGACTCCGCATGGCGCTTACCCACAATTCCTGCCACCTCATCTATCCACGCCACCAGTTGTCCGCCAAACAGGCGCCCACCGCCATTGATATGACGCGGCATCAGAAGATACGACTGTTCCACCTGCGAGTCACTCACCCGCTTCATTCTCCGCTGCTCTTCTTCCATAACCACAGGTTCCTCCGCATTTCTTAATGAATACCACTGAAAACAGGTTACTCTGCCTCAGTCCGCCACCTTTATCCGGCTTCACTCTGTTTTTCCCTCAGACCGGAGCGGAGGCTTTCTTTTTAAATTTTATTTTCCCGCGCTGCTGACCTACCGCAGACCACTTTGCAGCGCTTTCTGCAGAAGGCAATGCCATAAGCCAGCACCTTTGTCCGTCCGTCATTACGCAGCTTTTCATCGTATCTCTTATCCTTGATCTGTGCCAGTGCTTCCCTGCAGGCTTTGTCCAGTCCTGCAATGTCCGGCGCATATTTTACCTCAATGACAATCCCCGCATCTGGATCTTCCGGCTCGATTATGATATCACTGAAGCCATCGCCGGACTCTGCATTAGACAGAATCAGCCATTCCGCTTCACTCCGAAGCAGTCCCAGCAGCAGACCGTGGTAAAAGTTTTCTTTCTTATCATCGGGAGCCTTTGTGTCCAGGACGCTGATCATCCGGTTCAGTATTATGTTAAGCCGCTTTTCTATGTTCTCCGCCTCTCCATTCAGAAAGGCCTGGCAGAACGCATGCATCGGCTTTTTGTCGCCCGCCACACACACTTTAAACCATTCCTGTATCTGCAGTATAAAGACTTCCCGCACCTCACGGTTTGGAATCACCAGTCTGTATACGCCGTTTACCGCCCTGCCCTTCTGTGTCAGATAGCCGGTAGTAAAAAGGACACTCCAGAGGTTGTCTATGCTGGCGTCAATCTCATTATAGGTCAGATCCAGGCGGACCGCTTTTTCTATCGCTTCCCCCGCAATCAGACGCTCTATCTCATTCTGTGTCGTTTTATCCGCCTTATCAATAAAACGCTTTACAAGATCATTCCCGCTGGTATTGATCCAGAAAGCTTCCGGTTCTGCACAGGGGTCTGCCAGCAGCTTTTTTGTATACTTAACCACATCCCACGGACAGTAGATGTCTGCATTGCCGAAACGGTATCCGTCATACCATTCTTTTACAATACCATACTTTTCTTCCAGATCATAGTCTTCCAGCAGTCTCTGCACCTCTGAATCTGTAAAGCCAAACTGCTCATCGTGTTCTACATCAACGATTGAATTGATATCAAAATTGTTCAGCCCGGTGAAAATACTCTCTTTGGAAACACGCAGGCACCCCGTCAGGACAGCGAATTGCAGGAATCCATTCGTTTTCAGCGCCTGCCCGAACAGACCACGAAGCAGCAATACCATTTCTTCATAATAACCATGCTGGAATGCTTTATCCAATGGCACATCATACTCATCAATCAGCAGAATTACCTTCTGCCCGTAATGCTGACAAAGCAGGGAAGACAGTAAAGCTATACTGGATGTAAGTATCATATCATCCATATTATACTGACCTTTTTCCAGCGCCACTAACGCACGGTATTTTTCTTTTTCGTTCTCAGACAGACAATTACTATCCAACAAAAACCGAAACCGTTCTGCCTCAGTACCCACTATTTTTATAAGACGTTTTTTAGCCTCCTCAAATCGCAAGCCTTCAACATCCTTCAATGAAACAAACACAACAGGATACTGGCCCATATACGCTTCACACAATTTCTCCTCCTGTGAAATTGCCAGTCCATCAAACAGCGTCCTGTCCGTCCCGATTTCAAAAAAGCTTTTCAGCATACTCATATTCAGCGTCTTTCCAAAGCGGCGCGGACGGGTAAACAGATTAACTTCTCCCCAGTTATTCAGCAAATCCCGGATGAGCCCCGTCTTGTCTATATAGTAAAAATCTTCCCTGCGGAGTTTCCCAAAATCGTCAATGCCAACAGGAAGCTTCTTTTTCTGCATGCAATCCCATCCTCCTTTCCTGCCTGACACAATCTTTTCTGAACATCCTGCCTTTATTTTACCTCACAGACAGTTGAATAGCAAGCCAGTCTTAGAGACATTTTTCACTCCCATTTAGAAGGGATGCAGAGTGTCAGCGCACGAGATCATATCCTCCGTGAAATTGTTTCGAACCTTCTTATGCATCGGGACTTTTCAAGTGGGTATGTTGCCAAAATGGTCCTTGAAAAGGATAAACTATATACCGAAAACGCCAACCTTTCACATGGATATGGCATCTTAAACCTTGCAACATTCGACCCGTTTCAGAAGAACCCGCCGATTTCAAAAGTATTCCGTGAGATAGGGCTTGCCGATGAACTGGGGTCTGGTATGCGAAATACCTATAAATATACTAAGATGTATTCCGGTGGGGAGCCACAGTTCGTAGAAGGAGATGTGTTCCGCATCACAATCCCGCTGTCTGAGGTGGCGACTGCAACTGTTGGACCAACCTCCCAAGTTACCACCACAGATACCACCCAAGTTACCACCACAGGCAACATCCAAGATAAAACTGCAAAAATGATGATGCTTGTTGAATTCTGCGTCGTTCCACATAGCAAAACAGAGATGATGGAACATTTAGGACTGGTAAATGCTCCATAATCCGTAGACTGACTTGCAACTGCTTTTATGCGATAATGATCTCATCAAACCCACTTGGAAAGCTCCAGAAACTTTGATTGGAGTTTTCTGGGTTTTCAAAGGAGATCGCAAGTATGAATGAAATAATGCAGATCCGTGCGGCCAGCTGGGCCGCAATGATTAAGCAGCGCAATGACAGTGGTCTGACCATCCGGGAATGTAACTGTACAGAAATCTGCTGATCCGCTATGCAGAACCGGCCTTTTCTGTTATACTATCCCTTAGAAAACGGAAGGGAGGTACGAGCGGTGGCAGTTTCATTTACAGAAAAAGAACCTGCTAAACGCCTTGTATTCCACCCGGCCAGCTTCGAAGTGATCGAGCATCATGTGGAAGTATACGTCAGTGCGGATGGAGGAAACTTCGCACACGCGGAGCGTCCCGCGGATCCGTTCCGGAACAGCCTGGCTACGGCATCCCTTGTTGCTGGTATTTAACATGTCAAGGTGCTCGCTATTTGGCGTTTACAAAAAAGGAAGAACGCTTCCAGGTATTATGCTTGAAAGCGTTCTTTTTTATGTTTTTTTTCACAGACCCAAGCAACAATCACTTAAGTACGGTATCCCTTGTTCCGGATTCACGATATCATAGTTCCAGACTTCCGGTATCCGTTCCTCCGGAACAGGGGGTACATTTTTGTCGTAATATTCAATGTATTCCGTTGGGGAGCCACAGTTAGTCCGCAAGTCACTACGCAGGTTAAACTGGAAAGTGGAAAACTGTCTGCACTGCTTGAATACTGTTCGACCGCCAAAATCCGCAAGGAGATGCAGAAATTCTGTGAAATTAAAACTACTGAATACTTCAAAAAAAGCATTGTTAAGCCTATGCTTGCAGAGGGATTAATTCTGCAAAGGTCTTCGCCGCCTTTACAAGACATGTATTCTCCACATCGGTTCCGACAATCGTCCGACTTGGGTACAGATTATCGTACAATACCTTCGATGTTCCCGCTACTGCTATTTTCCTGTTCATTGTTTTTTACTCCTGTGTCTTATAGAGAGTGTCCTTACACTTCGGATTCTTTCTCATTTCTCTTTTCTTGTTCTTTTTACGGATTCACTAATCATAAGCATAGGATAATCCGATTTCGATTCCCAAATATCAACATAATTTGTATCCCCATAAAGTCTTCCTCTGGCTCTTGCGGAGTGCAAATGTAATATTTCAAGCTGATATCTCTGATGGTATCGATTCCCCACAAGGTCTTGAAATTCTGTACTGAAATCCACCTCACCAAACATATTGTCCTCCACAATAACGTTCAATTCGCAGTATCCGTCAACTTCCAGTAATTTTCGATAATTCCAGACCTGACCATTGGTTTGATCAACTATACAGTCCAAAAAAGCTCCTCCAGTTCCTTTATTTTTCAATAATAAGCCAACGCAAACACATTTCGACGATTCATAGTCAAGTTCGTCTCTGTCTATCTTAGGCAACTGCACTGCCCGGCGTGTATTGTTTCTTATAAAAACTCTTTCGTTAGATTTTTTATATTTATTTGTTTTTATTATTCTGGCTCCTTCTTTATAATAGTTTAGATATTCTTCCGGTAGTTCTTCTTCAAGTTCCTTTTTAGTTTTCTCATCACTAAAAAAATTCTCAAAGAGATGAATTGTCTCCAGACTTGGTCTGATTCCTAATGTAATATAAGGTTCATCATCATATTCATAATCTTTAGACGCACAGAAAGACATCTGCATTTTTATGCAAGGCATATGCTCTACACTCTGCTCATTCTCATGCATCTCCCGATCATTTTTGATGCTCCACCAAACACCAAAAACAGTAATGGCAGCAGTTGCTACACCGCTAACCATAGACGACCAAATTGATGAAACCGTGGTAACAATGGCAGAAACAGCCTCATAACCATATTCTGAAGAATCAAGGTATGGTTCCATCTTTAATACAGAAACATATGAAATAATCACGGCAATAGCTAACCAAATGAGAATAATTACTCCTGTAACCTTAAGTATTTGTTTAAATGGACTATGATTGTTAATGCCTATTCTTCCACGCCTGTCGACACACTGTCTTTTATTTGTGAGAAATTTCTCTTTTTCGCTTAACATAACTACCTCTTACATTTACGGGTATAGTACGGAATTATCCACAGTAAAATTCTTTGTACTACTCAGCAAACTTTCCCAGCTCTATTTCTTCCAAATTTATCAACGGATTTTTGTTCATTTCTTTTTTTACATCTTTCTTTACCATATATGTAGTCCGGAGCAGAAGCTTCGCCTTTGTTTTTCCTTCTTATTGCTCTTATCTACAAGTAGTGCAAAATTCACTTTATAATCAATAAAATTGTTCTCTCGATAGGCATCATTTATGGAGAAGGACTTGAAGATCATCCGCAGTCCATTCTCTAAATTCTTTATTGTTTATCCTCATGTGGCTTTTTCCTCCAAATGCAGTAAATTTCTATCTCCTATCCATGAAGTGGAGTAAAAGTCTATTTACTATCATCATTATGAGCTTGAAATAGAAAAATGTCTATCTACCCAAGAATTAAACGCTTACTACATAAGATACCCCCTGTGTCCCAGATATTCAGCCTCACGCTATGTGTATCTGCTTCACAGGGGAATCTACATTTCTACCATTTACTCCTCTTCTTATCTTGTCAAAGACGGCGTTCCGGAAAGCCATCCCTTCACCGTCTCCAGATTGACTTTCACAGCCTTTGCTATCTTTTCTGCCGGAAGACCCATGTCAGCAAGTTCAAAAGCCGTTTCCCGCTTTGCTTTCATCTCGCCTCTGGCTTCTCCAGCCGCTTCGCCTTCTTTATACCATTTTTCGCTGACTTCACACATTTCGTCCCAGCCTTCTTTCTCTTTTATGCACCTCTATATTCTCTTCTACAGTAATTCTACCATTGAATTTAACGCATTACAAGCGACCGGAGAAAAATTTTTCAGAAAGTTTACAGGCTGGTTTTTTTAATGAAATGTCAGCTCATACTGAATTTAAAAGTATTCCATCATTGCTCATATCAACAATCCTGTTTTCATAGAATAATCGTTCTAACTGGTCTATGTATGGTCTAAATTTATGCTTTTCCCTCTTCCACAATGCCTCAATCTCCCGAATAAAATCTTGTGCTGCTGGAGTGTGTGCAATATGAACATATAGTTTACTCACGTCGTAATCACAACGAAGAAATTCCACTTCCCACACATAGGCAGCTACCTCTTTACAAATTTCATCGGCTTTTTCCATCCCTTCGATACTTTCTATATACTCATCCATAATACGAATAACCGCATCCAAGCGAAGAGCCGGAATTGGATGATCTACAGAGCGAATAAGTTGTAACCCTAAAGTAAAATAGAACCGTGTGCGCTCTTCTTGTGTAATTCCCTGTTTATCTGCAATACTACTAAGGTTCCTTGCCCGGCGCTCATCCAATACAAGAAATACCACATTTACACCAAGCATCAGATATTTAAAATCACGACGAATATTTGTGATTTTTTCATTGAATGCCAGACTCATTCTGTCAGCATAACGCTGAGCTTCCATATTAATCAGTCTTTCAGGAATGCCCACCTGCTTCAGTCGCTGACTGTTATCACTCAATGCCTGATTGATCCTATCACTCTGCTACGATACCCGGATTCAGAACTACTGCGAGCCATATAGCAAAGGATATTCATCGCTGTCTCATCTGCATCAAACTCCTTCATCTGCTGAAACAGACTCTCATCCTCCGAAAACGCTTCATCTGCAAACTCGAAGTGTCCCTCTCCATCTTTATCGACATGACCATTCAATATATGTGAATATTCACTCAGCTCTTTTTCATACACAGCAAAAGCATTTACATCTGAGTTATTAATGACAAATAGGTGAGGTCGCGGAATCTCTCTTTTATAACCCAATTCATAATATTCTTTAAACTTATCTATCAAGTCATTTCCACAGTCCAGCGCAGTATATTCTGGCGCTGATTCATCCAGAGTGTCTGACCCCCAATAAGAAACGGGGCGTATATTCGCTAAACATTGAAAACTAAAAGTATAATCCATTAATTGTAAGTTCTCCTAATATTTTTGCTTTCATTTGTTTTTATATGTCACAACTTTGAACTACTTATGACTCCTATTAAACCATAGATGAAAACGTTTATGATTATCTGTAGAAGCAAACCCCGCTCAGAGTTCTATGCCTCCTGATCTCCTATCTCCTTGGGGGCAGGGAAAAACAGTATCGGGATTCTCTACCGCCCTTTTAAACACAATCCTCACGAAACTCAAGCCAGAACTTTTACTGTTCTCCCGGCAGTCAATAAACAATCCTTGACCCATCATCCTATTTTTTTGAAATCCGCAGGGACAGCTCTTTTTTAGCTCTGTTTTCATACTCCTCCTGAGATTCAAACATTTTACGCTTAATTCCCGCATTTCGATATATCTTCGTTTCTGCCCGTTCTTTAAACTCTTGTTCTGATTCCAGCAATTTCTTTCTGGTACCCGACTGGTTCTCCAGAGCTTTCCTGCCAGCTCTCTGCTGGTATTCTGCCTCCGATTCAAACAAATGTTTTTTCTCCCCGGAAGAACAGCCACTTCTTTTCCTACCTAAGGTTATGGTAAATCTTAACTCTTGGGAAAGTACATAGCAAGCTGTAAGAGAAAGATGGATTGTTCTTTATGGAATACGATCATACACTATAGTATATGATCCAGATCATTGCCCCAAAAAACACCGCCAATCTTAAACGTCAGACCCAGCAGGAACATAAACACAGCGAACACGACAATGTACGCCGCTCTCCACAGCTTTCCATTTAGGTCATTGAATCGGCATCAAGAAATCGGAGATGCTCTGCCAGCTCCCGGCTTGCCCTTCCAGTGTGTTCCCTGTCCTAATGGGACAGGGAAGTCATGAAAAGAAGCCAGAAAATCGTGGAAATCAGAGATATATAAAACGCCAATGTGCTTTACCTCCCGGTATTGATGGGAACAATATTCCCACAGATTCTTGCTGTTCTCTCGCCGGTCGATGAACAGCTCCTTCGTGTAGGTATCTCCTCTCCCTTTCTTCAAACTGTACGAGAATACCAACCCGGAATAGGTACGGAACTTATATCCCTGGAACTCAATCCCCACTGCCCACAAAGTCTCCGCGCTCTGTTCTATTCTCAGCTTCTCCAGAATTTCGTTCCGTTTCCACATCCGGCGGATGCGCTCTGCTCCGACGCTGAGATTATTACTGTCCGTTTCGGCTGGGAAATACACGCCCTTCTCATAAGGAAGATATGAGGTAACAGAGGCTTTGGAGAGATTCATTTCTTTCATCGTCGCTGCGATGGCTTCTGTGTACGGTCTGCCAGAGGTTCTGTGTTTATTAACCTAATCGACAATCTCCGGCTGATACACGCCAACAGTGATTAACAGTTTGCGTACATTGATGGGATTGAGGCCGAGTTCGTCAGCACTCATACCGTCGGCCAACATTTTCTTCAGCACAGTCTCAGCTTCTGCCTTTTTTGCTTCTTCGGCTGCTTTCTGATCCGCTTTGGCCTTCTTTGCTTCGAACTTGGCTACTTCTTTCTCAGCGGACTTCAAAGCTGATTTTTTAGCTTTTAGGTCAGCCTTCAGAGCATCGATGTTGGCAAAGATAGAAGTAATCTCATCGCTGAGAGAGCTGATAATAAACTGCTTCTCAACGATTTGTGATGAGATATCGGACTTGGGAGATTCTTGCTTCCTTTGGTTCTGGGCATAGGATAATCCATGTTCTAATAAAACTATAAAAACAATTTTATACCATATTTATTCGACAAACGATTTTATCTTCGAAAACAAGCAAAGGTAATTCTCATATATATCATCTAATATTTCTGCTGTTTCCAAATATGTATTTAACATTTTTGAAGAAATAGTTTCACTTTCGTCATCCTCTCTCTCTATAATCTTCTTTCCAAGTCTCCCTTCTAATTCAAGAACAAATTTTTTTATATTGTCTTTAAGCATGGCATATTGCACTTTCTCAGATGCTTCACCTGCATAGTCATCAAACTCAACACGTTCCAACTCTGGACGAGTAGGCTTTTTCTGTGATGCAAACTTTCCCTTCATATTACCATAGAGTTCGCTTCTTACATTTCTCAAATCCGCCTCAACCTTACTGTAGAACATATTTACATAGTCCCGAATTTCTTGTTCATTCTCGGTTCCGGTCAGCTTGAGCAAATAGTTTATAAGCTTCTCCTTGTCTGAAAAGAGAACTGATTCTATACAATATCCATCATGTGTGTGTACCCACGCTCCATTTCCAAGTCTATGCAGAACATTACTATCAATAAAGCGAGCATTTTCAGCTGCGGTAGAAAAGTCCTTATCAAAAATTGCCGCATATTTACAATTTGGAACAATTTGAGATAAAAGATTTTTATTTGCCATCACTTTCAAATTCAGACTATCTTTTCCGCGTATGTACCAAAAAGACACCCTTGAAAAATCGATACACTTATCGCTCTCCACTCTCCTCAATGTATCATTCATTGATTTCAAATAGCTGATATCATCGTCGCCTTCAACAAATATCACACGTTTGCTTTTCTGCAATCGAGTCAATCCAGTAATAACTCCTCCCAATGCAGTGTGCAAAGCATCTATATTTACATCGTTCAGTGCCTTAATCGTTCCATTTCTTTTGTTTTCTGCGTTTACAAAAATCACTTCATTGGGTTTAACTTCTGACACGAAGTTATCATTATGCGATATTACGAAAACTTGAACCTTTTCAATTCCCTTGATACATTTTAACAGATTATTTTGAATTCTTGGGCTTATGTGTGAATCTGGTTCATCAATAAGCAGCACATTAAGTGCATTATCCATTATCGCAATTGATGAAAAGATCTCTGCAACCTGCAAAAATCCACTTCCCTGCAAACCAACATCCAGTCTTTTTCCATTTTGTTCAACTAATAAATTAATATACTCTACTCTCTCTCTTTCTGTTCTCGGTGGGGTTCTAAATGCAAAGTCTGTTCCAAGGACTTCTTTCATTCTACGCGTCAGAAGTTCTAAATCGCAAGCTATAATCTTATTTCGGAGCACCTCGTGGGACTTACCCTTTTCAATCTTCTTCTTGACTTGCCCTGGATACATATAAGGCTCTTTTGAAAGAACTTTTGCAACCGGTTCCGTCTGTTGTATAAACAAAAAGTCTACCAGCTTAATACCTTGACTCCCTAAGCCTGCTTTAAAACGCTGGAATTCTTCTGAATTATTTCTTGAAAGGCGAATATAAGAATTCTCTATGGATGGCTTGGTTAATATGAATCCCAAAGAATAACTTGCACTTTCATTGTCTTCTTTGAATTCTATTTCAATTTCACATGTTCTCTTAGTGCCGTAGAACAAATCTTCATCTTTTGTTATTCTCAAAAAATAAAGTTCGTCAAAACTAATGTACAACTGAACCGATTGGCTGTAAAAATCTCTCTTATTACTCGTTAAAGTTTCATCATAACATTTTTTCCAGAGAAAAAGTGCCTCAAAAATAGTTGATTTTCCTATATTATTCTCTCCGATTATTACATTAAATTGCCTATTTACTTCTATTATAACCGTATCAGCATACGCCTTGAAATCCTTTAATGTTATTTTTGAGATATACATAATTCTTTCTCCCTATTTAGTCAAGTCTTTTTTCCTTAAAATCAAGGATTTTTTCAATATACCATCAATAAATATCTCAGAAGAAGGAGCCATAGGAATGGACATTTCTCTGTATCTGGTACGAAAATAGTGGATTCTAGGTATACAAAGTAAAACGTCTTGCTCATCGTTCTACATGGCCTTGTGTATACCCATCCATCTACGTCAGCGTTCCTCCCGTGTCTACCAGGATTATCAACCCGCATAAGCTGAGTCCTAACTTCTCTCGTCCCGCCCGTCCATAACCAGGGTGTCAGCCCAGCTCCTAATCATAATCTTACCCTATGGAAAGTATTCCTGCCGACTACTGGCTCATTTTTTGTATCTTTTATTACTGACTTTCATTCGGTCTGCAACAGCACTTTTCAGTGGACGTTTTCCTGTTGCTTTCTTTTTTGTTACTTCCAGCTGCCGTGGCTGGTTTCAGCATTCGAGCTGTCTTTCCTTAAGTACTCAAATCAGCCACGATATACTGTTTTTCGTTCCTTTTATGCTGCTATTGCAGCTTCCGGCCTTACGATATCACCCAGCATCTTCTGACCGGCATAATCGATACCTTTTGTCAGTACCGTATAAAAAATCTTGATCGGCTTACACACAATTGCTATCACCGACTGCATCTTCTTCAATGGATTCTCCTTCCGTGTCCTGTAATAGTCATGGATTTCCTTGAATTCTTTATTCTTTCCTATCACAAATACCGCAGCTTCATACAACGCATATCTCAAGCGTTTTCTTCCTCTATGGCTGATGCAGCTTTCTCCCTTGTGCCTGGCCGGAACTGTCTGCAACAATCGCATATCCTGCCAGTTTCTGCAGCTGCTTTGGATTATCAAAACGACGGATGTCACCCACCTCTGCAATAAAACAGCTTACGGTTTTTAAACCAATCCCATTGATCCCCATCATTTCGTCAATGTAAGGAATCTCCGAAAGTTTCGCTTCTATCTCCTGTATCAGTTCATCCATTCTGTTTTTATATACTTCATAATCATTCAGCAGGTTTCGGATCTATATCCTGGCACTTCCTGGTGCTTCCGTACTCCCAATACTGTGCTCCGCTGCTGATACCAGGGTCTTTGCCCTCTCTAAGCCGGCGCCTCCCAGCTTTGCATCCCTCCATCCCCGTTCATACCACCCACGCCAAGTTCTTTGATATCACATGGCAGCGGAGCCTTTTTGATCACCATGATCCCGCTTATGGCATTCTTTTTTTATAAACGTCTTTCATTTCCGGAAAATAAATGCTGAACCATCGGGCAATCCGTTTTTTTATTCTGGTGATCTCTTCCTGTATCTGAATGCGGAGATTTGACAGGTTTCTGTTCTCTGCATAAATCCCTGTAGGAATATATGGATACGAAAACCCTCCTCCATTTACCAGACCCTTGATCGTTTTGGGATCCTTACGGTCATTTTTGTTCGGGTTATTATCATCCAGCTCTTTAGACTTCTTTAAATGATGCAGATTCACATGTACCGGCTTCATCCCCTGTCCCTGCAGGTACGCTCCAAGGTTCAGCCAGTAGTAGCCGGTAGGGTTCCATTCCTAAAATTACCGTTGCTTTCCCATGTTTGTCTTCCATCCATGTCTTAAATACAGCAAACCCGGATTCATCGTTGTTGAAAGCAAACAGCTTTATTGAATACTCATAATTTCGCCAGTCGAAAGCCCTTGCATAATGGGTTTCGCTTCCAACATCGATACCAACGATTAAAGTTTTTCTGTAATAGATGCAATTTTTGTGTTCTGTGTTATAACTCATTTCAGATACCTCTCTGTTCAATAAGATTTTTACTAACTGCCCAAAAGTCAGTAATCTTATTTTACTCTGAGGTATTTTTTCTCAACCTTCTTTCTCGGAATTCCTTATATTTGAATTATACAAGAAGCTCTTGTAGTAATCAGTGCCTCTTGTAAGCGCATGGCTGCTCTTTCTCGATCTCTGAGCTTTTTGGCACCGCCATATCCCTTTGATAGCCAGGTTCTTCCATCAGCAATGTAAAAAGACCGTTTAACTCCTAGTTGATTCGCATATCCCGAATGTCATCGGAAAAATCCGCCAGCGTATACAGCCTCTCCATAATCTCTTTAATAAAATGAAGACGCTTCCGGCAGGAAAGCAGGCTGCCCGCCGAAGTCCCGATATTTCCGGCTGATCTCTGGCAAAGATTTCCCATAAAACCGGCACCATACAAGTTTCCAGTGACCGCTGGCATCTGAAGCTGTCAAATCCACGACTGTATTAGTTATTTGAAATTTTCTTGCAAATAATTCGGATAAATTATCTTCAAAACAGTCCTCTTGTTCTTAGAGCTACCTATATGAAAGCTGATTGGAAATATACTTCCCCCTACCTTACACACAGCCCAAAAGCTATATCCCACAACGCTGTCTGGGCTGCCGAAAACATATCACCCGCAGACAGACCGCCGAACGCATAAGAAAAATGCAGGTGAATGTGACGCGATGGGGCAAAATAAGCCTTGATTTATGCGGTTTTCCAGGCGGGAAAATAAGGCAGCATGGGATTTATAACCTTTGCCCCCGGAAATGCCATTCTATTGCGCAACAATCTAATCTCTGCACCCATAAGAAAACCAGGGCGCAGTGGCTATCTGATAACTGCCTCACCTCAATTTATAAGTTTATTTTTTCTCAAATAGAAAAACCAATATAGATAATACATTATGGCAGCAAATAGTAGTAAGATGTTGAATAAAAAGAGTATTCCAATTAAATTACATAATATCTGATACGCATTACTATAATTGTGATATAGTTCACTGCCAAAGATAGAAAGAAATGTAATCGAAAATAATAAAGCTATTTGCGCAAAATAGATTACATTCCTAAATACAATGTATCTGAAATAAGAACCGAAATATTCTTCAATTTTATGTGGAAAGCCTAAAATTCGTTTCAATCTCAAATACTCAAATTCTATGTATTTTTTGCATAGTCTTTTTGTATTTCGGGTGATATTTCCTTGTGTAATTTCCTTTTCTAACTCCATAATAATTTTTAAGAAATCACAGGAAAGATACAAAAAGTATTTTCGCTTTTTGGTTTTCATATTCTGCAAAAGATTTTGAAAATCTATATCTTCTATATTTTTATCAAAAACCAGCAGATATAAAGGTAAAAATACTTTTTCTAATTGTTGCATATAAATTTCCACATTATGTTTTTTGTTTTCTGACCTTTTTGTAAAAACGTATGACAATGTTGCAGTTAGAATTACAGCAACTATAGACGCAACTCGTTCATCTAAAAGAAAATTTGCAAGTGTTCCACTACCCATCTCTACTATACTCCTTCTCAAAAAAGTTGTTAAACATATTGTTTTTTCTATCCCTTTTTGTGTATTCATTTTAGATCACTCATTTTTGTAAAAGTAATTGTCACTTTTATTTTTCCGTTTTTCAAAATGGAAATAAGCTTTTCACTTCAACGGCTTTTCAACTACTAACTCAATGTTAATGATGATTCCAAGTGCTTGAGGGATAAAATTTCAAGAAGATAAGGCTCTCCCATCAAAACCAATCCGTTTTCACCACTTTCCAGAGAATTCTTCACGATTGCTTCTACGTTTAAAACCCTGGAATACCCGCATGCGACATATAGTATCTTCATTTTTAATGTGGATAACCTTCCAGCATCTTCAGCAAGTCTTCGTCACAGTATAAGTTCTTCCACCGGAAGACACCTGCATCTATGCCTGGAATCGTTGCAATAATCCGCTGATCTCTGCTGCTTGAAAATGATCGAATCAGAATCGTTCCATCCGCATATGCACTTATAAAAGTCTTCTTTTTTTCCGGAAAAGCACACTCTAATGGTTCAGCTTGATTGTTCCGCACAATCTCAACCGATTCCCAATGACCTATTTCTCGTCCATACTTTTGCTCATTGATCAGTTCCCAGAGAAGAATATCGCCATTAGACGCATATCCTGCCAGAATAATTCGATTACTGGTAAAAAACTGCAGTTTCGTGATTGACCGCCCTTTCGTTGGCAATCGCCACTGGCACTGTCCGGTTTTGATGATTCTGACCCGCACCAGTTTCTGGTTATCCAACAAATCCCTCCTTTTTCGGTCATTTCTATCCGCATGGTATTTCTCCGGCGAATAACTTGCGGCGAAGCGCTCATCTGCAGAACACACAGCAATGGCTGTCACCGGACTGTTATGCCCAGGGCAACCATTCAGCCGCTTCAACTTCTCATCCCAAGTAAACGCATCTCCCTTCTCAGTCAGAACGATTGCATTTCCCTTCGATGTGAACTGAATATCTTTTACCTTCATGGACTTGATTCGTTTCAGAAGGGACTTTGAAACAAATGGCTTGGTGTTTGTCCGTTTCATCTCACCCTTTTCACCTGTTTTCAGATCCATCCTGTAATATGTCCCATCCGAGAATTGACATTCAAGTGTGTTGCCATCTACCGGAAGTTTCACTCTACTCACCCGATATAACAAGTGGATTGTCCTAATACATTTGCCATGCTCTACATTCCATATCTGAACAAGTTTTCCACCAGAACCAAGAGCCGCAAGTTTCCCATCCCGCGTGAACGCTACTGTAGCAATTTGGCTGTCACTCAAAGACAGATTTGCAATGCAGTCTTGTGTATAGACGTCCCAAACCTGGATATATCCGCTTTCAAATCCAACCGCATAATATCTTCCATTCTCCGAAGCTCTCCTGCAAACGCCACCCAAATCAGACTCTCTGAGACGTTTCTCTAAAGCAGAAATTTTCTGTTCTTCATCCGAAACCGGGAGCGTCATGATTTCTTTAGCATTCCCTAATTCTATCTTGTCATAAGCGATTGTCGACCATTTATAAGTACCATGCTCATTTTTTACAATCAAATAATCATCTGCGTCAAAACCGATTACACTCTCTTTTCCTTGTTGAAGCTGTCCCACAATCATCTGACTTTGTGTCAATAGATTTGTGATCGACACCACGACAAACGCATGAATGATTCCTATCGTCCAATTTCTGTTTTTCTTATTTTTTTAAGATTCCAATACTTCTTCCAAATGCTTGATTGGACGCAATCCAATTACATATCTCTTTTTTCTCATGGATAATTTATGTCTTGACACCTCTGCTGTCTTCAGTATACTTAAACTCCATTTCCTGATAATATTCAGGTTCTGTGCCGCCATCTTATCAATCGTTGTGTTTGCATCTTCCCGGAATGTCACATCCAAATGCCAGTGCATACTCTCTATACTCCAATGACCTCTTACCGCCCGGCTTACTGTTTCTATTTCTTCCTTCAGACTGCTGATAAAATACCGGTATTCTATCAGCCGCTTCCCTTCTTTTTCCAATGTCTTCCGTTCCATTATGATACTTTTCAGACCTTTCCAGGCTTTCTTCTGGCTTAGCCATTTTATTTTTTCCGTCTGGTAATACTCCCTTGTTTCAATCTGTCCATGTGCTTTTTCCTGTGTTTTCTTATAAATTCCCCTTTCCTTTATCTCCTTCCGGAACTCCGGGTCTTCAAAATATTCTCTTACATCCTCATATAATGTTCCCTGGTTTGCTTTTAACGAAAGAACATAATCTGCCCTCTTATTCCTTATCTTTTCTGCTATCGCTGTCTGGGTCCCCATTGCATCTATGGTTACAATCTGCCCTTTTACCTGTATTTTCTCCAGTAACTCAGGAATGGCTGTTATCTCATTGCTCTTTTCCCCGACAGCCTTCTGCCCAAGGCAGTACCCGTCTTCCTTACTCCACGCGGAAACAATATGGCCGGGTTTCTCTCCATTCCTCTTATTGGAACGCATGGTTTTACCATCAATACATATGATTTTTTTCAGCAGTTCCCCTTCGTTCCTGTTTAACCGCTCCTGCCATTTCCCATAAAGCTGCTGCAGGATCTCCGGTGACACCATTCCCATAACCCGCCGCAGGGTATCATGCGATGGCGGACCATTTTTCAGTTCAATGTACTTACGCAAATAATCCTGATAATCCTCAGCAAACAGGGCCATTTCTACCCAGTCATCTGCATTTGCAAGAGTCGCAAACAGCACAATTACCAGGATATCCTTTAACGTATGCCGGACTTTGCTTTGCTGGCGGCTGTCTTCAATATATTCCATCCATTCTAATAATTCCTGCATATCTTCACTCCCCTTTTCTTTTATTTTAACAGAAAAGAGGCGTGTTCACAATTTGTTTACTCATGCGTTTGTCGTGGATCGACACCAGACCATTGACAGATATGGCTGCCAGCGTCCTGTTGTCATGTGAAAAACAGATTCCAATAATCCTGTCATGGTGCCTATCGTTGATTAGCGTTTCCTTCGATATCCAGGCATAATCAATATTAATCGTACCAGTGAACTGCTCTTTCAGATGATCCGATAAAGAAACACGCCGCAGATCCAGAAATGACAGATCTCTTTCGCCATCGCCAACCGAGAGCCAGCAATGAAGCACATTCCGGACAAACCAGTTACCCTCTTCCGCCTCCTTCCCGCGATATGGTAAAAGCAGCTGGTTGACCTTCCCGTCCACTCCCCAAGCATTTTCACTTTCAAGATATCTAATGTATTGGACAACGCCTTTATGGATTTTTTCTTTATGCCAAAGCCTTTCCACAGAATAATGCTCCAGCAGGCAGTTATGCAGGTACACAGCGGCAAGATAGTCTCGGAAAATCTGATGTGCAAAAAACACGATTCCATTGCCGGACTTTAGGAGAACCATCTCGGAAATCATCAAATCATAGGCAGTATCCAACTTCACCTTATCCGTATAAACCCTAAACTTTCTCCTAACCCTCCAAAGGCTTTCCGGCATAGAATCCCCGAAACAGCTTTTGTTCACCTCAGCAACAGCAGCTTTCAATTCCTCTTTGAACTCCGCCTCCCTCCATGACGTTGTGTTCCTCCGTTCCGTCAGATATGCAAGCACTGGAAGAATACGGTTTATCACAATCATACTGTCAAATATTCGTTCCCCGTCGACCATTTCTCGCTCCACTAAAATTGCAATCTGAGATAAATAATAATCATGCAGCAGATCCGACGCATTTGATATCGGTCTAATCCATGCCAGATAATCCAGACCTGCGTATTTTTCCAAAATCGGGCAGGTACTTGCATAGAGCAACGCCATCATGGGATTTTTCAAGAGAATGCGCAAATTTTTCTGTGCTTCAACATTTTCCCAGTCATCCGGTCTTTCCTCAAATAACTGCTTTATCTGTTTTTCCCGTAATCCACATGTCCGGATCATATGAAAGCAACTCAAGCCATAATCCCTAAGAAAATCCAAACGAGAGGAAACAATAATCTGCACCCCTGGGTACCGCGATAAAGCCTTTATCTCTGCCACATACCTTTGTGCGCCCATTCCGGACAGTTCATTAAAACCATCAATAAACAAGACAAGATCCGGATGTGTATGCACAGCCGTCGTTAAATGCACGAATTTATCTCTCGCCCTATAATCCGTAGATCTATACAGACAACGAAGGACATAATCAAAAATACTCTCATTATTCGCCCCTTCTCTGGCTTGCAAGGAAATATACACAGCAAGGTATTGCTTGAACAGCAATTCTCCGCACTGGTGATACATCATTGTGCTTTTTCCGAAACCACCATCCCCAAGAATTAACGCATTACAGGATAATTCCGGATGACTCCGCTTAGTCAACCAAAGTGTTTCCATAGCTCGTGCAAGCGGATAGGATGTACCTTCATTTACAAAGAGTTTTCCGTTGCAATCCAAATCCGTCAAAATAGCTGTGTTAAGCTGTACACCAGCAAATATACCGCCGGCGATGGATAAACAACCATAGGTCTCACAGGCGTTGGATAATTCTTCGGATACGCCCGCAATCTGTCTATCGCCCTGAAGCCTTAATCGAAAAGGGAAGACACGATCGTTCTCAGAACCAACTCTGGCAAAAGGATATTCTTCCCAACCTTTTCCTTCATACCAGGCGTGGACACTTATCCTGCCATCCAAGGTATCCACATCCAATTCTCCAGTCAGAAAACATGATCTTGCTCCCTTTTGAAGGACGAGATTCCCACACTGACATTCTAAGAATTTCTCCCTCTGCCATCGAATCAAATTTTCATGCTCATGACCGGCAAACCATAGCTGGACATTATAGGAAGAGAGTAAAGCTTCCACTTGATTCCGCTCATCCTGCGCCAGAAAATCAAAGGAGTAATGGGTCAGAATGATGATTGGCTTTGACGCATCACATGCATCCAGTGTATCCATAAGCGCACGTGTACCGACAATAAAATCCCGATCATGCCCTTTGCCATAGGTTATGGTCGTATCAAGATGTACAATATTAAAATGCTCTGTGGTGACCACAAAGTGTAATCGTTTGTATTGACCCGCACGATCTGCTCCAAACAGGTCATCAACAAAAGAGCGAAAATTATCTTCTCCCGACTTGAGCAAGGCAAGATCTGTCTTTGAAATAATGCCTACGTTAGATTTGTAGTCATCCATCTGCCAGTTGGTCAGACGGCTTATCACCTTTTCCCGCTCATCCCCGCCGATATCCACATCATGGTTTCCAGGAACAACAAAGAGATGATCCAACGTTGTTTTACTGGAAGTACACAAAGAGCGGAGATAGTCCGCGGCTTTTAGATAGTCCGTATCCCACTCTTTCACATCACCTGTGCAAAATACATAATCGAACGTCTGGTTCAGACCAGAGATATATTGCGGCAGTTTTCTTCGCATCAAGCAGGTATCCACCGCGCTATCATTGCCCAAATGCAAATCAGAAACATGAATCCAGCTAATCTTCTGCATATTCATCGCCTCCTTCGTTTTGATCCTACAATTGTTTCCACTTAATTCGTTTTCGATGTTCCATTTCCTAATACTTATCGAATATGAATACGTCGGTAAACAATGCCTTTTGGCGACCGTGTGTTTCCCACATAATATTTTCATATTTATTTTCGCCCAAGCGACTATGTCCTTCTCTTTTATTGTACCAAATCGCTGCGCGATAGCCTGCGTAGATACATATTACAATCACTTTTTTCAAGATTTTTCAAAAAAGATAGCAGTTTTTGAATTTATGTTGTATTGCAGAGTCACCAGACGCACCTTTAAACATTAACAAAAACTACCATCTTTAGTTTACCATAGATTATGAAACTCAACAACATGCAACGAAAAAAATATAGGGCTAATAGAATCTCTGCAGGATATCCCGCGGTGTCACTTCCGCCGGTCTGGGTTTTGGCAGACACCATTCGTCAACTTCTGTCAGTTCGAGCAAATCTTTGATGTCCTCTTCCAGCATATTACGGCACTGAAGCAACAGCTCCAGATCCTCCTCAATTCCGAGATATCCATACCTAACCTGTATCTCCTTGAGACCTTCCGATATCTCCAACACTCGTTTGACACTCCCCAAAAAGACCTCATACCCCCAATTAATATCTTCCTTCCATGCACCATAAAAGCTCCCGAACAGTTGCTTTCGGATTTCCCTATATACACCTTTTCCAAAATCCATCTGCTCTGGATCTGTTTCAAAAGGAATGAACGGCAAAGGATTTCTGGTTTTCGTTTCTCTTCCCTGCTGCCAGTACATTTCCTTGTAGGCGTTCACAAACCAATCGGTTACCTGCATCACACTGTGATCATGTGGAATCCATCGATCCGTCGCGTTCTGGTTCATCCGATACTCCTTAAAATAATCAGACTTTGTGACCAAGTCTCTGAGATGGAACAACATCATTGAAACAATCTTATAGGCATAGGTCAATTCGCTAATTTCCTTTTTTGCATCATAATAACAACCCGCATAGTAAAAAATAACAGCTGCCAAGACAGAACCTGCCAGAACCGCCAAAATAGAAAAAGAGAGCTTCCAGCACCTAGCGCAATTACAAAAGTCCTGTCCATGTTTTCAGAAGATGTTACCCACTCATAGCTTCGAGTCATAGCCTGTTCCATCACAAGAGTCAGAAGGCATACGACCGTTAAAAAACTCATCCGATATTTTCGTCGATCCTTCTCCTTATAAATACGCTTCGTCGGTTTTCCCAAGGGCTTTTTCTTGATGCCATATTCGACCTGTAAACCACGCTTCCATTTTGAATATTTAATTATCATAGACCCTCATCACAATTTTCATTGTCCTCTGTTTTAATTTTATTGCAGCTACCTATTTTCGGTACTGCTGACGTAAGCAATGATTTCTCCACAGATATACATAAATTATTTTACCGTCTGTCAGCCCTGCTTTTATCGGTACAATTCCTTATAATCTGTAATCTCTTCATTCAAGCCGCTTCATACTTACCACACATAATCAAGCTCATAAATAAAGTACTCGGCAAAAAGAATCATTAAACACACTTGGCTATGTACAGCGAAACAGAAAATTATCCAGATCCGTTATATTATATTTTATTTCTCAATCTCCTCCGCCGATGTGACATTGAAACAATATCAATGTTGCATTCTCTGCTACGGAACTTTTTAAAATACTGGATTTTTCTTTCCCCATACGCTTTACACCCAATCTCTTTGGTTCTGTCCATTATCAGATACCTGCTTACAAAATAAAAAATCCCAGAGATTTACCCTGGGAATCCAACTGTCTTTTTGAGTTTGCTGTGGCACTCCTCATGAATACCAGAGGATTTTGCCCAATGTATACCTGTGACTGCAAAGCACGAACATACAACAGAAATAAAGGGCATAATTGAATTCCATCCCTTTTACAATGCTTTTACCTTTTGATATATTTCTAACAACTTATCCATTGTTTCTTTGTAATCTAATACCTCCCTCAAAATAGTTTCATGATTACTTACATCCTTTTCCTCCCGATACTTTGATATCAAAAAAGGAACTTTATTAATAAACGATTTTACTTCTTCAAAATCTGTATATACCTTTTCATATCTTTTCTTTTTAGCACTAAAAGATAATTCTTCTCTTATATATTTTCTGCAGATATAAGTAAACCAGTCTGCCGTATCAAAAAAAGCCCTATACTCATGTCCAAATGCTTTTTTCACATTATCCAATACATATTTTTCTGCATCATTGCCTTTACGCTCCTTCATTGGGAGGGCAAACACCCGCATTAAATGATCATATGCATCCCTATGTTCCTTTAATGGTTGCAAAAAGGTAATTCCTTCTTCTGAAATTTCTTCAGAAATAAGCAAATAATGTTTTGTATACATATGAACCTGACTCATTTCATCAAAATAATGGCATATATCCGGCTTGCTCAGAATAGCAAATATGTCTTTCTGCTCCATATCTTCTCCCAATTTTTTTATAACATCTTAGCATATTCATCTGTGCGAAGTACACTAAAGGTTTGTGCACCCATTATCTGATTCTGTGCTAATCTCCAGGAACCTCTCATCGCTAATGCTTTTGATGAAACGAATTCATCATTCGTATGTTTCATCATAAATTTATCCATATCAGTGTCAACATTATCTTTCCATTCTTTAGATACAGCTTTATTTTCCCTTAACACTTCTTTTTTATCAAAGCAACGGTATTTAATTTCACCTATAGTAATCACCAAACAGGTAACTACTAAAATCCAAATTCCTATAATCATAATATATACCCCACTAATACCTATTCTGTCGTATCATACTATAAACTTCTATTCCAAAATGTACCACCGAAACACTCAGTGCTATCGCTATTCCAATAACAAACCCTGGTGTATCGACAACACTTCCCTTACTTGTAAAATGTACAATCGACAAAATACCTGCACCCAACGCTCCTAAAAATGATAACAGTTGAAATATGGTAATAAACCTTGTATAACCTTCAAGAAAAGCTGTTGAATCATATAAATTATTTATCGATTGCACCAACACTGCAATATAAAATGCACTATACGAATCAGTCCATCCACACCATAAACCGATGCTAATGGTCACAGCCATTACTGCGATTTTAATTACAAGTTCTCGTAATGACCATACCATATTCTTTCGTTTTTTTGTTGACATTATCCTACCAATTCTCCCAAAATTAAAGCTTTCAATAAAAACAGTTCTACATATGTCTCCCTCCACAGGTCAAAACTGTCACATCCGTTTTACCTATGTTCAATCTTAATAATTTTACCACTATTCTCTACCTTACACAAGTGTATTTTTACTTGAGTTTCCGCAGTTCTATCCACAAAGCCGCTGATTGGTGAGTATTCCGGACGGTTTTACACCGCAATTCCGGAGGCTGGAAACCGCTGTTCCAGTATAAAGGAAACCGCGATTCCGCTGTAAAGGAAACCGGCATTCCGCAAGCATGGAAACCGCGAATTCTTCCCTTATAATGTATTTATGCGTCTTTTGACGTAAATACATTTTAAGGAGGTCAGTTGATATGACCAAATATCGTGAGATCATCAGGCTTGCCAGCCTGAACCTCAGCCAAACGAACATCGCCCTCAGCTGCGGTGTTTCCAAGAAAACGGTCAATAAGGTTTTAAAAGCTGCCAAGGAAAAAGGTGTCTCTTGACCACTGGATCAAAACCAGACCGATACGGTGATTGAGCAACTGCTGTTTCCAAAGGAGACTACGCAGCAGTCTCAATCAAACAGGCGGATGCCGGATTATGCTCATATCCGGAAGGAGCTACTCCGCAACGGAGTAAACAAAAAGCTTCTTTGGACAGAGTACCTTGAGGAATGCCGTCTTGCCGGGGATGAACCGCTTATGTACTCTCAGTTCTGCTATTATATCCAGCAGGATGAGCAGAAACGCCGTGCTACCATGCATATCAACCGCAAGCCAGCGGAGCAAGTTGAGGTAGACTGGGCTGGAGATCCGTCACATATCATGGATCCGGATACCGGTGAGATTCTGGATGCTCACATTTTCGTAGGAGTTATGACCTATAGCCAGTACCCATACGTAGAGGCATTCATGGATGAAAAGCAACCGTCATGGATCGCTGCACATGTTCATATGTACGAGTACTTTGGTGGTGTTGCCAGGATTCTCGTGCCGGACAACTGTCGTACTGCTGTGGATCACAATAAAGGCTGGAAAGATCAGCGGATCAATGCCGTCTATCAGGAAATGGCAGAACACTATGGCACTGCGATTATTCCAGCCCGTGTCCGGGCCCCTAAGGATAAGCCAAATGCCGAGGGCAGTGTGGGTAATATTTCCACCTGGATCACTGCAGCCCTGCGTAATGAGCAGTTCTTCTCACTCAGTGAGTTAAACCGGGCAATCCGTCAGAAATTGGAAGACTTCAGCCATCGTCCTTTCCAAAAGAAAGAAGGCAGCCGGTATGAGATCTTCCGCGACGAAGAACTGCCATTGCTGACACCTTTACCTGCCACCCCATATGAACTGGCGGAATGGAAACAAGCCACCGTTCAGTTTAATTATCACATATCCTTTGCCGGAATGCTATACTCAGTTCCTTATGAATATATAAAACGCAAAGTTGATGTGAGGGTTACAGATAAAACAATTGAGATTTTTTATAATCATAACCGGATTGCGTCCCACCACCGTCTTTATGGCCGCAAGGGACAACACAGCACGATTACAGAGCACATGCCCGCTTCCCATCAGCAGTATCTGGAATGGAACGGCGACCGCTTCCGCAAATGGGCGGAGCGGATCGGCTCCAGTACCTATCAGGTAGTAGATGCAATCCTTACCTCTAAACGTGTAGAACAACAGTCCTACCGCAGCTGTATGGGGCTTTTGAAACTGGCTGACAAGTATTCCGTTGACCGGTTGGAAGCCGCCTGTCGGAAAGCACTTTCCTTTACGGCCACTCCCAGTTATAAGAGTATCAAGAACATCCTTGATACCGGAAGCGACCAGATGGAGAACCCGGATAAAAGACCGACAGCAGACAGCTATACAGAGTCAGGAAAGAACAGCCATGCGCTTACAAGAGGCGCTGATTACTACAGGAGGTAAGGAACCATGACTACCCAAAGCACCATAGATAAACTCATTGAAATGCGCCTGACTTCCATGTCAGATGCATTTCGCACCCAGATGGAGGACCCCAAGATGAAGGAAATCCCTTTTGAGGACCGATTCGGGATGCTGGTGGACATCGAATACAGCAACCGTAAGAGCAACAGCCTGAAACGCCTGATCCGCAATGCCGGGTTTGACCAGCCGGATGCATACATTGGCGATATCAACTATACTTCCGGACGCAAGCTGAATCGTTCTTTGATCGAGCGGCTTGCAACCTGTGAATATATCGCAGAACACAAAAATCTCTTTATCACCGGGGCTACCGGGAGTGGAAAAACGTATCTGGCCTGCGCGTTCGGAATGGAAGCATGTAAGCAGCGCTACAAGACAAAATATGTCCGCCTTCCAGATCTGCTCCTTGAACTGGAGATGGCACGTAATGACGGTACATACAAGAAATTTCAAGGGAAGTATGCCAATCCTGTTCTACTGATCATCGATGAATGGCTCTTGTTGAAGCCTACTGAATCCGAACAGCATGATATTTTAGAACTCCTCCATAGGAGACGCAGGAAGTCATCCACCATCTTCTGTTCCCAGTATGATTCCAATGGCTGGTACGATCAGTTGGGAGGTGATGACAGTCCCCTCTCGGAAGCGATTTTGGATCGCATCAAGCATGATGCATACAAGATCAACATCATCCCGACAGATCCGGCGAATTACAGATCTATGCGGGAAGTATATGGATTAGATCCTGCATTAAGCGAGTAAACTCGCAAGTAACAAGCAATTAAGTGCGGTATCCCTGTTCCGGTTTAACGGTTTCCTACCGCCGGATTAGCGGTTTCCGTTCCTCCGGAACAGAGGTACTCCCGCACAAGAATATTCAATTGGCGATGCTGATTATACACAACTTTCAAAAAATGCCAAAAATATAAGGAATCTCTTCCTTTTTTGTTGTAAAATTAAGTCACCACAACAATAATCCACTAAACAAAAATGAAAGGATTCCTTATGGCTAATTTTACATCAAATACCTATCAAATGAAACGGGAAATTTTATCTTTTTCAAATAAAATTTCCAGAAATCTTTCCAAACCGGAACGTAAATTTATGGCGGATATGAATTATGGTATGCTTGCTTCCGGAAGCTGTCTTCTCACCGACATCGCTGACCAGTTACATGAAACGTCCAGAAAAATCAATACCGTTGACCGCCTTTCCAGGCATCTCGCAAAGGGCACTCCGAAAGATGCTCTGAAAGCTTATCTGAAACAAGTAAAAAAATGGTGCCCTGATCAGCCGGTTATCCATATCGATGACAGTGATGTTGTGAAGCCTGACGGTTACCAATTTGAAGCCCCCGGATGGGTCCGGGATGGTTCTGAAAGCACAAAAACAAAGAATGTTTATAAAAAAGGATATCATGTCACAGAAGCCACCGTCCTTACAACCAGCAACCATCCTGTCAGCATTTTTTCAGAAATTCATTCTTCCGTGGAAAAAGATTTTACTTCCATCAATGATGTGACCTTCTCCGCTATGGAACGGGCAAAAGCTCTTTTCGGAAAAGCAACCTTTGTCATGGATCGCGGCTATGATGATAATAAGATGTTCCTGAAACTGGATTCCATGAAACAGGATTATGTAATCCGGCTGACTGCAAAGCGCAGACTGTTATACCATAATAAATGGACCCTGGCCACGGAGCTGCGTAACCGCAGAAAAGGGAAAGTAAAGCTTCCACTGTTTTACAAAGGAAAGAAACATGAAGCGTATCTTTCCCATGTAAAAGTTCAGATTACCGCATCCAGAAAAGATATGTATCCCGTCCTTGTTTACGGAATTACAGAGCATCCCATGATGCTGGCAGCAAATAAGGCAATCAAATCGAAAGAAGATGTAATAAAGGTTGCAAAGCTTTACTTTTCCAGATGGAAGATCGAGGAATATTTCCGCTGCAAAAAACAGATGTTCCAGTTTGAAAATTTCCGGGTACGCAGGCTTAAGGCAATCAATGCTTTAAACTTTTATACTACTTTATGCATGGCATTTCTTGCCCATATTTCTATGAAGGCAGAAACAAATGCCCTTAAAACTGCAATTATACATACCGCAAATCCGATAAAAGAAAAGACAGCGTTTTGCTATTATCGGCTGGCCAAAGGTATCTCCGGCATACTGTCGTATGCAAAAGAGGGCATCAGGCTCTGGTTCCGGACAAGGCGTCCTGTATACCGTCAACTCTGCCTTAAGCTGGCTGTTTGAATAGATAAAAGAATATGTCTCCCAAAGTCCGGTTCCGGCGGGGCTTATTAAAGTACCTCTATTCACAGAACTGCCATTTGATACCTTTCAAAAAACGGCAGATTGGTACTTTAGGCAGACACATTTACTTTTTAATTACAGTTTGCGGAAACTCAAGTATTTTTACACTTGGCTCCTAGGAAATTCACATGCGATAATGTAAAGTTGGATTGCTCCAGATACAAACATACCCCCGATTATCAACTGCGTCATTTCCTGTTTTCCCCGTCAAACAGCTCTCCTATCGTTACTCCCAGCGCATTGCAGATCAGCAGTACCGTATATACCTGCGGTCTTGTCCGCCCGTTCAGCAGATAACTGATGGAGGAAGTGGAAATCCCGGCTTTCTTTGCAAGGACATACGGTGATATTCCTCTCTGTCTGCATATTCTCTTTATCGACGCGGCCATCATTTGGCATGCCTCATCTGGATCATACATCGTCTGTCGGTATTTCCTCCATATCATCTTTTTTTCTGTTCCGGTGCAGTTCCGGGTATTCTTTATCACCTTTGTCCGGGTTATCATATTTTTCTATCAGTTTATTCATAAATAAGCTACCCGCCATGCACCCCAGTCCATTGTGTATCATATCATCCCATTCAAATAATCCCCGCATAAAAACAAGCTGGCATAGTTCTATCACTGCTGACACAGCAAAACCGGCTATAAAGGAATTCCTCACCCGTACACGCCGGTCAAAAGCCAGCGGAAGCAGCATCCCCATTGGAAAAAGCAGAATACAGTTCAGAAGATTTTCCTGAAGCAGCTGCCAGTCGTGTGAGGCTATCACTTCCCTCCATGACCAGAAGGGAACCAGTTCATATCTCCGCACCGTCGGTTCCCTGGTAAACACTGTGGAGCCAAAAACAATGCCCAGAAATACAAGCAGTCCGAATATGGACACCGCCTGCGTCTTTTTTATCTTTTTATACCGGACACATCTGCCAAGAATAGTCGCTGCTATCACAGCGACAATCCCGAAACAGACCAGTTCCCCTGCAGACCAGGGACGGTTGTGCGTTAAAAAAATCTGGTAAATATCCATACTGTCACATTTCTAATCCCGGCCATACAGATCCCTTGTATAGACCTTGTCTTTCACATCATCCAGACAGGTATCATATCTGTTTGCGATGATCGCCTGGGACTGCTTTTTAAACCGGTCAATATCATTAACAACCCGGCTTCCGAAAAATGTGGATCCATCCTCCAGCGTCGGCTCATAAATGATTACCGTCGCCCCTTTCGCCTTAATGCGTTTCATCACGCCCTGGATCGATGACTGACGGAAATTGTCTGAGTTTGATTTCATCGTCAGACGGTAAACTCCTATGATTACCTCGCCCTCTTTTGCTGAATCGTAGGTATCATTGGCTTCATACGCCCCTGCAATTTCCAGTACACGTTCCGCAATAAAATCCTTTCTTGTCCGGTTGCTCTCTACGATTGCCTCGATCAGATTTTCCGGCACATCCTGATAATTGGCAAGAAGCTGTTTCGTATCTTTTGGCAGACAGTAACCGCCATATCCAAAAGACGGATTATTGTAATGACTGCCAATACGCGGGTCAAGGCACACGCCGTTGATAATGTCTTTCGTATTCAGTCCCTTCATCTCCGCATAAGTGTCAAGCTCATTGAAATAGGACACGCGGAGTGCAAGATACGTATTCGCAAACAGCTTGACCGCTTCTGCTTCGGTGAATCCCATGAAAAGGGTGTCAATGTTTTCTTTGACAGCGCCTTCCTGCAGAAGCCCCGCAAAGATCCCTGCCACTGCATTCAGCCGTTCGCTTCCATCTGTGGAAACAATAATACGGGACGGATAAAGGTTGTCGTACAGGGCTTTGGATTCCCGCAGAAATTCCGGGCTGAAGATAATGTTATCACTGCCCATCTTCTTGCGGATGCCTGCCGTATAGCCGACCGGAATCGTGGACTTGATGACCATGATGGCATCCGGATTGACGTTCATCACCAGCCTGATAACTGCTTCCACGGCAGAAGTATCGAAATAGTTCTTCTTGCTGTCATAATTGGTCGGGGCAGCAATGACCACAAACTCCGCGTCCCGGTATGCGGATTCGCCGTCCAGCGTGGCAGTTAAATCCAGCTCCTTTTCCGCCAGATATTTTTCAATGTATTCGTCCTGGATGGGAGACTTCCTGTTATTAATCATCTCCACCTTTTCCGGGATAATGTCTACTGCTGTTACATGATTATGCTGTGCTAAAAGTGTTGCAATGGACAGACCAACATAGCCGGTTCCTGCAACTGCGATTTTTCTGTTCATTCTGCTTCTCTCCTTACTGCAATGCTTCCGTTATGATTCTCCCATACTGGTTTTCTTCTTAAACCCGGTAAAACTCCTTGTACCATTCCGCAAACCGGCGAATTCCTGTCCTTAAATCGGTACTTGGCTTGAAGCCGAAGTCACGCTCCAGTGCGCTGGTATCAGCATACGTTACCGGTACATCTCCCGGCTGCATCGGCACAAGCTCTTTATGAGCTTCAAAATCGTAATCCTCCGGCAGGACCTCTGCCCTCACCAGTTCCTCGCTTAGTATCTGTACGAAGTCCAGCAGGTTCTCCGGCTGACTGTTGCCGATGTTATAGATGGCATATGGAGGAACCGGAAGCCCGTCTTCACCAATCCTTCTCTCCGGCGCCCCCATCATCACACGTTTAACGCCTTCCACAATGTCATCTACATAGGTGAAATCACGTTTGCAGTTTCCATAATTAAAAATCTGAATCTTCTCTCCCTTTAGCAACTTGTTCGTAAATCCAAAATAAGCCATATCCGGACGCCCTGCGGGACCGTAAACGGTAAAGAACCGCAGACCGGTGGACGGAATATTATAAAGCTTGGAATATGCATGAGCTAAGAGTTCATTCGATTTCTTAGTCGCTGCGTACAGGGACACCGGGTTGTCTACCTTGTCGTCTGTTGAATACGGCACTTTCTTATTTGCTCCATATACAGATGATGAGGATGCATATACCAGATGTTCTACTCTTTTTTCTCCATTATCATAAGAATGACGACAAGCTTCCAGAATATTATAAAAACCAATCAGATTTGATTCTATGTACACATCCGAATTAGTAATGCTGTAACGTACACCTGCCTGCGCTGCAAGGTTTACTACAATGTCCGGATGGTAAGTGTTGATTATTGAGTTGATCAGTTCCTTATCTGCTATAGAACCTTTGATGAATGTCCATGATGATGTGGACTTCTCCGCAACAGTCTGAATCTCCTTCAGCCGCCACTCCTTTATACTTACATCGTAATAATCGTTCATATTATCCACACCGATTAGACGGGTGTGAATGGTATTATCAGACAACAGGGTGAGAACAAGATTCGCCCCGATGAAGCCTGCCGCTCCGGTAATTAAGATAGTTTTGTTAGTTAGCTGTACGTTGATTGGTTTCATTGAATATCTTCCTCTCAGTCTTTTCGTTTATGTTCTATAATCTTAGCCTATTGCCATTTCCTTATACAGTCATTGATTTCTCCGCTTCAATCACTCACAAACAAATGTAATTTCAGTTTCCTCTGGATTTTCATATTCACCACACATAAGTGTGACCTTTGCTTTGATCACAGTCCAAACATAACCTTAGTAGCCTTCCATTTGCGAAGGAACTCAGTAATACCACTTGATATGAAACCCAGTACCATAAAGCAAATGACAACCTGTATAACAGGGTTTACTCTTCCGTTCAGCAACATAATACATGGGTATATCAATTGCTGATGAAACAGATACACACCAAAGCTATTCTTCTTTAGCCCTCTCCATATCCTATTATCTTCTTTACATCCAATCAGATTTGCAAACCCATAGACCATAAATATACCCGCAAAAGAAGTAAAACTACTGACAAGTATATTCACTGCCTTTAATACAAAAAGATTGCTGCCAGCAAGTTGACTTGATAATGCAAATCCACCTACCGAGAAAATCACACTCATTACCGTTAAGCTAGTACTTGGTTTTATTTCTTTTTCATAGAGATACGTTCCAAAGTAATAATACATGGCATATCTTACTGCAGTTACAATCTGAAGCACATTTTTTACCCCAATTGTACTTAGGATATACCCCCCCCCGATTGAAATCAGGACGCTTGCGATTAATCCAACTTCTGATGGTCTGTGCTTTCTGAAAACAACATAGGCAAGCAGGAACAGCCAGAACAACATAGGAAGGAACCATAATTGTGATGGTGCGCAACCAAAAACATATTTGTATACAATAGCTTTGACATCAAAACCACTGAACACAATATAAAAAGGAAGTACCCACACAATGTTTGTGATTGCATATGGAAGAAGTAATCGCTTTGTTCTTTTTCCTATATCCACTCTAAAGTTACCACTGTATTTTCCATATTCCTTTTTTAACGCATAGAACAGGAAACCGGATGCCATAGCAAATGTCTGAACATGGAATGTATTCAGGTATCTCGCAAAAACTGAAAGATAGTTTGCAGAGAAAACTGGAGTTGATCTATCAAACCAACTGCCGGTAAAAAACATACAGCAGTGATAAAGCACAACAGCAAGCATCATCGCCGTCTTTATATTGTCGTTTATTTTAAGTCTATCTTCCATTACTTCTCCTATTTCTGTTTACTGTCTGAAAACCTTAAATGAAGTTTGCTAATTTAATATCATTTCTTAATTCTATTCAGTACCTTTTATGTGCTATATCATATTCTTAATTGAAGATATTTCTTTTCTCATGCTCGGAAATAACAGCATGATAGCAAAATAAAATGCCGCGCATATAAGAATCGATATGATTTGCCATACCATTCCGTCTGATATTCTTTGACATAAAATCGCAACGACAGTCATTAATGAAACTGCTATAAATTGAATATATGTATTTTTTATAATACTTTTAAATGGAAATCCAAATTTTGTTTTCAGCGTAATAAAGTCTAAGAAAATTGGAACGATCCTAATAAAACAACTAGCGTAGCATAATATAACAAAGCTCTTATGTGCAGAGAAGAAGATAACAGGGATATAAAAAACCAAGTAAACCATCTGTAGTATAAATGATATTTGGGGTTTCCCCATGCTTCTATAAACCTCGCAAGCAGTATTGCTGAATGCTATCGTAAGCGCACTCATTAATGCCCATAATCCCATAAAATCCGAAATTTCAGCCCATTGTGATCCCAGTAAAAGTTGAACAGCCAAATCCCTGTACAAAAAGATCCCAGCTCCCATAGGCAAAACAATAACTGCTATTATTTTTTGGAACTTGTCAAAGGTTCTTTTATAGGCGTCTTTATCGTTCTGCATGCGAGATAACGCTGAAAAGAATACAGAAGTTATTGCAGACGTGATAATTGCCATATACGAATTAATCGTAGACATTCCTGTTTTATACAATCCCAAATAATACGAATCCAATACGCTTGCAACAATAAAAATATTTGCTTGACCGGCAAACCAAATCGACAAAGTTTCCATTAAATTCCACAAACAAAATGAAACCATATCCGAGAATATCTTGACGTTCATTCTGATTCTGGGTTTATACTTCGACAATCCAACCGACATAATTGCAATAAATAATTGCTGAAATACAGTACCTATGACAATAGCCCAGTATGATCTCAATGCGAATGCTAACGGAACAGTAACGAACAAAGGGATCAGTGAACTCGCTAATCTAATAAAAAAGAGTGGTTTAAAGTTTAACTCTCTACGAAATCTTGCAATAGATATACTTGAAAAAGAAGTACATAATACAGTAAGTGCAGCTGTTGCCAATCCGTTATAAGCCTCAGGGCATCCTATTGCTGAAGCTAAACTACGTCTCCATCCAAAAATAATACAATAGATTATTACCGACAGGACAGCATTTGATGTGAATGCAACATCAGAGTACTTATTCAATGTATCATCATTGTCAAACTCATGCTGTATAACAAACTTCTGAAATCCAGCATCTGTAAAAATATCGGCGAAACTGGTAATTATAGTAATTGATGCAACAACCCCAAATTCGCTTGGGGAAAGTAATCGAGCAAGAATTATATTTATAACTGGAGCTGCAATCTTGGCCGTTATTTCCGATACAACAGACCACTTTGTAGCGTTTATTATCTTGTTACCAAAACCATTTTCCATTTACTTTCTCCATACCCAAGTATTTATTTTCCCGCTTTTACATCCTAATTTTCTAGACAAGCTAAAATTTATGTATATCTAATTTCGTTCCAAAATATAAATCAGTTTCTTCTGTATAATCTGTATCAAAGCCGGACTGAGGATAAAATGTTAATTCGCCGAAATAAATCCTATTGTTTTCACAATAAAGATCTACTCTAACATACGGAAACGGTTTTGCTAGGAATTCCGCAATATTAAACATCTCATCCATTAGATTAGGCTTAGGAATCGAATAATCTTCTGGCTTGTTTGCATCGACATATTGATACCTTAGAAAATTCCATTTTTTGTCAAAATGATCAAACCTCGTTTTCCCTGTTTGCCTATCAGAACACACCATTACATTATCTGCAATACCATTAAAACACATGAATTTATAATCAATAAGTCCGCCTGGGGCAGTTGAATCAATATACTCTTCAGCTATGATACGTGGCTTCACATATTTGTATGGCCACTCCCTTCCATAATAAAAGGTTTGATTGCTTTTCTGCCATCTCAGCAATGTACTTATTGTTTTTTTCTTATTTAACTGGGCTTTTTCTGTACAAATTATATTGGTGTGTGAACCGTTTACAGTTTTTAATACAAACCTATTAGGAAGTGCATCCCAATCAATATCCATAGGTGAATCCCACACCCCAAGTAATGGCACCAAATACTCTTTTCCTATTTTCTCTTCTATATAGCTACGCACTGCATATTTATCAACTAATTTGATGTATAAAGGATTTCTATCATACAGTTTTAACCATTGTATTTCTTCACTTAGATACTTCGGATCATCCAAGTTTGGCCATCTTCCCAAGATACATTTATATTTAAATTTAATATAAAGCTCATCCGGAATAAGTCGGCAAAACCTTCTACCAGATAGCCAATATCCAAACTCTGCCGGTGAGCTAAGTATTTCTTTCACTCTTCCTATCATTATTGACTCTCCTTGCATTTGTACTTATGCTTTATCCTTTAATTTCGCAACAAGAAACCCTATTGGATAGCATAGAGTGACAAGTATTTTTTTTATGGGTGTATTCAATCTATTCACTACGCTTTTATATGGTTCTCCTGTCAATATAGCCCTTCTCGATATGTCTGCAATAAAATATGCAATACCTTTGCTATAACATAAGTCATCAAAATACTCATTTACATAAATTATATCCCTGTAAAATGCTGAACGATGTTTCGATTTCTGATGGGGACTATCTGTCATTAAGCTGCCCTCAGTATTTGTGTAATATTTTCCATATATATCATTAACACAGTATTGATCATATTTCCTATTAATCTTTTGCCACACAACATTTTCGGTAATGAATTTTGTATCTGGAAATTCAGGGAAAGGATACTGTACATGAATTGCCACTTTTCTGCAACAATGTTTCTCTCCAGGATACTTCATTATTTCTCTTCTTTGTTTTTTCCCCCTTAACTGGTTGATTCCTTCTGGATATGGCTTACCCACCATTTCTCCACTATCAGCATACATTTCTCGTCCCGATATACACCAAAAACGGTCATACTCGCCTTTCGGAATGCCATTCCACGTTCTTAACATTTTTTCAACTGCATCAGGCAACAACTCATCATCGGAATCCAATGTAACAACATATTTGGTTTTTAGAAATTGATAAGAATAATTAACTGCTGTGTGTCTTCCCCCGTTTTCTTTTCTATAATATTCAATAGGAAACGAAGCGT
Source organism: Marvinbryantia formatexigens DSM 14469 (assembly GCF_025148285.1). Lineage (NCBI taxonomy): Bacteria > Bacillati > Bacillota > Clostridia > Lachnospirales > Lachnospiraceae > Marvinbryantia > Marvinbryantia formatexigens. The sequence goes on along the minus strand of NZ_CP102268.1, from coordinate 3,712,844 downwards.
TTTCTTTGATTTGAGCCACTAATTCTGAAGTGTTATCAGTAGATCCATCATCAATTACTAGCCAAATAAACTCTTTAGATGTTTGGTTTTCTAGGCTTCTATAGGCTCTCTCTAAAGTATTTGCTCTATTATAAGCTGGTGTAAATACTGTCAATTCATACATTGTTTTCGTACCTTTCTGATTCTTCTATTGCATAATAATCTTTTTTTATAAGTTCCAGTTGAAGGAAAAAACACATAAAATATAGGTATTGTTGTTTATCATAATATGTTACCATTCCATAATCCATGATGAGCATCAAAAACAATAGAACTATACATAAGTTGGTTGTCGTGGAACGATATCTCCTGTATTTCCAAAGACCGACAATCAACTTAATATAAATCGAATAATATATAATAAAACCAACGATTCCCCCACTTGAAAGTATTTCTACAAAATTACAGTGTAAATAAGTTCTCCTATGACCTACACTTTCGAGTAAGTCCAATGAATTTCCTATTCCTATACCCAATATAGGTGTTTTATAGAATTGCTGCATTCCAATTCGCCTATATATGGATCTTATATCTTCTGCTCTTGTACCATTAATTGATTCAAATAAAGTCTCAAACCTTCTAAATACACCAGAAAAAATATCTAATCGTGACATTACATATATCAGAAAAAAAACCGCTAGTACTCCAAGTACAAGATTAAAAGCCTTCTTGAATATTGAAGCACGGTCACTTTCTTTGGTCATAATTAAAAAGGCAATTCCGACAACAAGCATAATCATAGCTTTACGAGATTGAGAAATTGCGAGTACTATGATGCACGGAATCAGAAAAATAGCAAACTTTCTTTTTTTCCTTTTTAATAAATAAGAAAACTGAATTATGCATGATGTTGCTGCAATAAGCCCGATAGAGTTGGCATTCGTAAAATCATTACCCAAACGTACATTTCCGCTAAGCATTGATACAATACCACTTGTTCCATAATATACAACGGTATATAGAGCTATCCCATATCCCGAAAACATAAAAGCATCCAATAGTATATCAATATTTCCTTTTTGTTGAAAATAAGGATATATCAATGAGTAACATATCAATATGGAAAAAATTGTAATGCCCTTTGAAATCGCTGCAACTGAATTCCACGCCCAAATTGAAGAAGCAAAACAAAAAATAGCAAATGCAGCAACATGAACATGAAATGGCCGATTAAGTACTAATGGAATCTTAAAGCCGTTATTTGCGGCATATATTAATGTTACTAGAATTGTAATACCGAAAATAACATATCTACCCCAAGAAGCTGTTTCAAATATATAAAAAGACATAATCATAAAAGAGATTAATGCACATATGATTTCGTCTGATGTAGTATTCTCTTCTCTCATTAATGCCTCCCGTATTAATACAAAAAATATGTCTATATCCAAAGGAATTATTTTATTTTCGTTCACGTACAACTTTTGCTGGCACACCTACTGCGACACTATATGGTGGAATATCCTTCGTAACCACAGCTCCTGCGCCTATGATGCATCCATCACCTATCGTAACACCCGGAAGAATGATAACTCTTCCACCTATCCAAACATCGTTCCCAATAGACACAGGCATTACGTCTGCCATTCCCTGTTCTCTCATCGGAATATCAATACGGTCGTCATTATGACGGGTCGTGTAGATAATTACATCTTGCCCCATCATTACGTCAGTACCAATCGTTACAGGGCCATTTATACATGCTCTAATTCCGATTCCAGAATTATCTCCAACAGATAGTCCCGGCGTAAAAGAACAAAAGCGCTCAAAGTTAACATTTTTTCCGCATTTCCCTACAATCCTACTTGCCCAAAAGTAACGCCATTTTTGGGCAATCTTGGAATGCGAACTGATGGGGAACCATGAAGCGCACATAAAGTATATTGAATAAAGTATTTTTTTTTTCTTCGTCCAAACAGTATCTTCTCCTAAGATTTTCTCATTTTTTATCAAACCATATAGCTCCTTTTTGTATGCTGTCATATCATATTTTTGAGTCCGATAATTTGCTTGATGTCGATAATAATCGTTCAATTTCTTATCAGATAGTAAAGCTTTCATAGCAGTATATAGTACAGTATTTTGTTTTGCAATGTGGTTTATATCGAAGTCGAGTACATTCGGAAATGGCTCAACTAATAATCCATATTCTGCACGTTCGATACCTTCTGTCGTCACGTTCATATCTGGATTCTCTAAAAGAATCTCTCGCGGTCCAGATGGACAGTCTGTAGAGATGACCGGAAGCCCGACGGTCATTGCTTCAATCAGCACATTAGGAATTCCTTCAGTTATCGACGGCAACACAAAAACATCTGCATATTTCTCATATTTAAATGGATTTGTAGTCTTCCCAATAAAAACTACTGAATCTTTAATTGGGGAGTCATCAACCATTCTGCGTGTTTTTTCTTCCAATTCTCCTTGTCCACCAATTAGGACCAGAACTGTTTCCGGCATTTCTTTATGTAATAAGTTAAAACTCTTAATCAAGTTCCAATGATTCTTGGCTGTTTTGAAGGAAGCTGTAAAACAGATTACCTTTTTTCCTCTGATTCTTTCTAAAAAATCCTCCTCCGGCTCTTCCTTCATCTTTTCTTTGATTAATTCTGTATCCAGAGGGTTGCCAATAACATGAATTTTGGACGAATACTTTTCTCCTACATCCAACAAAATATCATTTTTCAGTCTGTTTGTTTGTACTGCTAAGGTAGTATGAGTGTGTTTAATTAAAAAGCGATATATTTTTCGATAGGAGAAATACTCCGAGTACAGCCTGATCGACGCTATTCTTGGAACACTTTGGAACATTGCCGGAAAGTTTGCGGTAGAGCAAAAACTAACTAATAAGTCAATGTTATCTTGCTTGATTTGCTTTCTGAGTCTCAAATAGCGTTTGACCAAAGTAAGCATTTGCTTAACTTTATTTTTTCCTCTACTTGGCAAATCCAGTACCGAAAGTTTGCCAGAATAACTGTACTCCGGATCAGCTTGTCCATCAAACGTGTAAATTGTTATATTGTTTTCTTCACTGAGAAGGTCGGACCATTTACACAGAACTCTTTCTGCTCCACCGGATCTCAAATCATAAATTAATAATCCAATATTCATTATCGTTATCCTTCAAGATATGTACCTATTGTTTTTATAATTTCTTCAGATGAGTATTTGCTTACTTCAAGAAGGCATTCCTTTTTCATCTTATTTATTTCTGAAGAGTTTCTCAAAACATATAGCAATGTATTAACTAGAGCATCGTCATCGTTGAATGTATAAGTTACACCAACATGCTCGTTCATAATATCATAGCAAGATTCCCACTCTGCGCTTAACACCGGCACACCAGCAGCAAATGAGTCCAATAGAGTTCCTGGAATTCCTTCAGTGTAATACCTCGTTGGGAACACCACCATATAATAGTTTTTCAGTGTTTCAACGCTCTTGTCAAAGTCAACGATACCTTTATATTGTATATTTTCACCAAACTCAGGCATCAATTTCTCAAAGTCATCCTCGTATCGTTCCATAACCTTGCCATATATATCTAGCGTACATACGGTTCTTCCACAAAGTTCATTAACTTTATTTACTGCACGAACTATATTAGGAATTCCCTTAAGTTCCTCTACTCTTGAAAAAGTACATAACGGGAAAGGCTCATTCGTAATATAAATTAACTCATCTGTTTTCAAGACTCTCAGGTTCTTAAAGTTTTTTACCACTGTCACATTCGTCAGTCCCAGTTCTTCAAGGAGTCTTTTTTCTGTGTTAGTTTCAGACCAATTTCCCGCTAAACGGTTATAGCATTCAATTAATTTGGGGTTCTCTTCTAATGTTTGATGTGTTGTGCTTCCTATCAAAGAATGGAAAATCTTTTTGTGGAAAATCCTATTATATGCAACCAAAAGTGGAATTACGGTTTTCCTACCATTCTTTGAAACCAAAACGATAATATTCTTGCATCTAATCACATTTGCAAGTAGTTGAAACGCCAAAACTATTCTATTCTTACTATGGAGATTAACTTTGCTGACTTCTTTCTGACCGTAGGTTTTAACCAACGAATTGTAAAGTTCAAGCGTCTTTATCCCCTGTCCATCAGTCAGTATACTCTTATCTCCAAAGTTACCTACAACACATACCAACATTTATTTTTACCACTCCCAATAAGGTGAAAGATTGTATCACCTTCTATTTTACATATTCCTTATAGTCTCGATTAACATCGAAAAGCATGGCATGTACCGCTGCCTGCTGCGCCTCCTTGGACGGAAGCTTCATATAATCTCCATAGCGGTATTCCAGATATTCCTTAATCTTTTTAGACCCCAGTAAAATCGTATCCTCAAACGGAATATCCACAGGATCAGAGAAGAACGATGAATCAAACAATCCACTTCTGAATTTTACCGGTGTAATCCAATAGCAGTATTTAAAGTTCGTCTTCGTATCATCATACTTGTAGATTCTTCGGTAGAAGCATTTTGCCATCAATTTACACGGCATAAACTTCAGGGATTTAAGCACCAGTTTCTTGCTTGTACTCTTCGGCTTCCAATTTCTCTGCGACAACGCATAAAGCGTCACAAACTTGGATTCGTAATATACCAGCTTCTGAATGAACTTGTTCTCCGGAACTTTATGCAGAATCATGATATCTACATATATGCCTTGGTGAAGATCTTTTCTATCTCTGAAGGCCTCCTCAATGAAAGTTGTCCCATTCATACGTACCTTGGCGTATTCAAGGTAGTCTGGAGTGGTGCGCCACTCCTGTAAGACAAACGTTGAACTATTCTCTGCTTCGAATACTTTCTTGAATTTTTCATATTCCGAAGGAGTCATAAAGATATCCAAATCATCATCCCAAGGAATAAAACCACCGTGTCTGATTGCACCAAGAGCTGTACCACCCATGATATAGTAGACAATCCCATTGTCACGGCATAACTTATCTATATATTTCATAACTTCAAGAATCTTCTTCTGTACCTGTTTAACACTCTGTGATGCGTCCATATTTCATCTTACCTCTCTTTTACACTATTTCTCTAAGCACATCCTCGTAGACTGCTACTGTATGTTCTGTCATTGCCTTTACAGTGCACTTCTTCCGAACAAACGCTTCTGCAAAATTTATACGATCCTCGTCCAGAAATTCTCCTGATAGTATTCCGCGAAGATGTTTTAAAACAGTCTGTGCTGCAACATCTTCCATCCCAACACAATAATCTTGCATATCCCGATAGCCACAGGTTTTGGTTCGGAATACCGGAACTCTCATGAACATCGCCTCTATGCAGTTAAGGCCAAAACCTTCTTTCAAACTGGGAAGCATAAGCGCATCCGATGCACCTATAATTGTTTCAGCTTTTACCCAACCGCAAAAATGAAAACAATCACTGATACTTAATTCGCAGATTCGTTTTTGAAGCATTTCATAATAAGCACCAGACTTCTCTCCAGAGCAGAGAACTATAAGTTTTTCTCTATCGTCAGGTGTAAGCATCCCAACCGCTTCAACGACTGCTTCATGGTTCTTAACTGGATCAATTCTTGAATGTAATGCAACCACAGTCTTATCGACCGGAATACCCATCTGCTTTCGGAGCTGCTTTTTTTCTTCTTTAGTCACAGGGAGTAGAGTTTTCTCGTCAACCCCATTCAGCACATATCTAATATCCTTCTGGGGTATCTTGAGATCATCTTTCAGAAATTCTCCAACCTCATAGGAAATAGCAATTGCACGTTTTCCGTAGCTGGTCATCATTCTATGAATTGGATCACATGGTATTGGAGCTAAATGCAACGTCCAGATATAAGGTATAGACCAGTGCAGATTGTACCATTTCATATATAAACCCGCCATTCTATGATGGCAGTGGACAATCTCAATTTGATTGTCGACAATAATTTGATGTATTCTTTTCAGCGTTTTAATGATTGTAATGGGCTTCTTCGAACGTAATTCTACTTGTTCAAACAATACCCCCCCGGTTTGACCAATAGCCATTTCATTTGTGCTTGCAATGACCCAAACTTTGTGACCTTGATTAACCAATTCTTCACTCAATTGCTTCACATGGTTGCCAACACCGGTTTTTGCAATGATTCTTGCCATCAATAATATGTTCATAATTCCACCTTATATCTTCTTGGCCAGATAATAATATCTGCACATAATTTTCTTTACTCCAGGCACCTTCATAGCCAGCTTTGCTGTGCCTTTTACAATCTTAAATACCTTATCCTTCACAATGTAGGAAGCAACTGAATCTGCCCAACGATGTGGATGCGTACTGATAATAGCCTTTGATGGCAAAGCCTCAATAAGAGCATTCAAATCTTCATATGGAATATTCTTATCATCACTGTTTACAAGGTCGTTATTGATAGGATCAAAAATAAATTTGAATTTACGTCCTGCATCTGAGAAATAGGAGTATTCAGTATGGTATTTATCTTTATAATCAACCATAATATCTGCGATATTAGGATACATAGCCTGTACCTGAGAACTACGAAAGAAATCTCGATTAGAGGTATATCCCACGCGTTCAACAACAGGATTGCCATGCTGGCAAACTGTGATGATAGGGAATCCCAAGGCCTCAAACCGTTTACGGTTATCTTCAAATTCTTTGATGGCTTCATTTATATTTCCGTGATTACTATCCATCACATCATAGTGATAGGATATTTCATGCCCCATGGCTTGCATTTTTCGTAAAAGTTCAATATTCTTTGGGTCATCCAGCAGATAGGCATGTGTGTAATATGCACCTCTATGGCCATATTTGTTTTCAATTTCAGCAAGCTTATATGCTTTAGGTACTGTATTTTCAATATCGTGTTTCAACACCAGAAATGATGCCATTGTTTCCTTAACTTCTTTAGCAGGAATGCTGACAATCCCTTTTTCTTTCAATTCTCTACAAAACTGATCCCAGTATTTATACACAAAAATCATCTTATCCTACCTCACATTATAAAGCTTTCTCACCGGCATTTAATCTATCTCTAAGTATCGTTGAGGAAATGCCATCGGTATGATTCAAATACACAACAGTGCATCCTACCTCAGTAAATTCTTTTTCATATTGATTCCAAGTCTCTGTTCCCTTCCAATCGGAACCAACAAATACAGCATCTGCTCCGTACTTCTTAACTGCTTCCAGCTTATCCATGTTTTCTTGTGGAACTACCTGGTCAACGCACCGAAGCTCTGCCACAATAGCCATACGGTCGGACTCACAGATGATAGGATATTTCTGCTTTCTCTTGAAGCAAAGCTTATCGCTGGTCACGCCAACAATCAGAAAATCGCACTGTTCCTTAGCTCTCTTCAATATATTTAAATGACCAATATGAAACATATCAAATACTCCAGTTGTATAGCCAATTTTGTATTTTTTCATCTATATTTCCTCATTTACTTCTTGCTAACTTCTGAAAGATAAAACTCCTCATTTTATTTGGCATGAGCACTTGCAAAATTAACCTCTCAGTAACATTAAGCAAATAGCGTGAGTAGCCGATTATCTTGTTATCAAGCATGTACTTTTGAAGCTTTACCTCGCTCTTGAAGTACTTAACCCCACCTCGGCGCTGGTACATCTCTTTTCCAACACGAACATTTACCAGCACATTATCAACATTTCTGAATTTCATATTCGCAAGAGCCATTCTCAGCCAAAGATAGTAATCCTCTTCGCAATACCAGTCGATGAAACCACCCACTTTTTCAATTGATGACCTTTTGAACATAACTGTTACTAAGTTCATCGGGCAACGGCACTGCATGTACTCTTTTATTGCACTATCTTCCAATGGAACGATTCTCTTACCAACAACATTTTCTGGGGTGTCAATGAACTCTGTAATCATTCCACCAACTATGTCTGAATCCGGATAATTGCGGAAAGCTTCAATTTGCCTTGCAAATCGATTACGGGCGCTTATATCATCTGCATCCATAATAGCCACAAGCTCATTGGAACAATTATCAAGACCCGTCTTTCTTGCAATTCCGTGTCCATGATTTTTCTTCAAACGAATGACTTTGAAAGTGTCATTTTCTTCAAGTTTAAGTATTACAGCATTCAAATCATCCGGGACGGGACCATCAACGACAAGAACTATCTCGTTTGGCACCAAAGTCTGATTAAGAACACTTTCTACCGCTGTCTTAAACCACTGTGCATTGTCTCCGCCATATACACACATGGAGACAGAAAACTTTATATCTTCAAGCATTCTCACACCCCCAATAGCTCTCTAGCCTCAGCCTGCTTCGCATCATATTCTTTCTTACTGACCCGGCCAACTTTCAACAGGTAATCTCCAAGGTCATCCGTGATATCAACCTCATCAACCGTTCCACCCTCTATGCCTCTCTCTTTGAAGAAAACCTGTTTGACAGTATTAATGATTATCTTCACATCACCAAGAAAGGATATGTTCTCTATATATTCAAGATCAGTAGCCAATTTTGCGTCCCAAGACAGTGCGTTTCTTCCTCTGGTCTGCGCCAGACCACTCAATCCAGGTTTCGCAGTATGGCGCATTCTCTGTTCATCCGTCATAAAGACCATATCCCGTACAAGCTGGGGTCTGGGACCGATTATACTCATATCCCCTTTTAGGATATTGAAAGCTTCCGGTAATTCATCCAAAGAGGTTGCCCTGAGTGCCCTACCAAATTTGCCCAAACGAATATCATCCGGCAAAAGATTTCCGTTCTCATCCCTCTCATTAGACATGGAACGGAATTTGTACATAAAAAAGATTTTCTCCCGTCCTGTTTTGGGATCAATCTTACCAGGACGGGGCTGCTTAAACAGCACTGGCGAACCGAGCTTCACTCGAACCAGAACTGCAATGATGAGGTAAAGCCAACTGAACACGATGATTGCTGCCAATGAACAGATAATATCCATTAGCCGCTTAACGTATAATTCGTAAAACCCATACTTTCTTTCCAATCGGCTATGAGTCTTGATTCCATTTAATTGTGGCTGCTGCATCCTTCTCCCCCATCACTCAAAGCACTTTCTAATAATCTCAATCACAACATCCTGCTGCTCCTTGGTCATCTTGTTATCACTCGGCAGGCACAGACCTCTTTCAAAGATATCTGCCCCAACGTCTTCCACACCGCCAGCTATGTAAGCATTGGTTCTTGCCCTGCCATTCCCGGCAACTGTGATAAACGCATTCATTCTGTACATCGGCTGCATATGCATCGGCTTCCAGATTGGACGTCCTTCCGCATTAATACTGGCGATGGCTTCCAGAATCTCGGTAGGACAGCTCTTACCATGCTCCGGCTGATACATTGCTGTATTATCATCACGCACCTGCTTACACATTGCCTCTTTGTCAATGATCATTGCAGAAAGCCAGTAATTCGGAACAGACTTATCTTCCTCAAATGGATTCATAGATACTGGCAGCCCCTTTAGTCCTTCCCTGTATCTCTCCCAGACTGCCTTCTTCTGGGCGATATGCTCTTCCAGATACGGATACTGGCCACGGACAACGCCAGCGATGACATTGCTCATGCGGTAGTTATAGCCAACCTCTTCATGCTGATACCATGCTGCGTTTTCACGGGCCTGTGTGGACCACTTGCGTGCTTTGTTTGCAACCTCCAGTTCATTAGTTAACAGGCATCCCCCGGAGCTCCCGGTTATTATTTTGTTGCCATTATAGGAGATTGCTGCATAATCGCCGAAAGAACCTGTCTGCTTTCCCTTATATGTAGCGCCCATAGATTCAGCCGCATCCTCGATCAGCAGGGCACCATGCCTGTCACACACGGCTCTCAGCTCATCTATTTTCCCAGGAAAACCATAAAGATGTGCTGCTACAACAAGCCTTACTTCCGGATAAATCTCAAAAGCCTTCTCCAGTGCGGCCGGGTCCATATTCCAGGTATCACGTTCGGTGTCGATAAACACCGGAATGCCCCCTTCATACACAACAGGGTTCAAAGTGGCATCAAATGTCATGTCAGAACAGAAAACCCGCCTGCCTTCCACAGCTCCGTGACCGATGGGCGGCTTGCCATACAGCTTTTCTCCGGCGAACTTCACGCAAAGATGCAATGCGGCAGTACAGCAGGACAGTGCAACTGCATATCTGACTCCTGCTTTTTCCGCTGCAATACGCTCTACTTCATTAATATTTGCACCAACTGTGGACATCCAGTTCGTCTCATACGCCTCAGTGATATACTTAATTTCCTCGCCGTGCATAGTCGGAGAAGCCAGCCACACTTTTGATTTGAAAGGCTTTATATCTTCTGTTCTAACAAACACGTCTTCTTTCCTCCTTTACTGTGTAAATCACAATGCAGACAGAGCATCTCCGTCCCTTTATTTTCAAAACCTATATTCAGGTTTCTCATCAGCTTTTAACTGTCTGGCCAGCCACCCTGTCTCTATCCAAACACCCTATTTCTTACACACAATCTCCAGCCCGACCTGTACATTCTGCATCCCGCCCAGAAGCGGAAGCTCCAGCCATGCCTTCCTCTTGTGCCTGTCTATCTTTCTGATATATCCTTCTTTTCCTTTCAGCGGTCCGGAGTGGATGACTACCCGGCTTCCGGTGATGATGCCCTCAGACATCTGTACAACCTGTTCCTTCCCGCCAAAGCCCAGGAGGAATTCTTTTTCATTTTCAGAAATCGGAACAATTTCCCTGCCTGTCCCAATGAGCTTTGTCAGACCAATAACCTTTTTTAATTCTTCGTGCAGATTCTGGATATCGGATGTTACTACAAATACATATCCCGGGAACAGGATCTGCTTCTGTGTCTTCCACACACCCTGGATATGCTTTTTCACCTCATAACGCGGGATGAAGCACTGCTCCAGCACCGTCTCGGATATTTTTCTTCTGCACTGCGCACATATCCGCTCTTCCATCCCCGTCTGCACCTGCATCACATACCACACTTCTGTCTCTTCCTTCTGTTTCCTGAATTGCGTATGCTTCGCCATTCTGTCCTGTTTCAGGCAGATTTTTTCTCACTTTCTGACATTCAGGGTCAGCAAACGCGGCGAAGCGACGATCTGCTGTTTCCCTGGATTTTTTCTTACGCCATCTCTTTTGCTGCGGCAACCTCATCCAGTGCACTGTCTGCTGCAGGGTGCGGTCCTGCAATGATCTTTTCCGGATGCTTTCCCGCCGGATGAAAGGTCGTCACCATCTGTTCGACCATCCCCACGATATCCCCGCTGTTCTCATAACTTGCCTTTGCAAGCTCTTCCAGCTGCCGCAGGAACTTCTCCACATCGAACGGGACCGGTTTGCCGATATGGATCAGGTCATTGTCTGTCTTTTTCAGACCTTCCTCAGCCATCAGCTTTTCCTCGAAAAGCTTTTCACCCGGCCGCAGCCCGGTATAGACGATCTTGATATCTTCATCCGGCTTGTATCCGGAAAGCTTTATCAGGTTCCGCGCCAGCGTGTCGATCTTCACCGGCTCTCCCATGTCCAGCACAAATATCTCCCCGCCCCATGCGTAAGTCCCTGCCTGCAGCACCAGGCTGACCGCCTCCGGGATGGTCATGAAGTAGCGGATGATATCCGGATGGGTGACAGTCACCGGTCCGCCCGCCTCTATCTGCTTTTTGAAAAGCGGGATCACGGAGCCGTTGCTGCCGAGCACATTCCCGAAACGCACCGCCACAAACTGCGTCCCCGGATGCTCCCCGTTTTTCACACTCTCCATATTCAGACCGGGATGCTTCCCGTCCATGCCGTCCACCGCCATGTGGTCCTCCGGGTCGTGCGCTATCTGCCCGTCTATCTGTTTGTCCATGTGCGCGTGCAGGAACGGGAGCAGGTCCATCCTCCCCGCCTTGCTGATGGCGTCCATGCTCTGGATGACCATCTCGCACAGGCGCTTGCTGGCGCCCATGATGTTGGTCGGGTTCACCGCCTTGTCCGTGCTGATCAGCACGAACCGCTGCGTGCCGTTCTTCAGCGCCGCATAGGCTGTCTTGTAGGTGCCGACCACGTTATTCTTGATCGCCTCGTTCGGGCTTGTCTCCATCAGCGGGACATGCTTGTGCGCCGCCGCGTGGTAGACGATATCCGGCTTATAGGTCTCAAATACCTGGTTGATCCTCCGGCTGTCACGCACGGAACCGATCAGCACTGACAGCTTCAGGTCCGGGTATTTCCGGCGCAGCTCCTGCTCGATGTCGTAGGCATTGTTTTCATAGATGTCGAAAATGACCAGCTGTCCCGGCTCATGCCCGGCGATCTGCCTGCAGAGCTCGCTGCCGATGGACCCGCCGCCGCCCGTTACCAGGATCGTTTTTCCCTTTATGTACCGGAAGATCTCCTCCATGTTGACTTTTATCGGGTCCCTGCCCAGCAGCTCCTCCACCGCCACCGGCTTCATCCTGCTCAGGGACACCTCCCCGTTTGCCAGCTGGTAGACGCCCGGCAGGCTCTTCAGCTCGCACCCCGTCTCCTTGCAGATGTCAAGGATGGCCCTCCGGTCCTCCGCGGATGCGGTCGGGATGGCGAACAGGATCTGGTCGATCTTATATTTCCGGACATTCTCCGGGATGGAGTCCCTGCCGCCCGCGACCGGGATGCCTTCCATCAGCCTGCCCCATTTATTGGGATTGTCGTCGATCACGCAGCAGGGGCGTGCCTCTGCCTCCCCGGAATTTTTCAGCTCGCGGATGATCACCTGCCCGGCTGCCCCGGCCCCGATGATCATTGCATTGCGGACTGCACGTCCGTCCTGTCTCCGGCGTGCGCGCTCCATCGTGATGTAGCGGTAGGAAAAGCGCACCGCGATCACGAGGCAGTACTGCATGACCGCACCGATGATGTAATACGATACCGGCATCCGCTGCAGGAAAAGCGTGATCCCTGCTGTATGGAACACCGCCGTGGCAAGGGATGCCACCGTGATGCGGTTGAGCTCGCTGAAGCTTGCAAACTGCCATATGCTGCTGTAGAGCCGCAGGGCGTAAAACACTGCCACCATGAATACTGCATAAAACGGCATGAATCCCACAAAAGCATCCAGATATTCCGGAGGGATCTGTGATACGTGCATGTCGAAACGCAGCAGCAGCGCAAAAAAATAGGATGCACACGCCGCGACCACATCATACAGCACAAGATAAAGCGCGATCACTTCCCAGTGCTGGAACCTGTGTTTTTTTTCTTTCGTCTGTCCTGATACCTGTTTCCCGTTTTTCTGTTCTTCTCTCATAGCTTTTCCCAACAATATTTTGATTTTTTCATAAACTCCCTGTATAATCCTGCCCGTGTGCGGCTTCCCGTCCGCCGCAGGACCTGATAACCGAATATTTTCGGTAGACATCTGTTATAGCCGCAATGTTTCAATTATTCCATTTCGCTATATGTTCCAGTCTCTGGAATATCACACAAATATCTTACTCGCTCCTGGCGTCGCTGCTTCCTACTATTATGTAAACATCGCATTTTTCCGGCAGCGGAATTCCTTCCGCCGCCTCCAGCCCTGTCTCCACGGTGCCAACTTCCACCTCTGCATCCGGAAACTGCTCTTTAAAAATCTCCGCTTCTTCGGTGGTCGCTGCATAGATGACCGTCTTTTCACCAACCGTCTCCGTATACGTTGCCGGTGTGACATCCGTATATCCTGCTTCTTCAAGCTGTGACTTCCAGTATCCGGCAACGCCCGGTCTTCCGGTGCCGTTCAGCACCAGAATGGACATATCCTTATCCGCCGCGCCTGCCGCTGCTTCTTTGGTATCAGTTTCAGACTCATTGTCTGTTTCTTCCGTATTTCCCTGTTCTCCGTCTGTTTCTGTTTCCGTTCCAGCCCCCTGTTCCGTCTCATCCTTTGTGTTGTCCTGCTGTTTTTCCGTCTCAGTTTCTGTCTCACCACGTGTTTCGCGCGCTTCCGTCTCAAATTCCACTTCTTCCGCGGCAGCCCGCCGTACCTCTTCCTGATACTCCTGGCTGCTTATGCGGGAGCTGTATACCAGATATCCGATACAGCCTATCATCGCCAGAACCGCGATTATATATAAAACCATTCTCAGTGGATTTTTTTCCTGTCCATATCTGTTTCGTCTCGCCATTTCTTCATAGCCTCTCGTCAATAATTTTTATCAGTATAAACGGAAAAAGGGATGGTTATTCCATAACTTTTTCCGCTATATACTGACGGAGCAACAGTCTGCTGTTACTCTGCTTTTTCCAGAACACAGAACGGTCCCAGGCAAGGGAAGGTCACTGTAATTTCTCCGGTCTCCGGTACATAATCTTCCTCTTCGATCTCGATAAAGTATACCTTTCCTTCTTTTTGATCGAGCTGCATCAGAAGATTATTTTTGATATCTTCCACTTCTTTTAATGCTTCTACTTCAATCGTTGCTTTTACTTTCTTTACTTCCCCGTCGAAATCATAATAAACATCCATATCGTCGGAAAGTACCAGATCGTCGAATTCCGAAATCGGCTCATACTCCAGCGGGTCGATTACGTTACCGCTTTCCGTTTTTATCTCTTCTGTGAGATCCACTTCCAGCATTTCCAGAATTTCTTCCATCTCAATCATCTGTTCCGGATCATTCAGTCTGGTCACGATTTCCGCCACTACTTCGTTTTCGTAGTTGTCCGGTTCTGCCTCCGCAACGATCAGCTTCATTCCTTCCGGGATAAGCGCCGCGCTTTCCTCTGCTACCGTCGCATCCTGCGGTTCAATGGTAACATAGCTGATACTCGGATTTGCAAAAGCAGTGCACACGGTTCCCAGGGTTATCGCTGCTGTGCACAGGATTGCCGCAAACTTTTTCATAACACGTCTTCCTCCTTTCTTCACTATTTTGGTCTCTGACCAATCTATGTTCAAACTTTTTTCAAAGTTCAAACCAACTTAAATTTCTTCATAGAAAAGCTCGATTATCTTTTCCTGAAGCGCTTCCTCATCCACGTAGAATTCGTCATGTTCCTCGCCAACTACATTTTCGCCCTCCGGACGATAATAGCTGTCAAATGAAAAATCTGTTTTTTCCAGAAGCTTCGCCAGACTGAGGTATTTATTTTTTGTGATACTCGTCTGAAGATACGTATCCATCTCTTCCAGTCTGTTCCAGGTACCCTCCAGGTCTTCCTGCAGAACCTGTTTTAATTGTCCGACATATGCGGTTACATATGATTGCTGGCGTTCGATACGCCCTTCATTACTCAGATCGGTTTCTGTATCACGGTACTGTAAATAAGCACCCACGTTTGTGTCGTCCAGCTTTACCACTGCACCTTCTGTAAGCTGCGGATATTCAGCCGCCAGATCGTTATTCGGCACCGTGACAGTCACCCCGCCCACCAGATCGTTTATATGGGTCATGGAGGACTGATTTGTCACCACATATTCGTCTATCGGGATTCCGCAGAGCAGATTGGATACTGCCTCACGCAGATTCTCGCAGCTGACCTCGCCGCCGTCCCCGTAAGCATAGGCAAAACCGAGATGCGTCTCGTAGGTTCCGCGGTCCCTGCCCGACATGGAATATCTGCGGACATCTGTCATCGTATCGCGGCTCAGTGCAATAATCGTCATTTTTTCATGCTTCTTATCCAGCACCGCCACCGAAATGCTGTCCGCCCTTGCCGCGCCTGTATAGCTTTCATTTTCTTTCATCTCTCCTTCGGAGTCGACGCCGGCATACAGGACAGTCGTAATAAGCGAATTATACTGATATTCTTTTCCATTATATGTGATATTGCGGTATCCCGCTTTCATATCCACGGAATTCCCGGCAGTAACATGAAGACTTTGCTGCCGCTTCTGTATCTGGTACGCCCAGATACCCAGCCCCACCGCCAGTATAATTACTACGGCCGCGCTGTATAAAAAGACTTTTTTATTTTGCTTTCTTCTTCTTTTTCGTCCCGGCATTCTTCTTGCTCTTCCTGTCTTCTCCGTAACCGTAGCCATAGCCATAACCGTATCCGTAACCATAACCATAGCCGTAACCGCTCTTCTTTGTTCCAATCTTATTCAGAACGGTCCCCAGTATTCTGATGCCGGCATATTCCAGCTGTCTCTTTGCCTGAATTGCCTGCTTGCGCTCGGTAAGCCCGCTCTCAATAACCAGAATACTTCCATCACACCTCTTCGCTATAAGTGCGCCATCAATAACAGCATTTACCGGCGGCGTATCCACAATAACATAATCGTAGTTTTCGCGTGTCCACTTAATCAGCTGTTCAAATAACGGTCCCGAAATCAGTTCACTGGGACTTGGCGCCGATGCGCCCGTAAAAATCATATCCATCCACTGGTCGTCCGTCTTGTATACGATGTTTGCCATCGATTCTCTGCCGCACAGATACTCTGTGAGCCCTACCGTCTTGATCTGGATATTATAATAACTCATGGTCATCGAATTACGGATATCGCAGTCCAGATAAAGCGTCTTTTTTCCAAGCGCCGCCATACTTTTTGCAAGGCGGAAAGCAATGGAGGATTTTCCTTCATGCGCCACCGCGCTGGTAATCGCAATCGTTTTTAAATCGTATCCGCTCAGCTGGATATTTCCGCGAAGTACGTTGATTGCCTCTCTCGCCTGAAACGGTAACGGTTCTATCTGTGGCTGCACCACCCTCCGGACCGGCGTTCCCTGCGGCTGCATTGCCGGCTGCCAATATTGCTGCTGTTCCATTTTTTATTTTCCTTTCCTTGTGGTGTGTTCATTGTAATACGGCACCGCCGCAAGCACCGGCAGATGCAGGTACTTATCAATATCTTCTTCTGTTTTCATCGTGGTATTCATCAGCATCCGGATAATAAGAACAGCGCAGACAACCACCGCTCCAAGCAGCGCTCCCATTGCCATATATCTTGTCAGTCCCGGCGTTACATTTTCCACAGCCTCCGCTTCCGCGTAATCAATGATCGTCGGCTCGCTGCTTCCGATAATCTGATAAATCTGGCTGACGCTGACATTCAGCAGCGCGTTTGCAATGTTCCTGCTGAGTTCCAGATCATCTGTTGTAACATAAATATGTATAATGTGCGTGGATTCCGGATTTTCCACACTCACCAGATTCCCAAGCTGCTTATAATTTATGTCCAGATCCAGTTCGTCAATAACACGGTTCAGCACGGTACGGCTCTTAATAATATTCGTGTAGTCCTCCGTAAGTGCGGAACTGAGCTGCAAATCCGAAAAAGTAATCACAGAATCCGTGTTTGTAATATAAATCATGGCGTCCGCCTGATAGGATGGCGTTATCATAAAGTGGTGATAAGCGCCAAACGCGGCAGCCCCGATCAGCATTGCCAGAAAAATTGCTTTCCATCCGCCAAGGAGCACATAAAAGACTTCTTTTAAATCAATGACGTCTTCTTCCTCCGCAATCCTTCTTTCTTTTAGTTCCATTTGATTTTGTTCTGTTGTTTTTTCCATATCATCCTCTAATATATATTTTGTAGTATTTTTTGGATATTATCCGTTAATATCTGTTTTCTTTGCCGGGAATTTAAATGTACACCCAGCCATTCGTAAACCTCCGCCACACGCAGCGGGCGGAAATCTGTCCCATGACAATCGCTTCCCAGAAAATCCACCGCTCCGTTTTTCACAACTGCCCGCCAGGGATTTTTCCGGAACCAGCCGTCTTTTTGCAGCAGCGTATCAAAATTCATCTGAAGCAGATATTCCTGCTCTTTCAGCATCTCCAGATGTCCTTCTTTCTGCAGACAGCGGTAGCGTTCAAAATGAGCAAGTATCGGAATGTATCCGTTCTGTCGTAAATCCCGCAATCCACTTAAAAGATAGGTAAACAGACAATCCGGCGAAAACTCTACCAGTACGTAGCGGCTTTCCGCGAGAGTAAGCACACTGCCGGAATTAAGCAGCTCTGTCAGCCCGGAATAGTAAAAGCATTC
The DNA here is from genome assembly GCF_025148285.1 of Marvinbryantia formatexigens DSM 14469. NCBI lineage: Bacteria > Bacillati > Bacillota > Clostridia > Lachnospirales > Lachnospiraceae > Marvinbryantia > Marvinbryantia formatexigens. Next base: position 3,694,882 of record NZ_CP102268.1, on the reverse strand, counting down.
CTGTCCCGGATAAAGTGTGATGTTTATCCCCTGCTTCTCACATTGCCTGCGTACTTCGTCCAGCGTTTTTCTTACCTGAATCGCAGATACCATATATCTGCCCGGATAATAATGCGGCGTAACAATCATCTGACGAATCTGCTGCCGCTCTGCTTCCCGGAGCGTCTGTATTGTTTCATCCATGCTCTGGCATCCATCATCCAGCCCCGGCAGAATATGACAATGCATATCCGTTATTCCAGGCAACCCGCATCACCCTCCACCCTGTATTGCGCACAATTATACCGGAATCCAATACGTTCCCCGGTACCTTCATTGATATTACCGACTTCATCTCTTAGATTATAACTTTTTCATTTTTTTCTGTCAACAAAAAACACATATTATATTTGATTTTCGGGATTTTTTGTGATATTTGTATAGCTGTTTTGGCATAAAACACCCTCTTTTTTGCAACCATATCCGATAACGTCTCCAATATCTTCCTTTAAATCTGGATTTTCGCAAAAAAATGCAGGCTATTTTGACATATTTAAGATTATTTTTTCAGAATCCATAGCAAGATGTGACATAATGAAAAGAAATCACATCCAATGCAGCTTTATCTTTTGTAGGAATATTTTATATTCTCTCTGCATCAAATGTGATTTCCCGGTTATTCTAACACACTCTTCCAGAATTTTCTACCCCTGAAATTAAAAATTTAAAGGATTCTTCTCCAGAATAAAGAAATCACACCCAACGCAGCTTTATCTTTTGTAAGGATTACTTTCCGTATCTTTCTGCGTCGAATGTGATTCAATAGTATCTTAGCATATTCTGCCGGATTTTTCTACCCCAAATTCAACATTTTCATTTATGAGTTTTAGTAAATTCCGGTCTCCGCCGATATGTTATTGCTGATTTCCTGCACGGTTGCGGATGGCGTATAGCCTGTAGAACCATACAAAAATTCATGGAGCTGCGTAACGTTTGCTGCCAGATTGACCGGTATCACACAGTCGCCCGCCGAGATATCCATCGTTGTTTTATCGAACGGAAAGCCTGTTGTCTCAGTTAAATTCATTTTTCCTGCTCCGGCCGCCAGTTTTAACAGCTCCGTTACGGAAAGGCTGGTCGATATTTTAGGAAGCAGCGTATCAATCGCCTCATTCAGCGTAAATATATCGCTGCTCTTTACCTTTTCCAGAACCTGCTCCAGAACCGTTCTCTGACGCTCTGTGCGCTCATAATCCAGGCCGATGTAGCGGATGCGGCTGTAGGCAAGCGCCTGCATACCATTCAGGTGCTGAAGTCCCGGTCCCGGAACATCCTCGCACTCTCTTCCAAGTACCTCGCGTCCTTCCACCAGATACCCGTTCAGAAGCTGCACCTCTCCCTCTGTCAGATTGATATCCACGCCGCCAAACAGATCCACCAGCTCTACGACCGCCTCAAAATTTACGGTCACATAATCCGTGATATTCAGATCCAGATTTTTATTGAGCATACTGATTGCCGTCTCCGCTCCGCCGACCGCGTATGACGAATTGCATTTACTGTAGCCGTTATCTATCGTATCCAGGTACGTATCCCGGTACACAGATACAAGCTTTATCTCATATGTTTTCTGGTTGATGCTGCAAATCATGATAGTATCGCTGTTCGTACCGGAATCCAGCGCCCCTTCCCTGGAATCCACGCCGAAAAAAGCAATATCCTTGTAGCCGTCCATCGCGCTCAGCTCATCCGATGAAATGCTCTCATTCTTCACTATGTTCTCCATCTCCAGGCTTCCCCGGTTGATTTTCACAAACTTTGCCGCTACAAAAAGTCCCGCCGCCAGAATCAGAAGAACCAGTACCTCAAGAATAAACCTTATCCAGTGTATTTTTTTCTTTCTTCGTGCCATCTAAATCTCCCCTTTCCATCGTAGCATAACACAAAAGCCTCCAATCCACAAGAAACACTTGCTTTTTTCACAATATCTTAATATAATGACAGCAATAAGCAGTGCGAAACCAGTGATTCGGAAGTCCGTGCATGCTTGCATGCAATCGGACGTACGAAGCAGTGGTTTCATAGGGCGCATGCCCTTAGTGAGGAAATCACTGATTTCCGAGCATCGCACTGCGTCAGCAGCAGAAACCGGTCCCGGAAGTCCGTGCATGCTTGCATGTAGCCGGGCTCATACGGCGCCGGTTTCATAGGGCGCATGCCCTTATTAATTTTTAAAGTGAGGATTTAAGATGATTAGTGCAAACAATGTAACACTTCGGATAGGCAAGAAAGCGCTGTTCGAGGACGTAAATATTAAATTTACCGAGGGCAACTGCTACGGTCTGATCGGCGCCAACGGTGCCGGGAAATCCACCTTTCTGAAGATTCTCTCCGGCGAGCTGGAAACCACCAAGGGCGATGTCTCCATTACGCCCGGACAGCGTCTCTCCGTCCTGGAGCAGGACCATTTTAAATATGATGATTTTCCGGTGCTGGACACCGTCATCATGGGCAATCAGCGCCTGTATGATATCATGAAAGAAAAAGAAGCCATTTATGCCAAAGAAGATTTTTCCGAGGCGGACGGCATCCGCGCCAGTGAGCTGGAGGGCGAATTTGCCGAAATGAACGGCTGGGAAGCGGAATCCGATGCCGCGCAGCTTCTGAATGGTCTTGGCATTGAGCCAGACCTGCATTATACAATGATGAAGGATTTAAACGGCAGCGAAAAGGTGAAAGTGCTTCTGGCAAGAGCTCTGTTCGGAAATCCGGACATTCTGCTTCTGGACGAGCCGACCAACCATCTGGATCTGGCTGCCATCGAATGGCTGGAGGAATTTTTAATCGACTTTCCAAATACCGTTATCGTCGTCTCACACGACCGTTACTTCCTTAATAAAGTATGTACGCACATCGCGGACATCGACTACGGCAAGATTCAGCTTTACGCCGGAAACTACGATTTCTGGTACGAATCCAGTCAGCTCATGATCAAGCAGATGAAGGAAGCGAACAAAAAGAAAGAAGAGAAAATCAAAGAGCTGCAGGAATTCATTTCCCGTTTCAGCGCCAACGCTTCCAAGTCCAAACAGGCTACTTCCAGAAAGCGTGCGCTGGAGAAAATCGAGCTGGATACCATCAAGCCGTCCAGCCGTAAATATCCGTATATCGACTTCCGCCCTAACCGCGAAATCGGAAATGAAGTGCTTTCCGTAGAGAACCTGTGCAAAACCATTGACGGCGTAAAAGTACTGGATAATCTCACCTTCACGCTGAATCACGATGACAAGGTGGCGTTTGTAGGCGGCAACGAATTTGCCAAGACGGTACTCTTCCAGATTCTGATGGGCGAAATGGAACCGGATTCCGGAAGCTACAAATGGGGTGTGACGACCTCACAGGCATATTTTCCGAAGGATAGCACAAAGGAATTTGACAACGATTTGATTATCGTAGACTGGCTAACGCAATATTCCGAAATCAAAGATGTCACCTATGTGCGCGGTTTCCTCGGTCGTATGCTGTTTGCCGGCGACGACGGCGTAAAAAAAGTAAAGGTGCTCTCCGGAGGAGAAAAGGTCAGATGTCTCTTATCCAAAATGATGATTTCCGGTGCGAATGTGCTCATTTTCGATGAGCCGACCAACCATCTGGATATGGAGTCTATCTCCTCTTTAAATACCGGTATGGTGAAATTCCCCGGCGTTATCCTGTTTGCCTCACACGACCACCAGCTCGTGGAGACAACCGCCAACCGCATTATGGAAATTCTGCCGAACGGTATCATGATTGATAAAATCACCACCTACGACGAATATCTGGCAAGCGATGAGATGGCAAGAAAACGCCAGATTTATACAATGGATAACAAGCTGGAGGATAACTAAGCGGCATACAAACTAACGGATAACCAGGCCCCACACCCGCTGGCGGATAACCAGGCGTTATGCTTCTCCGGCTGCTGTTTCCTGTAACACACGTTTCCAGAGGAGTCGTTGCAAAATAAATGAGTAATCATTTATAGAGCAATGGCTCCATTTTTATGCTCAGGATATTCACTCAGTTCTTTATAATCATAATTTCATCCTTTTTAATTCACTTTTTAATTATATATTATTTTTATTGACTTTTTCTGTTTTATAACATATAATAAACTCATCTTTTAAAATATTAAATTTTAATCCGCACAAATAATTTACACATATTAAAACAAGGAGGTTTTATGAACGAAGCATATGAATATCACGACATCTATGACCGCATTGCCAAGCGCTGTCTCTCTCTTTCCACCCGCTGTACCGTTTTCCTCATTAACGGTCTTTTTGGTACGGACTATCCTCCCGACAGCGATGTAGACTACCACTGGACAGAAAATACGGATGACAGTCTGAAAAAGACACTGGCAGATACCATTGTTACGATTAATCATTCCAGCAGCTACCATGTTGAATTTCAGATGACCAAAGACGGCGATATTCTCTTGCGTGTTCTGGAATATGGCTTCCATCACGCCATCCGCACAGCCGATAATCAGGATACCATCTGCTTTCCGGAGCCTCTTATCGTATACCTTTACGATGATGAAAGCTTTCCAGATGAATATATTCTGAAAATCAGCTTCGGGGAGCAGGGAAGCTTTTTATATAGAGTACCTGTATTTAAATATTTAAAGCACTCTCTGGAAGAGCTGGACCGTAAAAAGCTCATCATGCTCCTTCCCTTCCAGCTTTTAAAACTGCGCCGGACCATTGAGCAAAAACGTACAAAAGAAAATATAGAAGCATTGAAAAATTTAATCACTCATGATATACTAAACTCACTAAACCGAAATGTAGAGGTCGGAAATATTACTCCCACAGAAGCGCTGAAGCTTTCGCGGATGATTCTGTATCTCTACCGCCATATCTATGAGCAATATGACGAGCTGAAAAAAGAGGGAGTGAATCAGATGACAGAAGATGCATTAATTTTTGATGTCGATATCCTGGAATACGAAATAGAAAAGCTGGAAAAGAAAAACAAGCATCTGGAAAGCGAAAAACAAAACCTGGAATGTGAAAAGCAGAGTCTGGAAAGCGAAAAACAAAACCTGGAAAGCGAAAAGCAGAGCCTGGAGAGTGAACAGCAGAAACTGATTCTGCTGCTTTCCCAGACCTATCCGCCGGAGGAGATTGCTGCCCAGACCGGTATTGCATCTGACAAGATTCTGGAGGCGCTGCGTGAATGTTCTGCCACCACATAAGAGTAAGTGTGTAAATTTTTATGGAAAGTAAAAATCCGGAGCCAGACAGTTTTATACTGCCCGCGCTCCGGATTTTACTTTCATCAATTATGCCGCCAGGAGCTCCATCGCCCCGGCGCCTGCAAACTGCACGACTGCGCATACAACCTGTTGACAAAGCTGCACGATGTAGCGCACATCTGTTTCAATCGTATGACGTCCTCTGGTGTATTCCTCATGTGTTTTCCGGATATATTCCAGAAGCGCCTCCACGTTCTCAAACACCTTTTCTCCAACCTTCTGCAGCGCCGCCCTGCCGCTGTCAATATATTCTCTCAGATAATCACGCATTTCCTTTTCATATGCGCAATGCTGGCGGATTGTCCCGGTGTAGGTGCGGTTATGCGGAAAAGTAAAGTAATCGGCAATATAATGGATGATTTCTCCCAGATGCCGCCAGAACGCCATGCCGTCCTGCGCATCGGTGTAATCCATTTTCAGCAGACTTCTTATATTGTCGGAAACCTTGTCAAAGGTTCCGTAAAACTCGTGGCGTTCCGTAAGAAAGGAAGGCTTGCAGTCCGGAAGGATAGAGCCAAGATAAAATGCCTTTCTGTGCTGCTGCAGCTTATCCGCCCCCATCTGTGAGACCAGAAACCTCGCCAGCGAAATATGTGATTTTTTTCTCATGCATTTCTCCTTTTCCCCGATGGGACACTTTCACACAAATGCAGCTCCGCCATACGGAATCCCCTCACGCCGCGATCCATCCGGCGCAAAACCCTGCTGCAAATCAGCTCCTTTTCTACCATACGCCACTTTTTTAAAAAACGCAAGCGGAAATTTATTACATACCATGTAACATCACGCAGTTCCATTGTCATTCAACCTGATATTATGCCATGCAGACCACAGAACTTCTGCTCACGCAGGCTATATTTTTGCAATATCAATCAGCGTCAGCTTTTTCACATCCGTATTTTCCAGACTGGAAATCAGCGCGCCCGCCGTGTCCAGAGATGTCAGGACATTGACGCCGGTCTCGATGGCATTGCGGCGGATGACAAAACCATCCTTTGAATGCTCGATTCCCTGGGAAGGGGTATCGATTACCAGATCTATCTTATGTCCGAGAATCAAGTCAAGAATGTTCGGCGACTCCTGCTCCACCTTGCGCGTCATGCGCACCTGCACATCGGCGTCCATCAGCGCTTTCGCCGTGCCCTTGGTGGCAAAAATGTTGTAGCCGAGCGCTTCAAAACGCTTTGCGAGCTTTGCCGCCTCCTCTTTGTCCTCATCGCGCACCGTCATAATCATGTTTTTGTGCTTCGGCAGGTTAATACCCGCTCCAAGAAACGCCTTGTAGAGCGCTTCGTTAAAGGTTTTTGCAATACCAAGGCACTCGCCGGTGGATTTCATTTCCGGTCCGAGGCTGATATCAGCACCGCGGATTTTCTCGAAGGAGAACACCGGCATCTTAATGGCAAAATAATCCGCCTCCGGCTGCAGTCCCGGTGTGTAGCCAAGGTCCTTTATTTTCGCGCCGAGGATTACCTTTGTCGCAAGCGGCACAATCGGGATGCCCGTCACCTTGCTGATGTACGGTACGGTGCGGCTGGAGCGCGGATTTACCTCAATCACATATACTTCCTCGCCGCAGACAATGAACTGGATGTTAATCAGACCAATAACATGCAGCGACTGCGCCAGCTTTCTTGTGTAATCCTCTATCGTCGCCTTTACCTTTGCGTCGATGCTCTGCGCCGGATAAACAGAAATACTGTCTCCCGAATGAATGCCCGCGCGCTCGATATGCTCCATGATACCCGGAATCAGAATATCGGTGCCATCGCATACCGCGTCGACCTCAATTTCCTTGCCGACCAGATATTTATCGACCAGAATCGGATGCTCCTGCGCGATGCGGTTGATGATGCCGATAAATTCATCCACATCCTCATCGCTGATGGCAATCTGCATTCCCTGTCCGCCGAGCACATAGGACGGACGCACCAGCACCGGATAGCCGAGCTCGTTTGCCGCCTTTTTCGCTTCCTCAGCGGTAAATACGGTGTGACCTGCCGGGCGCGGAATGCCGCATTTCTCCAGAATGCCGTCAAACAGCTCGCGGTCCTCGGCAGCGTCCACGTTTTCCGCGGAAGTTCCCAGAATCGGCACACCCATTTTCATAAGGCTTTCCGTCAGCTTGATAGCGGTCTGTCCGCCAAACTGCACCACGGCACCGTCCGGCTTCTCCAGGCGGACGATATTCTCCACATCCTCCGGCGTCAGCGGCTCGAAATACAGCTTGTCCGCGATATCGAAGTCGGTGCTGACCGTCTCCGGGTTGTTATTGATAATAATTGTTTCGTAGCCTTCCTTCGCAAACGCCCAGGTGCAGTGGACAGAGCAGAAATCAAATTCAATTCCCTGCCCGATGCGGATAGGTCCGGAGCCGAGCACCAGCACCTTTTTGCGGTCATGGGTCTCCTGCGCTTCATTCTCACTTCCAAACACAGAATAATAGTACGGCGTAGTCGCCTCAAATTCCGCCGCGCAGGTATCCACCATCTTGTATGCCGCCGTGATGCCGTTCTCATAGCGCATCGCCTTAATTTCGTCCTCTGTCTTTCCGGTCAGACGGGCAATCACGTTGTCCGGGAACTCAATGCGTTTCGCCTCTTTCAGCAGCTCCACAGTCAGCTCCTGCGTCTGCAGCGCCTGCTCCATCTCCACCAGAATCGCAAGCTTATCAATAAACCAGATATCTATTTTTGTAATATCGTGAATAACCTCATAGGAAACGCCGCGGCGCAGCGCCTCCGCAATCACCCAGATGCGGCGGTCGTCTACCTTTGCGAGCTGCTTCATAAGCTGCTCGTCATCCAGATGCGAAAAATCATACGACAGCAGACTGTCCACATGCTGCTCCAGAGAACGGATTGCCTTCATCATCGCACCCTCAAAGTTGTCGCAGATGCTCATTACCTCTCCGGTCGCCTTCATCTGTGTGGTGAGGGTACGCTTTGCGCTGATGAATTTGTCAAATGGCAGGCGCGGGATTTTCACCACGCAGTAGTCCAGCATCGGCTCGAAGCTGGCGTACGTTTTGCCCGTAATGGCGTTTTTGATTTCATCGAGAGTATAACCGAGCGCGATTTTCGCCGCCACCTTCGCAATCGGATAGCCGGTCGCCTTGGAGGCGAGCGCCGAAGAACGGCTCACACGCGGATTTACCTCGATCACGCAGTATTCAAAGCTGTCCGGGTTCAGGGCATACTGCACGTTGCAGCCGCCAGTGATGTTCAGCTCGCTGATGATATTCAGCGCCGAGGTACGCAGCATCTGGTATTCCTTGTCGCCGAGTGTCTGGGACGGCGCTACCACGATGCTGTCGCCGGTATGCACGCCGACCGGGTCAATATTTTCCATGTTGCAGACGGTAATGCAGTTGCCTGCGCTGTCGCGCATCACCTCGTACTCGATTTCCTTCCAGCCGGCAATGCAGCGCTCCACCAGCACCTGCCCCACGCGTGACAGACGCAGCCCGTTTGCCAGAATTTCCGTCAGCTCCTCGTAATTGTGGGCGATGCCGCCGCCGCTTCCTCCAAGCGTGTACGCCGGGCGCAGCACGACCGGATAGCCGATGGTGTTTGTAAACGCAACGCCCTCTTCTATCGTTTCCACGACTTTTGAAGCTGCAATCGGCTCCCCGATTTTCTCCATCGTGTTTTTAAATTCCTGGCGGTCCTCCGCCTTTTTTATCGTCTCCGCAGTGGTGCCGATAAGCCGCACATTGTTTTCCTTTAAAAAGCCGCGCTCCTCCAGCTCCATAGCGAGGTTTAAGCCCGCCTGTCCGCCAAGCGTCGGCAGCACGCTGTCCGGCTTTTCTTTTAATATAAGCTGTTCCACCACTTCCACCGTCAGCGGCTCAATGTACACGCGGTCAGCAATGTCTTTATCTGTCATAATGGTCGCCGGGTTTGAATTCAGAAGGACGACCTCGATGCCCTCCTCCTTCAGAGAGCGGCACGCCTGCGTTCCGGCGTAGTCGAACTCCGCCGCCTGCCCGATTACGATCGGTCCCGAACCAATCACAAGTACCTTTTTGATTTCCGGATTCTTCGGCATTATCTGTCCACCTCCATCATTTTCATAAACCGGTCAAACAGGTAACCGGAATCCTGCGGTCCCGGACACGCTTCCGGGTGAAACTGTACCGTAAAAATATTCTTTCCCGTATAGGCAAGTCCTTCATTTGTTCCGTCATTGACATTGGTAAATGCCGGAACCGCCACCGATGCGTCCAGATTTTTCGTATCCACCACATAGCCGTGGTTCTGCGAGGAAATGTACACTCTGCCCGTTTTTAAGTCCTTCACCGGATGATTGCCGCCACGGTGCCCGTACTTCATTTTATAGGTGTCCGCACCGTTCGCCAGCGCCATAAGCTGATGTCCCAGACAGATGGCAAAAATCGGAATATCCGTCTGATATAATTTGCGGATTTCTTCTATAATAGAAACGCATTCCTTCGGGTCGCCCGGTCCGTTGGAAAGCATGATGCCGTCCGGCGCATCCGCGATAATCTCCTCCGCCTTCGTCAGCGCCGGATAAACCGTTACCTGGCAGCCGCGCGCGTTCAGGCTGCGGGCGATGTTGCGCTTCGCTCCCAGATCCAGCAGCGCCACCTTCGGACCGTCACCCTCCAGCACGTATTTTTCTGCGCAGGTCACCTTCTCCACCACTTTGCCGGTGCGGTAAGCGGCAATTTGCGGCAGCACTTCTTCCAGACAGAACTTTTCGTTGGTCGTAAGCATACCGTTCATGGTGCCCTTTTCACGAAGTATTTTCGTCAGCGCCCTGGTGTCTATTCCGGAGATTCCGGGGATATTATATTTTAACAGAAAATCCTGAATTGTCCCTTCCGAACGGAAGTTACTGGGAATACGAGATAGTTCTCTTACAATGTATGCGTCCGGCCACGGTCTCTCCGACTCCATGTCCTTCGTGCAGATACCATAATTGCCAATTAACGGATATGTCATCACAACTGCCTGTCCCGCATAAGAGGGATCGGTGAGGACTTCGAGATAACCGGTCATCGACGTGTTAAAAACGATTTCGCTGATGACTTCCCGGTCCGCCCCGATGCTCTGCCCGGTAAAAACAGTTCCGTCTTCCAGAATAAGAAATGCTTTCATTGTCCATCCTGCCTTTCCTGATGTATTGGTGTGCGGTGCGCATCCCGCCCGGTGAATTCTCAGACTCACGCTCACGCGTTCGTTGCCGCGACACGCGCCGGATGGGAAGTTACCCTTCCCTCTGCGCGCATACAATTCACCGCCTGGGAATGCGAGCATTCCCTCCCGGTGAATTGTACGGACGCCGGGAACGCAAGCGTTCCCGCCCGGCTTATTACTATCGCGCAAAAAAAGGGAATAAAACGCCCGTCTCTTCCCCATCGAATCCACACCCCAAATTGCTAAAATGATAGCACAAAAATAACCGTTTGGCAAGAGGCAGATTACTTTCTTCTTCATATAATAATTATAACCATTTATGTGTGAGGTTATTATGTCCTATTCTCGCATAAGAGCTATGCAGCAGACAACGGATACCGGTATGCTGCGCATTAATGTGGAATCCGCGCTTCGCAGCACGCCTGTGGAGGATGCCGTGATTGACATTTCGTATTCCGGCGACCCGGAGAATGTTATCGAGGAGGTGCGCACAGACAGCAGCGGACGCACAGAGACGCTGTCTCTGGAAGCGCCTCCTCTGGAATACAGTCTGACCCCTGGAGAGGCGCAGCCCTATTCCGAATATACCTTCTCGGTGTCTGCGGAGGGCTATGAAAAAATCACGGTCTCCGGCTCCGAGATTCTTTCCGGACAGCTTTCTCTGCAGACCATCCGCCTGCGTCCGATCGAAGAACGCGAAACACCGGATGTGGTCGTCATCCCGGCACATACGCTTTACGGTAATTATCCGCCGAAAATCGCCGAAGCCGAGGTAAAGCCTGTCAGTCAGACCGGTGAAATCGTTCTCTCCCGTGTTGTCGTCCCGGAATTTGTCGTCGTGCACGATGGCTCCCCGCGCGACACCACCGCCACCGACTATTACGTGCGCTACAAGGATTACATCAAAAATGTCGCTTCCAGCGAAATTTATTCCACCTGGCCGCAGGCGGCGCTGCGCGCAAATATTCTCGCCATTATGTCGTTTACGCTGAACCGCGTTTATACGGAGTGGTACCGCAACAAGGGCTTTAATTTTACCATCACCTCCTCCACCGCCTTCGACCACAAGTGGATCTACGGGCGCAATATCTACGAGAGCATTTCGGAGGTGGTGGATGAGATTTTTGATGCCTATCTCTCCCGCCCGAATGTGAAGCAGCCGATTCTGACACAATACTGTGACGGAAACCGCGTCATCTGCCCGAACTGGATGAGTCAATGGGGTTCGAAAAACCTTGCCGACCAGGGCTATTCCGATATTGAGATTCTCCGCTATTATTACGGGGATTCCATGTACATCAATACAGCGGAGGAGGTTTCCGGCATTCCCTCCTCCTATCCCGGTTATGCCCTGCGCATCGGTTCCTCCGGCGACGCCGTGCGCCAGATTCAGGAGCAGCTCAACGCTATCTCCAACAACTATCCGCTGATTCCGAAAATCGCCGTGGACGGCATCTTCGGTCCGGCGACAGAAAACGCGGTGAAGGTATTCCAGAGCGTCTTCGGGCTGACGCAGGACGGCATTGTCGGGCGGCGCACCTGGTACCGTATCCAGGATATTTACGTCGCCGTCACGCGCATCGCAGAGCTGTACCCGTAAAGCACGCAGGTTCCCGTTTGCCAGCTTCCGTGCCGTGCAAAGTGGCAGGTTGACCTTTCCCCTTTACGTAAAAACAGCTAAAGACACAGACAGCCGCACGTTCTTCCTTCATCACAGAACAACCAGCGGCAGCGGTGGCAGTCCCCCATTTCATCAGAACAGGCTCCCGTTTCCGGGAGCCTGCTGGTTTCATATCGCTCTTTTCATGCTGCTCTTCTTCAGAACATCCAGGATTTTCTCCTGCTGCCCCGCTGTGCGCCACATCAGTCTCGCTGCAGCATTCTCGCTACAGCAGTCTCGCCACATCGTTATACATTACCACGACCATCAGCACCATCAGTGCCATCAGTCCCACAAAATGCACCATCGCCTCTTTGTCCGGATTGACGCGCTTTCCGCGGATTGCCTCTATAATCAGGAAGACGAGACGTCCGCCGTCCAGCGCCGGAAGCGGCAGCAGATTCATGACGCCGAGCGTTGCCGACAGGAAGATTCCCATATTCAGCATATTTATCACAACGGCAAACATGCTGACCTTGGCACTCTCTGTATAAGTCTCCCCAATCATGCTGACGACGCCCACCGGACCGGACATATCCTTAATGCCGGCTTTTCCGGTCACCAGCATCCGCACGCTCTCAATCGACAAATCGATCCAGTAGCGCACCTCGCAGGCGCTGTATTTTATCACCTGCAGGAGATTGCCCTTTACATAGCTTACATTGACGGAAACGCCCATCCGGTAATAGCCGTCCTCATCCTGCACCGGAACAATGTGTACCGTATTGGTTTCCCCGTCGTGCTTATAAGTCAGCGTAATATCCTCGCCCTGATGCAGGGAAATATAGTTGCTGACCTCACGCGCCAGATAGATGCGCTTACCGTTCATCTTCGTGACGATGTCGCCCTCCTGCAGCCCGGCTTCCTGCGCCGGAGAGCCTTCCTCCACGCCCCGTATCACCGCCGGGTCGTATCCGTACAGACCGACAATAATCAGCGACAGCAGAAACGCCAGAATAAAATTAAAAACCGGTCCCGCCGCAATTATGGAAATCCGTGCCCACACGGACTTGCTGCCAAACGAGCCCTCCCCGCTCTCCTCTTCATCCTCGCCGAGCATCATGCAGGAGCCGCCAAAAGGCAGCAGCTTCCAGGAATAACGCGTACCGTGCCATTCCCGGCTCAGGATGCGCGGTCCCATACCCAGCGAAAACTCCACGACCGTCACGCCGTTTTTCTTCGCCAGCAGAAAATGCCCGAATTCATGGAACAAAATAATCAGGCTGAATAAAATCAACGCCCAGACAATGTTCAATCTACCACCTGCTTTCAATCATCTCATAGGTTTCCTGTTCCGTCTCCAGAATCTCTTCCACAGAAGGATTCTGCCTTACCTTATGTGCCTCCATACATTCTGTGATGATTTCATAAATATCCGTAAATCCGATTTTCCTGGACAGAAATTTGCTGACCGCCCTCTCATTTGCCGCGTTAAACACGGTCGGCATGGAGCCTCCCGCCCGCGCGGCGCGGTACGCAAGAGGCAGTCCCAGGAAGGTTTCCGTATCCGGCTCCTCAAAGGTGATCTGCGACAGGCGCGCGAAATCCAGACGGTCGCCCGCCAGGAATCTGCGCTCCGGATAATAAAGCGCATACTGGATGGGGAGCTTCATATCCGGCGTGCCGAGCTGCGCGATAATGGCTCCGTCCACAAACTCTACCATAGAATGTATGACGCTCTGTGGTTGTACTACAACCTGTATCCGGTCCAGATCCATGCCGAACAGCCACCTTGCTTCCATCACCTCCAGCCCTTTATTGACCAGAGTGGCGGAATCAATGGTAATCTTCTGTCCCATGCTCCAGTTGGGATGCTTCAGCGCATCCTCCACCCGCACATCCGCAAGCTGCTCCCGTTTCCGTCCGCGGAACGGTCCGCCGGACGCCGTAATCAGAAGCTTGTGTATCTGACGCGGATTTTCCCCGTTTAAGGACTGGAAAATCGCGCTGTGTTCGCTGTCGACCGGCAGAATCTTCACACCGCACTGCTCTGCCAGCGGCATGATAATGTGTCCGGCTGTCACCAGCGTTTCCTTGTTGGCAAGCGCGATATCCTTGCCCGCCTGAATCGCCGCAATGGTCGGACGGATGCCTATCATGCCCACGATCGCCGTGACAACGGTTTCCACCTCCGGCAGCGTGCAGATTTCCAGAAGTCCCTCCATCCCGGAGACGATTTTTACATCCAGGTCACGCACCGCCGTCCGCAGCTTCTGCGCGTCCGCTTCCTCCCAGACTGCCGCCACGCGCGGCAGAAATTCCCGTATCTGCTCCTCCAGCAGCCTGATATTGCGCCCCGCTGCCAGCGCGGCGATCCGGATATCCTTATTTGCTCTTGCTACCTCCAGCGTCTGCGTGCCGATGGAACCGGTAGCTCCCAGAACCGCAATCGTTTTCATAAGCTTTCCTTTCTTATACTTTCCTGTAATCAAATTCCGTGCTGCGCACCTTCAAAATCAATGACTTATATCATCAGATTCGACAGGAAGTAAATCACCGGCGCGGTAAAAATCACGCTGTCAAACCGGTCGAGGATTCCTCCATGTCCGGGAATCAGGGTCCCGTAATCCTTAATGTCATGGTTCCGTTTAATAGCCGACGCCGCCAGATCGCCAATCATGGAAATCAGGGCACCGGCAGCACAGATTACCGCATAGGAGATTACCGGGTTTTCCGCCTCCAGATGCGCGCCCACAATAGCGGCATATATGGCGCCCAGCAGCGCCGCGCCCAGCACGCCGCCCACTGCCCCCTCAACGGATTTCTTCGGACTGAGGACCGGCGACATCTTGTGCTTTCCAATCAGGATTCCCACGCAGTACGCGCAGGTATCGCATCCCCATGAGCAGATGAAAATCAGCCATACCAGAAAAGCGCCGTCCTCCATCCTTCTGGTAAGATAAATATAGGAAAGCATCACGCATACATAAACGATGCCAAAAAACGCCGCCATCGCCTGCTCCGCGCGGTATCTGGGGAACGTGAATACATAGACGGCAAGTATCGCCGCCATCGCAAATACCAGATAAATGGTGCTGTACTCCTCCAGCCCCAGAAGCAGCAGCACATAATAGAACGCCGCCGCCAGAATGCCTGTCAACGCCAGACCCATGTCATTTTTCTTCCATACACCGACCGCACGGTACAGCTCCCCAAGACCAATGAGGGAGACAGTCAGCGCTGTCCCCCACAAAACATAGCCTCCGGGGATAATCGTGAGCAGTGCAACTGCCATAATGATGATACTGCTTCTCAATCTAACTGCAAACATGATTATTTCCCTCTTTTACTGCTCATTCAGAACGCCGCCGTAGCGCCGCTCCCTCTGATTATATTTTTCAATCGCCTGCCAGAGATTCTCTTTTGTAAACGCCGGCCACGGAACATCCGTGAAATAAAATTCGCTGTACGCAAGCTGCCACATCAGATAATTCGAAAGCCGCAGCTCGCCGCTGGTGCGGATAAGAAGATCCGGGTCCGGCACCTCACGTGTATCCAGATACCCCGCAAATAAATCCTCCGTGATATCCTCCGGCTTCACCTTTCCGTCCACGCAGTCCGCCGAAATTCTGCGGATGGCGCGCACGATCTCATCCCTGCTTCCGTAATTGATCGCTATCTGGAAATTCAGCCCGGTATTATTCTTCGAGCTCTCCACCAGGTTGCGCAGACTCTCCTGCAGATCCTCCGCAAGCGCCGTCGGGTCCCCAAGAACGCGCACCTTCATGTTATTTTTCTGCGCCGTTTTGATGCAGGTCTTCGTATAGCTGCGGAACAGACGCATCAGCCCGTCCACTTCTTCCGGCGAACGCTTCCAGTTTTCCGTGGAAAACAGATAAACCGTAAGATACTTAATTCCTATGTTCCAGGCGTCCTCACAGATTACCTCCAGATTCTTTGCGCCTCTGGAGTGACCATAGTTGCGCGGCATTCCCTTACTTTTCGCCCAGCGTCCGTTGCCGTCCAGAATAATGGCGACATGGCGCGGTATGGTAAGCTGTTCTCTGTCCATCGCGCTACACCGTCATGATCTCTTTCGATTTTTCCTCGACTGCACTGTCGATATCCTTCATATATTTATCCGTCAGCTTCTGCATGGCATTCTCCAGCTCTTTGATGGTATCCTCCGATACATCCGTGCCCTTCAGCTTCTTGAAGGCATCGTTGGCGTCGCGGCGGATATTGCGCACGGCAACCTTGGCTCCCTCGCCTTTTTTCTTAACCTCTTTCACCAGGTCCTTTCTGCGCTCCTCGGTAAGCTCCGGGAATACGAGACGGATGACCCTGCCGTCGTTCGTCGGGTTGATGCCGAGGTCTGAGGTCTGGATCGCTTTGGTGATCGCCTTCAGCATACTGGTATCCCACGGCTGTATCTGAATCATGCGCGCCTCCGGCACGTTTACATTGCCGACCTGCTGGATCGGCGTGGGCGTTCCGTAATAGTCAACCATAATGCGGTCCAGCACATGCGGGTTTGCACGCCCCGCACGGATAGCTCCAAACTCCGCGAGCAGGTTGTTGTATGTCTTTGTCATTTTTTCGTCATATACCTTCATTCTTTCATCCATGTCTTCTTCCTCCTGGTTTTTCTGTTTTTATTTATTATACCGTCACCTTCGTGCCGCTGAAATTGCCGCTCACCGTGTTCACGATACTGTTTTCTTCGTTCAGCCCGAACACCAGCATCGGCATTTTATTCTCCATGCAGAGAATGGAAGCCGCCAGGTCAACCACACCGAGCCGCCGGTCGATGACCTCCTGAATCGTAATTTCGTCGTATTTTACCGCCTCCGGATTCGTCTTCGGGTCGCTGTCATAAACGCCGTCGATCGACTTGGCAAGCAGGATGACCTCCGCCTCAATCTCAACCGCGCGCAGCACTGTGGTCGTATCCGTGGAAAAATACGGATGACCCGTACCGCCTGCAAAAAACGTCACCATACCCTTTTCAAAGCACTCGTTTACCCGGTCCTTGGAGAACAGCTCTGTAAATGCGCCGCAGGAAAACGGAGTAAAAATCTGCGTTTTCATGCCCGCCGAGCGGAAAATCTCGGATACGTAAATGCAGTTCATCACCGTCGCCAGCATTCCTATCTGGTCCGCCTTTGTGCGGTCAATATTCTCGCTGGAACGTCCGCGCCAGAAATTTCCGCCGCCAATCACCACGCCGACCTGTGTGCCGGCATCCACAAGCTGCTTCACCTGCCCTGCCACACGCGCAACCGTCGGCTCGTCGAAGCCCGTGTGCTTCTCCCCTGCAAGCGCCTCACCGCTTAACTTCAATAATACACGCTTCATACCATACTCTCCGTTTCAAAATCTTTTTCGGGCGTCAGCGTTGACCACCCATTTGGAACAGTATAACATACTTTACAAAGATTTAATACACTTTTTTTTCAAACCGTGATACACTATTATCAGATTTTTGGAAAGGGATACACAAATGAATATTGACGACAAAAAAACAGCACTGGATGATGATTCGCTCCTTTATCAGAAGCGCGATGATTCCCTGAAGAAAAAAGATATTTCGAATCTGAACCGTACGCAGAAGGCAGGTTATTTTAAGGATTACTACCTGCGGACGGTCATCATTGTTATCGTAGTTCTGATCATAGCTGCCTCGCTCATCTACACCATGTTTTTCCGCCACCAGGTCAATGTCCTGTCGGTGGCATTTATCAACGATGCGTGGATGGCTGACGCAGATTTGCTGACGGACAACCTGCGCGACTACTACGAGCTGACAAGCGATGACGAACTGCTGGACTGCACGAATTACAATCTGGAGGAATATGGCGACCAGATGAAGCTTACCACACTGATTGCCGCCCAGTCCATCGATATCCTGGTCTGCCCGCAGGAGCAGTTTGACCAGTATTCGGAGCTTGGTTATCTCGCAGACCTCTCCGAGCTGCTTCCGGCGGATCTGTACGCGCAGTTTGAGGACCAGATTATCGAGTCCAGCGAGGTGGAGACCGATACCGACGGGACGACGGTACTGCAGACCTACCCCGCCGCGCCGCACGGCATTGATATTGCCGATAACGAAGTCTACCAGGCTTACGGCGGTGTCGGAGAGAAAGCGATTCTCTGCGTTGTTTCCAACACAGAACACACAGATAACGTTATCCGTTTTCTTGAGTACCTGCTTTCCCCGTCTTCCGTGGAAGAGGCGGAAGCTGCGCAAGCAGAATAGCGGCAAACATAAGAATACAGCCGAGGATTTCCCTGCCGGAGAGCTCCTGGTGAAGAATCACCATACCCGCCAGCACCGAAATCACGGATTCCAGGCTCAGTATAAGGGATGCAACCGTCGGGTTCATCCCTTTTTGTCCGATAATCTGCAGGGTGTAGGCAACTCCGCAGGAAAGCACGCCCGCATAAAGAATGGGCTGCCATGCCGCCAGAAGCTGCCCGATCTGCGGCTTTTCAAACAGCAGCATCGGCACCGCGCAAAGACCGCCGCTGACAAAGAACTGGATGCAGGACATGGCGACCCCGTCCGCCAGCGGCGAAAAATGGTCGATTACCATGATATGTACAGCGAACATCAGCGCTCCCAGAAATACCAGCACGTCTCCCCTGCCGATGGTCAGGTCCTCCGTAATACACAGAAAATACAGTCCGGCAAGCGCCAGCAGCACGCCGATCCAGACCGTAATCCCGCATTTCTTTCTGAAAAAAAGTCCGATGACCGGCACAATGATAATATAAAAAGCCGTGATAAAACCAGCCTTTCCAACTGACGTATACATAATCCCAAGCTGCTGCAGGCAGCTTGCCACGCACAGCGCCACGCCGCAGCAGACGCCTCCGAGAATCAGATTTTTTTTCTCTTTGCCGGAACCGTCCGCTCTTTTCTCCGGCGGATTCAGCTTCTTCAGCAGCGCCATGCACGGCAGCAGCACGATGCCGCCAATCAGAAAACGCACGCAGTTAAATGTAAAGGGTCCCACATAATCCATGCCGACGCTCTGCGCCACAAAGGCAACGCCCCATATCAGCGCCGTCAGCAAAAGAATCAGCGAATTTCTTACCTGTAAATTTTTCATACTAACACATCTCCTGTCCTTCTTTTCCCATACGCATTCTCCCGCCTGCATCACTGCCCGTCCAGCGGAAGCTCCTGCTCCATTTTAGCGGACATCATCAGAAAAGTCTACCTCTTTTTCGTCGGAAAGACGATTCGAAAAAATATCCCTGCATGGCGAACATTTCTGTCCGACAGGCGGGGATATTCTTCGAGTCGTCTTTTTTACGAAAGAACGGGAAACGTGCAGCGCACGGATATGCGCGCACCGTCTGTTATCCGGCATTTACCGGATGCCGTTTTTAACCTCTGATTTCGGCAGCCAGAGCAACCGCTTCCTTTGTCATTTCGCGAATCTTGTCAAATTCACCAGCTTTGATGAGGTCGCCCTTTACCATCCAGCTTCCGCCGCAGCAGAGAATCTTGTCGCACTCCAGATAGCTGCGCAGATTCTTCGCGCTGATGCCGCCGGTCGGCATAAATTTCACCATTGTGTACGGTGCCGCCATCGCCTTAATCATCGCAATGCCGCCCGCCTGCTCCGCCGGGAAAAATTTCACGACCTTCAGACCGCGTTTTACAGCCTGCGCTACCTCGGACGGAGTGATGCAGCCCGGAAATACCGGAATTTCCTTGCTGATGCAATAGTCAACGATTTCCGGATCAAAGCCCGGACTTACGATGAATTTTGCGCCTGCGCCCACTGCGCGGTCCACCTGGTCTACCGTCAGGACTGTACCTGCTCCCACCAGCATGTCCGGATACTTTTCTGCCATCAGACGGATGGATTCCTCTGCGGCATCTGTGCGGAACGTTACCTCCGCGCACGGCAGACCGCCCTCAACCAGCGCGTCTGCAAGCGGAAGCGCATCCTTTGCGTCATTCAGAACGACTACCGGCACAACGCCAACTTCTTTAAACTGTTCTTCCATTGATTTCATGATAAATTCCTCCCTGAGTTTTTGCCAGAATAATTCTTTCAGGCTGCCGAATCACGTTTTTTACACATGACTTTTTGCCTCTGGCATCATTATATCAGATAATTTTCCGTCTGTCAGCAGAAGATTACATCAGATTGCGCCAAAACTATGCCAATACACGCTTCATTACTTCGTAAGTGCCCTCTTTTTCAATCTGCTCCAGATAGTCCGCGACCGCCGCCTCAAAGCCCGCGATTTCGCTTAAATCCTCGCCCCAGAAATCCTTGTTCGTGCAGACCGCATGAGCCAGCTCCTGCGCCGTGTCATCCTTATGCGACGCATAAAACTCCAGGATATTCCTGTCATCGTGAATCGTATATTCATTTTTCTTCCTGCTTCCGACCAGTCCCTCGTCCGTCAGCTTCTGCCCGTGATAGAACGCAATATAGAAAGCAAAGGAAGCCGTAATGCATTTCGGCAGGCTGCCGAATTTTGCGACATACCCCTTCAGGCTCGGCATCACGCGCGCCTTCCACTTGGATGTGGAATTCAGCGAAATCGACAGCAGCGCATGGTCCACAAACGGATTGTTGAAACGGTCTGTCACGGAAGCCGCAAATTCCTTCAGCTCCTCCTCCGGCAGCGTCAGTGTCGGAATAATCTCCTCGTAGATGGTCTTATTCATAAAGCCGTTGATTACTTCATCCTTCATGCAGTCGCGGACAATATCCTGCCCCGCCAGGTAAGCGCCGAGCACCATCGAGGTGTGCGCGCCGTTCAGGATGCGGACCTTTCTCTGCTTGTACGGCTTGTGGTCGTCGCAGATGATGACCGGAAGGCCTGCCTCCTCAAACGGAAGCTCCTTTTTCAGCCATTGCGGGCCCTCAATCACCCAGAGACCAAACACCTCGCCGACATCCAGCAGGTTGTCCTCATAGCCCAGCTCTTCGCAGATTGCCGCGGCGTCCGCTCTCGGATAACCCGGAACGATGCGGTCCACCAGCGTTGAGCAGAATACGCACTCTTCCTTCAGCCAGTTTTTAAATTCCCCGCCAAGCTCCCACTGATCGGCATACTGGTTTACACATTTTTCCAGCTCTTTTCCGTTGTTATCAATCAGCTCGCAGGAAAGAATGATGATGCCTTTGCCCTTTTCCTGCCCGAATTTCTGAAAACGGCGGTACAGCCACTGTGTCAGCTTGCCCGGATAGCTTGCCGCCGGCACGTCCGCGAACTGGCAGGACGGGTCATACTGGATGCCAGCCTCGGTGGTGTTGCAGACCACAAAACGGATATCCTCGCTCTCCGCATAAGCAAGCACCGCATCGTAGTCCTTATACGGATTCAGACATCTGCTCACGCAGGAAATCACGCGGCGGTCGTCGACCTTCTTTCCGTTTTCATTTCCGCGCAGAAGCAGCGTGTAAAGTCCTTCCTGTTCATTTATCATGTCCGCAAGTCCCGGAGCGATTGGCTGGCACAGGACCACCTTCGAGTTGAAGCCCGCCTTCTCGTTCATTTTATCAATCCAGCACTCCACAAAAGCGCGCAGGAAATTTCCCTCGCCAAACTGCAGTACCCGCTCCGGCGCATCCTTCAGCAGGTAGCCCTCATACCCCATTTTCTCCAATGTTGCATAGCTTAACTTTTTCATGATATATCCTTCCTCTCCAAATTTCAGAATGATGATGTCTCCCGTTTTTCCGTATCATACGTTTTCCGCATCAGACAGACGCCTACAGCGTCACACCCTGTTTGAAAATCGCCATGTCGTGGAAGCCCTTTTCTTCCGCTTTCACCTTCCTGCCGGAAGCCACCTCCAGCACATAATCAAAAAGCTGTCTTCCCATTTCCTCCAGATTCGTATCCTCTACCATCACGCCGCAGTTGAAATCGATCCAGTTGTTTTTCTTCTGCGAAAGCCCGGTATTGGTGGAGATTTTCACTGTCGGGACCGGAGACGCGAACGGCGTTCCCCGCCCGGTGGTAAACAGCACGATCTGCGCGCCGCTCGCCGCCAGCGCTGTGGAGGCCACCAGGTCATTTCCCGGAGCGCTCAGAAGATTCAGCCCCTTCCTGCTCACCGGCTCGCCATATTTCAGAACGCCGCGCACAGGCGCGCTCCCCGACTTCTGCGTACATCCGAGCGATTTGTCCTCCAGTGTGGTAATGCCGCCCTTTTTGTTGCCCGGAGAAGGATTTTCATAAATCGTCTGATTATGGGATGTAAAATAATTTTTGAAGTCATTAATCAGCGCCACCGTCTTTTCAAACAGCTCCGGCGTCTCACAGCGGTTCATCAGCAGCGTTTCCGCCCCGAACATTTCCGGCACCTCTGTCAGAATCGTCGTTCCTCCCTGGGAAATCAGCATATCCGAGAACTGCCCAACCGCCGGATTTGCCGTGATGCCCGAAAGCCCGTCCGAGCCGCCGCATTTCATGCCGATAACCAGCTTGCTTACCGGCACCGGTTCTCTCTGGAAGCTGCCTGCGTACTCTGCCAGCTCTGCAACCAGCTTCAGCGCCTCTTCGATTTCATCCTCACATTCCTGCGCCACCAGGAACTTTACACGTTTTTCATCGTATTCCCCGATAAATTTCTTTAGCTCGTCAATATTGCTGTTCTCGCAGCCAAGACCGAGCACCAGCACGCCGCCCGCGTTCGGATGATTGACGAAATCCGCCAGAATCCGCCGGGTGTTGTCCTGGTCATCCCCCATCTGGGAACAGCCGTAGGGATGCGTAAAGGAGACGACCTCCTCCACAGAACCGCCGACAAATTTCTGCGCCTGCTTCTCGATGGCCTCCGCCACATTGTTTACACAGCCGACCGTCGGAATAATCCAGATTTCATTGCGCACGCCCACTTTTCCGTCCGGTCTGCGGTAGCCCTGGAAATAAGAAGGCTCTGCCGCCTCCAGATGGGTATCCTGCCTGTTGTAGGTATACGTCAGCAAATCGCCGAGCCCTGTTTTCACATTATGCGTATGCACCCACGCTCCGCATGGAATGTCCTCTTTTGCGTTGCCGATGGAGCAGCCGTATTTTATCACCGGCGCTCCTGCCGGGATATCCGCAAGGGCAAACTTATGCCCCTGGGGAATGTCCTCCAGCAGGGTGACAGTATTTCCGTCAAGCTCCACCGTCTTCCCTTTTTCCAGAGGACTTAAAGCTACCGCGACAACGTCCTTCGGATGGATTTTTATATACTCTCTCATATCGCTCCCCCAATATCAGGTTTCGTAAAACATTAATAGAACAGGCTTACCAGACCGGTCGTGCAGATCGGCACATAGGTCAGCAGCAGAAGAACTATGACCAGAAGGATATAGTACGGAACTGCTTCTTTGATAAAGTCTTTCGTCTTGCAGCCTGTAATACCGCAGGTAACAAACATCAGTGTTCCCATAGGCGGAGAAAATGCTCCGATTGCATTGTTGAAGATGTAAACCATCGCAAACTGGATTTCGTCGATGCCGTAGCTCTTGGCAATCGGAGCCAGCAGCGGAACCAGAATAATCATGGAGGCATTTCCTTCAATAAACATTCCTACGATGATAAGGAAAATGTTCACAACAATAAGGAACACATACTTGCTGTGGATCGCCGTCATCATCCACTCGGTGAGCTGCTGCGGGATGCGCTCCTTGGTGAGGATCCAGGAGAACACAGCCGCCGCGGATACGATCAGCATGATGGATGCCGTCGTTGTAACTGTTTCCTTAAAAGCAGTCGCCATATCCTTTGCCTTCAGCTCACGGTAAATCAGACCGAGAACCGCTGCATAAACAATAGCGACAGCACCGGCTTCGGTTGCCGTGAAGATACCGAGGCGGATACCGCCGATGATAATAATCGGCAGACACAGCGGAAGAATCGCCGGTTTTGCGGCTTTTGCAAATTCCTTTCCGGAAATTTTCTCCGTGCGCAGCGGTACATAGCCGCGTTTCTTGGATATAAAGCTGGTGAGAAGCATTTCTGCGATACAGAGAATGGCGCCCACACCGATACCGGAAATAAACAGCTTACCGATTGATACGTTTGCGATGCATCCGTACAGAATCATGGCGATTCCGGGCGGAATCAGCGGTGTGATCATGGAAGAGACCGCCGTAACGACCGTGGAAAAGGATTTGGAGAAGCCCGCCTTTTCCATTTCCGGAACCATCATTTTTGCTTCCATCGCCGCGTCCGCAATGTTGGAACCGGACAGACCGCCCATCAGCGTGGAAAGCAGGATGTTTACCTGTGCCAGACCGCCGGTCATGCGCCCGGTGAGCACGGAACAGAAATCCATGATTCTGGACGTAACACCTGTGTAGTTCATGACAATTCCCGCACAGACAAAGAACGGAATTGCCAGAAGAGAAATGCTCTCCACACCGGTGATTGCCTGCTGCGCGAAGATAATCGGATTCGCACTTGGATTCAGCACAAAATAAACAGCGGAGCCGCCCAGCACTGCAATGTAAACCGGCACTTTCATAAACAGCAGCACCAGCATGACGATGGCCGCAAGCGCGATAATTGTTGAACTCGACATTAATCTTCTCCCCCTTTTGTGCTTTTGTCAATATATTTTGCGTAAAAGTAGCTGATAATCATTAATATGTAGGAAACCGGGGCAATCGCATACTGGAGGGCAAGCGGAATTTTTAACATGCTGGTACTTCTTCCGCTCTTTAAAAACATCTGAATGAAACCGATGCTGTTCCAGAACAGATAGGCGATTACCGCCAGCACCACGATATCAACGATGTAACCAAGCACTTTCTGGACACGCTCCGGAAACATTTCGACTACCATCTCGATCGCAACGTGGCTTCCCGTGCGGAACGCCGCCCCGCCCGCTCCAAATACAATCCACACCATACAGAAAATCTGGACTTCCTCCAGCCATGTATATGGCTTTCCGACAATGTACCGCATGATAACGCCGCTGAAAGTGAGAATAATCAGAACAATCAGCGCAATACTTGCTACCGCGATATCCAGATTTTTGAGAATCGTTTTCACCGTACTCTCTTTTTTCATCTAAACTTCTCCTTCTCCATCTTTACATAACGGAATGTCCGGCGCGCCGGCGCGCGAACCCATTATATTGGCGTTCGTGATGCGCCGACTCGCGAACTTTACTTTACACTATTCCGCCGTGCGCCGACTCGCGAACCCATTATATTGACGTTCGTGATGCGCCGACTCGCGAACTTAGTTCGCTCGTGCGCGCACATTCGTGCTATGAAAACAGTCTCTGGCAAAATCGCCCGCAAGCGGTCGTTTTGCCATTTCCTGTTTTCGCATCACTCACTTATTCCGCGCCCATCGCCTTACGTACTGTGTCGTAGAGACCATCGCTCCAGCCGAAGGTGGAACCCTGCTCGTAGAATGCCTGTGCTTTTTCTTTGAAGCCTGCCAATGTTTCGTCGGTTAATTCTGTTACGGTCACGCCCTCGTCAATCATCATCTGAAGGTATTCTTCTTCGGATGCGTCTACCAGCTCGTTGTTGTAGAGACCGGCTTCTTCGCCTGTGGATACAAGCAGCTCCTGCTGTTCCGGTGTTAAGCTGTTGAAGAGGTCCGCGCTCATTACCCAGGTGGTGAAGTTCTTTACGTGTCCGTCGAGAATGAGATATTTTGCAACTTCGTGAAGCTTTCTGCCGTACAGTGTTGCCAGCGGGTTTTCCGCGCCGTCGATGGTTCCGGTCTGCAGAGCCTGGTATACCTCGTCAAGTGCCATGCCCGTGGAGGTTGCGCCGAGTACATCAAAGCCGATGGACTGAATCTGGTTGCTCGGCACACGGATTTTCAGACCTGCCAGGTCGTCAACGGTCGTCACCTGCTTCGTGGTCAGTGTGTGACGCTCGCCGTATTTCCAGTTGGAGGTAACAATTTTCAGACCTTTTGTTTCCAGTTCTGCGCACTGCTCTGCATACCAGTCGCTCTCGATCAGCGTCCAGCACTGATCCCAGTCGTCAAACAGGAACGGTCCGAACACAATACCGAAATCTGCCACGCCGTAATCCGCATAGAAAGCGCCGTCCGCCAGTGTGATATACGGCTCGCCCAGCGTCATGCCGTCTATCAGCTCATTTTTTGCGCCAAGCTGGCTGTCCGGGAACAGCTCGATTTTCAGACTTCCGTCGCCCTGCTCTTCTACAAGCTGCTGCCATTTTTCCAGAGCCTGTCCAATCGGCTCGGAGATGGAATTTTCAAATCCAATCTGAAGAACTACCTCCGCATCCGCTGCGGATACACCTGCGGAAAGCATCATAGCTGCGATTGCCGTACCTGCGATTAACATTTTACCTTTCATTTGTCTGTCTCCTTTTCTCTTCTTTTTTATTTACGTCTCCGCACACCACGGAGTAACGTTCTCTGAGTGATATGGCGGCATTTGCTGTAGCACCCGGTGCCATCCGGCAAGCCGCATTTCTTTTCGGACAGTCCGTCCGTTTTACTGCGGGTCTGCAAAGTGGATAACCACTTTCAATTTGCTGCCGCCGAATCTGCTGAATTCCTCAAACGCCGCCGCTGCTTCATCAAGCTCGTATTCGGAGCGCTTTTCCGGCTCCGCCGCGTCCGGATTCATCACAATTTTCTCCAGATCCACCTCTCCTGTTTTCACCAGGTCAATCAGCTCCAGGAAATCCTTTTTCAGGGCATTTCTGGAACCGAAAATATTCAGCTCCTTCTTCTGGATCATCGTGAAATTAAAGTCCAGATTCTGTTTGCCAACGCCGATCAGTACCACGCGAGCCCCGAAGGTCGCCGCATCAATACAGTTCTGGAAGGTGGAGGGAAGTCCGACCGCCTCAATCGCCACGTCAAAGCCATGATGCTCTCCTGTTACCGCATTCACCTTGTCCATGAAGGTATCCGGATCGTCGTTCAGAATCATGCCCGCCAGCCCGAAAGTCTCATATGCGTACTGCAGCTTTGCCGGCGCAACATCCGCGATATATACCTCGCCGCCCTTCGCTTTTGCCGCGATTGCCGCCAGCACGCCGATGGTGCCCGCTCCGACCACCAGGACCTTATCGCCCGGCTTTACATCCGCCCTGGATACGCCGTGATAACTGATGCAGAAGGGCTCTATCAGCGCAAGCTGCTTCGGCGAAAGTCCTCTGCCGTCATAGATACGCTCCACCGGCATGGTGATGTATTCCGAGAACGCGCCGTCTCTCTGGGCGCCGAGCGTCTCATTAGACTCGCAGCAGTTTACCAGTCCGCGCTCGCAGGAATAGCAGTGCGTACAGTTGAAATACGGATTGCAGGTAACGATCATGCCTGGCTTTAAGCCTCTGTCGTTCTCGCCGATTTCAACAATCTGCGCTGAGAATTCATGTCCCGGAATTCTCGGATAATCCGCGTAGGCAAAAGTGCCGCGGTAGGTCCCCAGATCGCTTCCGCAGATGCCGCCATAGAGAACCCTGAGAAGGGCTTCGCCCTCCTTTGCAGCCGGTTTTTCGGTTTCCACAATTTCCACCTTTCCCGGCTCGTGAATGAGAATTGTTTTCATTTTTTCTCCTCCCTTGTTTTCTGTTGTATACAACATATCTCATTCCACCATTTTTGTCAACTGCTTCCCGCCTATTTTTGCCCTTTTGCTGTTATTTTCCACTTTATTCACAATTTCGTATTTCTATTTTTGTGCATTTTTCACATTATTTTTTCTCTCATTGCGGTCGTATCACCGTCCTGTTTTTTTGTTTTTCATTGAATTTTTGCCATTATTTTTCATTTTTCTCTTTTGTTGTATACAACCAGACGCATCAGAATGATGGTTGCTGTCCCTCCGATTTTCTGCTATACTGGAGGCAGACTTTCTATTTCAGCTTAAAGAGGATAATAAGAATTTAAAATGAGTAAAGAACCTTTAAAACACCAGGCATATCAGATTATTAAAGATAATATTGTAAACTGCGTTTATGCGCCGGGAACCGTGATTAACGAGGAGCGCATCCGCGAGGAAGTCGCAGCCAGCCGCACGCCTATCCGTGACGCACTCAGCCGTCTGGAGCAGGAAGGGCTTGTAAAAATTCTCCCCAAAAAGGGAATTGAAATCTCCAAAATTACCGTCCGGGAAATCAATATGGTATATGAGACCCGCAATCTTCTGGAGCCTTATGTTGTCAAAAACTACGGAAACCGCATTCCGCTGGAGACCTACATGCATTATTACCGTCTCTATTCGGATTATCTGGACGGAAAAATGCCGGAATATTCCTACTCCGGCATGGATGAGAGCTTTCACCAGCTATTTATTGACGCGTGCGAAAATTCTTATTTTATAAATCTGTATTCCACCATCGGCAATCAGATCCGCCGCACCCGCATTCTCTCCGGTCAGACCTCCGCAGACCGTCTGCACGAAACAATCCGCGAGCACATTGCGATCGTGGAAGCGGCGCTGAAAAACGACTGGAAGGATGCCGCAGGCGCCATGCAGCTGCATCTTTCCAAATCGAAAACCGTTATGTTTGATTATATTCTGAAACAGACAGAGGGCAGAGGATAAAATCCCCCGCAGCAAAGCAGCGGGGGATTTTATCCTCGCGGCATTCGCCAAATGCTCGTGCCCTAAAGGACTAGCCCTTGCAGGGCGTCGCAGGCACGGCACTTGGCTCATTGCTCGCGGGAATTCTGCCCCTCCCCTATTTTTTCCCGACCTTGCCGAGCAGCCAGACAATCGCCATGATAATCAGCGCTACGACAAAAATTCCCGCCATGCCCTTCCACATAATTTCCAGTGCAATTAATATATCGTTCATCCAGACCTTCCTTTCTTATCCCAAAAATCCTGTCACCAGATTGATTACCAGACCGCCCGCCACAACCGAAGCAATCTGACCGGAAACGTTTGCACCCGCCGCGTGCATCAGCAGCACGTTGCCAGGGTCCTCCTCCATCGCCATCTTCTGTACCACACGAGAGGACATCGGGAACGCGGAAATGCCCGCGCCGCCAATCATCGGATTGATTTTTTCTTTCGTAAACAGGTTCATGAATTTGGCGAGCAGCACCCCGCCGATGGTATCCGCCACAAAAGCGAACACACCAATCACCAGAATCAGCAGCGTATCGACGGTGACAAACTGCTCCGCCTTCATACTAAAGGAAATCGTGATGCCGAGCAGCAGCGTAATCAGATTGGAGAGATTATTCTGCGCTGTATCCGACATAGTTCCGAGAACGCCGCACTCGCGAATCAGATTGCCAAACATCAGAAAACCGACCAGCGCGACAGAGGACGGCGCCACCAGTCCCACTACGATGGTAACTGCTATCGGGAAAATGATTCTTGTCAGACGGCTTACGGAAGCCGGGTTGTAATTCATGCGGATCTGACGCTCTTTTTTGGTTGTCACCAGCTTAATCGCAAAGGGCTGGATAACCGGAACGAGCGCCATGTAGGAATACGCCGCCACCGCAATTGCTCCGATATAGTCGGATTTTAAAATCTGCGATACCAGAATGGAGGTGGGACCGTCCGCCGCGCCGATAATGCCGATGGACGCCGCATCCTTTAAATCAAAGCCGAGAATGACCGCCAGCAGTATGGCGGCGAAAATGCCGAACTGTGCACCCGCACCAAACAGAAACATCTTTGGGTTGGACAGCAGCGGTCCGAAATCAATCATCGCACCGATGCCGATAAACAGCAGAATCGGCATCGCCTCGGACGCCTCAATCCCCACCTCAAACAGCCATTCGATGATTCCCTGCGTTTCTCCCACACCCGGCAGTACCTGGTTGAGCACACCGCTCTCCGGCAGGTTCACCAGAATCGCGCCGAATCCCATCGGCAGCAGCAGCGCCGGCTCGTAGCCCTTCTTAATCGCCAGCCAGATAAGCAGCGCGCCGATACCGTACATGACCACCTGCTGCCATGTCAGCATCTGAATTCCATCCAGTAAAAATTCCATTTTTTCCTCCTTCTTCCCGGCAGCGGCGGTTCCATTGCCCTGCGCGGCGCTCCACCACCGTGCTACCTCGTGCGCCCTGCGCACCCGGTCGCGAGCTTCGCCCTATTAAGCCATCGGCAGCTCTAGCCGTTTGCGTGCAAGCACGCACGGCCGCTGCCTCCCCCGCGCCTCTTTTCCGCCGTGCACCTCGTGCGCTCTGCGCACTCGGTCGTGGGCTTCGCCCTATTAAGCCATCGGCAGCTCTAGCCGTTTGCGTGCAAGCACGCACGGCCGGTTCTGCCGATGGCTTAGCACGGCTCATTGCTTTCGCAAAAAAAGAGACTCCTACCGCAGTTTCCTGCAGTAAAAGTCTCGCTGTTTCAATCTTTGACGAATAACGTCCGTTATTGTACTGACGACCAAAGATACATAGAACCTATGCCGCTACTCCCTTTTATACTATCTTTATACCCCAGCAATAAGGAAATGTCAACCGGAAAATTTCAGAGAACCGTTATTTGCCAGTATATTTCTCTAAAGAAATAAGCTGCGCCAGTTCTTCAGGCATTTTCAGCTTATCCAGCGGAACGCCTTTTGCCACATAACGTATTTCTTTATAAATGGGTTCTGTTTTATTTGCCTTTTTTGACATAATTGCCAATATCCGAGAAGGGCTATCTCCCAGCTTACGAATATCCTCCAACAGGCAGGAACCTGGCACATAATAATCCCCGCTTTTTATAAAACCCAGACAATAATTTACCGTTCCTGCAACACGTTCGACCGCCAGCTTTGGTCTTATTCCATTATATAATGCAGTCATTTTTGAAAACCGCAAAAATTGAACCAGTTTCGGTAATGCTTCTAGTTTTAATGGAGTGGTTCCATCCTCTTTAAACCGAATCTCGTCCTCTGTGAGCGTATTATCAAGGCATTTATGATAGAAAAACACAGAATTTTTCCGTAAATTTCCCTCTGCATCCAGGAAATCAACTCCTGTTAAATGCTGAAAATTTCTTGAAAGAAATGCAGCTTCAAAATACTCTATTTCATTTTTCACTCGATTACGGTATATGAATAAATAATTCAGCCCTTCCAGCCTTTTATCGTATTCTTTCGCAGACGCAATAATTATCCGCAAAGCTTCTTTCTTCGTATATGTACGCTTCATGCCCTTCTCCTTGTCCAACTAAAAAAAGAGAGTTATAATACCGCAGCATTACCAACTCTCTTTTCTGGCTAATTTTTGTGTTGTCCGCCAACGACCGGCACATCCGTCCGGCAGGAATTTCAGGTTTTTGCGTTGCCTGCCAACAACCGGCACATCCGTCCGGTAAGAATATCGGATTCAGGTGTTAGCCCACCAGATACAGCACGCTGTATCTTCTACTATTATTATACGAAATCAACGATTTTATGTCAATGCATTTTTGCCTGACAATAATCTGTTCAGAAATTTTTCCGGCTCTGCCCTGTCAGCAGGCAATTTTTTCAAATACCGATACTACATATTCCGCTATCCGGCAGTCCTGTTCTTCCGTTCCGCCTCCGACGCCGATTCCGCCAGCGATTTTTCCGTCTGCAAACAGCGGGTAACCTCCCGCAACAAGGGTGATCCGCGGGTCATTTGTCTGGATTGCCATGAGGGAAGCCCCCTCTGCGGCGGCAGCCGCGACATCCTTTGTTTTGCATTGTGTAACGGCGGATGTATACGTTTTTCCGGGCACAAGCGTGATACTCAGCACCAGTGCCTCCCCATATCTCCGGTACGCTCTGGGCAGACCATGTTCATCACTTATCGCAAAGCTGATATCCACACCAAGCTCCCTGCTTTTTTCTTTTGCGGCATCACACAGTCTGTCGCATATTTCATCTGTTAAAACCATCTGAAAAACCTCCATATCCATTTTCAATGCAAACACATTTTTGCATCAAAAACAGTATAACAGGAGAACATCCCGCCGCGCTTGCCTGTTTCTGCAAAAAAATTGCTCATTTCTCCAGATGCTTTTTCATATTCAGAATATCCTCTTTGGGAGCGGAGCCAAACATTTTCCGGTAATCCCGGATAAACTGCGATACGCTCTCATAGCCGACCTCAACAGACGCCTCCGTTACGTTTTTCCGTTCATCCAGCATCAGCCTTCTCGCCTCCGTGAGGCGCAGCCGCTTCTGACACTGCAGCGGTCCCATTCCTACGGCGCTTCTGAATTTCTGATGAAATAAAGATACGCTCATATTCCTTTGCTCCGCCAGGCTTTCCACTGTAAAAGAATCCCGGAAGTTCTCTTTGATCCAACTGTTAGCTTCGTATATTTCCTCCGCCGGGCGGGTATTTACGACGCTTTGTATAAATTGCCTGCCGCAGGAGCCGCAAAGTACAGCATAAATCATTTCCCGCAGAATATTTTTTCTCATAAATTCCGACGGAACCGCTCTGTAAATTCCGGAAAACAATTTATCAACCGACTCTATTACCGCCTCATCCGACAACGCCATCCGGTTCCGGTCCAACTGCTCCTTCATAATCTTTTCTGTCAAATCATTATCCAGCCCCAAAACAGTTGTTATGACGTCATTTACGGTAAATTCCACAGACATCGCCAGAAAATCCCGCTGCTCTGAAAACTTTAAAACTGTTCCCATGAGCGGCGTATCGATTCTGGATACCGAATACTGCCCCGCCATGTAATCCATAATCCCGGACGGCGTATGCAGCCGGAGCATTCCGTCGAGCACGATATACAAATATGGATTATCAACAGAAGGCATCCGGATTTTTTCTTCTTCAAAACAATACACCGTCACACCGGGTATCCCGGTCTGATTTTCCCCTTCTTTCAGAGATAGCTTTCTGATATCCTTTTGCATTGTCCGGATAGCTGTTTCCATCTGTTTTCCACCACGCCCATCCCATCATTTTTCTATTTTATCCGCAGTAGCCTTTCCGCCGCCTGCTCTGCAGTGATATTGGAAACATCCACCTTTTCGGTATCCAGCTTTTCATAGAGTTCAAGCCTTGCAATACTTCTTTGTATCACATCCGCCGACCGGATACCGGCGTCCACATCCTTCCGCAGACGCCTTCTTAGTTCCTCCTCATCACACACCAGCGAAATAGTATGTATCCGGCAATCCCCGGTTTCAATTTTTCCCAGAATCCCGTCAATGATTGCCTGTTCATGCATCACCCAGCAGAATATGATATTTTTATATGCACTGCAACAGAGAAACTGATTCAGCAGAAAACAGATATTCTCCATTACCATTTTTCTGGTTTCCGGCGTCACCCGGAAAGGATGCATGTCCCAGCACCAGTCCCCGTCAAGAAAAACACAGTCCGGGAGCTTCTCTTTTAAAATCCGGCAGGTGGCGGTTTTTCCCACGCCCATCGTTCCGCCTATTAAATAAATATTTTTCATGTATCCAATATAACACGAAACCCCGTTCCGGTGCTACAGTATTTTGATTTTCAGCGCCAGTATTACCGCTGTAAGGCTTTCCCCTGCCCCCAGATAGAAGCCCTCGACGAAGCTCTGCAGCGGCTTCTGCTTTTCGGTGAGCAGAAGAAGCAGCAGAGACTGGCGTTCTTTTTCCACGAAATCAGACCAGAAGCCAGAATCTGACCATTTGGTGGGAATCATGTCCGCCGGAATCTGAATCTGCCCGACCGCCAGCACACAAAAGCACACCATACAGAGGACCGCAGCCGCAAGCAGGAGCGCTCCCGCCCATTCCCGTCGGTATTCCCACGCCTGCCGCAGGCAGTGCCCTCCCGCGCGGCAGACGACGATCAGCGGGATCAGCAGAACGAGCAGCCCCAGGATTCTTCCTAGCGTGTCCATGCGGACAAAGCTTCCCTCCAGCGCGTGACGGGCCATAAAGTCCTGCCGCAGCTTTTCATAAGATGTGCTGCCGTCTGTCGTCACCGTCAGATAAGGAAATTCCTCTTCTTTGTCGGCTTCGTACAGCACCGTATCCTCCGCATCATACAAAATGCCGCGGATAATCTTCTCCTCCCCCGCAATCTCCACCGGCAGCCCGGTTACATTCGTATTTCCGAAAAGCTTTTCCGCCGTGTTTTCATCGATCAGACAGCCCTCCCGGTCGTCCCCGTCCAGCCGCGCCGTCCCTTCAAGAACCAGATCCGAGCGTCCGCAGACCGCCACCGCCGCCACCGTATGCGAGCGCGCAAGGTTTTCATTTTTTATCTCCACCCCGTTTTTCTGGCTCCAGGCGGTAAATTCACGCGGCTGCTCCTGCTCTTCCTCCGCCTTCTGCATTTCCTCCACGCGGCTGCCCGTCAGCGGGCTGCGCTCCATCAGAATCAGCGCCGTCCGATTGCACGCCGCCAGCTTTTCCGCCTGCTGCTGCGCGGACACATACAAAAACAGTACGGCAAGCAGACAGACTGCCCGGAGGGCTCCTCTTACATACTTTTTCATATCACTCCTCAACCAGCCGCACGCGGCTTCCCGCAGAAATCGACTTATCCGACGATACGATTACCTGCTGGTCCGACGCGAGCGTTCCCGGCTGCAGCGCCGCATTCGTCTCATTTTTATCCAGCACATTCACATCCAGACGGGTGACCGTCAGCTCTGTCCCAAGCACCGTGCTGCTCTCCGAGAGCACATAAACATAGTATCTGCCATTGTCCTCGTAAAGCGCCTGTATCGGCACACAGCAGTCATACGTCTCCGAAATGCGCGTCGATTCCAGCGTTGCCGATGTGCCCGCCTCCAGCGAATCCTGCGGAAGCTGCACCGTCACATCCAGAAGGTCTGCATCCTCCTCGTTGGTGCGCACAGAATCCACCGTCAGATTCTCCAGCGTATCGCCGTTTTTATTGTTCGCCTTCACCTGGGCGTCGTCCCCTTTGGCAATATATTTTTCCTGGCTCTCATCCACCTGCACCACCAGCTTATTGCCGGCTTCCGTGTCAGAAAGAAGCATCGCCGTGCCGTCCGGTGTTTTTTCCCCGGTCATCAGATTAATCTTTGTGACGGTCGCGTCAATCGGCGCCGTCACCTTTCCCTCCGCCTCCAGAAGTGTCTCCAGCTTTTCCAGCTTCAGCTCCTCCTGCTCACGGGTGATGGCGTCAATCTCCCCGGTGCTGTCACTCCCCTGCGGCGCACTTGCATCCTCGATTGCCCTCCCCGCACTGCGCAGGCTATCGTTTGCCGAAGTGACCGCGTCCTCATACGCCTGCTGCTTCGCCTCGATTTCCTCCTCAAGCTGTGCCTTCATCTCCTCCGCACTGGTCTGCGTGCCTGCCGCTTTTTCCTGCTGATAAGAAGCGAGCGCCGCATCAGCCTCCGCTTTTTCCTGCT
Organism: Marvinbryantia formatexigens DSM 14469; assembly: GCF_025148285.1. Classification (NCBI taxonomy): domain Bacteria; kingdom Bacillati; phylum Bacillota; class Clostridia; order Lachnospirales; family Lachnospiraceae; genus Marvinbryantia; species Marvinbryantia formatexigens. The sequence continues at coordinate 3,659,588 of NZ_CP102268.1, read as the reverse complement.
CCTTTATATCAATCTGCACCTGCGCCGCATCCAGAAGATACTGGTTTTCCTGGCGGATGCGCTGCTCCAGCAGCCAGGGGTCCTCTGTTGCGCCTTCCGTCTCCCCGTCGATAATCTGCTCACCGTCTTCATCATCTGCGCCGGGTGCGGATGACATTCCGGCATCCGGCGTAACCGGCTGTGTGGTATCCGGCGTAACCGGCTGCATAGTATCCGCCGTATCCTGCTGCCCATCGCCGTAGATATCTGTCTGTCCACCTGCAGCATCGTCCGTCTGTCCACCTGCAGCATCGCCCGTCTGTCCGCCTGTAAAAGCTTCCATCTGACCAACGCCCTCCGTCTGTCCGTTTCCGGAATCAGCCGTATTTCCGTTATCCGGCTCCTGTGCAGACAGAACTGCCGGAGCTTCCGTCTCCGCTATGGACGACGCCAGCGCAGCTTTCGACTCTGAGGCGGACAATACAGAAGCATCTTCCGTCTCCGCTGCGTGCAGCGCTCCGGCAGCATCGAAACTTTTGCCGTCCGCCTGCCCTGTCTCCCCGGAAAAGTGGATTTCCGTCTCCGCCGTCATCCGCGCCGCCGTCTTCGTTCCCGCCGCCAGGTCCGCCAGAGCCTTCTTTACCGTCTCGTCGATGGCGTCCTCCAGCTCTTCTTTATAGGCTACCGCTTCCTCGTATTCCTCCTGCTTATCCTCGCAGGTCTGCTTCAGAATTTCCTCCACCGTATCGACGCCCGTCTGGCCATCGTCGCTCTGCTTCAGCGTCTCCAGCTTCTGCTTCGCCTTTTTCAGCTCCGCCGCGGCGCGCGAAACGGCGGTATTTCCCTTAGACGCCGCCACACTGTAATCCTCCGCCGCCCTGCTCTGGCTGATGGCGTTCTTCTGAGCCTGCGCCGCCCGGCTGCTCGCCGCATCCTGCGACTGCAGGTCCGCCTTTTTCATTTCCTGCTTCTGCTCCAGAATCTGCTCCTTCAGGCTTACCAGGTCTATCTCGAACAGCACATCTCCCTTTTTCACCTGCTGTCCCTCTTCCACGTAAATGCTCTTTACCGTCTGCCCTGCCAGCGTAGAGACCGCCTGTTCCCGGTTCTGCGTCACCTTGCCGGTGCCCGTTACCGTATGGTTGATTTTTCCGCGCTCCGCTTTCTGCACGGTCACTCTGGCGACACTCAGACTGTCCGCCGCCCTTGATAAAAATGTAAATACCAGCATGACAGCCAGAAATCCGGCAAACGCCCCGATTACTCTTTTTTTCATGTTGCCCTCCTCTATTCCTTCACCGCTGCCGCCGCGATTCCCTGCTCCAGATAATCCTGTCCGAGCAGAAAAACAAATACCGACGGAATCAGCGTAACGACCGAGCTTGTAAACGCAATTCCCGCCTGCTCCAGTCCGATATTCGGCAAAAACAGCGACAGCGGCCACAGCGTCTTATCCTTCAGAAATGTCAGCGGCTGCTCAATCAGATTCCAGTATTCCAGAAAATTCAGCACCAGAGCGGATACAATTCCGCCCGCGCCCAGCGGCAGCCCGATATATACAAATATCTGCAGACTGCCCGCCCCGTCCAGCTTCGCTGACTCGATGACCGCCTCCGGGATGCTCCGGAAAAAGCGGTACATGATAAATACCGGAAAGGTGGAAAACACCGCCGGCAGAATGATTCCCAGATGCGTATCCAGAAGGTTCAGCGAATCCAGCACCAGATAATCCGAGAGCATCCGCACCTGGAACGGCATCATCATCAGAATCACGTACAGCATATACAGCCATCTTCTGAGCGGAAATTCAAATCTTGCAAAGCCCCACGCCGCCGGAACGCCGACCAGAAGCTGCCCTGCCAGCACGCCCGCCGTCAGCTTCACCGAATTCCAGAACATCACAAAAAATTCCGGCGTATCCAGCAGAAGCTCCACGTAATTCTGCATCGTCGGATACTGCGGCAGCAGCGTCCAGGACACAAATCCCCCGCTGCTCCCCAGGACCGGACCCAGCCGCTCTTTCAGCTCCGCACTGTCCATCAGCGCCCCCGTCAGCAGAAAAAACACCGGATAGCAGCAGATGACCGCCAGCAGGATGAGCGGCAGCAGAATCATTTTATTTTTCATCCGCTTCTCACTCCCTTTCCCACGCGCGCTGCAGAAGAAGCACCAGCAGCAGAATCACCGCGGCATTGACCACCGCGCCCGCGGACATTTTATCGATGGACAGCTCCCGGAACCAGTTGTTAAATAAATGCTGCATCATGTAAATACTCCCATGCGGATAATCGCCCGCCACCAGATACGCCTCCCGGAATACCTTAAAGGAGTTCAGGAAAGATAACACGGCGATGGTATAGAGCGACGGCAGCAGGTTCGGCATGGTAATGCTGACAAAGCAGCGCCACTCCCCGGCGCCGTCCACCCGCGCCGCCTCGTAAATGCTCTCCGGGATTCCCGAAAGCCCCGCCAGCCAGAGGATCACGTCATAGCCGAGATTTTTCCAGATATAGCTGAACACCAGCACCCCGAACGCATAGTCTGAGTTCATCCAGTCGACCGCCGCCACGCCGAAAGCGGAAAGTATTCCGTTTAAAATTCCGCCCTGCGCAAACAGAAGCTTCCACAAAAGCACCACCGACGCCACCGGAATCGCCATCGGCATCAGATACATGCTCTTTAAGAATCTGCCAATGCGTTTCTGCCGCTTAAGCAGCACCGCCGCCGCAAGCGAGCAGATAAGCAGAAGCGGGATGCAGACCGCCGTAAAACGCAGTGTGTTTCCCGCCGCCTGCAAAAAAGCGCTGTTTGAAAAAATTGTCCGGTAGTTTTTCAGCCCGGCAAATTTCCCGGTCATCACCTCGGTAAACGAGCGGCGTATCACATCCAGAAACGGCAGCAGGATAAAAGCCGACACTCCCGCCAGGCTGGGCAGGATGAAAAATAGTCCCGCCCACTGCCTGCGCGTCTTATGCCTGCCCTGCCCCCGCCGTTTTGCAGTGTCTGCGCCTTTCTTTGCGCGCATCACCTTACTCCGCCAGATACAGATTCATTTTCTGGCTGATGCTGCTGACTGCTTCCTCCACGGTCACTTCTCCGGTAATGCACTTGCCCGCCTGCTCCTGTACCAGCTCCTCCATCACCGCATCGGTGAGGGACGGCGTATCCAGACTGTCAACCAGCTCCTTAAAGCGGTCGACCACCTCCTGCTCCGGCACCACAGTTTCAAACGAAAATTCTGATATAATGCCGGTTTCTTCATCCATTGTCGTGGAATAGAAACTTCCAAGACTCCGCTCGTCCTCCGAAAGCTGCCCATCTGCCAGCTTATCTGCAAACAGCTCCGTATCCAGCGCCTTTTTATTTACCGGGAAGCCGCCGCCCTGGTTGATGGACTGTGCCGCCTCCGAGAGCATGAATTTCACAAATTCCTCCGCACCCTCCGTCTGGCTGCTCTTCGCGGATACGCCCACGATCACTGCCGGGGTGAACACTTTTTTATCCCCCACCGGAGCCAGCCGGTAATCCATATTTTCCATCGATGCGCAGACGCTGGTAACCGTCGCCAGATTATAGCCGGAGGAGAGGCTTATTACCTGCAGCTTCAGCTTTTCCGCCGCCCAGTCCTCCACGGATACATAATCCGAAAAATCATACGGGTCATCGTTCTCCGTCACCATACGGTGCTCCACTTCCTCCTCCGTATAGTGATTCAGATGAAACAGCGTATTCAGCTCTGTCAGATAACCGGTCAGTGCCTCTGTATCCAGCGTGCCGTCGTCCGCCAGCAACGTCGGGGAATAGACCCCGTAAAAGACCTTCTGCAGCCAGTAAGCGCTTAAAACCTCCACAATGGATTCGATTCCGTCGTCCTCTGCGCGAAGCTGCTCCGCCACGCTTCCAAGGTCTTCTAAATTTTCTATCTGTGCGATGGTGTCCGTATCTCCCATCAGCACCGGCACCCGGAAACGGCTTGGAATCGCGTAAACAGCCCCGTCCCGCTGCCAGGTTCCGGCAATATTTTCCTGCAGACCATCGCTTTGCAGGATTTCATTGTAAATGCCGCTGATATCTTTCAGCACACCCTTTTCGATATAGGAATCCATCGGCATTCCGTCCAGAATCAGCACATCCGGACCGTTGCCCGCCATGATCTCGGTATTCAGGGTGCGGAGCGCGTCAGAGGCTGTCACCGCGTCATCGCCCGACATGCCGATTTCCAGATTCACATAGTATTTGGGATTCTGCGTCTGGAACATGGAGATTGCCTGCTGCACCTCCGCGTTATCCTCCAGCGCATACACCTTCAGCTCCGTATCCGGCACCGTCGGAACACTCTCATCATACACAAAGTGCAGAAGCTTCGGCTCCGTCTCGTCCAGCACAGACAGCAGGAAGGAACCGTCGCTCAGAACCGCCATGCTGCACAGGGAAATGCTCGGCTTTCCAAGGGAATTCAGCTCTCCGTCCGCAATCTGCTCCACCACGGATCCACCCGCACTGTAGCGGTATATTCCATCTTCATTTGCAAAATACAGCGTGCCCTCCCTGCTTCCGCTGCACATAATCACTGGATAGGTCATACTGCTTGTTATCTCCAGATTGGAGCTGTTGTCCTCCAGCGTCTCTTTAATGGCGTCATCCGCCGCGCTTTCCTCCCCGGTGGCATAATCCAGAACCGTTACGCCGTCTGTGCCAAACAGGAAAATCCTGCCGCCGCCAGTCTTGAAATAAAAACAATATTCATCCTCTTCATTATATGTGGCAAGCACCTCTCCGCTCTCATCGTCCAGCAGATACAGCTGGTTCTGACCAACGCAGTTCACCAGTATCTTTCCTGTTTCCATATAAGACATTTCCATAATCATAATGCCAAATCCGCTGTCCACAAACGGTGCCTTAACGGGAATCATTTTCAGCGTACCGTCCGGCAGAATCTTCGCCATGCAGTCCGGCATATCTGCGCCCGCATCGCCGCCCGCGGCTATGCCGTCATCCGCCGCATCCGCTGTATCCATGCCGCCGTCTGCCGCCTCTGCGCCCTCTTCTCCGGCAGCCTCCACGCCGCCCGGAACTGCCGCTTCCACGCCGTCGTCCGCGGAGCTTTCTGCATCCCCGCCTGCTGCTTCTGCATTTTCCCCGGCAGCCTCCGCGGAGCTTTCCGCATCCCCGCCTGCTGCTTCTGCATCTTCTCCGGCAGCCCCCACGCCGCCCTGTGCAGTTTCCTCTGCATCAAGCTTATAAAAGGCGCAGCATATACTTCCGTCCGGCGAAAATTTTGCTGCAGAGATAAATTTATCTTCCAGCCCCTCCAGTTCATTCAGCACCAGCTTTTTCTCCCAGGAGGCGCCGCCATCCCCGGATTCCCAGACCGCCGTCGTATCTCCTCCGGAAAGCACGCGGAGCGTACCGTCCTCCAGCTCCTGCTGGTCATAGATAGCCCGTATTTCCTCCGGAAGCGCAATCTCACTCTCCATATAGCGTCCCATCGCCGTACTGCCCTCCGCAGCCACGCTCTGCGCTGTCTGATTTTTGTCCGCCGCAGTATCCGCCGCGCCATCCTGTGCATCCGTTCCGGCACTCTCTGCATCATCCTGCGTATCTGCCCCGGCGCTCTCTGCACCGGCAGCCACTGTATTCTGTTGTGTATCCGTTGTATCCTGCGTATTCCCGCAGCCGGCCACGCCTGCCGCCAGAACCGCTGCCGCCAGAATCGCGGCAATCCTTCTTTTTCCGTTTCGTCTCATAAATTTTCCCTCCGTTTTGCTGTCATATTTGTGCACGCTAAAAGATTAGCAGAGTTTTTTCTAAATATCCTCTAAAAACCGGAAAACTTTTTAGAAATACTTTAGAGATTTCCATGCTATACTAAATCAAGTGGACATCAATGAAAGCAGCAGTGGAAGGAGAAAAACATTTATGCGGATTTTAATGATTGAAGATGATAAGAAATTGTGTGCGTCTGTGAAGTTTCAGCTGGAAAAGCAGGGCTACGCCGTCGATGTCTGTCATGACGGCGAAGAAGGACTGTTTCTTATGAAGGAACGCGCGCACGACTGCGTGCTGCTGGACCGGATGCTTCCGGGCATGGATGGTCTGTCGGTGCTGAAAAACGCCCGCATTTCCGGCGTGCGCACGCCCGTCATCCTGCTGACAGCGCTCGGCGACCTGCAGGACAAGGTAGCCGGACTGGACATGGGCGCAGACGATTATATTGTAAAGCCCTTCGCTTTTGAAGAGCTGACCGCACGCATCCGCTCCACCCTGCGCCGTCCGCTCGTCTGGACCGACGAGCATATCCTCTCTTACGGCGACATCTCCTATGACAGCGCCCAGAAAACGCTCTCCCGGTACGATGTTTCCTGTTCTCTTTCCCGGCGCGAGGGCGACCTGATGGAGCTGTTTCTGCGCAATCCCGCCCAGACGCTTCCCCGCCTGCTGATTCTGACAAGGGTCTGGGGACCGGATGCGGAAATTGAAGATGGAAACCTTGACAATTACATTTATTTTCTGCGCCGCAGGCTCAAATCCCTGAAAAGCAGCCTTAGCATTAAGTCTGTGCGCGGCGTGGGCTACCGTCTGGAGGATACCGATGTTTAAAAAAGTACAAGTTCGCCTTACCTTTTTCTCTGCCCTGGTCATGGGACTGATTCTGCTGATTATGACCTGCCTCTGTCTCGCCTTTTCGGAAAACAGTATGCGCAGCCGTAATGAAACGGTTTTCCGCAACAATGCCAGCAGTATTTTAAGTTACATTGATAACCAGCGGCTTCTCTCACACACCTGGCTTTCCCAGATGGAGCATAATTACGGCATTATGATTGATATTCTGGATAACGGCGCCCCGCTGCTTTACAGCACGCTGCATGCGCATGATTTAAACAGGGAGCTGCTGGAAACGGCCCGCTCTACCGCCGTCTCGGAGTATGGTCTGGACCCGGAAACCTTCCGCAGCTCCAGCGTCCTTTACCGGTATGAGGCATTCTCCGTGACAGACGACAGCGGCAAAGAGTATTTTGTGATGGCGTCGCTGATGCCGCGGGGGAGCGGCTATTTCGATATTGTTATCCTGTGCCCGGCGTCGCTGCCTGCCGCACAGCTCTGGCAGCAGCGTCTGTTTTTCGGCGCCGGCTCCGCAGTCGCATGGATCATCCTCACGGTGCTTGCCTGGTTCTTTGTTGCGCGTATGCTGCGTCCGATTGAAAACAGCCGCCGCCGGCAGGTTGAATTTATTGCCTCCGCCTCACACGAGCTGCGCTCCCCGCTGACCGTTATGCTGTCCGCGCTCTCCGCCGCCCGCACCGCCTCTCCCGATGAGCAGCCGCGCTTCTTTGATTCCATCGAATCGGAAGGACAGCGGATGGCGCGCCTCATTGAAGATATGCTGCTGCTCGCCAGCTCCGACAATAAGACCTGGAGCATCCGTCCCGGTATGACTGAGCTGGACACCCTGCTTCTGGAAACATATGAGAAATATGAACCGACGGCGCGTGAAAAGAAGCTGCATCTGCAGATTCATCTGCCGGAGGATGCCCTCGCCCCCTGCTTCTGCGACAAAGAAAGAATCGGGCAGACGCTCTCCATCCTTATAGACAACGCCTTTTCTTATACGCCGCCCGGCGGTACCGTCTGCCTTAGCGCCGGCACCGCCGACAAATATTTTACCATTTCCGTTGCGGATAACGGTCCCGGCATTCCCGACGACCAGAAAGAAAAAATATTCGACCGCTTCTACCGCGCGGACGATGCCCGCAGCAACCGCGGTCACTTCGGTCTGGGCTTATGCATCGCAAAAGAAATTGTCCTGCTGCATAAGGGGACGCTGACTGTCACAGACGCCCCGGAAGGAGGCGCAGTATTTACCATCCTGCTGCCGCAGACGGGGAAATAAGGTGATGCGCAGGCGATAAAACCGGACGGTGGAGATGCGTTATATCGCTTCCTAAGGCGTGGAATCCGGGCAGCGGGAGCCATATTACGGCAACGAGCAGAAAAGTCGGGCGGCACGGAGTCATATTGCGGCAGCGGGCCGCGGGCTTTCTGTAAATGGCTGACATGGTTTTGGAAAATATTTCAAAATATGCAGATTCTCTTTTTGATTATCTTTCCGTTTTTTAGCGGGGAATCTTTTGAAGGGAAAATAAAAAAGCTCTGCAAATCCACTTTAATACAGGATTTGTAAAGCTTCTGAAAGCAGTTCGTAGGGGAATCGAACCCCTGTTTCCGCCGTGAGAGGGCGGCGTCTTAACCGCTTGACCAACGAACCGTACTTCAATATACTACAACACTTTTTTCTAAAATGCAAGTACTTTTTTCAATTTTTTTAAAATTTTTTTCAAGACTGAAGTGAAAAGTTTATTTCCACTTTGAATAGGCAAAAGTAGATTTTAGTCTTTCACTCATTTCCACTTCCACAAATGTTGCATTTAGTCTTACACTTGTATATTAGGCAGTCGCCGGAAAGGTTGGTGCCTATTATGAAAACACAAAACTCTTTTTCGCATTTGACTTTAGAGAAACGGCGTATCATTCTCGCCGGCATTACCTAAAACTGCCATTGCCCAGACCATTGGTAAGGACAAATCTACCGTCGGTAAGGAGATCAAACTCCACAGGTCTCTTACCTATAAGTGTAAGATGCCTTTAGAATGCAGTCATTATAAAAAATGTGTGTTTGGACGCCAGTGTTCCCCTGACTGCCCGGACTACACTCCTTTCCATTGTTCCAGACGCGACCGCTCTCCCGGTGCCTGCAATGGCTGTTCCAACTGGTCTCACTGCCGTTTTGATAAATACCAATACTGTCCGGAAGATGCCCATATGGATTACCGTACTACCTTGATCGATTCCAGGGAAGGTGTCAACCTTACCGTACAAGAGGCGAAACAAATGGCCGATGTGATTGCTCCTCTCTTAAAACAAGGCCAGTCCCCCTATCAGATCATTACGAACCATCCTGAACTCGGCATTTCGGAAAAAACTCTTTACAACTATATCGAAAACGGTATTTTTCATGAGATTGCAGGAATCACTGCCCTTGACCTGCGGCGCCAGGTATCCCGTAAACTGCCCAGGAAAAAGGCAAAAAACTATAAGAAACGTACTGACAGGAACTACCTCAAAGGCAGAACCTATAAGGATTATCAAGCGTATCTCTCGGATTATCCTGAGGTCTTTATCACTCAGATGGATACGGTCTACAACGACGAGACAAACGGCCCTTCCTTCAGACATTTAAATTTGTAAGAGCCGGTATTCTTCTCGCTTTATACCGCGATACGAAAACCTCTGCTTCTATGAAAGAAGGCGTCGACATTCTGGAATCCATTCTGGGCACAGAAGTATTCCGCAAATATGTCCATGTCTTACTGACCGACCGGGGGACAGAGTTTCCGGCGGCCGAAGCTATGGAGACCTCCTCTGATGGCACAAGGCGCACAAGGGTATTTTACTGTGACCCTATGCAATCAGGGCAAAAGGGTACATTGGAAAACAAGCATATAGAACTGCGTTACATCCTTCCCAAAGGAACGGATCTGATGGGCTTGGGTTGACTTGCCAGTCTGATCTGAATTTGGTTCTCTGCCATGTGAACTCTTCTCCTTGCGGAGTGCCTGGCAATAAAAGCCCGCTGGAACTGGCTGAATTTCTGTATCCGGATCTGTATGAAAAACTACTGGCTTTCGGCATCCACCCGGTTGAAAAAGATCAGGTCACTTTAAAGCCATACTTGCTCAAGCAAAGAAATAAGTAATGAAAACTGTTTAATCAAAAACAACAGGCGACTGTCAAAGAAGGTAAATATCGTCCACAGCAAGTGGAATTTAGTCCTACACCCTTAAAAATAACGACTAACGTCCGCTTTTTTGTCATGCCCAAAAAGAGCTTTCTTCTCCCAGCAGCCTGCTGCTTTCTTGCTTTAGTGTAGCACTTATTTCTACTTTAATAAACAGAAAAAGCAGCAATCACTCATTTTTGTAAGAGTAATTGCCACTTTTATTTTTCCGTTTTTCAAAATGGAAATAAACTTTTCACTTCAGCAATTTTTTTCAAGCAAGATTTTTCACTGGTTTTTTCAGATTTTCTGCCTCTATCAGACCCAGATATGCAAATACCGGATACAGATAGGAGCTCCCATGACAGACCAGCTTTTTCGGTCCGGAAACCTTTCCATCCAGTTCCATTGCCTTTCTCCAGCCGATTTCCACAGACGCCCGCGTAACGCTTTTTTCTTTTCTGCTGAAGAAAATTTCGTTTCCTTTTACCGTATAAGTGAAATCAAGCCCTTTGCATGTATAAAAGGTGTACCCCTGATATGCAATCATCTGTCCCCACACTTCCTCCATTGTCATCTTAGGAATACACCTTCTTTCCAAATTTATCTATTTCACTTTATCCGCCTAAAAAATCTACATAAAATATCCCGCCCGTTTTAATTTCATAATACCATATGTGTTTTGTTCTGACAATAGCCAGAAAACTAACAAAAAACATCGTAACTATTCAACCATAAACAACATTCATCCCTCATATTGTTTACATGACTGGAAATTACAAATTATACTCTCCATTCCTGTGGATACTCAATATCTGTCTCTGTGGACAGACGATTAATCTGTTCCTCTATATTCCGTTTCGTGTTTTCCCGCAGCCCAGGTGAGGCAAGCGATAACTGGAATGCTTTATACACTCGCAGCACCTCTTTCGGATCAACTTCTCCCTCATCGTATTCATCCGAATTTATCAGTCTTCGCATCTTGCAAAGTCCATCCAGATAAAACATATAGGACGAATTAATAGCTTCACTGGTTTTGGGGTCCCTGCGCATTTTCTTAATGACCGGCTCTGCCTTTTCATATTCCCCTTTATCCATCATAATATCTGCATATCGTAACCAGCATCTGGGACAGGAACTGAATTTTTCCATAGCCTCCTCCAGTACCTTGATTCCCTTTTCCGGCTGATTCGTTTTGGCATATATTTCCTGTTCGCTCAGCCACGCATCCTCTTCATCCGGCTGATTCTCCTTATATTCCTGTGCTAATTTCAGAATATCCTCTACCGAAAAACTATGTACTCTATCTGAACTATAAATTCCAATCAAATAATCAATCGAAAAAGAAAAAGCTCTCCATGTCCAGCTTGATTTATCAATAGACTGCAATCTTTTATACAATGTCTCACATTCTTCTTTTTCTCCGCAATTATATCCATATCTAAGCGCATCAGCCAGCAGATCGGTATCACAGGCATGTATTTTTAATCCCTCTTTCACGATTGCCAGAGCATTCCGGTTGTCGTTCGTAATCCTTGTAATAGAAACCGAAAAATTATGAAAATCTGTTGCCGTTCCTGTTAATTTTGTCTCTGGTGCAAGCAGAACTTCCAAAAGCTCCTGCAGCATATTTTCTGCTCCTACGATATCATTCGGATGATCTCTTCGGAATAAATTTAATAGTTCCTCTGCCTGCCCGATATCGGTAATTCCATAAAATGAATTTTTCTTCTCATTATCCATAATAACACTCCTATTCATCTGCAAAATATAATAACCCAGCTACTATCTTCCCTCAATATTCAATTCCACCAGCCGCTCAAAAAAATCACGTTTTTCGTACCCCTTCCATCCTATCTTGCTATTTTTTCGCTCCTTCATCTCACGAATTGTATATTCTTTTCCATCATATACATCAATATCCGGCAGCATCGCAAGATATGGATATTTGCGTCCATGAAAAACCAGACATTCTCCTGCATCCTTATCCAGATGTTGTAATCTTGAGACACTGATTACATTTTCATAACCGGATCCCGTCATGCCACTCAATTCACTGATTTCTCTTAAAAGTTCCAACTCCCTTGAGGTTAGAAAGATCCAGTTAACACAGTTAGACATAATTGTCGCTGTCTCTTCGTCATATCTCTGTCTCAGTTGATGTTTTGACTGGACAACCAGTGTAAATCGTATATTTCTGCTCCGCGATGCAGCAATCATCTGCGGGAAATCCGATATAGCGGGTAAAGAGGAAAATTCATCCAATATAAAATTGATCCTCACTGGATAACGGTTCTCTGATGTCCTCTTAAATGCGTTATCAATTAGAAGCTCATATATTTGTTTAATAAAAATAGTAATTACTTTATGATATGTAGATTTTTCATCCGGCATAATCAAATATAACGCATCTTTGCCAAAACCAATACTTTGAAGATCAAAAGTTGAGCTGGACAGCAGATCAATGATCTGAGGCTGCAAGGTAAAGCAGGACATATGCTGGTCGAATGTACTTATGATACATGCCAGCGTCCGTTCCGGACATATAACAATTCCATTGAGCCTCGTCCGGATCAATGAATAGCGTTTGGCAAAATTCCAGAGACTGGTGTCCTGGATTATTGTATTATCCACCGAACAAAATAATGCCTCCTTCAGTTTTATCACACTCTGCATGCTCACCAGTTCCGGCGGCTGGTGTTTTTCTTTACACAATTCAAACAGCAGTAGTATCAAACCAAACAGCATGTCACGCGCCGAATAATCCCAATACGGATCTTTAGAACATATAGGCATCAAATTAATTGTAGCATCATTAATAAATTCGCAGGCTTTATCCAAGTCTCCTGCCAAAAACATTTCATACGGCACAGAGAGCAAATTCCAGCCATCTCCTTTTTTCGGTTCGCGCAAATTAATTGCATGAACATTATAGCCTCTTTTCTCTAACAGCCCGGCGGTCCGGTTATAAATTTCTCCTTTCGGATCACAGATAATCATATTTTCACCTGCAGCAGAAATTGTATGAACTGCCGGTATGACTGCCAGACGGCTTTTCTTAGATCCGGTCGCCCCTATAATCAGTGTATGTGCGTCTGATCCGTCTACATATACCGTATTGGTTTTCGCGTCATAATCTAAGGGCACTCCGCCATAGTTTTCGGTATCCCAATTATTATTTGTTCCTACCTTTATTTCCTGACGGCTTATGTTATAGGCAGACAGCCCCTGACGAAAAGAAGCCTTTTCTTCCAGACGTCCCTTGTTGCCGCCTCCATGAACTCCGCTCATAGAATTTATAAAATTTCCATAAATGGATCTAGTGGAACGCTGTCCTGTATATCGCTGTAATTCCTCTGTGGTGCTCATCTCACATCATCCTCCTGTCTGTATAAACTTGAATCATAGGAAGATCCTTTTTCTTCATGCGGATTTCCTTTCATTCCCCGCTCCCCATGCTTATAGTGCTGTCCTTCTCTTGCTTCTGCCTTAGGCAGATTTTCCGGTTCATAATCATGACGTTCTTCATCTTTTTCTATATCCGCTTTACTCTTCGACTGTCTTTCTGCCCCACCGTTTGCAGCTTCACGAATATTTGTTGCCTTTTCTTTATCCCTTGAAGATAATTTTCTTTCGATTTTTTCTAACAATTCTTTCGTGTTGTTAACATAATTCATTACTTCCATAATTACATCGTTTGTATTTTTTATTTCTTGCTCCTTTTTATCTAATTCTTCTTTTAGTTCTTCAATTTCCCTGTCTTTTTCATTTAATGTCTTTTCCAGCGTGTTCCTTTCTTCCACTACTTGCCTAAAGGTTGCTGCATTTACAACATATTCTAATTGTTTCGGGAAATAGCATTCCTCATTTTTAAACGTTTCGTAACACTCTTGCGGAAGAAAGACCAGTATTCGTATTTCCGGTACATCCTCACTATTGATTGTCAGAGAATCCGATAACTTTTGCGCATAATCAGCAGTGAATATTTTCCGGATATCATCTATCGCCGATGCAATTCCAGCCATACAGCTAACCAACCCAAAGCATTCTCTTCCTGCTAAATAAGAACTACAAATGCTCTCAATCTTTTTCAGAGCATCTACCAACTCACTGGCCGTCGTTGTTCCATTCTTCACACAAATATATATGAATTTTCTTTCCTTAGTAGGATTCGATGGATCTTTTACTGCAACGCTTCCTCCATCATCCCAGTCTTCCAGCACTTCGTTCTGGGACAACCAATGTTCAACGGCGTCATCTGTTTGCAGGCAGATGACCGCTACATGTATACCACTCTCATAATTTGAAAAAAATTCACTGAGTGCCTGTTCAATGCTTTCTCCCTCTGCCTCTTTTTCACTGCACGAAAACCGGAGCTGTACACTATCCATTTCTAATATTTCAACAACATACAAATACTGCACATCTCCTTTCTTTTGTTCTCTCTTTACAGACCGAATCCGTTTCTAATCTGTTTAGCACTTATGAGTTTTACTTATTTTCTCTCCCAGATCAACTCTGTTACCTTCAACATGAAGGATCTTGTTACTATACCGCTCTTCGTCATTTACTCCCTGGCAAAAAACATCTACCATCTTCATAGATAAATCCTGACGGTATATTAGATTTTCCATGTCGCAGCAACACTTATATACATTGAATATTCCATCTCTGTCCGCATCCTTTGCCCACGCTTCTTCTTTCGCCCATGACAGAAATGTTATATATTCCGTTTCTTCCAGCTCCGAAAGCACCTCAAGGCACATGATTATATCACGCTTTGCAAAGAACCATTTCGTTTCTTTTACCTCACACCGGAGCATACACCTAATTGCTGATACAAGGATCTGCCGTTCATCGCCGCTGTCTGTCAGTTTCTCAGATGCACAGAATTCACGCAGCTCATCGATAATTCTTCTGTCTTCTTTCTGTATTTCCTCTATCAGTCTGATTTTCTCCGTTATCTCGTATTCTCCATACCAAATATTTCCGTGCCTTTCTATCATATTATCTTCGCTGAATCCCACATAATATAGACTTCGGATATTCAGAAACGGATTCTCTCCACCTACAAGAATATCCCTCAGACCGGAAAACTCATCCTTTTTTCTTTTGTCTTTATCATCTTTTCCCTCATTCTTAACCTCTTCAAAGAGGATATTGTTTTCCCCCTGCCAGAACTTCCTGTAGTCTTCCGGCCATATATTCTTATAAACAGCAAAAGCAAGGATCTGTTCTGCATCGTCACGCTCTGCTCCCCTGCTGTTATTCAGAAAATACTGTTCTGCCATCAATCCATAATCATTTAAAATAGCATACTGCAGCCGAAAATCTTTTATATACGGCGCAATACAATGAACGATTCCGGTTGTATCATACTGGTCTAATCTTGAAAGATGTTCTGCACAATGCTCTTGCCCGATATTTTTCAAAAAGCCTGCAATAGATTTGTTTACCTTTCGCAAATTGTCTGTAAAGATAATCTCTGAAGTTTTCTTATTGATTGATGGAATAACCGGCAGAATATAATCAAAAAATTTCGCATGCTCCATGCCACTGACAACGTCATCGTTTATGACAAATACAAAACGAATATAGTTTTGTTTATCCAGACGCAGATTGACCAGATAATTAATTTCACGCAGCCGTGTAAAAATTTCAATACACTTTTCCGGTTGGAAGCGATCTATATCCTCAAAAATCACTGTCCTATCGATCTGATCCGCTATTCTTTCCAGACAATATACCAGTTCCATGCTGTACAAATCTAAATAATCAGTACATGCCTGCTTCTCCAAATCTAATTCCGCCTGTTCTGCTTTTAAAGATATTCTCATTAGCTGTAATCTGGGCAGCAGGCGGTATAAGCCCATTCCACATAAAGCTGCCACAGCCGCCATTACAGCAAGATAGAGAATAAGATGCAGCCACATTTTGGCTATTCTTATCCATGCTATTCCTTTCATCGTCCATAGCACCAGATTTCCTAATGGCTCATGGTATATCAGCAAAAGCAGGGCAAAAACAAGAACCCCTGCCAATGCCCCTGTTATTTTGGGATGTTTTATATTTTCCGATATCAACCGAAAGCTGCCGGATGGCAGATCCTTCTGTCGAAATCTTGCATAAACCTGGAGTAATATCCGACGTTCAATCTGATTTTCATTTTCGTTCTCATTTTCGTTCTCATTTTCGTCCTCATTCTTTTTTTCTGAAAACTTTCCCAGTGATATATACAGAAAATTCTTCTGTATTTTCTCTTTTTTTATGCCCCATTTATGTTTTACATCCGTCGGCGCAATAGATGTTTCATGGTAATGCTTCTCAAAAGATCGGAGCATACTGCTTTTTCCTACCCCAAAGCTACCTGTAATGGCAATGTTCCGAATCCTTGGTTCTGCAAAAGCCTTCTCCAGATGTCTGTAAAATACCTGTGTGGCTGTACTTTCTTCTATATCCGGATTACAGGAGAGCGGAAAAATAACAGCTTCTTCCTCCTGCACTAGCTCACTCTGTGTCTGATTCGCGATACTTTCCCCGTTCTCCATTTGCATACTCCTGTTTTAAGCTTTATCTTCAGATATCCGATGTCAAAATATATATAAAATTGTAACATTAATTATCCGACAACACCTACCAAATACGGTAGGTATTGGAAACTAATGTGCAATCATCCGGTATTGCAAAAAATATTTTATCTTCTTCCCACCACTTGCAAGGATATGGTAATTTGCGGTATACTAATAAATATTCATCTTTATGGAATTGGGAGGCGCTTTGATGGAAACGGTAGATCTTCATGTACATTCTAATTGCTCGGACGGCACAATGTCGCCCGCTGAGCTGGTTTCTTATGCCTGTGAGAAGGGGCTGAGAGCCTTTGCGCTGACAGACCACGACACGGTTGCCGGGCTCCCGGAAGCATTTGCCGCCGCAGAGGGCACCGCTCTCGAAGTTGTTGCCGGGATTGAATTTTCCACGGAATATAAGGGGAAAGATATTCACATTGTCGGACTGGATATTGATTACCGGAGCGCTGATTTCTGCAGCCAGCTCACCCGCTTCCAGGATTCCCGCGACATCCGCAACGAAAAAATGATTAAAAAAATGCAGGAGAACGGCATCGATATCTCCCACGGGCAGATGGAAGCCGCTTTTGGGGACGCCGTGTGGACACGGGCGCACTTTGCGCGCTATCTTATGGACCACGGCTATGTTAAGGAGATGCCGGAAGCATTTGAGCGCTACATCGGAGAAGCCTGCCCCTGTTTTGTTCCGCGGGAAAAAGTGACCCCGGTGCAGGCGGTGCATCTGATTTCCAGTACGGGCGGTATTCCCGTCCTGGCGCACCCGATGCTTTACCGTCTTTCGGAGGAAGAAATGGACATTCTGCTCTCCTCCCTGAAAAAAGCGGGACTGATTGGCATTGAAGCCATCTACTCCACGCACTCCGCCTTCGATGAGAGCTTCGTCCGGCAGCTTGCGAAGCGGCACGGTCTGCTGATTTCCGGCGGTTCCGACTTTCACGGAAGCAACAAGCCCCATATCGACCTCGGCGTGGGGCGGGGAAATTTACGTATCCCGTATCATATTCTGACAAATCTGCGAAGCAGGAGAACAAAGCAATGATGCATGATAAAAAAATCTTATTTCTCGACCTGGACGGCACGCTCCTTAATGATGAAAAGGAAATCACGCCGGGAAACATGGCGGCCATCCGCGAGGCGCTGCGCCAGGGACATAAAATCGTCATCACCAGCGGACGCGCCACCATCAGCGCGCTGAAATTTGCGAAAAAAATGTCGCTGACTTCCGAGGGCTGCTATGCCATCACCTACAATGGCGCCTGCATTTATGACCTCTGTCACCAAAAGCCCATTTACCGGAAAACACTCGCAAAAGACATTGTCCGCTATCTTCTGGAAGCGGCGGAGAAAGCCGGTCTGTATGCGCATACCTACACCCGCAGCGCCGTGCTTTCCGCACACAATACCCGCGAGCTGCTTTCCTACACGACGGCTACCACGATGGATTATCTGATTGTGGAGGATGTCTGCCAGGCTCTGCCGGAGGAACCGGAAAAGGTGATTATCATTAATCTGGACGAACCGCAGAGACTGCACGACTTTCAGAAATCCCTCGCAGGCTGGGCAGAAGGAAAGGCGGACAGCTTCTTTTCCTGTCCGAATTATCTGGAATATATGCCGGTTGGCGTCTCCAAGGGCAGCGCTGTCCGGATTTTCTGCGATATGTTTGATATTCCGCCGGAAAATACAATCTCGGCGGGGGATGCCGACAACGATATTCCCATGCTGGAGGCGACGCATATCAGCGCTATCATGAAAAACGCAGACGCTTCCATGCGCGCACACGGAAATTACGTAACGGAGCATGACAACAATCATGATGCCGTTGCAGAAATCATCTACAAATTTATTTTAACGAATGGAGAGAACTGACTATGCTGAGAAAAACAAAAATCATCTGTACACTCGGACCATCCACGGACCAGCCCGGCGTACTGGAATCACTGATCGACTCCGGTATGAACGTGGCGCGTTTTAATTTTTCCCACGGCACGCATGAAGAACAGCGCGTGCGTTTTGTTGCGCTGAAAAAGGCAAGAAACAAGGCAAAGCTTCCGGTTGCCGCCCTGCTGGACACCAAGGGACCGGAAATCCGTCTGAAAACCTTTAAAGAAGGAAAGGTACAGCTCCAGAAGGGACAGACCTTCACGCTCACCACGCGGGAGGTGGAGGGCGACGCTTCCATCGTTTCCATCACCTACGCCAATCTTGTAAAGGATGTCAAAGCCGGCAATATGATCCTGCTGGACGACGGTCTGATCGGACTTTCCATCAAAGAGGTCACAGATACCGATATCATCTGCGAAGTGCTCAACTCCGGTCCGGTTTCCAACCGCAAGGGCGTAAACGTACCTGACGTGTCGCTCTCCATGCCGTTCGTCAGTGAAAAAGACCATGACGACATTCTTTTCGGCATCAAAATGGGCTTTGATTTTATCGCCGCATCCTTTACACGTTCCGCACAGGATATTCTGGAAATCCGCAAAATTCTGGAGGAACAGAACTGTGATACGATTCAGATTATCGCAAAAATTGAGAATAAAGAAGGGGTCGACAATATCGACGAGATTCTGGAGGTTGCCGACGGCATCATGATTGCCCGCGGCGATATGGGTGTGGAAATCCCGCTGGAGGACGTTCCGGCAATCCAGAAAAAGCTGATTAAAAAGACCATCCAGGCCGGCAAGGTTTCCATCACCGCCACGCAGATGCTCGATTCCATGATTACCCATCCGCGCCCCACAAGAGCCGAGGCAACGGACGTGGCAAACGCCATTTACGACGGCACCAGCGCTATCATGCTCTCCGGAGAGACCGCCGCTGGAAAATATCCGGTGGAAACGCTGCAGACGATGGTGCGCATCGCGCTTCATACGGAGGCGGACATTGATTATGTAAACCGCTTCAATCACATCAGTACCGGCAGCGGACAGCAGAATATTACAGAGGCGATTGCCTATGCCACCTGCTCCACCGCACACGATCTGCGGGCGCAGGCGATTGTAACCGTCACAAAATCCGGCGGCACCGCCCACACGATTTCAAAGTACCGTCCTGCATGTCCGATTATCGGCTGCGCAACGCATCCGCATGTATGCCGCCAGCTCAACCTCAGCTGGGGCGTGGTGCCGATCCAGACAAAGGAGGAACAGGATACCTTCGAGCTGTTTGAACATTCCGTGGAGGAAGCGACTGCCGCCGGTCTTCTGAAGGACGGCGATATTACTGTGATTACCGCCGGGGTACCGCTCGGCATGTCGGGAACAACAAACCTGATTAACGTACACATTGTCGGCGACCCGTATTAAGGTAAATACCCGGCAGGAATCGCCGCATGAATACACAGGCATGACGCCCGGCCCGCTGCACATGCAAAGAAGCCGGAAGTCTCCCTGCAAAAACGCGCTGCGGATGCGTCGCATATGCGATACATTCACAGCGCGTTTTTTATCTTTGTATCCCCGAAATACACATCAGCCAGAAGCATTCCCCGGCTGCTTCTTCTTTATAACATATCCTCTATCTGCGCCAGTTCCTGCAGGATTCCCTTCTGCCGCTCGGAGAAAAGCAGACTTTTATTATACTTATAAAACCGGTCACAGCCATTGATATCCACAAACCATGCGGCGTAATAATCCGTGTTCATTTCTGTGATAAACACCACCATTTCCTGGCTGTCGCCAAAGGCGCGCTCCAGAAAATCAAACACGTAATTCAGCGCCGTGTCCGCCTGCTGCAGCGCGTCGTCACGCCTGGGCGGCTCCCCGGCAAACAACTCCCGTATCTTTGCAAATGCCTGCTGCCCGTTTTCTGTCCTCTGCTCCTTCAGAGCAGCCACATAGCGCTCCAGCGTCTGCCCGGTTTCCATCTGCACATGTGCTTCCTCCCTGGTAAGATGCCCCGCCTGTTTCCGGCGCTCCAGCTCCTGCGCAGCTTTCTGGACAACCGCCTCCAGAAGTTTCTGCGCCTCCTCCCCGGAGAGCTTCTGCATATCTTCTCCCAGAAGCTTTTTATATTCCTTCAGCCTGTCAAAGAGTCCCGTGACATACCGGTCCATCTGATATGCCCCGGCAAACAGCCCGTGCAGCGCCGACAGCAGCAGCCCGATTACGCTGAGCTTTTCATCAAAGGAAGCCCGGCGGATTTTATCCACCGCCTCATCGCTGATTCTCCCCTGCAGAATCTCCTGCACGCGGTAATCCTTTTTATATTTGTTATACAGTTCCAGATAATTGGCAAAATCCTTAGCGATCCGCCAGTGCTGGATATACTGGTAGATCACCTCGCGGTCCGCCGTCCTGCCAAGCGATTCATAAACCTGCAGAAGCTGTGACAGATCCTCCCAGCCGCGGGCAGTGGCGAACAGCTTGCCGTCCACCGTCGTCTCCACCTTATAGAAATTTTCCTTTTTCAGCTCCAGATACGAGATAATCGCGTTGTGGATCCCCGCTGCATACGCATACTCCTTCCAGACAGAAAAATCTGCCTCCACATCAATTTTCTTGATACGGTCCAGTGTCACCACGTCAAACTCGCGCACCGATTTATTATACTCCGGCGGGTTGCCTGCCGCCACGATCACCCAGCCCTCCGGTACCTTCTGATTGCCGAAGGTCTTGCACTGCAGGAACTGCAGCATGGCGGGCGCCAGCGTCTCCGACACACAGTTAATCTCATCAATAAAGAGAATCCCCTCTTTTAATCCGGTCTGCTCCATTTTCTCATACACAGAGGCGATGATTTCACTCATGGTATATTCTGTCACAGAATACATCCTGCCGCCAAACTCCTTTTCCCGTATAAAGGGCAGCCCGATGGCGCTCTGCCGCGTGTGATGCGTGATGGTATAGGAGACAAGCCCCAGCTTATTTTCGCGCGCGATCTGCTCCATGATCTGTGTTTTTCCGATTCCCGGCGGTCCAATCAGCAGCAGAGGCCGCTGCCGCACCGGCGGGATCCGGTATTCTCCGTATGCATCCCTGCTTAAATACGCCTCAATGGAATTTCGTATTTCTTCCTTTGCCCGTTTAATATTCATAACTGTCCTCACAACTTTTTCTTTTTAACGTCCCCGCGGTATCCGCAGGCACCGTTCATTCCTTTTTCCGGTGCCTCTGAAGGTCCTGCCGCCGGATCACCAGCTTCATCGCCCACGGCGGAACGCCGGTATCCGCCTGCTCCTCCTCCACAAACAGAAATGCCGTCTCAAATGGCGGCATCCGCTTCGGATAGATGCCAAATCCGTCCGTAAAATAAAGCAGTCCTTTTAAATTCGTAAATTCCCGCTCCCGGATAAGCTGCTCCACATAGGCAAATGCCGGCCGGAAATCCGTGCCGCCGCTGCCAATGATTTCAAAGTGCTCCATATACTCCTCCAGCTCTTCCACGGAGGATATTTTCGTATCCGCCTGCACACGCTCATCGCACTGGATAATATGGAGGTTTATCCTGCGAAAGAAGGTTTCCTGCTCTGTCAGAATCGCATAAGTCTCCTCCAGAAACGCCCGCACAAGCTCCCCGGAGCAGGACATGGACGTATCGATCACCACGGCAAATTCCTCGATCCGCTTTACCTCCTTCGTCTCCTGCGGCTCTATCAGCGGCATATTGCCGTACAACGACAGCCCGTAGCTGTAAAATACATAATCAAACTGGTCGGTATCGACCTGCACGGCTTCCTTCAGCACCGCAAACTTTTTCAGGAACGTGCGGTAGTCCATTGTCTCCCGCTGCACCACCTTCAGCTGCTCCTTCAGTCCGCCGCTTTCCTCCGAAGCTTCCTTCGAAAAGGTGTCCATATCCATCTCCATTTTTTCCCGGATATCCTGCCAGCGGTCCCGCGTCTGCACATCCCTGGGGTGCTCCGGACTGCGGCACCAGCGGCTGTGTTCATCTACCGTGAACTCCCGGCGCCATTTTGCAAGCTCCGCCTCCTCTGGCTTTTTCTCCTCCAGCACATGACAGATGCCCTCCGCCGTCAGCACCTTTAATTCCTGGCGCAGCTCCTTATAGAGCTTCTCCCGCTCCCAGGAAACAGGCAGCTTTACGCAGCGGATCTGCATGTCATCAATGATGGATTCCATCGCGATATCGCACGCCAGGTCCCAGTATTCCTGCGCTCCCTGCGGCTGTCTGAAAACATGCCCGAACAGGCAGTGCAGCACCATATGAAGATAAATGCGGTTAATCCGCTTCCGCTCTGTGCTGAATTCTCCGCCCAGATACCTTGTATTGTAATAAATAAAATTTCCGTCTGTCGCCACCGTCTCCACACTGCCGTCCATCACATAAGAAAAAGAAGACAGCGCCACGTCCAGAAAACGCATATGCAGAAACAGCTCGTCTCTTGCCTGCGCAAGAATATGTCTTCCGGCGCTCTCCATACGCCGTCTGAATTCCTGCTCCCGTTCCATGATATCCTGCAAACGCTTTCCTCCCCTCTCCCCAGCCGGTTCCTTCAGCCGCCGGAGCTGTTTTATTCCCGCGAACAATGAACCAGGTGCCGTGCCTGCGACGCCCTGCAAGGGCTAGTCCTTCAGGGCACGAGCATTTGGCGATGCTGTGTGCCGGTGGCCGTTTAGCACCGACCAGAGTGATTCCGCTTCTTTTGCGGCTTTTGTGACCGCTTTATGCTGCACGTCACAGTTCAAAGCTCTGCACGCTCCGCTTCCGGCTGCGGTATTTATAATCCATCAGAAAGCTCTGGCTCTCCATACGGTTTCCTTCGTTCGCCTCCCGTATCAGCTCCTCCAGCTCCTGCGCGCTCCAGTCGATAAAGGTACAGAGATATTCCAGCGCCTCCTGTTGCTCAAATGCCAGACACCACGAAGCCGCCTCTCTCCGGTGCTCCATCAGCCATGCCTGGTAGATTCCGCCGGCATCCTCCGAAAGCCGGTAAGGGTACCGAAGCCTCAGCAGACACAGCTCGATACAGAAATCAACGCTCTCCCATGCCGCCGCTTCCCCGAATAACCTGTCATATTCCTGGAAATTCAGCTCCCCGTCGCGGAAACACTGCCGGTAATGATAGCCGGAGCCGTGAAAATGC
Source organism: Marvinbryantia formatexigens DSM 14469 (assembly GCF_025148285.1). Classification (NCBI taxonomy): domain Bacteria; kingdom Bacillati; phylum Bacillota; class Clostridia; order Lachnospirales; family Lachnospiraceae; genus Marvinbryantia; species Marvinbryantia formatexigens. Next base: position 3,636,199 of record NZ_CP102268.1, on the reverse strand, counting down.
GTTTCCAGAATCCGCGCCGGCGTATTTTCCACCGCTTCCTCATAATATTCCGGAAACAGCAGCATGGCGGCTTTCCCGTTCCCGTAATCCAGCGTTACCCGCAGCTCCTGGCGCAGCTCGCTGACAATATCCTTCAGACAATATCCCCAGGCATCCTGCATATACACATACAGCTCCCGCAGCCGGTAGCAGCCGGTAAAAGCTCCTCCCGCAATATCCTCCGTCCGGTGATACAGCGTCATGCGCTCCAGCCGCCGGCATCCATAAAATGCATAGCCGCCGATTCTGCGCATCTCCTGCGGAAGTCGTATCTCCAGCAGCTTTTCCCCGCAGATTGCCGTTTCTTCATCCGCCTGGGGCTTTGCGGGAGAGAACGCATAATCCTCCAGGGCTGTCACCGGCAGCCCGTCTATCTGCTCCGGCAGAGCAACGCGCTGCTCCGTTCCCAGACAGCGCGTCACTATCACCTGATCATTTTCTGTACGGCTGATAATTTCCATAAGCCACCTCCCGGAATCTCCACAGAAAAAGAATCGCGCCCGGCAGAACCGGGCGCATATGCTTTTTCTTATTCTGTAGCAGCTTCCGCTGTATCCTGCTCTGCAGCGCTCTCCGCCGCAGTATCCGCCTCTGCCGCCGCGTCTGCTTCCTCTGCTGATGCGTCGTCCTCCGCAGCCGCATCTGCATCCTCTGCCGCGACATCCTCATCCGCCGCTTCTGCAGCGTCCTCCGCTGCGACATCCTCATCCGCCGCTTCTGCAGTATCATCCGCTGCGACATCCTCATCCGCCGCTTCTGCAGTATCATCCGCCGCAGTCAGATCACTCAGATACGTATCGATAGCCGTAGTATCTGCATCGTAGAATTTTCTTGTCTCCACGTGGAAGCTGTTGTAGGCGGAAACGCCAATCCAGCACACTAAAACCAGCAGTACCACATAACCGCCAATCCTCCAGAGCATCCGCTCTCTTTTTTCTTTCTTCATGATTTTCTGACGGTTCGCCTTCTGCTGCTTATAGCGGTCTACCTTTGCCTGACTCATATGCCATTCTCCTCTATCTTACATTCTTTCTCGTAAGCATCTGCTTATCCTGCTTACTAGTGTAACATAGTTTTTCAAAAAACACACGTCTTTTTTTATAAAATATCAGGATATCTTTTTCTTATAATACAACGATGACGCCGCCGTCGCTTGCATACATGCTGCTGATACCGCGGGTATCCAGCACGATCGTATCCTTTACCTTAATTTTCTCCAGGATGGCATCCTTTACCATCTGCGCCCGCTCCGGGCAGTTGCAGTGGGAAATGGCGAGAATCCGCTCTTCCGTATGCTCCGCCTGCTGCACCAGAATCTCCACCATCTTTACCAGCGCCTTGTTGATTCCGCGCACCTGCGCAAGCTGCTCGATGGTGCCCTCCTGTGTGCCGTGCATTACCGGCTTAATCTTCAGGGCAGTTGCCAGAAACGCCTTCATTGTACTCAAACGCCCGTTCTTGCGCAGCGTCTCCAGTGTTTCCAGAACGAAATACGTCTTTTTCCTGGCGATGTAGGCTTCCACCGTCTTTACAACTTCCTCGAAGGGCATCCCGGCTTCCTCGCACTCCTGGATTTTCAGACCAATCAGCGTCTCTCCGATGGACGCCGAGCAGGAATTAAACACATATGCCTTCTTATCCGGATGCTCCTCCAGGAACAGATTCTTTCCGAGAACCGCGCTGTTGTAGGAGCCGCTCAGCTCCGCAGACAGCGTGACGGCATATACGTGCTCCGCTCCGCAGTCGAACGCATTTTTATATGCCTCCGGTGACGGACAGGCGGACTTCGGACACTCCGGACTTGCCGCAACGCGCGCCAGGAAATCCGCCTGGTCGAACGTTTCATCATCTATAATTACAAAATCATCCACATTTATGGTAAGCGGGACACTCTCAAAATGACCGTCCTTTTTCATGTTACCGGTTAATTCTCCGCAACTGTCGATTACCACTTTATAGCTCATGCTAACAAAACCTCCTGAAAAAAGCAACGTAGTTTTTAATACTACATCATCATAGCACATATATTTCCATTTGAAAAGCTTTTTCTACTTTCCATTTAAAACTTTCTATTATATACTATTGGTGTGACGCCTGAGCTTCGCAAATCAGGTCTGCCGCCCCGGCAGCCTTTTGCCCTTGCGCGCACAGATTTTTCCGATACGAGGTGGATATTTATGCTTGCCCTGCAGATTACAGAAGTAAAGACTTTTATGAATAAGCTTTTTCTGGGAGATTCCTTCGATGCCTTTCAGTTATCGGAGGCCGTTTTTGTTACATTTAATACCTTCCATATTGATGGGAGCCTGCAGAAGGATTACTATTCTTCGGAGGAGCTGGATACACAGGGGCTGTCGCAGCAATCCTGGTCCTTCTGGCGCCAGGTGCGTCCCTTTTGCCTGCAGCTTATCCGTGGAAAACACACGCCTCTGGAATTTAAAATCGTTTTCCGCCTTTCCCCGGCAAATGTCGAAAAGCTGCTCGCCCAGGCGCAGCTCGCAATCAATCCGTCGGATATTGACGGACTTTTTCTGAACCTGCATTTTTGCCAGGGGACGCTGACCTGCACGACCGGCTCCGCATTGCGGTTCTTCACGCTGGATAAAACCCTGGAGCATACCTGGGACGGACTGGTCAGAAAATTCCTGCAAAAACAGGACATCGCTTTCTGTTAGCACTCACCTAAAATGAGTGCTAATTTTTTCTTGACATTCTATCTGACTGGTATTATACTATCCATAATTCCATAAAGAATTGCAAATTTTAGATGAGGTGATAGTATATGAGCAAAACAGGCAATCTTTCTATTAACAGCGAAAACATATTCCCGATTATCAAAAAATGGCTGTATTCCGACCACGACATTTTTATGCGCGAGCTGGTCTCCAACGGATGCGATGCCATCACAAAGCTGAAAAAACTGGCTCTGATGGGCGAATTCACATTCCCGGACGGCTACAAAAACAAGATTGACGTCGTTGTAAATCCCAAGGAAAAAACCCTGAAATTTATCGATACCGGTCTTGGTATGACAGCCGACGAGGTCGAAGAATATATCACACAGATTGCGTTCTCCGGCGCAACAGACTTTCTGGAAAAATATAAGGACAACGCCAACGGCGATGAAATTATCGGTCATTTCGGTCTCGGCTTCTATTCCGCTTTCATGGTAGCCGACGAGGTGCACATCGACACCCTCTCCTATAAAGAAGGAGCGGCTCCGGTTCACTGGGAGTGCGACGGCGGCACACAGTACACCATCGGTGAAGGCAGCCGGACAGACATCGGTACTGAGATCACACTGTTCCTCAACGAGGAAAGTCTGGAATTTGCCAACGAGTACCGTGTGCGCGAGGTTCTGGAAAAATACTGCTCCTTCATGCCGGTTGAAATCTTCCTTACGAATACCGACGCGGAACCACAGTATGAGACAATTCTGAAAGAGGAACTGCGCGAGGATGACGAGGTAATCGAGTACATCCACGAGGATGCAAAGACAGAAGAAAAAGAAAATGAAAACGGCGAGAAAGAGGTCGTAGAGGTCTCCCCCGCCCAGGAAAAGGTAAAGATTAAAAAACGTCCGGTCTCCATCAGCGATACTACCCCGCTCTGGACAAAGCACCCGAATGAGTGTACAAAGGAGGAGTATCTGGAATTTTACCGCAAGGTATTTATGGACTATAAGGAGCCGCTGTTCTGGATCCATCTGAACATGGACTATCCGTTCAATCTGAAAGGAATCCTTTATTTCCCGAAGATTAACACGGAATACGACTCCATAGAGGGAACCATCAAGCTGTATAACAACCAGGTATTTATCGCTGACAACATCAAGGAAGTCATTCCGGAGTTTCTGATGCTCTTAAAGGGTGTTATCGACTGCCCGGACCTGCCGCTGAATGTTTCCAGAAGCGCGCTGCAGAATGACGGTTTTGTCAAGAAGATTTCTGATTACATCAGCAAGAAGGTTGCGGACAAGCTGAGCGGCATGTGCAAGACAGACCGCGAGAGCTACGAAAAATACTGGGACGATATCAGTCCGTTTATCAAATATGGCTGTCTGAAGGACAGCAAGTTCAGCGACCGTATGATGGATTATATCCTGGTTAAGAACCTGGACGGCAAATATCTCACACTGGACGATTTTATCAAAGAAAACCAGAAGGCAGAAGACAGTGCGGCTGATGAAAACGCAGCGGATACCGCAACGGAAAGCGATGCTGAAAAGGCCGCTGATGCCAGTGCAGAAGACAGTGCTGACACATCCGCTGATTCCAGTGCGGAAAAAGACGACGCTTCCGCCGATGACGAAGAGAAAGAGCCGCCAAAGACAACACTTTATTATGTAACAGATGAGGTACAGCAGAGCCAGTATATCAACATGTTTAAGGAAGCGGGGCTGGATGCCGCGATTCTGAAGCACAATATTGATTCTCCGTTTATCACGCATGTGGAGCAGAAAAAAGAGAACGTGCATTTCCAGCGTATCGATGCCGACGTAACCGATTCCTTTAAGGAGGAGACCTCTGAGGAGGAGCTGAAGGAAACCACGGATACGCTTACCGATATTTTCCGCAAGGCGCTTGGCAAAGACAAGCTGGAGGTAAAGGTGGAAAAGCTGAAAAATGAAAATGTTTCTTCCATGATTACGCTCTCCGAGGAAACACGCCGTATGCAGGAAATGATGAAGATGTACAATATGTACGGCATGGACCCGGATATGTTCGGCGGTTCGGAGACGCTGGTATTAAATGCAAACAACGCACTGGTACAGTACATCCTGAATAACAAAGATTCAGAGCATGTTCCGATGATGTGCGAACAGCTTTACGACCTCGCGATGCTCAGCCATGCTCCGCTCTCACCGGATGCGATGACAAAATTCATCGCGCGCAGCAATGAGATCATGATGCTGCTGACAAAGGCAGAGGCATAATACCTGGTTCCTGTAAAAATACCCCGTACCATCTGTCAGCCGGAAGATATTCTCCGGCTGGCGGCGGATACGGGGTATTTCCATTACTTTTATTACACTTATTTTACATTGCAGACGAAACACCGCAGCTTTCCGTTTGGATCCGGCGGGATAACGTCCAGCCAGATCACCTCTATGCGGAATTCATCCCCAAAGAGCTCTTTCAGACGGCTGCGGAAAAAGCCGGCTATTTCCTCCCGGCTGTGCGTCTTATCCTGCGGATCACGCACCAGCTCGACACGCAGATCATGGTAAGTCTCCTGCACATAGCGGAACTGGGCGATTCCGGTAATCCCGTTTGGAATCTTTCGCAGCTCCAGGACAGAGGTATCCTCCCCGTTTTCATGCTTTACCATATCGTTCAGACGCCCGTGGATCGTCGTAACATAGCGGATGCCGTCCTTCATATAGGAGGATGCCGTGTCTCCGATATCGTAATTGATCAACGGAAAATCGGTCTTATAAAGCGGTGTTAAGATCATCCGTCCGTCATCCGCCAGGTGGTTCTCACTGTCATAGATGTTGACCACATGCGTATCGCAGCATAAATCGTAGTAATCTTTTCCAGGACGCTTTACCAGGCAGCTGCCCGTCTCATCGCTTCCATAGCAGTCTACCAGCCCCGGACCAAAGGTTTTCTCAAGAATCTGCCGCGTCACCTCATCGACCATCTCGCTGACAGGAATATACCACTTCGGCTTTTGCACCTTCAGCTTATGCTGCTGTGCATACAGCGCAATGCGGACAATGCAGTTTTTGCGCAGACAGATCAGATCCGGGGCATACTCATTCAACTCACGGATGACATCGGCAGTCCCGTCGCCCACACAGCGTTTTTCGGAAATAATCCGCCGGCGCAGAATACCGAGATTCTGCAGAACAGAGTCCTTCTTTTTCTTCTCTGCGCGATAGCTTGACTCAAAAGATACCATTTTCCCGGTAAAGGGTTTATAGCCAAAGCTCATCAGAATGCGTATCCAGCTTGCATTTGCGCAGGCATGTTCCCGCTGCGACTGATAGAGGGTAAGCGGAACGCCGGTGGAACCGCTTGTGCTGGTAGCATCCCAGCTATCCCTTTTTCCAGGATTCGCTTCATATAATTCCTTCATCCATTCCCGCAGCTCCGCCTTTGTGAGCACCGGGAATTTAGCCAGATCCTCCGCACAGTGGAAGTCCTCCGTTGTGAGGTGATGCTCCTCAAACCGTTTCCGGTAAAACGGAATTTCATATGCCGCCTTCATCAGCCTGTGCACATTCTCATTCTGCTTCTTTTTTCGTTTCCGCGGATTTTTGGAAAAATCCCTCTCCAGTATCAGCAGATAATAAAAGGTTGTCAGATTAATCAGTTTCTTTTGCAGATGCAGCTTCATAAAAGCTCCCTCTTCTTCCCTGTATATGATAAAAAGCTTTGTAAATCCCTCCGGTTACAAAGCTTTTTTCGTTGCCTGGCACACGACAAAAACGTCCAATGGACGTTTTTTAGTGCGGGTAGCCGGACTTGAACCGGCACGGAGTTGCCCCCGAGAGATTTTAAGTCTCTTGTGTCTGCCTATTCCACCATACCCGCAAAATCATTATTTTTCTGCAGCTATATGCCCAACATTCTTCTGACGACCGCTGCAGAATATTTAACTGTAGAAAATGGGACCTATAGGGCTCGAACCTATGACCCTCTGCTTGTAAGGCAGATGCTCTCCCAGCTGAGCTAAGATCCCATATCTTCTCGCATATATAACATATATGCAAACGACCCAGATCGGACTCGAACCGACGACCTTCGCCGTGACAGGGCGACGCTCTAACCAACTGAGCCACTGGGCCAAATCTTTTTATTTTGTTAAATGGACCTTCGGGGACTCGAACCCAGGACCGACCGGTTATGAGCCGGTTGCTCTAACCAACTGAGCTAAAGGTCCAAAGAGCCGATGATCGGACTCGAACCGATAACCTGCTGATTACAAATCAGCTGCTCTGCCAATTGAGCCACATCGGCATAACACTTACAGGACCTGCCATCACAACTCCTTTCGGATGTATGGCAACTAAAATGACTCCAAGGGGATTTGAACCCCTGTTACCGCCGTGAAAGGGCGATGTCTTAACCGCTTGACCATGGAGCCTTATTTATAAAAACAACACCACATGACAGCTCCGTGTCCTTCGGCTGACACCTGGTGTTTAACTCCCCGAGTTGGGCTCGAACCAACAACCCTTCGGTTAACAGCCGAATGCTCTACCATTGAGCTATCGAGGACCATCTTCCTTTTTCTGATACCCTGTTTCTTTCCATGTACCTTCAAAACCGCACAGGAACCACAATCTCTCCATCCTTCTCTCTTACCCGGACCTTCCGCCTTTCGGCTTTCCTGGTCAAGCTTTCGACCTATTAGTGACAGCCAGCTCCGTGCATTGCTGCACTTCCACCCCTGCCCTATCAACCTCGTCGTCTTCAAGGGGTCTTATGTTTTCACTGGGATATCTCATCTTGAGGGGGGCTTCACGCTTAGATGCCTTCAGCGTTTATCCCTTCCCGACTTGGCTGCCCGGCCGTGCCACTGGCGTGACAACCGGTGCACCAGAGGTCAGTCCATCCCGGTCCTCTCGTACTGAGGACAGCTCCTCTCAGATATCCTGCGCCCACGCCGGATAGGGACCGAACTGTCTCACGACGTTCTGAACCCAGCTCGCGTACCGCTTTAATGGGCGAACAGCCCAACCCTTGGGACCTACTACAGCCCCAGGATGCGATGAGCCGACATCGAGGTGCCAAACCACTCCGTCGATGTGAACTCTTGGGAGTGATAAGCCTGTTATCCCCAGGGTAGCTTTTATCCGTTGAGCGATGGCAATCCCACTTTATGCCACCGGATCACTAAGCCCTACTTTCGTACCTGCCCCACCCGTCGGTGTCGCAGTCAAGCTCCCTTCTGCCTTTGCACTCTGCGGATGGTTTCCAACCATCCTGAGGGAACCTTCGGGCGCCTCCGATACCCTTTCGGAGGCGACCGCCCCAGTCAAACTCCCCGCCTGGCATTGTCCCACCGCCGGCTCACGGCGGCTGGTTAGAAGCCCAGTACTGCAGGGGTGGTATCCCAACAGCGGCTCCGCTGCGGCTGGCGCCGCGGCTTCACAGCCTCCCACCTATCCTGTACGTGCAGTACCGGACCCCAGTACCAGACTGGAGTAAAGCTCCATGGGGTCTTTCCGTCCTGGCGCGGGTAACCAGCATCTTCACTGGTACTTCAATTTCACCGGATGCATTGTCGAGACAGCGCCCAAATCATTACGCCTTTCGTGCGGGTCGGAACTTACCCGACAAGGAATTTCGCTACCTTAGGACCGTTATAGTTACGGCCGCCGTTTACCGGGGCTTAAGTTCAAAGCTTCGCTTGCGCTAACTTCTCCCCTTAACCTTCCGGCACCGGGCAGGCGTCAGCCCGTATACTTCACCTTACGGTTTTGCACAGACCTGTGTTTTTGCTAAACAGTTGCTTGGGCCAATTCTCTGCGGCCTCTTCACAGAGGCACCCCTTCTCCCGAAGTTACGGGGTCATTTTGCCGAGTTCCTTAACAATGCTTCTTCCGTCGGCCTTGGGATTCTCTCCCCATCCACCTGTGTCGGTTTACGGTACGGGTACATCATGAACAATAGCGGCTTTTCTTGACGCATGGCACACACGCTTCC